>CASEQD010000067.1 GCA_949289935.1 uncultured Pseudomonadota bacterium | reverse complement strand
CCCTCATCTTCACGCCGGCTCTTTATCGCATTTTTCCGCACGCCAACATACGCCCGTTTATGAGCTTCAAGCAATCTGCGTTTCTGCTTTCTTTCTTCATCAGACAAAACCTCGCCATCTGCTTCTCTGTTTAAGATTGTCGCCGCCGTTTGCATCGGATTTTCACCCTTAACCACCTGATTATACAATTGGCGTTTATTTTTTAAATCTTCTTTAGTTAAAACCTGTCGCATAAAATCGCTTGTTTGTATCAACTTCGTCGGCGCCCCGTCCGCCGTAACCTTGCCTTTTTCCATAACGACAACCCTGTCAGCCAAGGCTATCTCTGCCGGATTATGCGTTACCATTATAACCGTTTTTTCTTTTGCCAGCGCTTTAAGCTCTTCTACAACAAGCATACTTAATTTTGCATCAAGACCAGTCGTCGGCTCATCCATAATAACAATCGGCTTATCCGTCAAAAAGGCCCGCGCCAAAGCCAGACGTTGCTGTTGGCCGCCGGAAAGTTTTGCCCCGTCTTGCCCGATTTTATGATTCAACCCATCTTGAAATTTCTTAACATCTTCCTCAAACCCGGCCTTGCGGCAGGCAGCCATAATATCCTCATCCGTCGCCTGAGGGTTAAAGTACCGCAGGTTATAACGGATACTCTCATCAAAAAAATGAACCTTTTGATCCACAAAAGAAATTTGCGCATTAAGCTCTTCATCCGACAATTCGCGGATTTCCTTGCTTCCGATAAAAATTTGCCCGTCTTGCACATCATAATCATGGCGGATAAGACTCATCAATGTGGACTTCCCGTGACCGGATGTTCCGACAATTGCCGTTAATTGTCCCTTGTCAAAATCAATACTCAAATCCTTCAAAACATTTTCTGTCCTTTTGATTTCGCCCTCCCTGCTCTGCGCCTCGGTCAAACTCATATCCGTAACATCTTTAATCATCGGATAAGCAAAACTGACATTTCTGACACTGATTTTTGTATCATTTTCCGACAATTTCTCTTTTCCCATTGTGCGTTCAAGCTCTTTCGGCGTTATCAATTTTTTAGTCGCATCAATAAATCTGTGCGTTCCTGCCTGCATATCATTCCACAGTTCGGACAACATATTGCCGGATCCCATCATCTGCCAGGAAGCGGAACTAATAAGTGCAAATCTGCCAATATCCCCCGTTTTGACGACATCGGCAAAAGCCGCCGCCATAATCAATCCCTCCATACAAACGTTTATAACCGTTTTCATCTGCAAATAAGCCTTGCTTTTAGCGTATGTAATTTTTTGCGTAATTCTGCTGGATTTGCCAAGCCTGCCTCGCATCAGCTTCGTTTCCTGTTCAACACGATTTGTATCCTGAACCAACGGCGTATTTTTTATTGAATCACTGTTATCGCGGTAAATTCTGTTGCTAAAAGAACGCATTTTGCTATTCAGCTTGCGATAGGCATTATTCATATATCCGCCAAACTCCGATGTCAAAGCCGTTACTCCGAGAACTCCCACAGCCAACGCCGGGTCAACGGCAAGCAAACTGACGGAACTGATACCGAAAACAACCGCCTTGGACATACATTCCACCGCTCTGTTCAATAAAGTATTTTTTGCCGTTGTAATTTCGGAAATCACACCGCTCAAAGCCGCCGGTGCGTTATCTTTAAAATAAGGCCGCGGCTTATGTAAAATATCTTCATATAGAGAACCGGTCGCAGCATTGGTGTGAGTATCATTTAAAACAATTTCCGACATTTTCGCTTTAAAACGGCAGACATCAGCCAATCTTTTGCGCACAACTTCCAATACCGCTGCTCCGAAAAATCTTGTCGTTGCCCCGCTTGCACCGCTAACAAGCCCCGGAAGAGACCCAAACAACAAATTTGAACAATACGGATATAACCCGCTCAAAACCGATTCTCCGGTCTTAAAACCGAGAGTTTTCTTAAAATCCTTGCCGTTTTTGTGCCAAGCTTCTTTAAAAATGCTCCATACCGTTTTCAAAGTCCCCTGTTCTTTGGCTTTATTATCATCAATCGCACCATTTTTTTGCTGCAAAACCGCTTTTCTTGCCGCTGCAGCCGCATCAAGAATTCTCTGGCGCTCATATTCGGCAAAATTCGGCATTTTGCCAGATTTTTTACGGGTTTCATCTTCTTCCGCCATTGTATTTCGTCTCCACCAGCGTTTTTCGTAAACTATTAAGGAAATTATACCACAAAATACCGCCTG
>CASEQD010000066.1 GCA_949289935.1 uncultured Pseudomonadota bacterium | reverse complement strand
GCCGAGATTATCATTCATAATTTTACGTCCGCCCAGCGTTCCGGCATGATAACGCAGACTGTCTTTCATGGTTGAGCCATAGTTCACATTATACGGAGGGTCGGTAAAAATCATGGCCGCAACGTCATCTTGCATCAGTGTTTTGACATCGTCATATATGGTGGTATCGCCGCACAGCAGACGGTGTTCGCCTAGAAGCCAGATATCACCGGGCTTGGTCACCGCTTCTTCAGGGACTTCCGGCACTTCGTCCTCATTGGCATCAGAAAACGTTTCCGGCTCGCCGAAAGCATCCAGTTCTTTTAATTCCTCTTCGGAAAATCCCAAAATATCAAGGTCAAACTCCAGCTCGCCCAGTTCTTTCATCTCCAGCGCCAGCATCTCCTCATCCCAGCCGGCATTTAGAGCGATTTTATTGTCGGCGATGACCAACGCCCGCCGCTGAGTCTCGGTCAGATGCGGCAGACGGATAACCGGAACTTCTTTTAGCCCCATGCGTTGAGCCGCAAGCAGTCTACCATGCCCGGCAATAATGACATCATCCGCGCCGATCAAAATCGGATTGGTAAAGCCGAACTCTTTGATGCTGGCGGCAATCTGAGCGATTTGCTCATCATTATGTGTGCGCGAGTTACGTGCATAAGGAATGAGCTTATCCACCGGATAATTCTCTAGAAATTCCATAAATTTCTCCGTAAAAAAAAGTGACCAGACAAAAACACGGGGCGACCAGCCGCCAAAAACAAAATATCTCCGAAAACCTTGTTTTGCTTGGTTTTCAGAGATATGCCGACCAGTAAACAAAAACGCTGGACGCTAGAATTGCGCCGCGGCTTGCGCCCCCGCATACGAACGATAGTAAGTAAGGACCCGCTAAAAGATATTTTCTTACCTCTCGGTAAGATTAACATATATTTTATAAAAAATTAACGAGAATCTTACCGATAAGTAAGATTTCATCTATAAAAAATCATTATAGTATAAAATATTACCACTCTGTAATTATGATTAATTTCTATTAAGAATACTGATAACAACTTGTTTGACTGTTTCCATTTCTTCTGGTTTGCTTTCAGCAATCAAAATAGTCAGCGTGGCAAGAGTTGCATTGTTAATAATTGGTTCTCCGTTTTTATAAAGCATACCGTTCTTTTGCATAAAATAGAGAAAGCAATTTGCGCCAATACGTTTGTTACCATCGGAAAAACTGTGATTCTTTACAATCAAATACAGTAACATTGCCGCTTTTTCTTCCAGAGACGGATAGCAGTCTTTTCCTCCAAAAGTCTGATAAATTTGACGGACGGAACTATTAAAGCTGTCATCTTTGGGATTGGCAAAAATATCCGAACCAAATTCCGGTTTCATTTTATCAATGACACCTAAAAATTCCGGAACATCAATAAACACAGCTTCTTTAACTGTATTTCCGGCACGATCCAATTGTTTGTTATCAAAGTCGTCAAGCAAAGCTAATCCGTTGGCAAACTCACTCATTAGTTTAGTCAGTTGTTGAGCTTCATCTAAATTATGCGCTTGATTTTCTACACAGCGGTTAAGCAGGTTGACGCTATGTTGCAATTGTTTAATTTGTTCAGTCTTTTCCCGTAACCTTTTTTCATTAACGGCAAAACCCTTTACAAGATAATCTTTTAATTTTTGTGTCGCCCAAATACGAAATTGTGTACCTCGAACACTCTTAACACGATAACCAACAGAAATAATAACATCAAGGTTGTAGTAATCAATATTACGTTCAACCTTACGTTTACCTTCCGTTTGAACTATCCGGAATTTCCGGATAGTTGAATCTTTTTCCAATTCACCTTCAGAAAAAACATTATTTATATGTTCATTGATAGTACGAACATCTTTTTCAAACAACGTAGCCATTTGCTTTTGGCTTAGCCAGACAGTATCATTTTCAAGCCGGACATCAATATCAGTTTGACCGTCTTGGGTTTGATATATAACAATATTGTTTTCCATAACGTTCTCCGGAGTCTACTTCGCATTAGTGTAAAGACAATATGCTTAAAAATTTCCTAAATTTATTACATCTATAAGAATCCTTCCCGAGATAACCTCGCGAACACAGGACTATTCAGCCCAAGCTCGGTAATAATTTCGGACGGTTTCTTATTAATCTGCAAAGAATGTTCAGTGGCCACACCATGCTTAACTGTTTTCACGATAGCGCTCGGTAGTTCTGACCGGCCAATGCAGGAAGAGAGATAAACAAAACACTCGTCATTGTCTTGCAAATATTCCAAGGCCAGTTTACGGGCATAAAAATTAAGTGTCACATCGGCCTTGCTGGCATCCTTTGTCCATGGACTGCCGCCCCCAATCGGACAAGCCGTTCCATAAAAATCGCACGCCAGCTTCCGACCGGTCACGCCGCAATCAGCCACTGATGAATGATATTTATATGTTCCCGTGCCATTGACAATAATATTTTTCGGCTCCTCTCCCAATGCCAAAACAATAAAAGTCGTCAGGTCAACATCTTTAAGCATCGGAACAGCCACAACCACCGTTTCCACACCGCCAAGCTCATCAAGTGTAATCTGCGTTTTGATGTCAATGCCCAGGTGGATGTTTTGCAAAGCATACTCATACAAGGCGTTGCATAATTTTTTGGCCAGATATTGTTCACGGCTGATGTTGCCCGTACCCTGACAAGCGTAACCGACAAATACCCCCTGATCACCCCAGCCGTCTTGTTCAACTCCTTGTGAAATATCTGCCGACTGC
>CASEQD010000065.1 GCA_949289935.1 uncultured Pseudomonadota bacterium | reverse complement strand
CGGGGTTTATGATATTCTGGCGGCGCGGGGCTTTGCGGAAGTGGTGAAAGGGATTAATTTCGGCGGCAAGGCGATAAAGTCCGACCGGTATTATAACAAACGGGCGGAGATGTACGGCGAAGCGGCGGCATGGTTTGAGGGCGATTTGCCGGTGCAGATTCCCGATGACGAGGTTTTTATCAATGAGTTGTTTGCGGTGCCTCTGGGTTATGACGAATACGGGCGGCTGAAGCTGATAAAAAAAGACGACATCCGCGAGGTGTTGGGGCGTTCGCCGGACAAGGCCGATGCTTTTGTGCTGACATTCGCCGCCCCGGTGTATGACAACGGAAGACCACGGATGTATGGCGGCAACATTACTTTAGAAGATCTTTTTGCGGCCGGGAGCCAAACTCCGGGCGACGAATGGTAAAAGATTAACGCCTTGATATTAAGCAAATATTATGATATTATAATTATTATGAAGAATCGGAGGAAATATGGTTGACTACAGCGAAGAAATCTCTGATAAAAATGCCGAAAAAATCAAAAAATCTTTTGATGTGGAAGATTTTTTAAATGTGTTTCTGGCTGCCGCCGATATTAATACGATTGCCAATCAGAAAGAAGATGTAAAAGGCGACGTAACCATGGAAGATATTTTGAAAAATCCCCGTTTCAACGACGCTTACAATATGATGGAAGATAAACTTTCTTCCGATCAGAAAAATGACATCATGATGCAGGCCCGCAATAAGGTAACCCGCGTTGTCTCCCCTAAAAAAAATGAAAAAGACAATAAAGAGAATGATGATACGGACTTAAAGAGAAAAAGATCTGACGATAATGATAAATCTCCTGATTTTGACCTTGACGGAAAAAATAAAAAGGACAAAGCCGGACCGGGAAAAGACAAACCCGGCAAAACAAAAAAGAATTTCTGGCAAAAACTGAAAAGCCGTTTTGGAAAAAAAGCCGAACAAAAAGCTGCTCAATCTGCGGAAAAAGGCCTCGGCAAAACCCTTGAAAAAACAGCAGGCAAAGCGGCCGGAAAAACTGCGGGAAAAATCGCAGGAAAAGCCGCAGGAAAAACTCTGTTAAAAAAAATTCCGGGCGTCAGTCTGGCTGCCGGTGCTTATTTTGCCTGGCAAAGAGCACAGGAAGGCGATTATCTCGGCGCTGCCGGAGAATTAGCTTCCGGAGCGGCCAGTTGCATTCCCGGCGTCGGAACGGCTGTCAGCTGCGGACTTGATGCGGCTTTGGTTACCCGTGACATTGTCAGTCCCCATGAAGGCAAAAAAGAAAATGTTTCCGCCGGGAATAAAACCGAGCAGGCATCCAAGATGCGAGCTCCCCGTAAGAAAATATCTAAAAATGTTTATAATATGTTTCAGGCTAAACGGGGAATTTTGCAGACAGCCGCACACTCTCCGGTACGTCAGACTCGAGTTAACCAGAACATGCTTAATGCCTTTCGCGGCCGGGACGGCATGGTCTGAAAAATTTTTCTTTATTCAAATAATTTTTCATTACATTTTTCTCATCCTCAAAGCAAATGTTAAAGACTTCGCTATCCCGGCGGAAAAAACAATCCACAGGTAAAAATAAAAAATTGTTTTTTTCTACAACCTGTTGTAAAAAAAAGAATGTGTGTGCGTGATGAACCTGATAAAAGGAATACATCATGCCCGCATTGCCCTCCGTTTCTGTCATTCTTCCCGTTTATAATGCTGAAAAACACATAAAAGCATGTTTAAACAGCCTTTTGTCTCAAACATTGCAAGATATTGAAATTATCTGCATTGACAACGGTTCGTCCGACGACTGCGGCGATATTCTGACCCGCCTGGCCTATAAAGATTCCCGGGTGTTTTATATTTCACAGGAACATCAAAATGAAGGGCTTGTCAGAAACAATGCCGCCGCCCTTGCCAAAGGAAAATATCTTTTTCATATGAATACAGCAGACATTCCGGCACCTAATTTGTTGGAAGAGCTCAAAAAAATTGCAGAACAGGAAAATGCCGACATTGTTTTTAATACCCATCGGGAAGGAACATCGCCCAAAGAAAGCAGCATAATCCCTTTGTTTTGGAACAGGCTTGAAAACAACCGGCTCAAAAAGATTATTCAATCTCAGGAAAGTCTCAACCCCGAAGAGCTTTCCGCCAGCGTGCTGGTTACGCCGCAATATATATGGAACAAACTTTTCCGCAAAGACTTTTTGCTGCAAAACAATATTTCTTTCTGCGGATTGTATGAATATGAAAACACTGTTTTTTTTCTGGATTGCGCTTTAGCCAAAGCCAAAATCGTTTATGCCGGAATTCCTTTGTATCTTCATCCACGGATATCGGAAACTCCAAAACCCGACAATCGTTATTTTGACATTTTCAAAGCCCTGCCCCTGATAAAGAAAAAAATATCAAAACATCCGGAATTTTCGCTTTTAAAAGAAAGTTTTCGTTTTTTCACTCAAAGCGAATTGATTGACAAATATGAACTGATTCCTCACCCTTTGCAAAAAGACTACCGAAAAAACGCCGAAAAATGGCTGAGCAGAAAAGAATATAATGCTTTTTTGGAAAAGACAGAACATGTCAAAGTTTTTGACACGGGATTTTTCAGAATCAAATGGCCGTCATAAAAAAACAAGAAAAAAAACTTGCAAAATAAAATAAAACGGGTAAATTACATCTTGTCCGCAAAATCGGGACATAGCTCAGCCTGGTAGAGCGCTTGCTTTGGGAGCAAGATGCCGACGGTTCGAATCCGCCTGTCCCGACCAGTCCTGACAAAGATTATGCGCCCTTAGCTCAGCAGGATAGAGCAACAGCCTTCTAAGCTGTGGGTCAGACGTTCGAATCGTCTAGGGCGCGCCATTTTGAAAGCTTCCTTTACAGGAAGTTTTTTTTGTATAGCACTATTGACAAAATTTCGAAATTATTTATAATGAATGCGTTAACATTATTATTAATTTAAAAATTTATATTTATGAAAAGTATTATTTTAATTTCGGGAGC
>CASEQD010000064.1 GCA_949289935.1 uncultured Pseudomonadota bacterium | reverse complement strand
AAAGCTGCTTCGGTCAACTGAATTGTAACGATTGTTTCCTCAGGCTGTCGCCTGTTCACAATCTAACAATTCAGACTCTGTCGGCGAAAAACAATTCACTGGATTGTTTTTCTGCCTCCAGCCCTACTCAGGGGAGGAGAAAAAGAGAGGCTACTCAGGGGGAGAGGAAAAGAGGAGGGTTACTTAGAGAGACAAAAAAGTAGAACCTGCTCAGAGGAGGAAATGTAAAGAGAGGTTATTCAGGAGGGGGAAGGAGATGAAAAAATTCAGGCTTGTTGTGGATTTTGTTTTTTGTTATAATGAATTTATCAGAATGGGCAGGAAAGAGTTTATGACTTATTCAACGATATATAATGCCGAGGAAGAAAAGAAATTTGCGGCCATAGCTTATAACAAAGAGGTGTATGCCGCCAGAAAAAACGGTGAGAATGAAATTCAGGCGGCAGAGACAGCCCGGACGGGGAAAGATAAGGCGCGGAGAGCATATGCGCTTGATTTTTTAAACAGGCTTGAAAAGAAACTGTCTGAGCTCTCGAATCAGGAAACAGCAGATATTTTGCGGGCGTTGATTGCTTCCGGATTGCCGGTGGAAACAGAAGAAGAACTTGAATATTGGATAGAAAAGCTTGAACATGAAAGTTTGCATCGGATTGCTCTTTATTTTTTGTCGCGTGAAAATGCGGTGAAAAATCTTCAGGTAAATCACAGAAAAAAGTTTTTGATAAATGTTGATGATTTTACGGCCGGTGATATTACGGCTTTTGCCTCCATGATGTCTTCCGTTAACCGCCTTATTGCCCGGCGTATGCCAAAGGATAAAGGCAGCCCGGAATATAAACGTTTTTTGGAACGGAAAAAATTTTTCAAACGGGTTGAAAAAATTTTGAAGAAAGACGCAAAGGAGAAAAAACAAAAAGAACAGCGGCGGCAACGATCACAAAACCCTCAACAACGGAACAGGCCGCCGGATTATTTGGATATGTTAAAAGCCAAGATGCTGCGGGAAGGAGTTATTCCCGGAAAAAAATATTGGGAAAGCGTGATTGATGATTTTAATCAGGCAGAAAATAAAGGGGAGTTTGTCAGCGTGTGGCAGAAAGATGAAGCCCGGCAGATGGCGCTGGACTTTCCGGACGAGGCGTTTCAGGAACAGATTCAAAAGCTCAGGGGAATTGAACATCTGGAAGAAAAAAGCAGGGATGAAGCCCCTAAAGATAATCAGAAATCAAATGATGCCGAGGCAAATCAAAATGCGGCAGCTCAACAAGCGGCTCAAGCTCAGGCGCAGGCTAATGCCGGGCGTTGATTTTTGTCTTTGTTATGAATATTTGTGCCGGTTTGAAGAAAAGTTTCGTTAATCTCCTTTTAAGAAATGCATGATATAAATGTATCAGGCTGTAAAAAAAAGCTTGCATAATTTTTTTGTTTATTGTATAAAATAGACAAAAATAATGATGTGATTCCTTGTAAACACTGGTTTAGGAGATTTTTTTATGAACAAAAAAATGTTAACAGCAGTTTCTGCATTGGTTCTTTCGATGGGAATGGCATCTACGGCTTATGCAGGCTGCGACGGAATTTATGTCGGTGTTCGCGGCGGTATTATCAATCATAATATCGGCGATAATGACGAAACTTTCGGCGACAGGCTTGATGTTGACGACAACAGTCTGATTGCCGGGATTGCTTTGGGTTATCGTTATGGTTATCTGCGTACGGAATTGGAATATACCTGGCGGGAAAAAACCGATAAAGGTGAAGGTTTTGGCGCCGGCGCCGATTTTGAATCCGAATCTTATATGTGGAACGTTTATGTCGATTTGTCGCCGTATACGATGTTTACACCATATTTGATGGCCGGTATCGGTATGAGCAATCTTGAAGCAACAACGACGAATGTGGTGGTCGGCAGACAGCTGAAAAATTCCTATAGCGAAGAAAACTTTACCTGGGCTGTCGGCGGCGGTATTTCTGCGCAGGTTACGACCCGGATTAATGCCGATATTGGTTATCGTTTTTGGCATATGGGCGATATTGAACAGGCGTCGGTTCGTGCGCATGAATTCTATATCGGGGTTCGTTACGTTTTCTGATGTTATTTTTTGTTGTATGATTAACCGCTGCTTTAGGGCAGCGGTTTTTTTTGTTTTTTTATTATAAGGAAAGAGCGAAAAGCGGCGGGTTAAAAAGCGAGCACCGGGCGAACATAGTAGTAGTTGAGCTTATAGTAATTGCTGCCGTAGTTGAAGTCACCCGAAGACGCGTACCAGTTCCACGCGTGGGTATTAAGGTTCTCGGACGACGACCACCACCAATCACTGCCAACATTTGTTTTGTTTATTTTAGTCAGGCTTTGATCAATAGTCGTTTTGTTCTGGTAAATGCTGTTTAACACGCCGCCAGATGGTAAACACCATTTACCCTTTGTTTCCAGCATGCTTGACGGGGTATAGTTGTATACTGCCCAGAATGCCGGGTAATATTCAGATGCATGGTCGCCGTATTGTTTGGAACTGTAATCAATAACAGCCTTGGTATTCTTACAACTGTCAAAATCATTTGTCGGAAGGCTGGTGTAATTCGGCAAATCCGGGATGTCGACATATTCTGTTGACCATGCAAAATTTCCCAGTCCTTCCAGCGCCAAAGCCTGACCGCAGTTGTCAGAACCGATATAAACAACTACACCAATCGGGGTTTTGCCGGAAACAACATCGGTAGAGCAGGTACCGTCCGTATAAAGAATATCGGCGATTTTGCAGTTTTTGGCATAGCCGGTGCACTGTCCGAGGACGGCTGCTTCAGGTTCTGCCGGTTCGGGACAAGCCCAATATTCCCCAAACGGGCATTTGATGCCGTTGTCGCATGATGTTGTCGAATCGTAGCCTAACGTATTGCAATCTGTTTCCGCACACTGGGCAAAAGCTTGTATCGGGAACATAAAAGAAGAAGCCAGCAGGGTAAAATATATCCTTTTGCCGGCGGAAAGAATCACACGCATTTCATCCTCCACACTTTATCATCACTGGGAAGCTGCTTCGGTCAACTGAATTGTAACGATTGTTTCCTCAGGCTGCCGCCTGTTCACAATCTAACAATTCAGACTCTGTCGTTGAAAAACAATTCACCGGATTGTTTTTCTGCCTCCAGCCCTACTCAGGGAGGGAATGAGAGGGGCACTACTCAGGGAGGGAATGAGGGGGGGGTAAAGCGAAGCTGCTTCGGTCAACTGAATTGTAACGATTGTTTTCTCAGGCTGCCGCCTGTTCACAATCTGACAATTCAGACTCTGTCGTTGAAAAACAATTCACCGGATTGTTTTTCTGCCTCCAGCCCTACTCAGGGAAGGAGAAAAAGGGAGGGCACTCAGGGGGAGAGAAAGTGGAGAGCCCTACTCAGGGGAGGAAAAATGGAGAGGATACTCAGGGGAGGAGAAAAGGAGAGTTCTCTCCCTGAGGTATGGAGGACGGCCAAAGTCAAAAGCAATGTTGGTTGCTTTTGGCGAGGAGACGCAATGAGACTTTTCTTTTGAAGGGAGTAACACGAACCGAACAAAAGGATATAGTCGGAATTGAAGAGGGGTGTGAGTCAAAAAAATCTTCTTCATTTTTTTCACCTTTGGATGAAATTAATGATTTACACACGGCAAAATCTATGCTACACTAAAACCAGTGATGATAAAGTGTGGAGGATGAAATGCGTGTGATTCTTTCCGCCGGCAAAAAGGTATATTTTACCTTGCTGGCTTCTTCT
>CASEQD010000063.1 GCA_949289935.1 uncultured Pseudomonadota bacterium | reverse complement strand
CGTTGAAAAACAATTCACCGGATTGTTTTTCTGCCTCCAGCCCTACTCAGGGGGAGGAGAGAAAAGGAGAGTATTGTTTGATTCATACCCTCCCTAACCCTCCCTACTCAGGGAGGGAATGAGAGGGATGTACTCAGGGGAGGAGAAAAGGGAGGGCTACTCAGAAAAAAAGCGGGGTTAAAACTCAATCACCGGGCGAACATAGCCGTAGTCGAGCTTACCGGAATTAAAACCGTAGCATAATGTACCAGAACTGCACAAGCTCCACGCATTCTTTTTATTGGCCTCGGACGAAGACCACCACAAAACAATGCCATTGATGATATTTTCTTTGTTGATTCTGGTTAAGCTTTGATTAATAGCCGTTTTGTTCCAGTAAATGCTCTCTAACATGCCGGCGGAAGGCAAACACCATTTACCCTTCGTTTCCAGCATGGTTGATGGGGCATAGTTGTATACTTTCCAAAAGGCCGGATAATATTCAGATGCATTGTCGCCATATTGTTTGTAACTGTAATCAATAACAGTTTTCGTATTTTCACAACTTTTAAAATCGTCACGAGGCCCATAGTTTTCGTAATTTGCCAAATTCGGAATGTCAACATATTCCGTTGACCATTTTGAGTTTTCCAAGCTTTCCAATGCCAGAGCCTGACCGCAGTTGTCAGAGCCGATATAAACGACGACGGCAATCGGGGTTTTACCGGAAATGACATCGGCAGAACAGGTACCGTCTGTGTAAAGGATATCGGCGATTTTGCAGTTTTTGGCATAGCCGGTGCACTGTCCGAGAACGGCGCCTTCCGGTTTGGCCGGTTCGGGGCATGCCCAATATTCGCCAAACGGACATTTGATGCCGTTGTCGCATGCTGTTGTCGAATCGTAGCCTAAAGTATTGCAATCTGTTTCCGCACACTGGGCAAAAGCGGAAATAGAAGAAGCCAGCAAGGTAAAATATACCTTTTTGCCGGCGGAAAGAATCACACGCATTTCATCCTCCACACTTTATCATCACTGGTTTTAGTGTAGCATGGATTTTGTTATTGTTCAATAATTAATTTCATGTAGAAATGAAAAAATGAAGATGATTTTTTTATTGAAAAAATGAACTTTATTTTAAGTTCTTTCGTTTTACCCTATGTAAGGAGGAAAAAATGGAAGATATTTCGCAGTTGATAAAAGAAGCCAAGCCTTTGTATTTTGCCCGCAAACGGCGGAACAATTTTATAAAAGGCAGTATGGCAGCGCTGTTTTTGGTTGCCATGGTTGGTTTGTTTAACCGGGGCAGCGCTTATGTCTATCCTTATGCCGATATCTGGTCTGAGGAAATTGTCAGTACTTCCGAGGGATCTGTTATTGCCGAAATGGGGTTGCCGACAGATGATTATGGTTTGTTGATGGTTGTCTGATGAAAAAAATTATTGAAGAAAACAGGAGCCGCGTCAGAGCGATTATAAAAAAACTGACAGGTTCGTATAATGACGATATCGAGCAGGATGTATATATCAAAACCTGGCGAAATCTGGGAAACTATCAGGAGAACGGAAAGTTTAAACAGTGGATAAGCGCTTTGACTGTTAATGTGTGCCGGGATTATTTTCGTTCCCGCCAACATAAAATGG
Organism: uncultured Pseudomonadota bacterium; assembly: GCA_949289935.1. Taxonomy (GTDB): domain Bacteria; phylum Pseudomonadota; class Alphaproteobacteria; order RF32; family CAG-239; genus HGM16780. Next base: position 3,472 of record CASEQD010000063.1, on the reverse strand, counting down.
ACGAGGCGCAGCTCAATGACGAAGATGTTTTGGCTGCCGTATCGGTCAGCGGAAAACAGGAGGAACTGCTGGATGCCAAACAACGTCAGAAAATTATTTTGAAAGCGGTGGACAGCCTGCCGCGAAAAATGAGGCAGGTGGTGATTTGGTTTGAATTTGAAGAGCTCAGTTATGAGCAGATTTCAAAGAAAACCGGTCTGCCGGTCGGGACGATTAAATCTCGGTTGTTTAATGCCCGAAAAATCTTAAGCGAAAAACTCAACTTTTTAAGAGGAGAATAAATATGAAAAAAAATTTACTGATGTTATTGTGTGCAACTTCTTTGGCTTTCGGCACTGTGGAGGCTTATGCCCAGAAGGCAGATGCGCCGCAGACACCGCCGGCCGCTGAGAAAACGGAAGTGCAGAAAGATGTTTTGAAATTTGAGAAAAAAATGCAAAAACGTCAGGAAAAAATGGAAAAGAAAATGGCTGAAGAGCTTAATCTGACGGATGAGCAACAGGAACAGGCCAAAAAATTGCGCGAAGAAGGGCGCAAGAAAATGGAACCGTTGATGAAGCAAATGAAAGAACTCAGAAAACAGATGGATGAAGTCCGCGCTGATAATATGAAGGATTTTGAAGAACTTCTGACGCCGGAGCAGAAAAGCGAGTTTGAGGAAATTAAAGCGGAAAAGAAAGCTCGTTTTGATGAAATGAAAAGGGGATGGAAACATCATAAAGGGGAAAGAATGAAACCCCGTCGGATGCATCATGATGGCGAGCGTGTTCGTCCGGGAAAAATTCATCATGACGGTGAATTTGTTCCTCAGAACGGTGAACATCATCCGGAAGATTAGTTCTTTAATTTTGTGTTTTTGTTTTTCCCTCTGCTTTTGAACTGTTCTCAGGTTGCTTGTCCAAATTTTTGGGGCAGGTCATTTGCAGAGGGAAGTTTTTTTGCCTCAGCGGTTGAACACAAAGAAATTGACAAAAATATGCGCCGATGATATTTATTTTGCAGGTTTTATGCCGGAAAGCTTGTGTTGTGCCGGCGGTTGTTTTTTTTGTTTTAGAAAGCAGATTGAATGAAAAAAGAGTTATTGGCGCCGGCCGGCGATATTGAAGCCGGGTATGCCGCTGTTTATTATGGGGCTGATGCTGTTTATCTGGGGTTGCGGCAGTTTTCGGCACGGGCGACGGCGACAAATTTTGATGAAGCCGAACTTAACGAGTTTGTCGGTTTTGCCCACAGCAAAGGCCGCAGAGTTTATGTTGCGGTTAACACACTGGTTTTGGAAAATGAGCTGGATGATTTGCTTGAAACGCTGGATATATGTGTCCGCTGTCGGGCGGATGCGGTTATTTTGCAGGATTTGGGAGCAGCGCGCGTGGTGCGGGAAAAATATCCGGAACTGGAAATGCATGCCAGTACGCAGATGGCCGTACATAACCGTGAAGGGGCTCTGGCTTTGCAAAAACTCGGTTTTTCCCGTGTGGTGGTTGCCCGTGAACTGAATCGGGATGAAATTGAAAAAATTGCAGCTATTCCCGGGCTGGAAATTGAAGCTTTTATTCATGGAGCCTTGTGTTATTCATACAGCGGGTTGTGTTTGTTTTCTTCTTTGGAAATGGGCAAGAGCGCCAACCGCGGCAAATGTCTTTATCCCTGCCGCGCCTGCTTCAAAGGCGAAAGCGGCGAAAAGCATTATTTTTCAATGAAAGATATGGCATTGGAAGAAGATGTGCTGAAAATGCCTGCTTATTCCTTGAAAATAGAAGGACGTAAAAAATCGGCTCTTTATGTTGCCGCAGTGACGGATTTTTACCGCCGGTTGTTAGACGGTAAAGGGAAAGATCAAAAACGCGCCGATAATATTAAGCAGATTTTTTCTCGTCCATGGTGTAAATTTTATTTTCACGGCCGGGACAAGTCTGTCGTTGACCGTGATTTTATCGGACACAGAGGGTTGTTTGTCGGTACGGTTGAACAGGTTTCGGGCAACAGTCTGCGCTTTTGTTCTTCTCATGCCGTTGCCAGACATGACGGTTTGCAGATTGAAACGGCCGGGTTTGAGAAACCGTTCGGTTTTTCCGTGCGGCATTTACGAGCCGGCGGGCGCAATGTTTTTGAGGCAAAAGCCGGTGAACTGGTTGAAATCGGTTTGCCGCCCGGGGCGCCGCTTTTGCAGCCGGGAGATAAAATTTATCTGGCTTCATCGAGTGAAGTTAAGGGAGCTTATCCTTATGAAAAACCTAAACCCGGAATTTTCAGGCAGAAAAAGAAAATTGATGTCGATGTTGTTGTTTCTTCAAATAAGATTGCAGCGAAGTGTTTGTCTTTTGAGGTTTTTTTTGATGGTCGTTTTGAGGCGGCAAAAGACAGCGCCAAAATGTTTGAGGCAGTGAAAAAGTCTTTTGCGAAAACCGGAGAGACAAATTTTGTTTTGGGAAATCTGACTGTTGATAATCCGCAGAATCTTTTTGTGCCGGCATCCCAGCTTAATGAGCTGCGGCGAAAACTGTATGCGGCAGTTGTTGTTGAAAAGAAAGCAGGTGTTTTGCCTTCGGTTGATTCTGCCCGGGTAAAAAAGGCCGCCAAATTGATTGTGAAAACAGACCGGGCGGCGTCCCTGGCTAAAATTGATTTGGAGCGGGTGGATGAGATTATTTTTGTTCTTGAGCCGAAAACGACTGTTGATGATTTGAAAAATTTGCCAAAGCAGAAAATTCGTTTGGCACTGCCTGAAATTTGCCGGAATCCAGAGATTTTTCATTCGACAGTATCCTGTTTTTGGGCACAGGGTTTTCGTAAGTGGGAAGTTTCTAATTACTGGGGGGTGGAGATGCTCTCCGGAAAAAAGGCGGATATTTCTTTTGATCGGCAGATTTATATGATGAATACACAGGCCGTTCAGGAAGCTAAAACTGCCAGGATTTCAAGAGTAACCCTTTCAGTTGAAGATGTTAAGGCTAATCTTTTGACGCTGTGTGAAAAAACGCCGTTGCCGGTGGTGCTTCCGGTTTATGCCGATGCGGCGCTTTTTGAGAGTGATGTTTGTATTCGTTCCAATTTATGCAAAAATTGTCCGCGTGGTGAAAAATGGATGACGCTTGTAAAAGACGGCCGCCGCTATGATGTTTTATCGAAAAATTGTCAGACGATGGTTTTTGATGCCCGTCCCTATTGTATAGCGGCAGAGGCAAAGTCTGTTCCGGCCGATTATTACCGGGTGGATTTTTTATATCGAAATTATACGGCGGAGCAGGCGGCGTTGATTTTTGAAAAGGTTTGTTTGTTTGAAGATGTATCCGGAGATGTGTTAAAGGGAAATTTGCGACGGGCAATTTGATTGTTTATTTATTTTTTGAAGTGTCTGGCGGGAGTCAGGCGCTTTTTTGTTATGTGTCCCCGGGAAGGAATTTCCGGGGAAAATTTGTGTCAAAAAAATGTGGGTTGGGGGATGAAATGATAGTTGACTTTTTAGAAATAA
>CASEQD010000062.1 GCA_949289935.1 uncultured Pseudomonadota bacterium | reverse complement strand
AAACTTCAGCGGGACGGATGCCGAACGGATTGTGAACGCCTACCGGACGGAAGAAGGTTATCTCAAGCGGCGGACAAGAGTCTGGCTGTTGACGATTGCACTGGAAGCGGCGGTTGTGCTGACGACATTCGGAAGCGTCTATTATCTGGCCAACAAAGACCGTTGGGCGGCCGAAAGAGAACTGGCTGAAAGGGAACGGACACAAACTGAGAATGAGAATACGGTTCAGGACGAGCAGGAGCTGTTAAAAATATTGCTGGAAGAAAAACAGGCTCAGGATCAGGAAAGAATCCTGGAAGATCAGAAAGCAAAACAGGCTCTGGCAGAAGGCGTTCCCCTGAAAATCTTTCGTTACAAGCAAAAGAGGCTGAAAAAAGCGCAGAAAAATGTTGAAGAAGCTTTGGCTGATTACCGAAAAGTTGAAAAAAAACTGGCTGAGGCGCAAAAACAAAACGCAAAAAACAGTGAGTTGCTGAAAAAAGCAGATTCTCTGCTGGCTCAGAAAAATGACGTCAGCAAATCTCAGGCTGTTTCTTTGAAAAATGAGCTGGATAATATCACTTATGCCGATATTCCGGCTGTGAGGGTAAAATTGGCGAAAGCCCAAAGCAGGCTGGATAAAGCGAAAAAAAATCTGGAATACATAGAAAACAAGTCGGTTGGTGATCTGAAAGTCGACATGGTTTCCTTTAATCTGCTGCTTTCGCTGGTTATTATGTGCATTTATGCATCCTTATTATTGCCGTTGAAAAAATTTCCTAAATTTTGTGAAAAATATGAAACATATATCGGAATGTCCTTTTGGGTAGTGATATTCTGTTTATTCATATTTGTAATTAGTCCAATTTTTAGCTGATTTTCAGTAAAATAAAAAACGTGCAGCTCGTAGCGCTGCACGTTTTTTATTGTTTTTTTATAAAAGCGCAAAAACCAAACCAACCGCCGCCACAACAACAAACAAAACAATCAGAAAAAATAAAATCAGTGTTTTGTCATGCTTTTCTTCGCTCTCAGGCGTCTGGCGACAAACAAGAATTGGCAGATCGCTGTCTTTACCGTACAGGCGCAAAGCTGTTGACGCAGCCTGTTTTTCCTCTTCTTCTTCCGGCTCTCGGACGACGATTCCGTTTTTTCGGTTTTTCTGCAACTTTTCATCAACTGCAACAACCAGTCTGTATATAGCATACAGAGCGGCACAAACGATTAAAAAAATTATAAATCCCATAACGTTATGTATTTTTTTATTTGGTTTAACATACCTGATTTTTTCATAGTTGATTTTAATGCTTTTTCCTGGGTGTTTTTAGGTATATCCGGGTTCCAGTAATTGAAAAATCTTTCCCGGGTAATAACGCTGAGTTCGGCAGGTGTAAAATCTGCGCCCCAGTTTGCAAACACTTTCGGTGAAAACATAAAATCCCCTTTTGTCGGACAGCCGGCTTTGGCGTCATACCAGTCAAAGCGATTGCAGTCTTTTCCCGGAATTGCAGTCAGACCATAAGTCAGATTTAAGGGTTCTCCGGATTCCAGAAAAACTTTTTTCAGTTTTTTGGTATCTTTGCCGGCACGGGATAAAATCATTTCCGCCACGCGGTAAGTTAAATCCGGATATCCTGCGTACACTTTGCATTTAGCATAGGCATAAGGGCCAATATTGGCTGTTATTCCCTTAGCTTCCATCCATTTGTCGGTATTTTCATTGTCAAGAACCTGCACAAAAGTTTTGAAAAACTTTTGCAGTCTGCCTAACGATGAAAATTCATTGTACTTCACAATTTCATTGAAGTTAATTGAAACATACGACTTGGCATTCTGCAAAGGCATCGCCAGTTCATAACTTTCCAAATCGGCATTAATATGAAACCGGGCGTTATACCGCAAATAAGGGTATTTCTCGTTCAATCGTTTCAGATAAGCGTCTCTGGAAAACAAAGTCAGCATCTTGTCCATATCTGCCCAATAGCCGTCCTGCGAATCGTAATGGTGTTTTTTGTCCCAATATAATTTTTTATTGGCAAAAAAAAGGACCTTGGCCGCAGGCACAACTTCTCTTTTTCCGTCAGAATAATAGTTGATGACTGTATCGCTGAGGATTTCGTCATTAACTCCTTCTTTCATAAAATCGAGAATCGCATACTTTTCAGGATCAAAAATAAAATTTTCTTTATCTTTAATCCCCCAGACATGTTCTGAAAAAACCAAATGGGATTTTTTCGAAATTTTCGACAAATCAAGCGTATTTGCCGCCAGCAGCGTATCGAGGGCTCCCCCGCCCGCGCCGGATTGGTACCGTATCAGTTGCTCCATAAAAATAATAAATAATATTAATAAAGATAATAATCATTCTCAGTCTTTAGTTCTATCATAAAAATAATTTTTGTCAATATATTTTTTTATGTTGACAAATTTGAAAAAATATCTTATACAGTTCTTGTTTGATTAATTTTATGTTTAATTATTAATTTTATTTTTTATGGAAACAACACAGTTTTTTTCGATGAACGGCGGCATTTGTGTTGCTGTAGTGTTAGGTGTTTTATTTGTTTTTACAATTCTGCTGGCGATTTACACTTATAAAAAGTGCAAATTTCTCAATCAGGAAAATCAAAATGTTTCCGGAGCGCTCGGTAAACTTAAAGACGATCTCGGAAATACGGATGATGCCCTAAATGAGACCAGGCAGAATTTGGAAAAAGTGGAAAATGATTTGCTGGCTCAGGACAAAAACTGGAAAGAGCATCAAAAAGGGCTGCTTTATTCCAGACATCAGGTGTTTATAGATAATATGAGCAGCCGTTTGTCCGAAATGTCCGAAGAAATCAAATTGGCCAGCGCCAAGGGTGTGCTTGAGGAAAAAGAAAGCGCCGTGCTGGCAAGTCAATATTCTTCGGCTCAGGCAATGATTAGAAATTTGTCGAATTTCAAAATCTGATTAAATTATGAAAACAAAGCATCTGTTCATTATTCTGGCAATAATCTTTATTGTTGCGCTGTTCATTGTTCCCTGGGTTGTAAAAGGGATTATGCTGGTTCTGGCCGTTACCATCCTGATGATTTATTTCGGAAAAGAAAAAGTCCTGAAAGTTTCGGGAGATTTTTTAGGTACGGTTTTTGACAGCAGCAAGAAAAAGCTGGATGAAATGACATCGCGAAACACAGAGGAAACACTGACGATTCACGATGTCGAGCAGGAAGAACGCAGTGACGGTACTTTTGTGCTGAGCATTTTTACCGAAAAGGGAAAAATGACATTAAAACCACGCAGGTTCGCTGCTGTTCCCCAGGTCTTGAAAAAAGGGAAAAAAGTTGTTTACAAAGTGGTTCACACCATGGAAAATTGTAAAATTGTGAAACAAAAAACAATTTCTGCAGTCGGTGAGGATGGTGAAGAACGGATTTTCCAATTGGAAGAGTAAACAATGTAATTAAAAAAAACAGAGATTGGCATTATCCAATCTCTGTTTTTTTTTGCTTATTTTCGACCGAACAACAAGTTATCGACACCGATCAGACGCAACAAAATCCGCAGTACCAGATATCCGATACACAACGCGCCAAGCACAAACAACACAACTGCCGAAAAAAAAGAGTTGAAACTCAAGCCGTCTTCAAACAACTTGAAATGTTCCAAACTGACATCCAGCAAAAAGCCGATTAAAAAAACAACGGCCAGCCAGACAACCACTCCCAGACGGAGACGGCTTTTCATCTCCAATGCTTCATTCTGTTGCCGGAAAGCATCAACTTCACGCTGCAGCAAAGTTTGCGACGGCAGCTTTGTTTCATTGCCGGATTCGTTTTTATTCGCCGGTTGTCCTTTTTCCTGAATAATTTTTTTGTCAACATTATTCAGCAACCTTTGCGCAACAAAAATCCCCTTCACGGCCAAAAAACTGCAAATTGCAAAAATAATAAATGTAACCATAAGATAATAAATAATATTGTTTAACGAAGTTATTATATTTTCTCTTTTGTTTTTGTCAAGATTTTTACACAAAAAAACTTCGGAAATTTTCCGAAGTTTTTAACAGAAGTTATTAATATTTATCCATAAGCACTGCAAATAATATCATTACCAAAAAAGCTATTCCAAACATTACCGCAAGAATAATAACGGGGGAATCTCCCGAGATTTCAGAATAACCTTCTTTTGCATTGTCAGAACCGTCGTCGGCAACATCCTCGGAAAACTGAAGCGTCGTTACCGGATAAGGGGTAGTTTTCTTCCAGTATTCTGCCGACTGATTTTCCAGTGTTACAAAATTTTCTTCCGTATCTTTCCAAATACGGAACAATCTCTCCGCACACGTTTCTTTATTGCCGATGTTATAAGTGTCCCTGATGTTATTTTTCTGCCATTCCAAAGATTTTCGTTGATTTTCGGCTTGTTCTGCTTTTTTCGTTAAAAGAGCTTCCTCTTTACCGAATTGAGACATCTGCCGACGGAAAGCCTGAATATCGGCATCGCTGCCCGTATTTTTTGAACGCCAGCTATCCAGATAAACATTTTTTTTCTCTTCAACTTTTTCTTTTGCTTCGGCAAAAAAGCTCAAACTGTCAGAGAGCGCTTCAATTTGAAGAGAAATATTCTCTTGCCGTTCTTTATCCGTTTTGAACTGTCTTTTAGCCTCGGCCAGTTCCCGTTCAGCTTTTCTGTAATCGGCTAAAGCTTTGTCTGCCTCTTTCCGGGCTGCGTCCAAACGCTTTTGTCGGTAAATAAATTCATTAACGGTAAGTCCGGCAGCTTCGGCCTGCTTTTCCAAAAGACTATCAACTTTACTCCGTTGAGTCGAAACAGGTTTGGGTTTGACTACTTTGGACTCATCTGTTGGTTTAGCCGTCTTAAGACTGTCTTCTTTCCAATTGCATTGGAAATTGAGATATTTTTCCGGCTCCCAATTTACAGATTGCGGCTTTGGCTTTACAGACGGATTTTCCTGATCCTTGCGTTTTTCAGCTTCCAAACGTTCTTGCTCTTTACGTTTTTCTGCCTCTAAACGTTCCTGTTCTTTACGTTTTTCTGCCTCTAAACGTTCTTGCTCTTTACGCTTTTCGGCTTCTAAACGCTCCTGTTCTTTGCGTTTTTCTGCTTCCAGGCGTTTCTGTTCTTTCTGAGCCTGCGCCAGTTCTCTTTCGGCCGCCCAGCGATCCTTGTTGGCCAGATAATAGACGCTTCCGAACGTCGTCAGCACAACCGCCGCTTCCAATGCAATCGTCAACAGCCAGACTCTTGTCCGCCGCTTGAGATAACCTTCTTCCGTCCGGTAGGCGTTCACAATCCGTTCGGCATCCGTTCCGCTGAAGTTTTTCACGTCGGCGTGGTCAAAAGCTTTGCGCAGTTTCTTCAGATAACCCATTGCAAAGAACAGAATCATCAGAAAGATAACTGCTCCCGAAATTAAAATAATACTTTTCATA
>CASEQD010000061.1 GCA_949289935.1 uncultured Pseudomonadota bacterium | reverse complement strand
TTTCATTACCGATGCGGGGAATTGTTCCGGAGACAAGTTCAGCAGCAACGAAACGCCCGGCGGCGGTTCCGGTAATCCCGGCCAAAATCCCGAATATAACACCCCGCAGGAACAATGTGTTGCCGCTGGTTACGGCGTCACCTCCTGTCCCGACGGGTCGCATGGTTCAAATTCCTGTCCGGCCGACAGCAGTTATTATAAAGAATGCGCCTGTGATGCCAACATGACCGAAACCTGCACCAAACCCTATTACGGCGTCGGTCCTTCCTGCGACGGAAAATATGCCCGGTGTGAACGCGACGACGAACGCGCCTGCAAAGAAGACGGTTACACCCAAACCGGTTCCTGCGGCGCTTTACAGGTTTCTTCCGCGTTTGCCAGCCCGGACTGGTCTCATGTGTTTCACCACAGCTCGGGGTTGGTTCAAGCTGCGACGGAAAATATCTCTCCTGCCAGTGCCCGTCAAGCTATCGTTCCTGCGACTGTGGCGGTGAAGCCGGTGCTTCATCCTGCAACGATGGTTCCGGCACCAAATATACTTCATGCAAATCCTGTTGTAATTCCAGTTCGCCGGACTGGTGCTCCGTTCACGACACCTGTCATGGCGATTGCTGTACCGACGGCACAATCGATTCCTGCGACACCCGCTGTGGCGGCTCCGGTTGCTCCTCCGGAAATGATAATACAGATTCCGGCGAAGGTTCCACTCATATACACGAATATACAAGCTGTCCTTCTGGATTTTCTTTTAGTGACTGCGGTGACGATTTTCCTCTAGCAACCAGTTTTGGAAATTGTTATTGCGGCGCCGTTGTAGGAACTTGTTATAAATGCAAATAAATTTAGGTAATATTAAAATCAATGAAGCCTCAAAACCCTGACTTCATGAAAAAACAGGCCTGCCGCATGACAAGCCTGTTTTTTCCGTTTCTAAATTATTAATAAGAACGGGCATAAATCACATCCATAACCGCCGGTTTGCCGGTCAATAAACAAACGCCTTCGGTACCGGACTGTTCAAAAGGAATACAACGAATGGTGATTTTCATTGCCTTAAGCAGTTCTTCGCTACGGACATCGCCGCTCCACTTGCCGCGAACAAATGCAACCTTACCCTGTTTGCCATCTTCAATCCAGGCATTTGATTCCGCAAAATATTGCTTAAACTCTTCCGGCGAAGAAATATCCGTACGAATATTATGTTCCAGCCGGTCTTTTGCCTTATTAAACATAGCAGACTGAATGTTTTGCAACCGGGGGGCAATTGTCGTGACAAATTCATTTTTATCACAGATTTGCTTTCCTTCCGGCGTGCCAAGCTTAATTCTTTCCCGCACCATAACTTTGCCGCCGTCAACATCCCGCTTGCCGATTTCACAAATGACAGGAGCTCCTTTACGCGTCCACTCCCAAAATTTGTCAACGGAGGATTTATCTCTGCGATCCACTTTGATGCGGATTTTTTCACCAAACGGCGTTTGTTTTTTTAATTCCGCCGCCAGAGCAGAAATATAAGCCGCAACTTCAGCTTCATCTTCCGGATTTTTTACAACCGGAACAACAATAACCTGATAAGGCGCGATTTTTGGCGGAACAACCATACCTTCATCATCGGCATGCGTCATTATAACCCCGCCGATGAGCCGGGTGGAAACGCCCCATGAAGTGGTATAGGCATATTCGGATTCATTATTTTTGTTAACAAAAGAAATATTGGCGGCTTTGGCAAAGTTTTGCCCGAGAAAATGTGAAGTTCCGGCCTGCAGAGCTTTTCCGTCCTGCATCATGGCTTCCACACAGTAGGTATCGACGGCGCCGGGAAATTTTTCGTGTTCCGGTTTGCGTCCGGCTAACACAGGCATTGCCAGCGTATTTTCGCACAGATCTTTATAAGCCTCAAGCATACGTTTGGTTTCTTCCTCGGCTTCCTGTGCCGTTGCATGGGCGGTATGCCCTTCCTGCCACAAAAATTCGCGGGTCCGAAGGAAAAGCCGCGGCCGCATTTCCCAGCGAACAACATTCGCCCACTGGTTTACCAAAACCGGCAAATCTCTGTACGATTTAACCCATTTTGAAAAAGAATCGGCAATAATGGCTTCCGATGTCGGCCGCACGATCAGCGGTTCTTCAAGCTTGCCTTCCGGCACGAGTTTTCCGTCTTTCATTGACAAACGGGAGTGAGTAACAACCGCCATTTCTTTGGCAAAACCATCAACATGCTCGGCTTCTTTCTGAAAAAAAGATAACGGAATAAACATTGGAAAATAGCAGTTTTCATGCTCTGTTTCTTTTATTTTTTCGTCAAAAACATCACGGATGCGTTCCCACATGCCGTATCCCCACGGCTTAATAACCATACAGCCCGGTGAAGAGGAGTTTTCGGCCATTGCCGCTTCGGCAATTACGTTTTGATACCATTCGGGATAATTTCCCGCTCTTGTATTTTTTAATCCCATAAGTTCATTCCTTAAATTTTATTAATATCGTAATTAAAATTCCACAGCCCCGCTGCCGCAGAATATTTTTCAACAAAAAAGAAAAACGGCTTTAACTTAACAGAATAAATATTTTTTGTGAAGCACAATTTTAACATAAATTCCGGTATTGTTTGAAAAACTCGAGCCTCTGTCCGTAACAATCGGCAAACAAATGTGTGTTTACTTTGCGAAAAAAAATGTTATGATACGGCAGTCGTGTTGAAAAAGTTTTTTTGTTTAATATTTTTTCAGAAAGGAATATTCCATGTCAGACATTCATTCCTCGGCTGTCGTTGAAGAAGGCGCCCAAATTGCTTCATCCGCACACATCGGTCCGCTTTGTTATATCAGTTCCAAAGCCAAAATCGGAGAAAACGTCAACCTGATTGCCAAAGTAACCGTTTTGGGGGATACAACCATCGGTGAAGGAACCGTCGTGTTTCCCAACGCCTGTCTCGGCGGCGGCCCTCAGGATCACGGAAACGAGTTTCAGCCCGGCGCCCGGCTGATTATAGGCAAGCGCAACGTCATCCGTGAAAATGTTACCATGCACGCCGGAACACCTAAAGAACAGTTGACCACCGTTGTCGGTGACGACGGCATGTTTATGGTCAATTCTCATATAGCGCATGACTGTGTCGTCGGCAATAATGTCATCATGACCAACAACGCCGTTATCGGCGGACATGTTCATATCGGAGACGGCGCCATTTTGGGAGGCAATTCTGCCGTACACCAGTTCTGCCACATCGGCCGCAAAGCCATGATCGGCGGCATGAGCGGCGTTGCCCGCGATGTTATTCCCTTCGGCATTGTCACCGGAGATCGCGGCAAGCTGCGCGGTCTTAATGTCATCGGCCTGAAAAGAAGCGGTGTTGACGAACATACCGTCAAATCGGTTACCCGTGCTTATATGTACATTTTCAAAGGCAAAGAAGACAACTTTGAAACAAGGCTTGAGAAAGCCAAAGAAAAATTCGCCGGAAACGAAATGGTCATGGAACAGATTGCTTTCATTGAAGAATCTTTGCGCGGTCGACGCAACATCATGACTGCGGAATAAGTATTAAGAAATTATACAGGAAGTTTGTTTATTATGCCAAACAGCTTCCTGTTTTTTTTATTAAGGATAAAAATGACGACTGCACATAAAAAACTGGGTATTATAGCGGGAGGAGGAAATATTCCCCATCGGCTGATAGAACAATGTCTTGCCGAAAAAAGAGACTTTTTTGTGCTGGCCATTGAAGGCAATGCCGATAAAAATCTGGTAACTGACAATATTCCACATCAGTGGATACGCATCGGTCAGGCCGGAACCGGATTTAAAAAATTTCACGATGAAAAAGTTGAAGAAGTCGTCATGATAGGCACCATTAAGCGGCCGACATTTTTTGACCTTGTGCCGGATTTGCGCACAACGGCTTTTTTTGCCAAAATCGGCATGAAATCGCTGGGTGATGACGGCATTTTGCGCGCTGTTGTCAAAGAAATTGAAGGGGAAGGCATGCATGTTAAAGGCATTCATGAAGTTATGCCCGAAATTTTGATAAAAAAAGGCATATTGGGAAAACACAAGCCGGATAAGCAGGCTCGGGAAGACATTAAAAGAGGCGTCGAAGTTGCTTTGGCTCTGGGGCAACTGGATGTCGGCCAGGCCGTGGTCGTTCAACAGGGGCTGGTGCTCGGCGTTGAGGGAATAGAAGGAACCGACGAGCTCATCCGCCGCTGCGGAGAATATCGCCGTAAAGGAGACGGCGGTGTTTTGGTTAAATTGCGCAAGCCGCAGCAGGATATGCGCATAGATTTACCGACCATCGGGCCGCGTTCTGTTTTCCGGGCAAAAGAAACCGGACTGAAAGGCATTGCCCTGCATGCAGGAAACGGATTAATTGTTGACGAAAAAGAAGTTATCCGCGCCGCTGATGAAAACGGATTATTCGTTATGGGAATAGACCCGGGAGAATACCATGACCGATAAATTGAAAATATATCTGATTGCCGGAGAACCGTCGGGCGATTTGCTCGGGTCAAGATTAATGCGTGCCTTGAAAAAGAAATGCGGAAAAGCTGTACATTTCTACGGCGTCGGCGGCGATACCATGGAAGCTGCCGGACTAAAGTCATTATTTGATATATCCGATTTGGCAGTCATGGGGCTGGCCGAGGTTATTCCCAGCATTCCCAAAATCATGGGCTTGATAAAAAAAACGGTTCAAGATATTGAAAGAGTACATCCGGATGTTGTCGTAACCATTGACAGTTGGAGTTTTTGCTCCCGCATCCATAAAATTCTGCGTCAAAAAAAGCTCGGCATTCCTCAGGTACATTATGTTGCGCCGCAAGTCTGGGCATGGAAGAAAAAACGCGCCAAAACCATGTATAAATATATTAATTTGCTGCTGACGCTGTTTCCCTACGAACCAAAATATTTTACGCCCTATCATCTGCATACGGTGTTCGTCGGACATCCGGTTATCGAAAGCGGCGTCATTCATGCCGATGGAAAAGAGTTTCGCCGCCGTTACAAAGTGCCTGAAAACAAAACGATAATTACGGTTTTGCCGGGCTCCCGCAAAAATGAAGTTTCCAAGCTGTTGCCAGTGTTTCTGGAAACTGTGGAACGTCTGCAAAAAGAAAATAAGCATTATTTTTTTGTAATTCCGACAGTTAAAACCGTTGCAGAACAAGTTAAAGAAGAAGTAAAAAAATCCGGACAAAAAATTCTGATTGTCGAAAGCGAAAACGACCGTTACGGCGCATTTCGGGCGTCATCTGCGGCAATTGCCGCTTCGGGTACCGTTGCACTGGAACTAGCCATATGCAATGTACCGCACATTGTAGCCTACAAGGTTTCGCCGCTTACGGCATTAATGGTCCGGCATTTTCTGAAAATAGAATTTGTTAATCTCTCCAACATTCTTACAGGGCGTGAAATTGTACCGGAACTGCTGCAAGAGCGTTGTGTTTCCGGAAATATTGCCGCTTATATTAATCATTTTATCCGCCGTGATGATGAGTGGTATGAAAAGCAAATGGACGGTTTTGCCAAAGTTCGTAAAATCCTTGGTCAGGGAGAACAAACACCGAGCGAAAACGCCGCAGACATCATTCTAAAATTAATCCACCCCGATATAAAATAGACGCTTTTTATCAAAAATAACAATCTCTGAATATTTTCTTTGTCGAAAAATTTTCGTACGGGCGGCAAATTATTTATTGCACCTTTATGTAAAATGTGCTATGTTAGAGTCGTGATGATAAGTATGGAGGATGTGATGAAAAGTATTTCCAGGGTGATACTGCTGTCAACCGTCGGCTTAC
>CASEQD010000060.1 GCA_949289935.1 uncultured Pseudomonadota bacterium | reverse complement strand
CGGCGTTTTGCTGCTGACTTTATCGCTCGTACATGTCCCGTCGCTGTTCAATATATCTCCGATTTTGCAGTTTTTGGCATAACCGGTGCACTGGCCGAGGATGGCCTTTTCTTCTTCGGGTTCCGGACAAAACCAGTATTCGCCGAAGGGACATTTCAGGCAATTTTCTTTGTTGGTTGTTTCTTTATAACCCAAAGCAGAACAATCTTTATTTTCCACGCACTGAGCAAAAGCGGAAATCGGGAACATAAAAGAAGAAGCCAGCAGGGTAAAATATACCTTTTTGCCGGCGGAAAGAATCGCACGCATTTCATCCTCCACACTTTATCATCACTGATTTAGTGTAGCATGGATTTTGCTATGTGTAAATCACTAATTTCATGCGGAGATGAAAAAAAATGAAGGGGATTTTTGACATTTTTTATTTTTATAAAAAAAACAATCCCCGGAGGGATGAAGTATTCTCCGGGGATTAAAGGGGCGCGGCGTGTTATTTTTTCAAGACAACAACACCGGGAAGTTCTTTGCCTTCCATCCATTCCAGAAACGCACCGCCTGCCGTTGAAATGTAAGAAAACTTATTTTCAACACCGGCATTTGCCAACGCGGAAACCGTATCGCCGCCGCCGGCTACCGTGGTGAGTTTGCCTTCTTCAGTCAGTTTGGCCGCATATTGAGCAACTTTGTTGGTGGCGTTGTCAAACGGTTTCATTTCAAACACGCCGAGAGGCCCGTTCCATACCAGCGTCTTGCATTCGGCTATTTTGGCGTTTATCGCTTCTATCGACTTTTCGCCGACATCAAGCAACGACCAGCCGTCCGCCGGAATTTCGTTCAGGCTGACGGTTTTGTGTTCGGCCATGGGTTTGAACTCTTTGGACACAACAACATCCTGCGGCAAAATGATTTCGCAGTTGTTTGATTTTGCCGTTGCCATAATTTCTTTGGCCGTGTCAAGCATATCCATCTGAACCAGCGAATTATTTTCGTTGATGGTGTCAATTCCGGATGCTTTCATAAACGTATGCGCCATGCCGCCGGAAATAACCAACTTATCTACTTTTTTGACCAGATTGTTCAACAAGTCGAGTTTGGTTGAAACTTTTGAACCGCCGACAATGGCAACCAGCGGACGCTGCGGATCGTTCAGGCCTTTGGTCAGGGCATTGACTTCTTCTTCCATCAACAGTCCCATTGCCGCCGGACGCAGTTTTGCCGCTGCAACCATGGAGGCATGCGCCCGGTGCGCCGTGGAAAAAGCATCGGAAACATAAACATCTACCGGCGCAACCAGCTCTTTGGCAAAATTTTCATCGCCTTTCTTTTCTTCATTGTAAAAACGAAGATTTTCCAGCAGCAAAATTTCGTCTCCGGTCATGTTTTTGACCGCGGCAGAAACTTTTTCGCCAATGCAGTCATCAACAAATTCAACATGTTTGCCGAGTGCTTTTTCCAAATCTTTAACAATATGGCTCAGGGAGTTTTTCATATCCCCCTTGCCTTCCGGACGGCCGAAGTGAGAGACGACAACAACTTTTGCCCCCATGTCCATCAGTTTTTTGATGGTCGGGACAGTGCGGACAATGCGCGCATCGTTGGTTACGTTAAAATTTTCATCCATGGGGACATTGAGGTCGGCGCGCAGCATAACAACCTTACCGTTCAGATTTCCCAAGTCTTTGATTGTTTTGTATTCTGTCATCAAAATTTTCCTGATAAAAAAACATTACCCCCTGGAAAAACCAAGAGGGTAACGTCAACATTATTTTAAGCCTTGTAAGCTCTGGCCATGGCAACAGCTGTGTCGGACATCTTGTTGGAGAAGCCCCACTCGTTGTCATACCACGAAACAACGCGGACAAATTTTCCGCCGATGACTTTGGTCTGGCCGGCATCAAAAATAGAGGTGTGCGGATCAGTTACAAAGTCTTGAGAAACCAAAGGCTCGTCATTGTATTCCAAAATGCCTTTCAATTCGCCTTCGGAAGCTTTTTTCATAGCGGCGTTGATTTCTTCCGCCGTAACTTCACGTTCGGCATCAAAAGTCAGGTCGACCAAAGAGACATCCGGGGTCGGCACGCGAACGGCAGAACCGTCAAGTTTTCCGGCCAATTCAGGCAATACCAGGCCAACAGCTTTGGCTGCGCCGGTGGATGTCGGAATCATGTTCAGGGCAGCAGCGCGGCCGCGATAGGGATCTTTGGGGTGGACAATGTCCAGCGTGCGCTGATCGCCGGTGTAAGAGTGAATGGTGGTCATGTAGCCTTTTTCAATGCCGCAAAGCTTGCTCAAAACCATGGCTACCGGAGAGAGACAGTTGGTGGTGCAGGAGGCATTGGAAACAACGCGCTCGGAGCCATCCAGGGTCTGGTGGTTAACGCCGTAAACAATGGTTTTGTCAGCGCCTTTGGCCGGAGCAGAAATCAAAACCTGTTTGGCGCCGGCTTCCAGATGGACGGAAGCTTTTTCCTTGTCGGCAAAAATGCCGGTGCATTCCATGACAACATCAATATTCAAGTCTTTCCAGGGAAGGTTTTTCGGATCTCTTTCGGCAAAAACTTTAATTTTATGGCCGTTTACCGTGATGGAATTGTCATCGGCGCTGACTTCGCCCTTAAAACGCCCGTGAACAGAATCGTACTTCAACAGGCGGGCATTGTCGGAAGGCTTGCCCAAATCGTTGATTGCAACGAGTTCAATATCCGTACGACCGCTTTCAACCATGGCGCGGTGTGTCAGGCGGCCGATGCGGCCATAACCATTAATCGCTACGCGAACTACCATATTTTTATCCTTTTCAATTGTTATGCGGACAGCCCCGCACTGGCATCTTTTTATCCGCACATAATGTAGCATGAAATCTGTTTTTTTCAAGAATTAATTTAGACTTGCACAAAGCTTGGGAAAATGCGTTTCAGTCCTGGTTCTTTTCAGAGAAACCGCTGAAGACATTCTTATAAAAAAAAATCCTCTTCATTTTTTTCCCAGTGATGATAAAGTGTGGAGGATGAAATGCGTGTGATTCTTTCCGCCGGCAAAAGGATATATTTTACCCTGCTGGCTTCTTCTTTTATGTTCCCGATTTCCGCTTTTGCCCAGTGCGTGGAAAATAAAGATTGTTCTGCTTTAGGTTATACAGAAACAACCAACAAAGAAAATTGCCTGAAATGTCCTTTCGGCGAATACTGGTTTTGTCCGAAACTCGAAGAAGAAAAAGCCGTCCTTGGCCAGTGCACCGGCTATGCCAAAAATTGCAAAATAGCCGATATCTTGAACTCAGACGGAACATGTACGAGCGATAAAGTCAGCGGCAAAACGCCGATTGGTATAGTGGTTTACATCGGCGGTGGCACGGATAAATGCGGTTACGCCATGACGGCCAGCCCGATAGCAACAAGTATTAGATGGTCAACAGAATATGTTAATACTGGTGCATTCCAGTCACCCTACTGGCAGGAAGCTATTAAAGACTTTGATGTCAGCGGTAATATGACAAAGATAATTCAGGCGGGAAGCGGTAGTGAATATCCTGCAGCTTATGCCGCATTGAACTATGCGCCAAGTGCAGCGCCGACTTCTAAGGGTAAGTGGATGTTGCCAACGGCGGGTATATTAAACAGCCTGTATACGAATCTGAATGCTGTCAATAACACCATATCCACACTGGGTGGTACTCAACTAACAGGCGATAATGAACATATCTGGTCGTCGTCCGAGTACTCACGCTACGACGAGTGGGTCTTCTGTACGGGTGATGGCGCTGGCGACGGCGGCGTGGGCGACGGCGATAAGCATGGCGGCAGCGTCGTTCGCCCGGTGATTGAGTTTTAGTCTCGCTTTTTCTCTCCCTGAGGCAGAGGGTGAATTGTCAGATTGTGGACAGGCGACAGCCTGAGGAAAAAATCGTTACAATTCAGACTCTGTCGTTGAAAAATAATTCTGATAGTTGTTTTGACTCATACCCCCTCCAGCCTTCTTGCAGCGAAGCTGCTTCGGTCAACTGAATCGTAACGATTGTTTCCTTAGGCTGTCGCCTGTCCACAATCTAACAATTCAGACTCTGTCGTTGAAAAACAATTCACAGGATTGTTTTTCTGCCTCCAGCCCTACTCAGGGGGAGAGAAAAGGAGGAGCCCTACTCAGGGGGAGAGAAAAGGAGAAGCCCTACTCAGGGGAGGAAAAATGGAGAGGATACTCAGGGGGAAGAGGAAAAGAGGAGGCTCCAAGGAGGAGACAAATAGAGAGAATACTCGAGGGCGGGATTATAAGGGGAGACGCAGGAGGAAAACAAAAAAATTCAGAAACAAAAAAAACAAGTCCCGGTTTTTGCCGAGGCTTGTTTTTTGTTCTTTTTTACAGGTTATACCGGGCACCGCCGCGGGACTTGACTGCCGGATAGATGTTTTGCAACAGACAGCCGAATTCATCCGTCCAAGTTTCCGGCGGCAAAGCTAAAAATTCTGCACATAATTCTTTACAGCCGCAAATCTTGTCCATCAGTATTTTTTCTACAATTTGCTTTGCGCCATCGCGTTCACACTTATATTCCGTATTTATTCTGACTTTTAAATCAGCATAGGGAACAAAAGCCAGTTCACGACGACGGTTGTAATCTCTGACGTAAGAAGAAATCAGACCTGCAACGGCAATGTCCGGATAAACAATTCCCTCATGTTCCGTATAGGTGTCAGAAGGATAATTTTCAGCAATGTAACCTGCCAATTCTTCAACTGAAGAAATCTCTTTTAACTGTTTCATAATTATAAAAATTTAATTATACAAATTTACCAACTTTATTAGACATCTTTTGCAGAAAATGTCAAGAAAATAAAAAAATCATTTCCGGATATCAAAAACATCAAAACTGTTTTTCAAATATTCCATCAATTCCCGGTTATGAAAAAACTTTTCACAATCGTCTTCTGTCGTTGTTTTATCTGAAGGAATCGGGCGGTATTGCTGCAGGTAATATTCTCTGACGCCCAGTGTTTTTAATTCCCCGGCAATAGCAAAAATATCCTCAACCGACAACAAACGCGGATCGCAGGTGGTGCGGCATTCAAAGCCGATGCCGGAAACAGTCAGCGCTTTCAGGCTTTCCATAACCCGGTCAAAATGTTTCTGTCCGGTTGCCGCATTATAACGCTCCGCATTCAGCGGTGTTTTAATATCAAAACCGACCCAATCAAGCCGGGGCAAAATCTTTTTAAACAAATCCGCCCGAAAACCTCCGGTATGCAATCCGATTTTATATCCCAACGCTTTGACTTCCTCAATTGCTTTATCAAGCGAATCCTGCACCAGAGGTTCTCCGCCGCTGAACACAACGGCATCGAGCTTTCCCCGGCGTTCTTTTAAAAATTCAACAAACTTATCCCAGTCAAACCCCGTTTCCCTGCCGATTTTCTGCAATTCGGCATTATGGCAGAAAGGACAACGCCACGGGCACCCCTGCATAAACACGACTGCCGCCATTTGTCCGGGATAGTCAACCATGCTGAATGTTTCCACACCGCCGATATTTATTTTTTTAGACATTTCGTTTTCCCGAAAAATATACCGGATTACAACAACGTCGCTGCAATCCGGTGTTTTGTTTTCAATTCAGATGACGCTTACTCTGCGGCAATGTCATATTTTTCAAGGTTAATTACCGCTTTGCTTTCGCAGAAGCATTTACGAGAATAGAATTCCGACTTTTTACCAACATTGAATTCGGAAACCGGGCGGAAATATCCCATTACTCTGGTCCAAACCTCGCACGGCTGTCTTTCTTCGTCTGTTAATCTGATATCATCAAAATTGATTGTGTTGCTCATCTTTTCTTTCTCCAAAAATATTAACGAATTAACCTTAGGCAACATCTTTTCTGGATGCAGCCAGTCTTTTTTCTGCCTTCTTTTCTTCATCGCAAATCGGGCAGTATTTATGTTCTCCCGAAATATAACCATGTTTCGGACAAATTGAAAATGTCGGTGTGATGGTAATATAAGGGAGGCGATAGTTGGTTAAGACGCGCCTAACCAAATCGCGGCAAACTTTTGCCGAGGAAATCCGCTGTCCCATATACAGGTGCAGCACCGTGCCGCCCGTGTATTTGGTTTGAAGCGTGGACTGAAGATCAAGCGCTTCAAACGGATCGTCGGTATACCCAACCGGAAGCTGGGAAGAGTTTGTGTAATAGGGGTTTTCTTTGGTGCCGGCCTGAATAATTCCGGGAAAACGCTTTTTGTCCTCACGGGCAAAACGAGTGGTCGCACTTTCGGCCGGCGTTGCTTCCAAATTGTACATATGGCCAGTTTCTTCCTGAATTTTAACCATTTTGTCACGGATGTAATCCAGGAATTTGACAGCAAAATCCTGTCCCCAACGGTCGGCAATGTTGTGTTCGTCATTGGTGAAATTGCGAATCATTTCATTAATGCCGTTGACGCCGATGGTTGAGAAATGGTTGCGCAACGTGCCGAGATAACGCTTGGTGAAGGGGAACAAGCCGCCGTCAATCAGACGCTGGATGACTTTGCGTTTGATTTCCAGAGACGCGCGGGCAATGTCCATCAACTCGTCGACACGGGCGAACAAGCCGGTTTCATTGCCTTTGTAAACATAACCCAGGCGGGCGCAGTTGAAAGTAACGACACCGATGGAACCGGTTTGTTCCGCCGAACCAAACAAGCCGTTGCCGCGCGCCAGAAGTTCGCGCAAATCAAGCTGCAAACGGCAGCACATTGAACGAATCTGGCCGGGCTTCAGCACGGAGTTAATAAAGTTTTGGAAATAAGGCAAACCATATTTAGCCGTCATTTCAAACAAAAGCTCGGTATTTTCATCCTCCCAGGGGAAATCCGGCGTCATATTGTAGGTCGGAATCGGGAAAGTAAACGGACGTCCTTTAATATCGCCCCGCATCATAACCGTGATGTAGGCTTTGTTGATCATGTGCATCTCATCTTTCAGATCACCATATGTGAACGGCTGTTCTTCCCCGGCAATCATCGGATGTTTGTCACGCAAATCTTCCGGGCAGACCCAGTCAAAGGTGAAGTTGGTAAACGGCGTCTGAGAACCCCAGCGGGACGGAATGTTCAGATTATAAATCAATTCCTGAATGCACTGCTCTACATCCTGATAGCTCATGTTGTCTTTGCGGATGTAAGGCGCCAGATAAGTATCAACCGAAGAAAAAGCCTGAGCACCGGCCCATTCGTTTTGCAGCGTTCCCATAAAGTTAACCATTTGCCCGACAGCAGAAGACAAATGCTTCGGCGCACCGGCTTCGGTTTTTCCGGGAACGCCGTTGAAACCTTCATGCAGCAGATTTTTTAAAGACCAACCGGCACAATAAGCCGCCAGCATATCCAAATCGTGAATGTGGATATCACCGTTGCGGTGCGCTTCACCGACATTGGCCGGATAAACATGGCTCAACCAGTAGTTGGCCGTTACTTTTCCGGAAACATTCAAAATCAGGCCGCCGTTGGAATATCCCTGGTTGGCATTGGCATTAACACGCCAGTCCAGTCTTTCCAGATATTCGTTAATCGAACTTTCGACATCAACCATAACTTTCTGATCATTACGGGTGCGCTGACGCTGGTCGCGGTACAGAATATAGGCCTTGGCCGTGGCAAAATAATTGGCCGAGATAAGCACCTGTTCAACAATGTCCTGAATCTGTTCAATGGAAGGCAAGGTTTCGGCAAACTTGTGTTCAACAACTTTTAAAACCTGTCCGGTCAGCAGCCAGGCCTCCTGTTCGCCAAACTCACCGGTTGAATTTCCGGCTTTGAGAATCGCGTTGTAAATTTTTGAGCTGTCGAACGGCGCCAAAGTGCCGTCTCTTTTGGTTACATTCGCTACTTTAACCTCCCTGTTTGCGATTGAGGAAATTGAATAGGTATTTTCAGACATATCGAACAAGCTTTCCTTAGTTTTGTTGTAGTTTCAATCCGTTATCTTATTTTCATAAGATTTGTTATGAATATACTATATATTGTGTAAAAAAAATGTAAACGTTCTATATATAGTATTGCACATTTTTTTATTATTTTGTTTTATGCCCTTAATATTGCCTGTTTTCCCCTCATAAACAAGTGCGAAAAATTATATTTTGGACTTGACTCCTTGTATCTTATTAAAAAACTTATAAATTTTATTTTTATTAAAGTGGATAAGTCTGTTGATGATTTTTTCGATTCTTTTTTTGCTTTGTTTTTCAATGCTTTATCTTCATTTCCATCTTAAACGCTATCCACATGTTTTCCACACCTCAAAGCATACCTGACGAGATGAGACTCAGGTTAGCCGCCGGTTGGCATGGAGGTGGGGCGGGGACACCTGACGAGGAGACGCAATGAGACTTTCCTTTTGGAGGGAGTAACACGAACCGAACAAAAAAATCTTCTTCATTTTTTCACTTCCGCATGAAATTAATGATTTACATACAACCCAGTGATGATAAAGTGTGGAGGATGAAATGCGTGTGATTCTTTCCGCCGGCAAAAAGGTATATTTTACCCTGCTGGCTTCTTCTTTTATGTTCCCGATACAAGCTTTCGCCCAGTGTGCAGAAACAGATTGCAATACGTTAGGTTACGATTCTACAACAGCATGCGACAACGGAATAAAATGCCCTTTCGGCGAATATTGGGCATGCCCTGAACCGGCCAAACCGGAAGGAGCAGTTCTCGGCCAGTGCACCGGCTATGCCAAAAACTGTAAAATCGCCGATATCCTTTACACAGACGGCACATGCTCTGCCGATGTTGTTTCCGGCAAAACACCTGTCGGTGTTGTTGTTTATATCGGCGGGGACGGCTGCGGTCAGGCTCTGGCGCTGGGAGGATTGGGAGATCTTATCTGGTCAACAGAGGTTGTCGATATCCCGGATTTAGCTAATTATGGATCTGATTTGGCAAGTGACTTTGCCAGTTGTAAAAATACCAAAACCGTTATTGATTACAGCTCCAAGCAATACGGAGACAGCGCCTCAGAATATTACCCGGCCTTTTGGCAAGTATATAATTACGCGCCGTCAAGCATGCCGGAAACAAAGGGTAAATGGTGCATACCGGCCGGCGGCGTATTAAGCAATATTACCCAAAACCAAACCGCTATTACTCAAAGCTTAAACAGAATTATTAAAGAAAATATCGGCAGCGCTGGCTGGTGGTCGTCATCCGAAATATCAGGATCTGCCTTTGCTGGTGCATGGAGATTGTCTTCAGATGTGTATTCTCACAATAAATTTTACAGTCTTTATGTTCGCCCGGTGATTGAGTTTTAAGAAAAAATTTTTATTTATACCGGGCAAAGGTAAAACGGGCAATGCCGTAAACCCGCTCCTCCAACAACATAAAACCGGCCGGCAGATTCAGCGACTCTTTTTTTTCGGTTTCAATAATGCACAGACATTCCGGCGCCAGCCATCCCTGCTCTGCCGCCGATTTTAAAGCCGGTTCCGTCAGCCCGCAGGCATAAGGCGCATCCATAAACAGCAGGTTGTATTTTTCCGCAGCAGACGGAAGCTGCCGGGCATCGGCTTTCAGCAGGCGGATTTTTTTTTGTTCTTTCGGGAAAAGAGCAAGATTGCGGCGGGCGCTTTCAAGTGCAATATCTATCAGGCACACCTCTGCTGCGCCGCGGGAAAGCGACTCCAGCGCAAAGGCTCCGGTTCCGGCGAAAATATCCAGCAACCGGAAATTTTCCCAATTATCAACAAAGCCGGAATTAAGAATGTTAAAAATACTTTCCCGCGCCCGGTCTGCCGTCGGCCTTATGCCCTCCGCCGCCGGAGAATAAAGTTTTTTGCCTCGATATGTTCCGCCGATTATCCGCATCAGATTTTTCCGCCCAGTTGTTCTTTCAAAACTTTTTGCGGAATTTCGCGCACTTCGCCTTTTTTCAGGCTTCCCAGCTGGAACGGGCCGTAAGAAAGACGAATCAGGCGGGAGACTTCCAATCCAAGAGCCTTCATTACTTTGCGGATTTCGCGGTTTTTACCTTCATGCAGGGTTACGCTGAGCCAGACATTCGTTCCCTGCCCGCTTTCAATTTCGGCTTTTATCGCTCCGTAGCTGACGCCGTCAACAGTTATGCCTTTTTCCAGCTCCGCCAGACGGGTGCGGTTGATTTTGCCGTGGACTCTGACTTTGTAGCGGCGACTCCAGGCATTTGACGGCAATTCCAGGCGGCGGGAGAGTTCTCCGCTGTTGGTCAGCAGCAACAGGCCTTCGGAATTTAAATCAAGTCTTCCAACGGAAATTACCCGCGGCAATCCGGCCGGCAGATTTTCAAAAACCGTCGGACGTCCCTGCTCGTCTTTGTGCGTGGTTACCAGTCCGGCCGGTTTATGATAAATCCACATGCGAGGGGCTTCAACCGCCGGAATCTTTTCGCCGTCAATGAGAATTTTTTCGTTTCCTTCCACGTTAAATGCCGGCGTTTCGATAATGCTGCCGTTAACACTGACACGCTGCTGACGGATGAGTTCTTCCGCCGCACGCCGCGAACAGACGCCGGAACGGGCAATAAATTTTGCAAGTCTTTCGGACATTTTTATCTTTCCCTGTTAAAATTTATGTATTATATAGCAGAGAAAATTCAAATAATAAAGGAATAAATATGCAGCTCAAATATATGGAACGGGCTCTGGAACTGGCTCAAAAAGCAGCGCGCGAGGACGAAGTTCCGGTCGGCGCCGTTATTGTCAATCCGCAAGAAGACATAATTGTCGCAGAGGCCTATAATCAGAGCGCACATGTTGCGGATGCAACCGCCCATGCCGAGCTTGCCGCCATTCAGGCCGCCTGCAAAAAACTCGGACAAAACCGGCTGCGGGGGATGGATTTGTATGTTACGCTGGAACCCTGCACCATGTGCGCCGGGGCTATTTCTCTGGTCAGAATCGAAAACCTGTATTTCGGCGCCCATGATGTCAAAGGCGGTGCCGTGAGCAGCGGTGTTCGTTTTTTTGACGCACCGACCTGCCACCACCGCCCCAATGTGCAAGGCGGAATTTTGGAAGAAGAATGTTCTCTTTTGTTGAAAAAATTTTTTAAGCAAAAACGTTAATGCTGTCTTTTCCGCTCGTTGAAACAGAAAAAAAGAAACTATGCTCCGAGAAAAAGCGGCGGGTTAAAAAGCGAGCACCGGGCGAACATAGTGGCTGTAGATGCCGTACTCGTTGAAGCACTTATTGCTGCTGCGGAAGTCACCCGAAGACGCGATCCAGCGCCACGCGGTGATGTAAGAGGACTCGGACGACGTCCACCAGTAAGCGCTACCGATGTTTTCTTGGTTAATTCTGGTTAAGCTTTGGTCAATAGCTGTTTTATTTTGGTAAAGGCTGTTTAACACGCCGCCGGCAGGAAGACACCATTTCCCTTTGGTTTCAGGTATTGCCGCAGGAGCATAGTTGTATGCCTTCCAAAAGGCCGGGTAAATTTCAGATGCACGGTCGCCGTATTGATTATAACTGTAATCAATAACAATCTTCGTGTTTTCACAACTGGAAAAATCATTGACTGGTTCATTGCTGGAATGGAACAAATCCGGAATATGAACAAATTCTGTTGACCAATAAAAATTTCCCAGTCCTTCCAGAGCCAAAGCCTGGCCACAGCCGTCTCCGCCGATGTAAACCACAACGGCGATTGGTGTTTTGCCGGAGACGACATCGGCGGAACAGGTGCCGTCTGTATAAAGAATATCTGCTATTTTGCAGTTTTTGGCATAGCCGGTGCACTGACCGAGGACGGCTTTTTCTTCTTCCGGTTCAGGGCAAAACCAGTATTCGCCAAAGAAACATTTTACGCAATTTCCGGAATCGGAAGTTTCGGTATAACCA
>CASEQD010000059.1 GCA_949289935.1 uncultured Pseudomonadota bacterium | reverse complement strand
CCATAATAACACCTCCGGAGCTTACAGCTCTCCTTCTCTGACTTCATCTCTACATCCTCAATCTTATCTTATTATTTCTAAAAAGTCAACCATCATTTCATCCCCCAACCCACATTTTTTTGACACAAATTTTCCCCGGAAATTCCTTCCCGGGGATACATAACTCAAAATTTAAACCTAAAAAAACGACTTATTCTCTATGATACGGATGATGATTAATAATCGTCTGAACCCTGTATATCTGTTCTGTTAAAACCGCCCTCATCAACATATGCGGCAATGTCAGCCTGCCGAAAGAAAGAACCAAATCAGCCCTTTCCCTGACCAACGGCAAATGCCCGTCTGCACCGCCGATTAAAAAACAAATTTCAGACACTCCATCCAACATCCACGCTTCCACTTTAGCGGCCAATTCCAAACTTTTAATATTCACACCACGTTCATCAAGCACAACAACTTTTGCATTATGGGAAATATTCTCCAACAAAAAACGCGCCTCTTCTGCCTGCGTGGCATTATCTTTTTCCTTAATAATAATTTCCCATTGCGACCGTTTAACATATTCGGCAATAATCTCCGCCTCCGGAGAATTCCGTTTGCATTTTCCGATTGCCAAAATCATTATCTTCATGTTTATTCTTTCATCATCACAAAAAACAGCGGCATTCTTTTACAAAAACCGCTGCTCTTTTCAACTTTCCGGTTAAGCATCGACGCCGCGAACCTGGGCAACGGTACTCCACATTTTTTCTATATTATAAAATGAGCGGACTTCCGGCTTAAAAACATGAACAATCACATCAAAAGCATCTATCAAAATCCAATCGGCTTTTGTTTCACCTTCCGATACGGATTTATAACCGGCGGCTTTCAGATTTTCCTGAACTTTCTCTGCCAAAGAAGCCACATGCCGCTGCGATGTACCGCTGGCAACAATCATAAAATTAGCAATAGATGTTTTTCCGCGCAAATCCATCACAACAATATCCTCTGCCTTATTGTCATCGAGTGTTTTACGGACAATTTCTAAAATTTTCTCATCACTGCCGACATCTACTGTTTTTTTCACAGCTGTTTTCACCACTTTTATTTACTCCTTAATCTAAAGGTGACCACATTTTTTGCACATTTTCTTCTTCCTGATGTTTTTCTTTGTCATCAAGTTTTCGCCTGTCGCGCGTAACAAAACCGCTCACTTCTCTAAGCACGGGCAGCAACCCGGTCTTCGCCACGGCAGAAATCGCAAAAACTTTTTTTCCGGAAGCTTTTTCCAAAACTTTTATTTTTTCGGCTGTTTCCTCTGCCGAAAGTGAATCTGTTTTATTCAGGGCAATTACTTCAGGCTTTTGCGCCATTTTATCACTATACAAATCAAGCTCACGCCGGATAGACTTATACACGGCGGCAACATCTTCCGCGCTTGCATCTATCAAATGCAGCAAAACCGCACAACGCTCCACATGCTTCAAAAAACGATCGCCCAAACCGACGCCTTCATGAGCGCCTTCAATCAACCCCGGAATATCGGCAATAACCATTTCATAATCATCAACCCAGGCCACACCGAGATTAGGATGCAGAGTCGTAAACGGATAATCGGCAATCTTGGGACGAGCCTTCGTAACAACCGATAAAAAAGTAGATTTTCCGGCATTGGGCAGCCCGACCAAACCAACATCGGCAATAACCTTCAACCGCAGCCACACCCACATTTCCTGTCCCGGCCATCCCGGCTCGGCATAACGGGGAGCCTGATTAACAGCACTTTTAAACTGCATATTGCCGCGGCCGCCATCGCCACCCTTAGCGGCCAAAAACCTCGTTCCCGGCTCTGTCATATCCGCCAAAACCGTCTCACCGTCTTCGGCAACAATCTCCGTACCGACAGGAATTTTGATAACCAGGTCGTTTCCTTTGGCGCCGGTCATTTGCGACCCCATACCGTTTTGGCCTTTCTGCGCTTTAAAATGCTGCTGATAACGAAAATCAATCAGTGTATTAAGATTCTCAACGGCCTCAAAATACACGCTGCCGCCTTTTCCGCCGTCGCCGCCGTTTGGCCCGCCGAACTCAATATATTTCTCGCGCCGAAACGAAACACAGCCGGCCCCGCCGTCGCCGGATTTGATAAAAATCTTTGCCTGATCCAAAAATTTCATTTTCCAATTCCACTCATGTTTCCGGTTCTGATATAAAGAAAAAGGGGGCAAACACAACCCCCTCCTTCCGAAACATCAAAAAACTAGTTTGCGGAAACAACAGAAACCACTGTTTTATCACCGGCTTTTTTGCTGAATTCCACTTTTCCTTCCGCCATGGCAAAAATCGTGTGATCTTTACCCATGCCGACATTCTCACCCGGATGATACTTGGTTCCGCGTTGACGAATGATGATATTTCCGGGAATAACCGCCTGACCGCCGGACTTTTTCAGCCCCAGACGACGTCCGATAGAGTCGCGTCCGTTAGACGAACTTCCGCCAGATTTCTTATGTGCCATTATAAATTCTCCTTATTAAACCCGATTACTTACCGTTGATTTCAGTAATCTTAACTAACGTAATCTGCTGTCTGTGACCGTTTTTGCGGCGATAATTTTGTCTTCTTTTCTTTTTGAAAATAATGACTTTGGCATCTTTAGCCTGTTTCAAAACCGTCGCCTTAACGCTGGCGCCGCTCACCAAAGGCGTACCGACGACATCATCCAGAGCCAGAACTTCGTTAAAAACGACTTCTTTACCTTCTTCACCGGCGATTTTTTCAATTTTAACGACATCTCCGGATGCCACTTTATATTGTTTTCCGCCTGTTTTAATTACTGCGTACATTTTATCCATCCAATTTTTCTTCAATTAAACATAATTCTTTAGTTTGCAAATATACATAAGAAATCCCTGCTGTCAACAAGAATCTCCATAAAAAATCAATTTAATTTGTTTTTTCGGCCGTTTTTTAGTCCTGCAGGCGGCGCCACAGCTCCGGTTTCATAAACTTTCCCTGCCAGATTCCCCTTTTGTTTTTTCTGGCATCTCGTTCATCCGCAACATATTCATCCGAATATCTGTCATAAGCGACGGCCATTCCGGCACGCACCATTTCCCGGTTGATATCCTTTCCGTCAGCATAACAAACCGCCACCTGCCGTTTATATCTGTCTGTTCCGAGCTTCCGGCAAAATACCTTTTTGCCTTTAACCAGTTTTTGCATATAAGCCGTTGCTTCCGCCCCGCAACGATATCTCCGGCGGTTTTTGTCATAACATTCCTGATGATATTCCGGCGCATCAATTCCCTCCAGCCTCGTTTCAACACCGTCAACCATCAGGCTGTCACCGTCGATAACTTCCGTTTTGGCCGGGGCTTGTCCCGGAAAACAAAGAAAAAACATCAAAAAAGCGGCTGTTTTTTTCACTCTTTCACCCCCTTATGCTTCACACTTTCACAATACATTTAAAAATATGTTTAATAACCTGAAAAAAAACTTTGTTGTTTTAAAAAGTTTATCTTATGATAACCACAGTTTGGAAAATTGTTCTGCAGAATAAGGAATTTAAAATTGCCCGCAAATTTCACAAAAAAGTTATTGTTCGGCTGTGCTGTCTTGGCTTTGTCCGGTTGCGGTCTGCGGACGCGCAGCCTGCAGGATTTTTTGCGCGACCCTTTTTTAACGGAAACTCATGTTGAAAACGCACACATGGCGCGGCCGAGTTCTGTCATTGTCTGCCGCAGCAAACAATGCGCGCCGTCAAAGCTCTCCATGAGCCGGGAATACATCCACAACAGCCTTCTGCATCTTCTGCAAAACAACAGCCGCCAGACGGCCATGGTTTGTGAAGCCGACCCCGGCACGCATGCCTGCCTGGAAAATTATATCCAGCTTCCGATTACCATCGGCATTGTTCCCGGTTACTTTTACATAGATTCGCTCAAACTGACCGACGTCAGTGTTGCCAAAGGAAACACACAAATCAATTTGGTTCTCAATTATAATGTCAGCTACAACGGACAAACGCCGGATTGTCTGCCCGCGCAGACAATTGTTTATGCGCAGAACGTTTCCAACATCATAATGGAAGATCCCGGCTATATGTGCAAAATGAACGCCATTGGCCAAACCACCATCAAAACGGTTTTCTCAATTGATTACATTGATTTGGATTATGGTTTCATCGGCGGTTATTATTCCATCGGTTTATCCGGTCCGTCTTACGGCGGCGGAACCGGATACATGATGTTGCGTCTGCCCAAAGACGCCTACCCGCTGGCTCCGAATATCCGCATGCCTGGCAAGAGCAAAGTGGCAAACAAAGCTTTCGACATTCTTGAAGCCGAAAGCCCTGTTGCCAACAGCGTATATTCCAACACCAACGTAAAAGTTTTCCCACTGAAAAAATAGCGGATATCAACCGGGCAGCTTCTCTTTTCCGCCTCATTGCCGAAGCGGCTCCGAAAAAGCAGCATAAAACCAGTGGGTTAAAACTCAATCACCGGGCAAAAATAGGACTTGTAGTGCTTCCTGTTGCTGCTGCCGAAACTACCCGAAGGCGGGTACCAGTTCCACGCGTCGTAGTCTGAGCCCTCGGACGACGACCACCACGACCAAGAACCGCTGACGATGTTGTCGATGCTTGGTTTGTTAATTCTGATCAGGCTTTGATCAATAGCCGTTTTGTTCTGGTAGATACTATCCAACACACCGCCAGCTGGTATGCACCATTTACCCTTCGTTTCCGGTATGCTTGACGGCGCGTAGTTGTATATCACCCAAAACGCCGGATAATATTCAGAGGCACGGTCGCCGTATTGTTTGTAACTGTAATCAATAACAGTTTTCGTATTCTCACAGCTGTCAAAATCGTTTACCGGAGCATTGATGTAATTGAACAAATCCGGAATATCGACATTTTCCGTTGACCACGGATAACTTCCAACTCCTTCCAATGCCAGAGCCTGGCCGCAACCGTCCCCGCCGATGTAAACCACAACACCAATCGGAGTTTTTCCTGAAATGACACCGGCGGAGCAGGTGCCGTCGGAATAAAGAACATCGGCAATTTTGCAGTTTTTGGCATAGCCGGTGCACTGGCCGAGAACCACTGCTTGCTTTGTACATTTCCCGTCTTTCCATTCATAACCGGAAGCGCAAGTGCAGGAAGCATATTTGTTGTTACAGGGCATTCCGCTGCCTGAAGCATAGCCGGTACCGGAACAATCATATTTGAAACCATATTTCTCACAAAATTCTGTTTCGGTGGACGGGCACGCCCATTTATCGCCGAACGGACATTTGATGCCTTTTCCGTTCGGACAGAAAGTTTCGGTATAGCCCAACGTCGCGCAGTCGGTGGTTGCCACACATTGGGCATTAACAAATTGAGGAATTAAGGACAGACTTGTCCCTAAGAGTAAAGTTTTAATTTTCATAATTTAGCTCCTTTGTTTTCAAGTTAAACAAACTCTCCGTTTGCTATTCAAAACAAAGGAGAGTGGAGCTGAAAAACTGGTATGTACAGTCGTCCGTATTCAATATATTCGGGACACTCCACCCAAAGGTGGAAGTTTAACATACGGGTGTTTTTCAGACACCACAGGCAGCTTTCCTGCCCGCAATTATAAGTATAGCGGAAATTGGTTAAAAAATAAAGAAGATTTTTTTTATTTGAATCATACCCCACCCGCCTCTTGTCATACCCCACCCGCCTCTTGCAGCGAAGCTGCTTCGGTCAGCTGAATTGTAACGATTGTTTCCTTAGGCTGCCGCCTGTCCACAATCTAACAATTCAGACTCTATCGTTGAAAAACAATTCACAGGATTGTTTTTCTGCCTCCAGCCCTACTCAGGGGAGGAGACAAAAGAAGAGGCTGCTCTAAGGAAGAATATATGAATGATTATTCAGAGGAAGGAAGAGTAAATGTTCTATCTTAGGGAAGAAACTCTATCTTTTCCTCCCCCGAGTAGGGCTTCCCCTTTTCTCCTCCCCTGAGCCCCCCTCTTTATATTTCTCCCCTGAGTACTCCCCTCTCATGCCCTCCCTGAGTAGGGAGGGTTAGGGAGGGTATGAGTCAATAATACTTTCCTTTT
>CASEQD010000058.1 GCA_949289935.1 uncultured Pseudomonadota bacterium | reverse complement strand
TCATACCCCTCCTTCAATTCCGACTATATCCTTTTGTTCGGTTCGTATTACTCCCTCCAAAAGGAAAGTCTCATTGCGTTTCCTCGCCAAAAGCAACGTTAGTTGCTTTTGACTTCGGCCGTCTCCCCTATCTCAGGGGAGGAGAAAAGGGAGAGCCCTACCTCAGGGAGAAAAACAGAAGAAAGAACTGCCTCAGAGAGGAAATAAAACCAATCTCTCCGCCGGCACAAGCTGAGCATCGCGCCTTATCCGCCCCGGAACAGGATACCGCTAACCTAGCGCTCACCTCGTCAGGTGTCCCCGCCCCAGCTTCCTTCTTATTTTTTCGGCCAGCCTAAAGCCTGAGCGGCAATCACATATTCATTATCGGCCAGATGCAGTTCTTTGTGCAGCACATCCATATCAATCATACGCAGCACCACATTATTCATCCCCGCATTGGCGGCATAAAGCCCCACATTCTGATAGGCCGAACCGGCATGCATGGAACCGACCTCCCGGTTAGGATTGCTTGAAACATAAACCAGCACCGCATCCGCCTGTTTGACAAATTCCTGCTTTGCCGCCGCATAAGTCAATATGGCAGGATTCACCAGCTCCAGCGAATGATTTTGCGGATTATAGCGGCAAGCGCCGCCCTGCTGCAGCACATAAACATCCAAATCACGCGAATCTCTTGCTGTCGGAATTGTACGCTTTCCATCCGGCCGATTAATGCCAACCGCCGCCCACAAAAGCTCGCCCATATTTTGTTGGTTAATTGTACGCGGCCCAAACTCCCGGGTTGATTTCCGCTCCTGCAAAACCTGCATAAAAGGCTTGCCGACGGTTGTATCCGGCTTGGGCAAAAAGATATAAGTCGGTTTATCTTCCGCCCCCGCCGCCAAAGGCGTCAAAAACAACGCAAAGAAAAATACCGGCAGCAAACTTCTGACAACTTTCATCAAACACCTCCCTGAATAAAATCAATTTTTTTCAACACGGCCGAAAACGGTGCCGCCCTGGGGCTGCATATATAAACGCCGGCCTTAATTTCCGCATCTTCGTGAACAAAAGAAAACAGCCTTATTTGCTGAAAAGCCTCCCCGCCGGCGGAAAAAAACAAAACATACTCGCCGTTTTGCCGCTTTACCCGGAAACAGACATCATCCGCCTGCACAGAAATATCCTGCGCCGCCCAGTCCGTATAGCCGGAATTCGTAACACAAGAAACCAGTTTGGAAGAAGTTTCGCCATCACGCATAACGGAAGCTTTCAGCCAGTTTTTTTCATCAAAGCGCAGCATAATTCCGCATTGTTCCAAATTTTCCGCTTTGGGAAAATGCCATCCGGCTTCCATCACAAAATTGCCGCATTTTCTGATAAAAAAGAAATGCCCTGAATCTGCATGAATACCTTTTCCCGAATTTTGCCAGAAATCCGTTTCCGGCCGGGCCAAAACACTCATGCCTTCTTCGCTGAAAGCCACATCGTCGGGTTCATTCAACCATTCAAAATCTTTCAGCTGTTCCAAAAGCATCAAAAACTCCGGATGTTGACATCGGGCATTTTGGCAAGCACGTTTTCCAGTTCGGAATTTTTGGTCTGAGATGTAACAATTTTCAAGATAATAATCTCATCTCCGGACTTAATTCCCTTTCCCTTCAAACGCAGCTTTTCACCGGAATCCGAATACGGCGGCACTTTTACGGCAACTTTTCCCGTCAGGGTCGGAACCGTAATTTTGGCGCCAAGCACGGCTTCTTTCGGCGTAATCGGCAATTCAATATAAATATCCTTTCCCTCCGCGCGAAAATACGGATGAGGAAGCACATTCAGCGTAATCAGCACATCGCCGTTTGCACCGCCGTTAATCCCAGGCTGCCCCAGACCTTTCAGACGCAGCGTCTGACCGTCGGTTGTTCCTGCCGGAATTTTGACATTGATATTCTTGCCGCCGAGAAAAACTTTTTGCTCACTGCCGTTAACCGCATCCAAAAAATTAATCTTCATCGTATAGGCAATATCCTGCCCTTTGCGGGAACGCCTTGCTCCTCCCTGAAAACCTTGTGCGCCGCCAAACTGCGAAAAAATATCTTCCCCGAAAATAGAAGAAAAATCAAAACCGCCGTCCATACCGGCCGATCTCCGCCCGGAAAAACCGCCGCCGAACGGATTTCCTCCGGCTCCGTAAGAAGAATAAAAACCGCCGTCGCCGCCAAAACCCGATGCGCCAAACCCTGTCGGCTTTCCTTCAGCGTCAATTTCGTTGTTGTCATATTTTTGCCGGCGTTCTTTATTGCCGATAATATCATAAGCAGCCGAAATTTCCTTAAACTTTTCGGCGGCATCCTTATTGTCTTTGTTCAAATCCGGATGATACTTTCTTGCCAGTTTTCGGTAAGCAGATTTTATTTCCGCCTCGCTGGCAGTTTTCGAAACACCCAAAACGCTGTATAAATCTTTAACCATCTCTTTTGACCTGTATAACCAACCTTTATTTAGTTATATAGTGTGCCGGCGGACGCATTACAAGCGCCGGCAGTCAAAAGTCGCCTGTCTGGCCTTGTTTTGCACCAGCGTAATTTTATTAAGAAAAGCTTTTTTGCGGTCTTGTTCCTTGCAATATTGCACGGCCATAAATGCCAGTTCGTCCACCCGCGCATCGTTATATTCATAAGTAATGCCGTCTTCCGAGCGTTTTTTCACCACAACATTGTCAATCAGCCGCGCATATTTATCCTGATACTGCTTATAGCGGATTTCTTCTTCAATCTCGGCCACGGTTTTCTGACGCGGCTGCTTGGGCATTTTAAATTGCGGCGTCCGCCCTTTGATATAAGGCACGATTTCGACCTTGCCGGCTTCATCGGCAATTTTTATTTCACCCCGGGCTTTCTGCTCTTTCCACAAACTGACCCTCTCCCGGTAGGCAGCCATTTCCCGGGCTTCGTTTTCTTTGGCGATATCATTGTTTCTGAGCGAAGCACAAGCCGGAAGCAAAAGCAGAAACAACAAACAAACGGCAGATTTTTTCATCAATACAAACAGCCTTCCCTGTTATTGGCGTTTTTTGGAAACCTTTTTTACGGCAGGCTGTCCGCAAACAACCGCTGCTTTTTCAACATCAAAACTGATGTTTTTAAACAAACTCAACCGCAAATCCTGAATTTCTTCCAGCAGAGCTTTGGTTTCTCGGGCAATTTTTTTCATATTCCCTCTCCTTGTCTGAATTTCTTTACAAACACATTATACGTATGTTTCCTTAAACAAATATTAATCCAGCAGATTATAAATTTCCTTTCCTGCCTGTTCCAAAATTTTCAGGATTTTCCGATTGGTTGTATCTTTGGTTCTTCTGTTGCTGAGCTTGTTAATCATTCCCTGCAGTTTCAGGTTAAAATTTCTGTTCTGACGCAAAGAGTCAACAGCCTGCAAATGCTCTTCGTCATTAATTTTAAAATCGGCGACAGCCTTAACAGTTGCCAGATACTTTGCCTCGTCCTGTGCCGCATACTGGGCGCTTGCCGTCCCGACCGCACACAAAATCCCGGCCGATAAAAAAAACAAAAAAAGTTTATACATGTTTTTTTCCCTTGAGTTAATTGACAATATCTCTAAAATAGAGACAATAATTTAACATCGGGTTAGTAAAAATGAAAAAAACGGTTTGGCTTCTCATTGACAGCCGCAAAGGCAGCGCCGGACAAATCCGTGGCGTGGCCGGGCAGCTTGACGCATCCACATTTGAAATCATCGAAAAAAACATTGTCTACACGCCCCTGTCGGCTTTGCCAAATGTTTTGCGCGGTTCAACCCTGCTCGGAGTCGATTCGTCATCTGTTTCCGAAATCAGTCAAAACTTTCCCGACATTGTTTTTTCCGGCAGCCGCCGTTCGGCGCCCGTCGCCCGTTGGATAAAAAAACGCTCCGGCGGACGGACAAAAATCATCCAGCTTTTAAATCCCGGCGCTTTCGGCCGGAAAGATTATGACCTGATTTTCATGCCGGAACACGACCGCGGCAAAATCAGCGGCAGCAACGTCCGTTTCACGGTTGGTTCGCCGCACCGCATCACGCCGCAAACATTGGCTCAGGCGCAAAAAGAATGGAGTGGAGATTTTGAAAAACTGCCCCGCCCTTTTACGGTTCTGATTATCGGCGGCAACATCAAAGGCAAAGGCTTTACGGAAGAAAATGCCCGGGCACTGGCCGACGCCGTAAAAAATTACCATGACAAAACCGGCGGTTCTCTGCTCATAACCGATTCGCCCCGCACCGGCCAAAATGCCGAAAAACTCATTTTAAACATTTTAAACGGCATTCCTTCATACAATTATCTCTGGGGAGACAGCCGCCCCAATCCCTACCTCGGCTATCTGGCCTGCGCCGACAACATCATTGTTACCGGCGATTCCGTCTCCATGTGCTGCGAAGCCTGCGGCACAGGCAAACCGGTTTTCATTTTCAACGGCAGCGGCTGGCTCACCCCGAAACACGAACGATTCGTTGCTTCTCTGGTTCAAAGCGGATATGCCGCCATGCTGGCGCCGGAAAATCTGTCGTTCAAACCACGGGGAACGCTTAACCCCGCCGCCGAAATCGCCGCCGCAGTTACAGCTCTGGTAAAAAAATAATTTCCAATTACTTAATCCGCATCACCGGCCGGACTGAATATCCGGTTCCCGGTGAAAAATTGAATTTTGTCTCATCACTGAAACTGGCAGAATCAGAAAACCAAACCCACGCCGTATATTCGGAATATTCTGATGAAGACCAATAAATGCCCGAAAACAAAGTTCCTCTCGCTTTCTGTATGGCTTCATCTATTTCTGCACGATGAATATTAACCTGATTCCAGATACCTGCGGCCGGCAGACACCATTTTCCGGCTGTATTTTCCCCTCCTGCCGGAACATAATTCCGCGCAGCCTCCGCCGCCGGATATTTACCTGCACCCAAATCTGATAATATTTGCGTATTATCACAACTCTTTACATCAACTACAGCAAGCATTTCACTCTGATAATTATCCAAACCAACAATATCTACTGTTTCTTCTCGACCATCAGCCCATCTGTAATTTAAAAGCTCATCCAAGCTCATAATCCATTTTTCCCCGTTAAATTGATCAACATAAACCACCACGCCGATGGGAACACGCCCGGCGATAGCTTCAGGATAACAAACCCCGTCATTATAATAAATGGAACCATAGGTACAGTCTGTATCATTATTCACACTGCCGGGTTTATCGGCATCATCTCCGCCACCACCCGATGATTCGGACAGGCACGCCCATTTGTCGCCAAACGGGCATTTGACGCCGCCGTCGGGACAGGAGGATTCGGTGTAGCCCAAAGTGGCGCAGTCGGTTGTTGCGACGCATTGCGCCAGCGCATTTTCCGAAACACCGCTCAAAAACAACGCGCCCAACATCCCAAACACCGCTTTTGCACCGCCCGTCACACCATAACAGCATCCGCCCCCGGCCTGCTTATTTTCCAGTTCAAACTTTCTCATCTTCTCCTCCTTTGTTTAATAACCACGAACTTTCCCCGAGTATTTTCCTCTCCGCCGGCACAATCTGAGCATCGCGCCTCCTTCGCCCCGGAACAGGATACCGCTAATGGATGGGGTGAAGCTGCCTCAGCTTCCTTCCGCCCCGCCTAAAGGCAAAACACATAATTCGTATCGAACGGACACTTCAACGCCTTGCCCACGCATGTTTTCTGCGCATAACCCAACGCTCCGCAGTTCTGGTTCACAACGCAAAAATCCGTCCCCTTGCAAACGCACGCCCCCTGCGCCGCATCCCAAACATACCCGTCCGCGCACTTGCACTTTGCATATCTATCATCGCAGCTCTGACCTTCGCCGCCAGCATAACCCGAACCCTGACA
Source organism: uncultured Pseudomonadota bacterium (assembly GCA_949289935.1). Classification (GTDB taxonomy): domain Bacteria; phylum Pseudomonadota; class Alphaproteobacteria; order RF32; family CAG-239; genus HGM16780. The sequence goes on along the minus strand of CASEQD010000058.1, from coordinate 145 downwards.
CAAATACCTATACGACGACGAACACCCGCAACTCTGTGAACTCTCACTCCATTCATATCCCGCCGGACACTTGCACTCCGTATAATGCACGCCCGCGTCGTCCGAACAGCTGCTTCCTGTCCCGCCGTTCGCCCCGCATACCGAC
>CASEQD010000057.1 GCA_949289935.1 uncultured Pseudomonadota bacterium | reverse complement strand
TCCGTTTGATACGAATTATGTGTTTTGCCTTTAGGCGAGGGAAGCTGGGGCGGGGAGCGTCAAGTTGGCTGCTGGTTGGTATGGGGCAGAGGCGGGGAGGCCCCGCGGCCGCAAGTTAGCGGTATCCTGTTCCGGGGCAAAGGCGGGGAGGCCCCGCGGCCGCAAGTTAGCGGTATCCTGTTCCGGGGCAAAGGCGGGGAGGCCCCGCGGCCGCAAGTCAGCGGTATCCTGTTCCGGGGCGAAGGAGGCGCGATGCTCAGATTGTGCCGGCGGAGAGATTGATTTTATTTCCTCTCTGAGTAATCTTCCGTTTTCTCTCCCGGAGGTCGGCTCTCCTCCCCTAAGGTAGGGGAGGTCGGGAGGGGTATGACGAGCGCAGCGAGCTCGTTATATTTGGAAGTTGATTTTTTAGAGGATTCATACCCCCTCCAACTCCCCCTACTCAGGGGGAGAGAAACAAGGAAGATTCTTGCCTCAGGGGAGAGATAAAAAGGAGGGTTTTTATGAGAGAGAGTTTTGGAGAAAAGGAAGGAATTTAATTATTAAACAAAGGAGGAGAAGATGAGAAAGTTTGAAAAGGAAAATGAGCAGGCCGGGGGTGGATGCTGTTATGGCGTGACGGGCGGTACGGATTTTTCGGGGACTGCAAAAGCGGCGTTTGGGATGCTGGGCGCGTTGTTTTTGAGCGGTGTTTCGGAAAATGCGTTGGCGCAATGCGTGGCGACAACCGACTGTGCGACGCTTGGCTATACAGAATCCTCCTGCCCCGATGGCGGCGTCAAATGCCCGTTCGGCGACAAATGGGCGTGCCTGTCCGGATCTTCGGGTGGAGTCCCGTCGGCCAAGTGTGAAATCGGGTGGATTTTGTACAGCGACAAGAGCTGTTCGTCGACGGAAAACTACGATATCCGCAAAACGCCCATCGGCGTGGTGGTTTATACTTATCCCGATGGCGGCGGTATTGCCATGGCGCTGGAAACGGTTTCCGGAAAGGGTTTTGAAACTCAAAAATGTTTCGAATGTTTGGATTGCGGTCCTATTTATGATGGTCCATATTGTGATACCGAAGTCCTTTCTTTATCTGAATGTTTAGCCTTATACAGCAAAGATTTTTCTCAGATGAGAACATCGTCGGCTGAAGATGCTGCACAAGATTTTGACAGTTGCGGCAATACAAAGATTTTAGCTGAAAATGGTTATAATATTAGCGGCGTTACACAGTATGCGACAGAAGGAACCTCTGCCGGAGACTGGTGTTTGCCGGCTGCCGGCGTGATGAAAATGATAGTGGATAATTATGGTATATGGAATGAAACTTTTAATTTGTTGGGGAAGAGCCTGCTGAATACCAGTTATGATACATATACGACACTGTTGTCTTCAACACCATCATCCGGTATGGCCGAAACAACGAATTTCTATCATTGTCCTCCCGGGTATGATTTTGCAACGTGGTCGGGAGTGGCTTATACAGGTAGTTCCTATCAGCCAGTTTTTTCTTTTGGTTTTCGATTGGCGAATAGTGTAGATTCCATGTCCGGAAGCGGGGTTGATGTTAATCCTCAGTTGTTACCGGTATTGGAATTTTAAGTATAGCTGAATATTTTAAGAAAAAGGAAAATTTGTTCTTGAAGGTTATGTCGGATTGTGGTCTAATCGGATTGCAAATGAAAAAACAAGAAAGGAGTGGGATATATGAAAAATTTGAGTCTTGCCGTTGCTGCGGCCGCTTTAACGGCGGTTTTTACTTCTTCTTCCATGGCGCAGAACCATATGGGCGGTTTTGCCGGTCCGTCGTCCATCGGCGTGGTTACCGTTGAACAGGCAAAAAATATGTCTGATGACAGTGCGGTTATTTTGCGCGGACATATTGAGAGCCAGGTCGGAAACGAGGATTATATGTTTAAAGACAGCACCGGCACCATTCGTGTCGAAATTGACAAGGAAGACTGGAATGGGCTGACGGTTAAGCCGGAGGATTTGGTTGAAATCCGCGGCGAAGTGGATACGCATTGGTCAAAACCGGCTAATATTGATGTTGATACCATCAGTTTGATTCAGAAATAAAAATCTGATGCGGATTAAAAAAAAAGGAAGAATGTTTTTCTTCCTTTTTTTGTGGTCGGGGCAGGAAAATTATCCGTTTTTTTGTTTGTTCAGAAATTCTTCGACAAAGCGGGGCAGGGTGGTTCCGGCCGGCCCGGTGATATGGCGGTCAAAATAGAAATTGTTGGAAGTTTGTTCCAGATTGAATTCGAAGGTTTCGGCGCCGTTCAGCCGGGCTATTTGTACAAAACCGGCGGCAGGCCAGACCACGCCTGAAGTGCCGACGGAAATAAATATGCCGCAGTTTTTTAAGAGGCGGTCGACTTTGTCCATGTATAACAGATTTTCACCGAAAAAAACAATGTTCGGTTTCATCATTCCCGGAGTTTCGCAATGCGGACAGACGGTTTCTGTGGTTACGTCGCCCCAGCTTTCCAAAATGTGTCCGCAGTTTAAGCAGACGGCCTGGTTGATTTGTCCGTGAATGTGATAAATGTTTTGGCTGCCGGCTTTTTCATGAAGCGTGTCAACGTTTTGAGTGATGATGTTGACTTGCCCGGGGTATTCTTTTTGCAAACGGGTGATTGCCAGATGCGCTGGGTTGGGGGTTGCTTTTATCAGTTCGGATTTCATTTCGTTGTAAAAATCGTGGACGAATTCAGGGTTGCGGTGAAAAGCCTCGATGGTGGCGACATCTTCAACCCGGCAATTGTTCCATAAGCCGTCGGAGCCGCGGAAAGTGGCAAGTCCGGATTCAGCGGAAATTCCGGCACCGGTTAAAATCGCAATGTCCGGATATATGCGTTCCATTTTGTTTCCTTTCAGTTGAGTCGGAATGAATTATAACTTTTTGCAGAAAAATTTAAAGTGTTTTTGTTGTGGGATAAGTTTAAGCTTAAGATTGATTTGTTATTGCAACAGGCTTAATTTGAAGAAAAGTGTTTTATGCAAAGTAAGGATATTTTTTTATGAAGAAACTTTTGATTCTATCTGCGCTTGTTTTGTTTGGGGAAATTTGTTCTGCCCAGGCGGCGCAGAATCAGTTTTATATCGGTGCGGATTATGTTTATACATCCAATAGTCTGGATAAAGGTTCAGGGCCGATGTATCAAAATTATAATCCTTCATTTTCTTATCGGACGGATTATGCCGAAGATTATTATTCGCCGAGTGTGAATATTGGTTATAACTTCAGCGAAAATTTCGGGATAGAGGCTTTTTATCAGGTTTCAGGCGAGGAAAAAGACAAATTTTACGGGGTGTGGAATACGCTTGATTCTTTGAGTTCGGAGACCAGTTTTCAGGCTTATGGTGCGGATTTGATTGCTTATATCGGTGCAACGGATAAGGTTGACTGGCTGATTTCCGGCGGTTTGGCTCAATATGAGTATGAAACGAAATATAAATATCATTATTTGCGGCGCGTTGTGAAGCAGACTGTTGAAGATGACGGACTCGGGGTTCGTCTGGGAGCCGGTTTTCAGATTAATTTTGACCGCTATGTTTCTTTGCGCGCCATGTATCGCTATATTTTTTCCGATATGGACGGGCTTAAGCATGCCCAAGAGTTTTTGGTCGGTGTTCGAATCGGTTTTTATCCGTTTTATTGATTTTTGTTCCGGCGGATCGGAATTAAAGGCATACAGATGAAAAAAATTGCACTAATGGCGGCAATGAGCAAGGAAGTTTCTTTGCTGCGTCCGCTTTTTGAAGATGTCCGTGAGAAAAGATTTCCGGGCGGTGTTTGTTTGTGCGGCGGTTTCTGCGGTTCGGAAGTCGTTGTTGTTCAAAGCGGCATCGGGAAAGTTTGCGCGGCGGCGGCAAGTGTGGAACTGATTCATTTTTTTCAACCGGATGCAATTATTAATACGGGGGCTGCCGGCGGTTTGAGTCCGGAGCTGGCGGTTATGGATGTGGTGGCGGCGGAGCAGACGGCTTATTATGATGTTTTTTGCGGCGGAGAAGAGGGGCAGGTACAGGATTTTCCGAAATATTTTGATGCTGATGCCTTTTTGCTGGAAAAGGTGATGGAAAATTGTGTTGGTTTGAAAAAAGGGTTGATTGTTTCGGGCGACAGGTTTGTAACCTCCGGGGATGAGGCCGCGAAAATCAGGAGGCTTTATCCGTCTGCGTTGGCCGTAGATATGGAATCGGCCGCTGTTGCGCAGGTTTGCCATTTGTATCAGGTGCCGTTTTTAAGTTTGCGGGTTATCAGCGATGTGCCGGGAGCGGAAGGGCATATTGCCCAATATGAAAATTTTTGGGAAAAAGCAGGGGCGGAATCTTTTGAGACGGTGCGATGCTTGTTGAAAAATTTGGTTGAAAAATAAAAAGAGGATGTTTTTTGTATTTGTGCGTGATTATGTTTTGGTTGTAACGGATTGATATTTTGTTAAAATTAAAAAAAATGCAAAAAAGTGAAATTTCTTCTTGACGATGAACGAAAAAAATGTATAAATAACTCTCGTTGAGAGCGAAAGCGGTACTCAGAGAAATTGGCCGGTTGGCAGAATGGTTATGCAGAGGACTGCAAATCCTTTGATATCGGTTCAATTCCGGTACCGGCCTCCAAACTTATTATTCCGACTTAGCTCAGTGGTAGAGCAATCGGCTGTTAACCGATTGGTCGCTGGTTCGAGCCCAGCAGTCGGAGCCATTTGCAAAACCTTCCCGAGCGGAAGGTTTTGCCTTACTCAGGGGCTGTAGCTCAGTTGGGAGAGCGAATGGTTCGCAATCATTAGGTCGAGGGTTCGATCCCCTTCAGCTCCACCAGTTTTTGAAAACCTTCCCTGCGGAAGGTTTTTTTTGTCTGCAAGAGAGAAAGTTATGAAATATTGGCGAACGATATATTGGAAAATTTATGCGGCCATCAATGAAAAAATTTTCATGCTTAAGCATCATTATCTGAAGATTTTTCCCAAAGCAATGTTTTTTCATGTCGGAGATGTTTATTGGGATAAAAAAACAGGAAAAACATGGCGGATTGTTTATCTGATTCAGGATGTTTTAGGCGATTATGATTTGTTTATCAAAGATGAACGGGGCAGAATTCGCGCCGTTAAAGATTATTATCTGGATGAAGATGTTTCGATTAAAAAAGTGAAAAAATTATCCGCCGGGTTGAACAGGATGAGACAGATGTTGATGCCGTTTTAGAGGAGAAGATTCATCGTCATATAGAAAAATCAAGAGATATTATTTTAAGTCTGAATAATTACAACTGCTCCTGATGAATTCGGAAAAAAATTAAACAAAAGACTGTTTGCGTGATTACAAACAGTCTTTTGGTTTTTGCTAGATTTCGGTTTCATCAAGCTCTTCCAGTGTGCGGGTGGGATCAGGCGTTAGTTTTTTTACCAATGCCTCAATCTGTTTTTTCTTATCTTCCCGGAAAGGAGTGATCCCTTCTTCTCCGGGCTGAGTCATGCCGCCCTGGTTTAGAAATTCTTTCAGCTTGGAAACAATCAGGCCGTGAATGACGCTTTTTTTGATTTGTTCGGCGCAGTCATCCAAAAATTGGAGCGTGGTGTTTCCGATGTAGCTGCCATTGAGCGTGATGTACAAAATTGTGCCGCATTCAATGGGGGCGTATTCCCGGGTGATCCTGGTGAGAAAATTTCCGGCGATTGGCTTTATTTGAAAATCTCTGCCGCTAACAGCTTTAATTACTTCAGTATTAAAGCTGAAACAGAGGATAATCAACCGGTTGTAAGCTTCTCTGAGCTGGGTGAAATCGGAAATGTCATTCAACAATTGCTGCGTTTCTTCCAGTATTTTTTCTGACAATTCCGAGTATTCATAGCGGGGTTTTGCCAGCTGATATTTCGGATCTTTGATTTTTTTGAACAGTTCTTCATAATCAGCTAAAATTTTTACTAAAATACTGGCCAGATTGTTGATGGCTTTTTTCTTTTCGTCTGTAGTCATAATTGTAATATTTTAAGTTAATAATATTTTATCTTTTCTATGTTAGACAAATTTTTCACAAAATGCAAGCTTTATTTTGATATTATTTAATATTTTATGTTTTTTTAGAGAGTTTTTTGAATAAAAACTTGGAATGTCAGGGAAAATGGATGTAAAAAATTTTGAAAAAGTAGTATTTTTTTCTTGACAAGTTATTGGCAGAGGTGTATTTATTCGTCGTATTTTGCCGCGGGGTGGAGCAGCCCGGTAGCTCGTCAGGCTCATAACCTGAAGGTCGGAGGTTCAAATCCTCCCCCCGCAACCAACAGGCAAAAGAGGAAGTTTATACTTCCTCTTTTTTTGTATCCCGAATACCTTGAAAAGTTATTTTTTTGCCAAAATCGGTTCAAAACACCCCAAATATATACTTTTTTGAAGGTCTGAACAGCCCAAACAACGCCCTTCAAGAGATTACCATGTTTTTATTGTTTCCACAGGCGCTTTTTGACCCAACTTCATCTTTTGGTTCTCTTTGTATAAGAGGCAATTATATTGATACAAATATTTTTCTTTTAATTTCAATCTGATGCGTTTTTTTGAAAATTTTTGGAAACGATTTTTGATTTTATACGGGTGATCCTGTCGGAGGTTCAAAATGACAGACATTCAAAAAATCATACAACTTTTACTGCCGGAACTTTTGGTTTTGATTGATGGAAAAAATAGTTCGGTTTTGCCGCAGAAAGGACTGGATAATAAGAGAATAAAGAGCATTCATGTTGTTGAGAAAGGAGTTGAAAATGGTGGAAACTGACGTTTTACGGCTCAACGATATGAGTGTTGGCGAGTTAAAAGAAATGTGGCGGCAATATTTTGACAGTGAGCCGATTTGGAAAACCAAGCGTTTTTATATTCCCAGACTTGCCTATCGAATGCAAGAACTCGCCTATGGCGGTGTTCCGGAACATATTAAAAGCCTATTGCTTGGCAAAACGGTTTTGAAGTACGCCGAGGACAACGATGGCACGGGACTTCCTCCGGTTGGAACCCGTCTGGTTAAGACCTATCGCGGAAAAGAATATAATGTCATTGTTTCCACCGCCGGTTTCCAATTTGAGGGAATTTATTACAAAAGTCTGTCCGCGGTTGCTTTAAAAATCACGGGCAAACGAATTTCCGGACGCTTTTTCTTTGGATTGGGAGAAAATAAATGAAAACCATACGATGTGCCGTTTATACCCGAAAATCAACAGAAGATGGTCTGGAAAAAGAATTTAACACGCTGGAAGCACAACGGGAATCCGGTGAAAACTACATTAAAAGCCAGACTTATCAAGGCTGGGAAATCATCCCCACCCATTATGACGATGGCGGTTTTTCCGGCGGCACATTGAAACGTCCGGCTTTGCAACAGCTTTTAAGAGATGTTGAGGCTGGAATGGTTGATATGATTGTTGTTTATAAAATCGACAGACTGACACGTTCGCTGATTGATTTTTCAAAACTTGTCGAAATTTTCGACCGCAATCAATGTTCTTTTGTGTCAGTGACGCAGAATTTTAACACTTATGATTCCATGGGGCGCCTGACGCTGAATGTTTTACTTTCTTTTGCTCAATTTGAGCGGGAGGTTATTACCGAGCGCATCCGGGATAAAGTGGACGCTTCCAAAAAGAAGGGCATGTGGATGGGTGGTGTTTTACCGCTTGGTTATGTTTCCGTGAATAAAAAATTGGAGATTGTTCCCGAGGAAGCGAAAATTGTGCGTTTAGCTTTTGAAAAATATCTGATTTTTCGTTCAGAAGTTGCGGTGGCGGAATGGCTAAACAACAATGGTTACACCACATTAAGCAAGGGAAATGGTAAATTCACCCATATGCGCGTGAGCAGCATGTTGAAAAACGTGCTTTATATCGGCAAAGTTCCTCATAAAGACAAGGTTTACGATGGTCAGCATCACGCAATCATTTCACGGGAATTATTTGATGAAGTTCAAAAAATCAAAAGCCAGAACCGCGTCGGCAGACTTGCGCCGTCCCGTTTTGTTGAACATGCTCTGCTTAAAGGCCTCATTTATTGCGACTGTTGCCAGGCGGCGATGATTTCCACAAAATCAAATAAAAAGAACAAAGTTTACGAATATTATACCTCTTTCCGCGCGGTTAAAGAAGGCTTTAATAATTGCAAGATCGGAAGCATTCCCGCCGGCGAGATGGATAATTTCGTATTGCGGCAAATCGCAGGCATTATCAAATCGCCTAAAATCCTTTCCGGATTGATAGAACAAGCAAAAATCATACGTCCTGATATTAAAGATGTGCAAATTATTTCCAAATTACAGGATGGCGATGATTTCATTCAGAGATTGTCTTCTATTACTTTACGTCAACTATTGATTATGCTTGTTCAAAAAATCCGCGTGGATGTTGATCGTATCAAAATTATGTATACAGAACTGGCCGTCAGTTTGATGGACGATAAAATGAAATACGATTTGTTTCCCAATAATATTAACGGTGAAAGAAACGAGATTTTATACCGCGTCTGCTTACGCCGGAAACGCGGCTCACTGAAAATATTCGCTCCCGAGAAATATAAACCTGACGAAAATAATCCATTATATTTGGCATTGATAAAAGCTTTTGTTTGGCAGGATAAAATGAAAAAAGAAAACCTGTTTATCGAAGATTTGGCAAAGAGCGAAGGTCTGAGCCGTGAATATGTCGGCAAAGTGTTGCGCATGACGTATCTTGCTCCGGATATTGTGACGGCCATTGTGGATGGCGTTTATCCCAAAACACTTTCCCTTCGTAAAATTTTAGAATCGGAAATTCCATTGCTTTGGTCTCAGCAGCGATTAAAGTATGGCTTCAGTTTTTGATTGTACACAGATTTTTACACAGGCGATATTTTGTTGAAATATCGGCTAGTCCTTATTCGTGATATCCATTCAACTTAAGATTGTTTTATCTGTGTATTGCACGCAAATGTATTAAATCTGAAAATAAGCCTCTATTCAATTACTTAACGAGGCTTATCAATGAACTTGAATATTTTTAACGGACTGCCTGCGTACGTCCGTATAACCATCTTATCACAAATTCGCAGATTGTTGTCAACCCCGATCTTTTCTTATGAAGATCGGGAAGATTTAATTCAAGAGCTGTTGCTTTTTTATTTGAAGCGGTTTTACAATGCTCATGATGTGGACGAGGCTTTAGTGGTGCATTCCATAAAGCAGTACGCCACGAACCTGTTAACGCAAAGATACCATCGCCGCGATTTCTTATACTCCTCATTGGCCGACTATGACGCTGATGAGGAGTTTTCTTTTGCGGAAAACACGGAAACGCGGTTGATTGTCAGTGAAATTATGAATTGCGCCGAACCTAAGGAAAAAGAGATTGTAAAGCATATTCTATGCGGCGACAGCATTGATCAGATTTCCAGAGATCTGCATGTCAGTAAAAAGACTATTTACGGCTTTTTTGAAAAAATGAGAAAAAAATTAAAATAACGGAAACGATTTTTGATTTTCAGCGAGTGTTCCTGTTGTCATTAACAAATTTTGGAAGGAACCCTCATGAGAAAAAACGATCGCACGGTTTATATCACGGAAGAGATACGCAAAATTCCGGTCATTTATTTGTTGGAGTTGGAAATGTCCGCTCTTGACCGCTTGGAAAAAATGATACGAAACGAGGTCAAACGCACAAGTTTGGCGCTGGAATGGATACAGGGCATTAAAAATATAAAGAAGGCTTCTAAAGACGGAGGGCAAAATGGATAAAAAAATGTCATTTGTTTTGTATCCGGCAGATTTCCTTGCGGCTGTGCATAACTTCAAGAAAAGTCAGATAGCCGATTTAATAATTGCGCTGTGTGAAAAAAATTTTTACGGGGATGTTTCTTTTAAATTATCAGACCCGGTAAAAAAGCGTTTTTCATTAATTCAGGAAACAATTGAGAAAAACAATGCCAAATATTTGGAAGTCCGTGAAAAGCGCCAGGCCAGCGCTAAGCAAAAAAACAGCAAACGTCAAGCAAAATCAAAGCAAAGTTCCAACAAAGAGCAAGCAAATGTGCCAACATCCCCATCAGATGAATCGGAGAATGAATCGGTATATGTATGTGAATCTGTAGATAAAGATAAAGGGCCGGAGGTTGTGGATAAGCCTGTTTACGCCGGTGCGCCGACTGTAGATGATGTGGCGGCGTATTGTCGGGAAAGCGGTTACACGATAGATCCGGCCGCTTTTGTGCGCTGGAATGAGGCACGTGGTTGGATGAACGGTAAAAAATACATTGCCGTGGACTGGAAAAAGGCTGTCCGGAAATGGTTTTGCAAGGAAAACGGCATCGCTTATTCGGAGATGGAGACTCTGGCGAATGTTTGTTCGGATGTGCTCGGCAAGGTAAAGGTGGTGCAAGATGGCTGATATTACAATCGAAAAAATCAAGCAAGATTTGGAAACCGCCGCCTATGTGGATAGGCTTTTGCCGGCTGTCTGCGCTCCCAAATACCGGTGTTGTATGCCGGATATTATCTACACGCCGCAGGAAATTGTTTTTATGGACAAGCGTCCGCTTAAAGTCCGTCCGAATCAGGAGCAGATATCTTTATGGGAACAGGTGATGCTGGAGTGGCTGCCCATATTATCGGTTGACGAACGCCGGCTGGTTTGGAAAAGAGCCAACCGTATTCCCTGGAAGTTGTTGTGCCGGGAATTTGGCGTTTCACGGCAGATATTGGCCTTGCGCCATGAAAAAGCCCTTATTAAAATTCAATATGGATGCCTAAAATGTCATTGACATTTTCGTGGTTTACAAATCAGCAAAAAACGGTTACAAAAACAGGTATAATCGGGGCGGAGGTGAACAATTCGCCCTTTTTGATATTTTTTAGAGTCCGCAGGTATATCGCCTACGGGCCTTTTTTATGCTTGATAAAGGAGCGGCGATGAAAAAAACTGCGGAAGCGGTGTCGCTTGGACACCCTGACAAAATGGCGGATTATATTTCGTCTTATATTTTAGACAGGATGATTGAACAAGACGCGGCGGTCAAATATGCCGTTGAAGTGATGGTAAAAGATAACACGGTTGTGTTGGGCGGTGAAATCACGGGTGATGTAAACCTGGCAAGAATTAATTTTTATGTTGTCGAAGCGCTGGCGGAAATCGGGTACGATAAGTTTTACAGCCATCGTTGGGGAAATTACGCCATTAATCCCGAGAAACTGCAGATTATCAATCTTATTGGCAAGCAGTCGGCAGATATTTCACAAGGAGTTGAACAAGACGGCTGGGGTGATCAGGGGGTATTTGTCGGTTACGCTTGTCAGGGTACGGGCAACATCAGCCG
>CASEQD010000056.1 GCA_949289935.1 uncultured Pseudomonadota bacterium | reverse complement strand
GAGAATACCAAGACTGTTATTGATTACAGTTCCGAGCAATACGGTGACGGTGCGTCTAAATATTATCCAGCTTTTTGGCAGGTATATAATTACGCTCCGTCAACCATGTCCGAAACAAAAGGCAAATGGTGTTTACCAGCCGGCGGTGTGTTAAACAGTATTTATAAGTACAAAGAGCTTATTGATCAAAGCCTAACCAGAATCAACAGAGAAGGCATTGGCCACTTTGGCCACAGTTGGTGGTGGTCGTCGTCCGAGCGCTCCTACGGCTACGCGTGGGAATTTGACATGTATAAAGGTGGCTTATACGAATACAGTAAGGACGGCTACGACTCCGGCGGCCACCTCGACTATGTTCGTCCGGTGATTGAGTTTTAGGAATGATGAAAAATTGCTCAGTGGATTAATCCTGCTTCTTTGAACAGTTGGTAATTTTGTTTGTCATTGTTGTTAATGACGGCGGTTAATGCCTGAAAGTGGGCATCCTGGCTGCTGGTGCAGATGAGCAGTTTGATAATTTCCGGACTGCTGTTTTGGCTGACAGCCAGGGTCAGGGGATAAACTTTGTTGCCGTTGAAATCAAAAGGCTGATCGGGGTTGGCTCCGTTTTGCAGGAGAGTCTGCAATGCAGCGAACGGAATTTTGTTTATCAGAGCCGTATAAAGCGGGGTTTTACCGGTTTTGTCCGATTCATTCGGATTTATGCCGTAGTTAATCAGCAGGCGGATGTTTTCCGGCCGGGCATCGGCATTTAGGGCCGCCGTCAGGAGGTTTTGTCCTTTGGTGTTTTTGAAGCGGAAATCGGCTCCCGCATTTATCAGGCTTTTAAGAATGGCCGGGTTGTCGTTGGCGGCGCAGGCGACCATAAGCGGCGTATAGTCTTCGTTGTATTTTTTGTTGAGGTAGGCGCCGTCCATAACAGCCTGATCGACGTAAGCCAGATTGTTTTCAATGACGCCCAGATACAACATGCGGTCAGCATCGGCGGCGCGGGCAGTTTCGTAAAGCCAAAAGGATAAGAATAAAAATGTCAGGTATAATTTTTTCATGGCGGTCTTTATAAAATAAAGCCGTCGTCCTGTTTGGCGGCGGCTTTATCGTCGTTATTCGTGCAGGTGAGGCATCTGAGCTTCTTCAAGCAGATTGCCGATGAAGTCTTCCAGCTTCAGGATTTCCTGTTTTTCAGTGCCAAGGCGGCGGATGGTGACGGTGCCGTTTTCTTTTTCTTTGGCGCCGACGACGGCAATAACCGGAATTTTGGCTAATGAATGTTCACGGATTTTGTAAGTGATTTTTTCATTGCGCAAGTCGGTTTTGGCTTTTAATCCGGCCTTGTTCAGTTCGGCCGCAACTTCTTCGGCATAGGCATCGAATTCGTTGACAATCGGGCAGACGACAACTTGTTCGGGCGACAGCCAGAGAGGCAGTTTGCCGGCATGGTTTTCTATCAGGATGCCGAGGAAACGCTCGATTGAGCCGAACAAAGCCCGGTGCAACATGACCGGACGGTGTTTTTCGCCGTCTTCGCCGATGTAAGAGATGTCGAAACGTTCGGGCAGATTCATGTCGACCTGAATAGTGCCGCACTGCCATTCACGTCCGATGGCGTCTTTCAGGATGAATTCAAGCTTTGGTCCGTAGAAAGCGCCTTCTCCTTCGTTGATTTCGAAAGTATAGCCGTGTGAGGTGAGGGCGTTTGCCAGCGCTTTTTCGCACAGATCCCAGATTTCGTCCGAACCGATGCGTTTTTCGGGACGGGTGGACAAGTAGATTTTGACATTGTCAAATCCGAAATCTTTGTAAATGTCCAAAATCAGTTTCAGGGTGGTAATGCATTCTTCTTCCATTTGTTCCGGCGTGCAGAAAATGTGCGCATCATCCTGAGTGAATTCGCGAACACGCATTAAGCCCATCAGAGAGCCGGAAGCCTCATAACGGTTGACTTTGCCGAACTCGGCGACGCGCAGAGGCAGATCGCGATAGGATTTTATGCCCTGTTTGTATACCAGCAGGCCGCCCGGGCAGTTCATTGGTTTGATGCAGAACCATTTGCCGTCTTCGGTTTGTCCGGAATAGTTATGTGCGCCGTATTTCTCCCAGTGGCCGGAAGTTTCCCACAATACTCTGTCCATGACGCGCGGGGTGGAAATTTCGATATAGCCGTTGTGTTCCTGCCGGTTGCGCATGTATTCAATCAGTTTGCGGTAGACGCGGTAGCCTTTGTCATGCCAAAAAACGGCACCGGGAGCATATTCCGGTTCAAAATGGAACAAGTCCATTTCCCGTCCGAGTTTGCGGTGGTCGCGTTTGGCGGCTTCTTCAAGCATTTGCAGGTAGGCGTCCAAATCTTTTTTGTCAGCCCAGGCCGTGGCGTAAATGCGTTGCAGCATTTCGTTATTCGAATCGCCGCGCCAATATGCGCCGGCAACTTTGGTGAGCTTGAAAGCATTGCCGATTTTTCCGGTGGAGGGAACGTGGGGGCCGCGGCAAAGATCAGTGAAGTTTCCCTGGCGGTAAAGGGAAATGGTTTCGTCTTCCGGTAAATCACGGATGATTTCAGCCTTGTAGTGTTCTCCTTTGTCCAGAAAAAATTTGACGGCTTCATCGCGCGGCATGACAATGCGTTCAAGTTTTTCATCACGTTTAACGATTTCATGCATTTTTTCTTCGATTTTTGCAAAGTCTTCCGTCGTGAAAGGTTCTTTGCGGGCGAAGTCGTAATAAAAACCGTTTTCAATGGCTGGGCCGATGGTTACCTGAACATCCGGCCAGAGTTCTTTGACGGCTTGTGCCATGACATGGGAACATGAGTGGCGCAGAATGTGCAGTCCTTCTTTGTCTTTGGCGGTGATGACGGTTACGGTTGCATCGGTTGTTATCGGCGTGCTTAAATCCTGTGTGGTACCGTTGACGGTGACAGCCAAAGCTGCTTTGGCCAGGTTAGGACTGATTTTGTTTGCGATGTCAAATCCGTTGACGCCGCTCTCCATATTCATAATTGACCCATCGGGCAATTTTATAGCAACCATAATTGAAATACCTCTTTGTTTTATTCTTTTTTATTTTTGTTTGTTTACCAATTCACGGTAAACATCAATCGTTTTATCACACATAATTTGTTTTGTAAAATGTTCTCTTACATTTTTGATGGCGGCGGCAGAAATTTTTTGTTTTTCTTTTTCGTTCAGTTCCAATGCCCAATCCAAGGCATCGGCCAAAGACTGAGGATTGCCGCTTTGGAAAAATTTTCCGGTGACGCCGTCGCTGACGGTGTCGAGGCTGCCGCCAATGTCTGAGGCAACGACGATTTTTCCCATAGCCTGTCCTTCAACGGAAATCCGGCCGAAAGCTTCCGGTTTTATCGCCGTGGACAGAATGACGGTTGATACCATCATTAAGGCCGGAACATCTGTATAACGTCCGAAGAAGCCAATGCGGTTTTCCAGATTGTATTTACGTGCCAGCTGTTTGAGATAATTCAGGTATTTATGCCGTCCCTGTTCGTCGCCGGTGATGATGCAATAGTAATTTTGGTTTTTCATCAAATGCAATGCTTCAATCAGTAAATGCTGTCCTTTCCAATGGGTGATGCGGCCGGGAAGCAGCAAAACGGGTTTGTCGTCGGCAATGTTATATTCTTTGATTTTGTTGATTATTCTGGCTTGGGTTACTGCCTGAGGCGAGAATTTTTCAATGTCGGCGCAGCGGTGGATGAGCCGGATTTTGTCGGGATCCGTGCTCGGGTAGTTTTGTAAAATGTGCTTTTTGATGTGGGTGGAAATGGCGATTATCTGTTCGCCGTAAGTCATTACCCGGTTGTAGAGTTTTTTTATGCCCAGAGGCCCAAGGCCGTAAGTGCCGTGAAAAGTGGTTATGAAATGTACGCCGGTTTTGCGTGCCGCCCAATATGCACTCCAAGCCGGTGCGCGGGAACGGGCATGAACGATGTTTATGTTGTTTTCCGTTATATATTGTTCCAGCTTTTTGGCATTGCGGCGCATAATGAAGATGTTTTTGCTTTTTAAGGGCAGGGTCAGGTGCGGAATGCCGGCTTTTTCCAGTTCACGAACCATACGTCCGCCCTGTGAGGCGACAAAATTTTTTATGCCGTGTTTTTGCAATTCCAGTGCAATCTCTATGGTGCCGGTTTCGACTCCTCCGGTTTCCAGTTCCGGCAAAACCTGTAAAACGACGGGATTTGTTTTTTCAGACATGTGTGTTTTCCTGAAATCCGATTATGAATTTTTTTTCTTTTTACTATGAAAAGGAATGCAAAACAAGATAAAAACCGTCGGATGTGTGTATAAAAGAAACTGTTTGGGATTTTGTTTTTTTCGATGATCTTTCCTCCGTTGTTTTTGTTTATGAAAAAAATCCGGCTTGTCAGGACAAGACCGGATTTAAAATGAGAATTATGCTTCGATTATTTTACCCCGCATAATTTCGTTGTTTCTGTCAGAAACAATGATTTCGTAGCCGGGACAAAGCCATAGCGGATACAACGTTTCAATGACGATTTTGCCGTCGACAACTTTTGTCTTGCCGATTTGCTTATAGTCCAGTTCTGAAAATTTTATTGTTTCATAGGGAAGGGCACTCAGCTTTTGAGCTATCGTTTGCAGTTCGTCTTTTGATGAAGGTGCCGATAAAACAAATTTATCTCGGAGCGGTGTCTCTTTTCCGAATAAGAATGTGGTGTTGTGCAACAGATTGTATTTTGAGGGCGGAAAAACGATTATGACGTTATTTCCGGCGCAAACTTTGTCTGCTTCTATCATTTTCAAATCGTTTTCAGAGTTTTGAAACAATGATGCGCAGGTTATTTGGGCTGTTTGGCTTCCTTCTTTGAGAGCTAAAACTTCCGTTCCACGCGACAATGTTCCCGAGATTACTTTCCCTTCAAGAAACAAACCTGTTTCTGTTAATTTTACCTTTTTGATTCTTACGCATAATTCTTTCATAGTTTTTGTTTTTTTTATAATAGTTAATAAATAATAAGATTTTGTTGTCTTTATAGATGATGTTTACTTGAAAAGCAAGTGAAATTTTGTTGAATAACGAGATGTTTTATATGGCATCCATTCCCCTAAAAAGAAAGAGAAGCCGTATTTCAGGCTTCTCTTTTTTAAGTGATTGAACGTTGTTTTGTTATTATTTGATAATTTTGGAAACAACGCCGGCGCCAACCGTGTGGCCGCCTTCACGAATTGCGAAACGAAGTCCTTCGTTCATTGCAATCGGGTGGATCAGTTTTACCGTCATGCGGATGTTATCGCCGGGCATAACCATCTCCGTTCCTTCCGGAAGTTCAATCGAACCCGTCACATCCGTCGTACGGAAATAAAACTGCGGACGATAGTTGCTGAAGAACGGGGTGTGACGGCCGCCTTCTTCTTTTGTCAGAATATAGCATTCGCAGTTGAAGTCCGTATGCGGGGTAATTGTTCCCGGCGCCGCCAATACCTGGCCGCGTTCAACTTCTTCTCTCTTTGTACCGCGCAGCAGAACGCCGATGTTGTCGCCGGCTTCGCCTTCATCCAGAAGTTTGCGGAACATTTCAATGCCGGTGCAGGTGGTTTTCTGCGTCGGTTTGATACCAACGATTTCAATATCGTCGCCCACATGCAGAACGCCGCGTTCAACACGACCCGTAACAACCGTACCACGGCCGGAAATCGAGAAAACGTCTTCAATCGGCATCAGGAACGGTTTGTCTTTCGGACGATCCGGCTGCGGAATATAATCATCTACAGCTTCCATCAGTTTGATAATCGAATCATGGCCAATCGCCGGGTCGCCGCCTTCCAGCGTAACCAGCGCCGAACCCCGGATAACCGGAATTTCATCGCCAGGGAAGTCGTAAGAAGACAACAGCTCGCGGATTTCCATTTCTACCAGGTCAAGCAGTTCGGGATCGTCAACCTGATCGACTTTGTTCATATAAACAACAATCGCCGGAACACCAACCTGACGCGCCAGCAGAATGTGTTCGCGGGTTTGCGGCATCGGACCGTCCGCAGCGGAAACAACCAGAATGGCTCCGTCCATCTGAGCGGCGCCCGTAATCATGTTTTTAACATAGTCGGCGTGGCCCGGGCAGTCGACGTGCGCATAGTGGCGCTTGTCCGTTTCATATTCAACGTGCGAAGTAGAAATGGTTATGCCGCGCGCTCTTTCTTCCGGCGCCTTGTCTATCTGATCATAGGCCGTGAAGTTTGCCCCGCCTTTCTCTGCCAATACTTTCGTTATGGCCGCCGTCAACGTGGTCTTCCCGTGGTCGACGTGTCCTATCGTTCCGATGTTGCAGTGCGGCTTGCTCCGCTCAAATTTCTCTTTTGCCATT
>CASEQD010000055.1 GCA_949289935.1 uncultured Pseudomonadota bacterium | reverse complement strand
AACCAGTGATGATAAAGTGTGGAGGATGAAATGCGTGTGATTCTTTCCGCCGGCAAAAGGATATATTTTACCCTGCTGGCTTCTTCTTTTATGTTCCCAATACAGGCTTTCGCCCAGTGTGCGGAAACAGACTGCAATACTTTAGGCTACGATTCTTCAACAGCATGCGACAACGGCATCAAATGCCCTTTCGGGGAATATTGGGCATGTCCGGAACCGGCAAAACCGGAAGAACCCGAAGCCGCCGTTCTCGGCCAGTGCACCGGTTATGCCAAAAATTGTAAAATCGCTGATATCTTGAACAGTGACGGGACATGTACGAGCGATAGAATCAGCGGCAAAACACCGATTGGTGTTGTGGTTTACATTAGTGGCGGCAGTGATAAGTGCGGTTACGCCATGACTACCAGCCCGATACAGACGAGTATTGAATGGTCAACAGAATATGTCAGTACAGGTACATTCCAATCATCAAATTGGCAGGAAGCAATCAAAGATTTTGACGTCAGTGGCAATATGACGAAGATCATTCAAGCGAGTAACGGTAATAGTAGTACCTATCCAGCAGCTTATGCAGCGTTAAATTATGCGCCAAGTGCAGCGCCGACCTCTAAGGGTAAGTGGATGCTTCCGACAGCGGGAATTTTGAATAGTTTTTACACCAACTGGAATGCTGTCAATAACACCATATCCAAACTGGGCGGGACACAACTAACAGGCGATAATGAACATATCTGGTCGTCGTCCGAGAGCTCATACTACGACGCGTGGGTCTTCTGTACGGCTAGAGGCGGCGGTGTGAACGCCAGCAATAAGAATAGCTACGGCGCCGTTCGCCCGGTGATTGAGTTTTAGAGTTCCCGACAGTCATGTTTGCCTCCTTCGGGAGTTTATTCTGACAATTTCGGAAACACAGGGAGAGGCTTTGCTTTTTTCTTCCTCAGGACAATGAAATTCCTTGCAAATAAAATATGAAGCGTATAAACTTTCACAAAGGCAGCCGGATAGCTGCGCGGCGGATAATCCTGCCGTGAGGAAAGTCCGGGCTTCAAGGGAACGGGGCACCAGATAACGTCTGGCTGGAGAAATCCACGGGAAAGTGCCGCAGAAAACTACCGCCGGGTATCATAATCCGGTAAGGTTGAAAAGGCGAGGTAAGAGCTCACCGCGCGGACAGCAATGGCCGCGGCAAGGTAAACCCTGCCCGAAGCAAGACCAAGTCAGGAGGGCTTCTCTTTAAGAAAAGTCGCACGGGTGGTTCCCAATCCGCTCCAGAGGTGGGTCGCGTTGAGCTGTTTAGCAATAAACAGCCGAGATGAATAGCTATCGCTTCTGTCTTTCAGAAGTACAGAACCCGGCTTACAGGCTGCCTGTTTTTTTTGAGGAGGATTTGTCAATGCAAAAAACATTAAAAGGAGTGGTTGATTTTACGGGAGTAGGGCTTCATTCGGGCTACCCGTCGCATATGTCCGTCAAACCGGCGCCCGCCGGTACGGGCATCGTTTTTAAACGGACGGATTTACCGGAAACGCCGGAAATAAAGGCATTGTACTCAAATGTTGCCGATACCAGGAATTGTACCTGTATTGCAGCGGCATCAGGTGCGGCGGTTTCGACCATTGAACACATTATGGCTGCGCTTGCCGTAGCGGAAATAAACAATGCTGTTATAGAAGTTGACAACCTTGAAACGCCGATTATGGACGGCAGCGGCAAAATATTTTATGAAGCTCTCCTTAAAACGGGTTGCGTCGAACAGGACGTACCGGAAAAATTTTTGAAAATCACGAAAGAAGTTGTTTTTGCAGATGACAAAGGATGTCGGATAAGCCTGTCTCCGGCCGAAGATTTTTATGTCGATTTTGAAATTGATTTTCCTTCAAAAATTGTCGGACATCAAACATTTTCCGGGCGCATAACGCCGGAAGTCTTTGCTTCGGAAATTGCGCCCTGTCGCACTTTTTGTGAAAAGTATCAGGTCGATTATCTGCAGTCTATTGGGTTGATTAAAGGCGGAAGCTTGGAAAATGCCGTGGTTCTTGACGGCGAAAAAATTCTGAACCCTGAAGGTTTTCGTGTAAAAAATGAATGTGTTAATCACAAGGTTTTGGATGCCGTCGGCGATATGTTTACGTCGGGTTTTCGCCTTAAAGGTCATTTGCGCGCATTCAAAACAGGGCATTACCATAACAATGAATTGTTAAAAATTTTGTTTTCCGATAAAGCTAATTATGAAATTGTCGAGGCATAATCATGAAAAAAACACCGCTTGCATTGAGTTTGTTTGTTGCTTTTGGGCTTTTGTCGGGCTGTGCGTCCACATCGGCGGAAGATAAAGAACCTCAGACGGCAGAGGAGGTTTATAACCGGGCTTACGAACTTCTGGAGCAGACTTCATATAAAAAATCGGCCGAAACTTTTGAAAAAGTAGAAATAGAACACCCTTATTCAAAATGGGCGACGCAGGCAAAAATCATGAGCGCTTATGCTTATTATAAAAACAAAGATTATGACAGTGCAATCATCAATATTGACCGTTTTATCAAATTCCATCCCGGCAACAAAGACATTCCTTATGCTTATTATCTGAAAGCTTTGTGTTATTATGAACAGATTATGCCGGTTGAAAAAGATCAGAGCAACAGCATGAAAGCGCTGGAAGCTTTCCGTCAGGTTGCCGTTCGTTTTCCTGATACGGAATATGCCAAAGATGCAGAATTCAAAATGGCTTTGGCCAACGATCATCTGGCCGGACACGAAATGGAAATAGGGCGTTATTATCTCTCGCAGGAAAACTATCTTTCGGCGCTCAACCGTTTTTCCGATGTTGTCAACAAATATCAGACCACCACTCATATTGAAGAAGCCCTGTACCGCCAGGTCGAAATTTATACCATAATCGGTCTGCCGGAGGAAGCGGCATTATCGGCAAAAGTGCTGGAGCATAATTATCCGCAAAGCAAATGGTCGGAACGGGCGCAAAAACTGCTGGGCAAAAAATAGGCGAAAAAGCCATGTTGAGCTCTCTGTCAATAAACAATGTCGTGCTGATTGACAAACTGGACTTGGATTTCAAGTCCGGTTTGAGTGTGTTGACGGGAGAAACAGGTGCCGGAAAATCCATTCTGCTGGATTCTTTGGGGTTGGTTTTAGGCAGCCGGGCAGACACGTCTCTCATCCGTCATGGAACGGATAAGTTGAGTGTTTCCGCTGTTTTTGATGTCGATACCAGCCGGGGAGAATTGGCGGAATTGCTGCGGGAATATGACATTGATGCCGACGGGGAATTATTGGTTAAGCGAACCTTGTCGCGCGACGGCAAAGGAAAAATTTTTATCAATGATCAGCCTGTTGGCGCAAAACTGCTGAAAGAAGTGGGGCGCTGTCTGGTCGAAATCCATGGACAATTTGACAATCAGGGGCTTTTGAATCCGGCGGGGCACCGTGATGTGCTGGATGCTTTCGGCGGTTTCAAAACCGAAACGGACGCTGTTCGCCAATGCTGGCAGGCATATAAACAGGCGGAAAAATCCAGAGCGGCGGCCGAGGAGGAAACAGCCCGCGCCAAAAGCGAAGAAGATGATTTGCGCCATTGGATTGACGAACTTGAAAAACTTGCTCCGGTCGAAGGCGAAGAGGAAACCTTGGCGCAAAAACGCATGGAATTGATGAATGCCGAAAAATTGTTGGAAAATTTGAACGATGCCTATACATCCTTAAGCGGAGACAGTGATATTGTTTCGGCCGTTCGTCGGGCGCAAACAGCCATAGACAGAGCCAACCGGCTGGTGGGCGGCCGCTATGACGATATTATCAACATGCTTGAACAGACCCTGATTAATGCGGAAGAAGCTGTAAACGAAATTGAAGCTGCCAGCCAAAACATCAGCTTGAACCAAAATGAACTCAACAGCATTGAAGAACGAATTTTTGCCTTGCGTTCCGCCGCGCGCAAGCATCAGGTCGACGTCAACGGTCTGCCCGGGATTTTGGATAAATTCCGCCGCCGTCTGAATAGCATAGAGTTTGGCGAAGAGGGACTCCGTCAGCTGCGGGAGGATGAAGAGCGTGCCCGTTTGGCCTATATCAAAGCCGCGGCGGATTTAAGCGCCAAAAGAAAAGAGGCGGCATTAAAACTGGATGCAAAAGTCATGGCGGAACTGGCGCCATTGAAAATGGAAAAAGCCCGTTTTGTAACCAGGGTGGAAAAACTGGATGAAAACGCCTGGTCTGAACACGGAGTTGATAATGTTTATTTTACGGTGGCAACCAACCCTAATTCACCGCAGGGACCTTTGAACAAAATTGCCTCGGGAGGAGAATTGTCGCGTTTTATGTTGGCGCTTAAGGTTAATCTGGCGCAAACCTCAAATGTTTCGACCATGATTTTTGACGAGGTGGATGCCGGCGTCGGCGGTGCAACAGCCAAAGCGGTGGGAGAACGTCTGGCTCGCCTGTCTGAAAAGGTTCAGGTCTTGGTTGTTACGCATTCGCCGCAGGTTGCTGCCAGCGGAAATCATCATTACAAAGTAGAAAAAACAACAACGGATAATGTTGCCGCCACTTCTGTTAAAGAGCTTAACGGCCATGAACGTCAGGAAGAAATTGCCCGCATGCTGGCCGGTGAAACAATCACTGACGAAGCCCGCGCCGCGGCCAAAGTATTGTTGAAAACCCCGGCGGCCTGAAATGGCTCCGGATATGGAAAACAAATGCGAAAAAAGCTCTTGAGAAATCCGAAAAATATGGCTATTCTCAAGCATGTTTACAAAAACAACGGGGAATGAAATTATGACAGTAAGAACCAGATTCGCACCCAGTCCGACAGGCTATATGCATATCGGCAACCTGCGCACGGCTTTATATGAATACCTGATTGCCCGGGGAGATCCGGACGGAAAATTTATTCTGCGCATTGAAGACACCGACCAGAAACGTTATGTCGAAGGGGCGACGGATGTAATCTACGCAACATTGAAACAAGTCGGCATGTTGTGGGATGAAGGGCCTGATATCGGCGGAAGTTACGGGCCTTATATCCAGTCGGAGCGCAAATCCCTTTATGCCGAATATGCCCGCAAACTGGTGGAACTCGGCGGTGCGCATTATTGTTTTTGTTCCAAGGAAGAAGCCGATGAGGAAAAAGACGAAGAGCAAAACATGAAGTTTGAAGATCCCTGCAAACGTCTTTCTCTGGAAGAAGCAAAAAAACGTGTTGCCGCGGGTGAACCTTATGTCATCCGTCAAACCGTCAACAAAAAAGGCAAGTCAAAATATCACGATGAAGTTTACGGCGATATCGAAATTGACTACGATGAACTGGATGAAGGTGTTTTATTAAAATCAGACGGCTTTCCGACTTATAATTTTGCCAATGTGGTTGATGACCATTTAATGCGCATTACCCATGTTGTCCGAGGCAATGAATATATTTCCTCCACGCCGAAATATAATCTGATTTACGAAACTTTCGGTTGGACGCCGCCGCGCTACGTCCATGTGCCGCCGGTCATGAAAGACGCCCAACACAAACTGAGCAAACGCAACGGAGATGCCTCTTTTCAGGATTTGGTCGCCAAAGGTTATCTGCCGGAAGCCATCATCAACTATATTGCGCTTTTGGGGTGGAACCCGGGAACGGAAGAAGAAATTTTTACGCTTGAAGAACTGGAAAAAACGTTTTCAATTGAACGTCTCAACCGCTCGCCGGCCATTTTTGACATTGTCAAACTCACCTGGATGAACGGACAATATATCCGTAAACTGGGTGAAGACGAGTTTGCCGCTTTGGCAAAACCATATATAACCAAAAGCCTGACCCGCAAAGTCGACATCAAAACTTTGTGCAAAGTATTGCAGCCCCGGATTGAAACTTTGGGAGCGATTCCGGAAGAAATTTCTTTTCTGGAACATGTACCGGAATATTCGACGGAGCTTTATCTCAATAAAAAAATGAAAACCGATGCGGCTGTTGCGGCGCAGGCTTTGGATTATGCCGTCGCTGCGCTGGAAAAAACAACAGATTGGAACAATGATGTTTTGTTTGCTGCATTAAAAGGCGTTGCCGAAGAAAAAGGCATGAAAAACGGGCAAATCATGTATCCGGTGCGCATAGCTTTGAGCGGCCGGGAAACAACGCCCGGCGGCGCCACGGAGCTGGCGGTTATTCTCGGTAAGGATGAAACCCTGGCGCGGTTAAATGCCGCCCGCCAAAAACTGGCATAATCTCATTTTTGAAAAAAAAGCAGGAAAGAAATCCTGCTTTTTCTTTTCCATATCAAACTTATCTCAAAAATTATCATTCACTTCCCCGGAGCTCCAGGGATTTTTTATGTCCATATTTTTCGGGCGGCAGTAAAATTACTTATTGCATCTTTATGTAAAATGTGCTATGTTAGAGTCGTGATGATAAGTATGGAGGATGTGATGAAAAGTATTTCCAGGGTGATACTGCTGTCAACCGTCGGCTTAC
>CASEQD010000054.1 GCA_949289935.1 uncultured Pseudomonadota bacterium | reverse complement strand
AGCCAGAGCTGGCAACGCAAAAATGCCGCAATGAAACTGCGGCATTTTTTTCATCAAAGATACATAAAACTGGTGCCGGTTAGTAGACTCGAACTACCGACCCACGCATTACGAATGCGTTGCTCTACCAACTGAGCTAAACCGGCATACAATTTACAGGCACTATTTATAACCAAGCTTATGGACAATGTCAATAAAATGCTGACCTCTTTCCATAAAATTTTTATAAAAACCAAAGCTCGGGGATGTCGGCGAGAACAAAAGCGTCCCTCCGCCGCATGATTTTAAGCATTCATAGGCGGCTTTAACGGCGTTTTCCAAAGAATCTGTTTCCAGAAGCGTCAAATCATCTCTTTCGGATTCGCGCCGGACGGCATCGGCAATCTGCGGTCCGCATTGAAAAAGCGTAACCACCATTTTGACTCTTGGATGTTCGTTAATAAAACGGGCATAATCGGTATAGTCTTGTCCGTTTTCCTGTCCGCCGGAAATAACGGCAATATTACCGTCAAAGCTTTTCATGGCGCCGATGGCTGCTTCTGGTGCCGTGGAAATGCTGTCGTTGATAAAAGTAACGCCGTTTATAACCGCAACTTTTTGCAACCGGTGAGCCAGAGGTTCAAATTTTTCCATATCTTTTGCCGCCTGACGGATATCCAGTCCCAAATACTGCATAATGGAAAAAACACCGGCCAGATTATCCAGATTGTGATCGCCGCAAAGTTTCAGCTTCTTAATATCTAACAGCTGATTTTCTTGATAAAACAACAGCTTCCCTTCGGCATGAAAACCGCCTTCGACATCATAATAATGAATGTTTTTTTTACAGACTTCCGGCAAAAAACGCTTTAATTCCGCATTTCGGCTGTTAATAAAACAGATATCGTCCTGATTTTGAAAGGCAATGAGATGCAGTTTGTCGCGGCAGTAATTATCATGTGTCAGATGCCAGCCCGTATGAACAAAAAACAGATTGGTAAACATTGCTATTTGCGGAGAAACGCTTAAATCTGCCGCCTGATAGCTGGATACCTCGGCCACGACATAATCATTGTCATCATCAAGCAGATCAATCAACGGTTTGCCGATGTTGCCGCCCAGCCCGGTTTTCAAACCCTGACAAATCATCATATGATGCAGTGCGCTCACACTGGTGCTTTTTCCTTTTGAACCGGTTATGGCAATAATTTTGCAATCGGGATGATTGGTGCGAAGTTCGTTAAAACACAAGTCCGTCGATGAGGTAAAGCGCACACCGTCGGCTTTGGCTTTGATAATCTCCGGACGATAAATACTGACGCCGGGAGACCGGATGACTATTTCGGCAGATTGCAGCAGCGTTTTCAAATCGTCGCCGCTTTTAACGGGATATTGTCGGCATTTCTCATCAGGAATGGTCAAAGGAGTATCATTATAAATACAAATATCACAGGCAATATTTCTTTTTTGCAAAAACCGCAAAACCGAAAGTCCTTCTGAGCCGCAGCCCCAGATAACAATTTTTTTGCCGTACAGATCTTTGAGCAGCATTATTTTTTTGCCTTTTTCTTTTTCGCCGCATAAAACTGGCTTTCCGTTTCTTCAGAAACCACGCTTCCGCGGTGAACCACCATTTGCGGAAATGGAATTTCGATTCCTTCTTCTTTAAAACGGCGGTTTACTTCAAACCTGATATCACTCGGTGCATTCCAGCCGTTCCAAATGTCGCTGACATAAAAACGAAGTTCGAAATCCAGACTGCTGGAGCCAAAATCCTGAAAGAGCACATAAGGTTCCGGTTTTTTCAGAATGCGTTTGTGGGACGTTGCGCATTCCAGCAAAATCTGCCGGACTTTTTCCACATCCGAACCATAGGCAACGCCGACTTTGACGGCATATCTGGCCCAGTTGTTGCTGTGTGTCAGGTTTGTCAGCGAATTTGACAACAACGTTGCGTTGGGAATGATAACGCTGGCACGGTTAAAAGTTTCCACTTCCGTTGCCCGGATGTTAATCTGTTTGACTTTTCCTTCTTCGCCGCCGATTTTGACCCAGTCGCCGACTTTAATCGGCCGTTCAAACAACAGAATAATGCCCGAAACAAAGTTATTAACCACATCTTGCAGGCCTAAACCGATACCAACGGAAAGAGCACCGGCAATAAGAGCCAGATTGTTAAGATTTCCGCCCAGCACAATAATGGAAAGCAATGCCGCTGTGATAAAACTGATAAAGCCGAAGCCCGAAGCCAGCGAATTGCGAATGCCTTCATCTATCTCCATCTGGTTAAGCACATTATTCACCAGCCGCCGCCGCAGAGCCTTCATCACAGCCAGCGTTGCAAAAAAGGTAAATATGGCCAAAAGAATGGAAATAAGCGAAATTTTAACACCGCCGATATTTATTCCGAACAAAACTTTTTTAATGCTTTGCAACAGAATATCTGTTGAAACGCCCCACAAACCAAGCAGGATAATTCCCGCAAAAATAATAAACAGCGGATCAATAAGCAAATTCATCCAAAAGTCTATTTTTGTAATCAGCCGCCGCCGCAATTTAAATGTTTTTGCCCAGAAACGTAAAAACAACATTCGGTGCAAAGCTTCGCTGACGGCGCGCCGCAAAATAAAAAAGAAACCAATGATAATGCACGAAAGCAGAAAACGGTCGAAAATGAAGTCAGCCAGCCGGGGATAACCGAATAACGAAAGCGTAAAAACGGCAATGGAAAAAAACGAAATCGTAAAAGTAACTTTCATCGCCGGTGTAAACGTTGCATCTTCATCATCATTTTCAACATTTTCACTTTCATCAGCGTTTTCGGAAACATCGTCAAGCATAATGATTTTGGTAATCATGATAATGCTCAGAGCTTTAACCGCGCAGGATATTGTCATAACATAATACATCAGTTCAACCTGATAATTTGCTTTGGAAGAAACATGTTCCAAAAAAGCGCAAAAACTGATCATGACAATAAAGAAATATAAAACGGATTTCAGCTTTTTTGCTTTCGGCGTGCTGATGTTGACCAGTCTCCAGCGTTCGTTATACGGAGTCAGAGTGACGCGGGTAAGGGCGCGGCCCAAAACGATGTAAAGCGAATAAAAAAACAAAGAGTTGAGCGTCAGCCCGAAAAAACCTATGGTAAAAACTTTTGTGCTGTACATCCATAACAGCGCCGCCACAATAAGACTTGCCGGGATAATACCATAAGAAAGCGCTACAAAAAACGCGGCCACCACTTTTCGGCTGTAACGGATTCTTTCATCTTCAGCATTCTTGTAACCGAAATAATGCAATATCAGCGAACGAAGATATATACTGACAACAAGTGCCAGAATAACAATTAAGAAAATAGGCAGAATATTGTCTTTAACAAACTCACGGTTATCCCGGCTCAAATTTTCATACCATTCTATCGGCGATTTGATAACGTCAAAAGCAAAAGTAACAAAAAGCTTGTTTGCCAGATATAAATTCTGCGGCAGAACAAGTGGAGACTGCCGTTCCAGAACATGACCGAGCAGGGCGTTGTTGCGCGTTTCTATAATAAGCGTTTCCAATTCGTCAATGCGGGTACTGCTGATATCGGCTTCTGAAATTTTGGCGCGCAAAATGGAGGCCTCTTTGTTGAATTCTTTCCGCTTTTGGGCGATAACCGGCAATTCTTTGCTTCCGTCTTCGGGGGCGGCGCCGAGAGCTTCAATGCGCTTTTCGACAAATTCAAGATCACGTTGGGTTTGCTTTTTCCCTTCGTTAATCAGGGAAGACAACTGTTCCAGATCCGAAATATAGTCGGAAAGGGAAGAGGGTGCCGCTTTTTCCTGCTTGAGCTGTTTTTCGATGTTATCAAGTTCTTTGTTGATTTTTCCGTAGTCAATAACTTTATTTTCAGCCTCTACCACTTCAATATTTGCGGCTTCTGCGGAAAGACAGCCGCCGTCGGAAAAAGCCGCAACAATCAGCAGACCCAAAAAACAACGCAAAATTTTCCGCATGAAACACCTCGCAAACAGCAGATAATAAATAACTTTAATGTGCTTTTTTCAAAAGCAGTTTGGCAACGGCAAAAGCATTTTGTGCCATGCCTGCGCGAAGATTGTCGGCGACGCACCAGAAACTGATGCCGTTCTCAACCGAGGCATCTTGTCTCAGCCGGCTGATATAAATATCGTTTTCGCCTTGGACATCGGCCAGTGAGACATAACCGCCGTCCACGTTTTTATCAAACACGACGACGCCTTTGGTTTGTTTCATCAGCCGCCGGGCATCGTCGACATCAATTTCTTCAACGCATTCAACGTTAACATATTGCGCCTCGCCGATAAAAGCGGGAATTACGGCAAAATTGGCATGAACTTTGATATCATCGTGCAAAATCTTTTTTGTTTCGGCATTCATGGCCCATTCAAAAGAAGTTTCTTCCCCGATAAATTCCCCAACTTGGGGAATGATGTTAAAAGCAATCTGTTTGTGAAAAACTTTCTGATTGTCAACCAGACTTTCATTCATAAAAATTTTTCTGGTCTGGCTGAACAATTCATCCATAGCCTCGGTTCCGTACACGGAAGCAGAGGTATAAACCGTAACCACCAGACGTTTGATGTGATATTTTTCATCAATGGCTTTCAAAGGAAGCAGAAGTTGTGTAACCGAAGCCGAAGGAACAGATACGATTCCTTTTTCGGCCGTGTCGATTTTCTCTTCATTTACGCCGGCAATAATCATTGGAATACCGGCTTCGGCAAAGGAAGCGCCGGTTGCGTCGACGACTTTGGCTTTTGCGGCGAGCACCTTGGAAAGGTAGCGTTTGGCCAGCTCTCGTGTTGTGGCAAAAATGACAATGTCCGCCTGCGAAAAATCAAAACTTTCCAGATTATGCACATCCAGTTCGTCTTCTTCTCCGAAAGAAACCTGCGTCCCGAGCGGGGAATTGATGTCAACGGCAATCACATCCGATGCTCTGACGCCGTCTTCTGCCATAAAATTCAAAATTTCCCGTCCGCTGTTTTCATGAACGCCGACAACCGCATATTTAGTCATAAAATTTCGTCCTTAATTATTTTTGCATAACAGATACTGTTAAGAAAATAATAATTTTTTTATCAAAAGTAAAGAACCCAGAAAGATATTCTCAAAATTTTTCATCTCATCACTCATATAATCACCATAAACAGACGTTATCTTTTCTTCAAAGTAGAGGAGCCGCAATAAAACTTTATTTTTTTCCTGAACACTCCGCTCCCTCCTTTCCTCCTCCCCTGAGTAGGGGAGGCGGGAGGGGTATGAATCTAAAACGAATTATCTCATTCCCTCCCTGAGTAGGGCTGGAGGCAGAAAAACAATCCAGTGAATTGTTTTTCGCCGACAGAGTCTGAATTGGTTAGGGAGGGTATGATTCAAATAAAAAAATCTTCTTTATTTTTTAACCAATTTCCGCTATACTTATAATTGCAGGCAGGAAAGCTGCCTGTGGTGTCTGAAAAACACCCCCGTGTTAATAATTCCACCTTTGGGTGGAGTGTTGGTAATATACTGAATAACAACGACTGTACACAGGCAGTTTTTCAGCTCCACTCTCCTTTGTTTTGAACGACAAACGGAGAGTTTGTTTAACTAAAAACAAAGGAGCTAAATTATGAAAATCAAAACTTTACTCTTAGGGACGAGTCTGTCCTTTATTCCTCAGTTCGTTAATGCCCAGTGCGTCGCAACTACCGACTGCGCAACTTTGGGTTATACTGAAACTTCCTGCCCGAACGGCAAAGGCATCAAATGTCCGTTCGGTAACACCTGGGCTTGTCCGTCAACAGAAGATGAAATCTGTGCCAAATACGGTTTTAAATATGACTGTTCCGGCACCGGCTATGCCTCTGGCAGCGGAACGCCCTGCAACAACAAATATGCCTCCTGCACCTGCGCTTCCGGATACGAATGGAAAAATGACAAATGCGAAAAAAAAGCTGAGTCGCCTCTTGGAAAATGTACAGGTAAAGCTAAAAACTGTAAAATCGCCGATATTCTTTACACAGACGGCACCTGCTCTGCTGATGTTGTTTCCAGTAAAACTCCGATTGCCGTCGTTATTTACATCGGCTCTGACAACTGCGGCCAGGCCTTAGCTCTGGAAGGTCTGGGAAACTATGAATGGTCAATGGAAAATGTTGATATTCCAGGTTTATTCAATTACACCGATTCCCCAGTCAATGACTTTTCCAGTTGTGAGAATACGAAAACTGTTATTGATTACAGTTATAAGCAACACGGCGACCGTGCATCTGAATATTACCCGGCGTTTTGGCAGGTATATAATTACGCTCCGTCAAGCATACCGGAAACAAAAGGAAAATGGTGTTTGCCATCCGGCGGTGTGTTAGACAGCATTTACCAGAACAAATCTGCTATTGACCAAAGTCTAACCAGAATAAACAAAGAAAACATTGGTAGAGCTGACTGGTGGTCGTCGTCCGAGACCTTATACAACAGCGCGCGGAACTGGGACGCGTCTTCGGGTTTCTTCAACCACACTACCTACAGCTATAAGAACCGCAACCACTATGTTCGCCCGGTGATTGAGTTTTAACCCTTCGACAAAAAAACAGCCTCTGAAAAACGGAGGCTGTTTTGCTCAAAGTTTTTTTATTCTTCTTCATCGTTGCCCATATCCGCTTCGGAATCATTTTCCAAAAGCAGCATATCTTCCTCATTTTCCAGTTCTGATTTTTTGCGGCGTCCGCGGCGTTTTTTCTGCGGTGCTTTTTTCTGCATGGCGCTGATAATATAGTTCCCGGTAATTTTATACAAATCAACCAGATGATTGTTATACATATGGTCGCCTTCTTCAATCAGGGCAAAATCAACCTCCACATTGCGCTGGGTGTTTAATCTTTTGGCCATAACGGCAACGCTTTGCGGGTTGACGATTTCGTCTTTCCCGCCTTGAACAATCAGTCCCGAAGTCGGACAGGGCGCCAGAAAGCTGAAATCTTTTTCATTGGCCGGAGGCGATACGGCAATAAAATTATTGATATCGGGACGGCGCATTAACAGCTGCAGTCCGATCCATGCGCCGAAAGAATAACCGGCAATCCAGCACTGCTGTGCTTCCGGATTGACTGATTGCAGCCAGTCCAGTGCAACCGTTGCATCTGAAAGTTCGCCCGGACCGTCTTCAAACTCGCCCTGAGAACGTCCGACGCTCCGAAAGTTAAAACGCAGAACGGAAAACCCCAGCTTTTCAAAACAACTGAACAGTGTATAAACAACTTTGTTGTTCATGGTTCCGCCATACTGCGGATGCGGATGCAAAATCAATGCTATCGGCGCGCCCGGGTTTTCGCTTTGATGATAACGGCCTTCCAGACGCCCGGCATGTCCGTTAAATAAGACTTCGCTCATTTTTATTTTCTCTTTATTAATATTAATTTAGTAACAATTGCTTTATATAATGCCTTAAGAATGTTATATAAATTCTTAATTTTTCCAGATTAAAAGGAACATAGCATAAAATGGGAATGAATTTCAAGATGATTCGGCAGGACATTGATGCGGTTGTCAAACGAGATCCGGCCACCAGAAGTCGGTTGGAAGCGCTTATCTGCTCGTCAGGGCTGCATGCGCTCATGTTTCACCGTCTGAATCATTGGTTGTGGCAGAAGAATTTTCATCTGACGGCAAGAATATTTTCACAGTTTTCGCGTTTTTTGACCGGTATAGAAATCCATCCCGGCGCGCGAATCGGGAAAGGATTTTTCATTGATCACGGTATGGGTGTGGTTATCGGCGAGACGACGGAAATCGGCGATAATGTAACTTTATATCACGATGTGACCTTGGGCGGCACAACGGTTTTCAGCAAAGACGGAAAAGTTGTCGGCAAGCGGCACCCGACAATCAAAAACAATGTTATTATCGGTTCGGGGGCGCAGGTGCTGGGGCCGGTTGTCATTGGCAATAATGTCAAAATCGGTTCCAATGCCATTGTAACCAAAAATGTGGAAGACGACGCCACGGTTGTCGGCCTGGCGGCCCACAAAGTTGAAAAACTGCGGCGGCGTAAATCCCGTCACGGTTTTGCCGCTTACGGAGTGCTTCCCGATGTCAAAGATCCGCTGGAAGAAAAATTGGAAGCCATGAACCGGGAAATAAGCTTTTTGAAAAAAGAGCTTGAAGAATTAAAAAAGGAGCCCCGCTCATGAATTCGCTCGGTTTGGATAAGGCGCCCGCCGATACAAAAGTTTGTGTTGCCATGTCCGGCGGGGTTGACAGTACGGCGGCTGTTATTTTGCTGAAAGAGCAGGGATATGATGTTTTCGGACTGACCATGGATTTGCTGGAAACGCCTTATGCCCCGAAAACAAATCCGGCTGCCGGTGCGGCTGATGTTGCCCGTAAATTGGATATTGCTCACGAAGTGCTTGATATGAAAAAAGAATTTCGTCAAAAGGTGGTCGAGCCTTTTGTCAGCGCGTATCTTAACGGCAAAACGCCATCTCCCTGCATTTCCTGCAACAAATTTATCAAACTTGGCCGGTTGGTCGATGAAGCTTCTTCCCGCGGAGCCGACATGGTTGTAACCGGACATTATGCCGATATCCGGCTAAAGCCTTCCGGCGCCGAACTTCACCGGGCGGCTGATACAGTTCGCGACCAGAGCTATTTTTTATTTGGGGTATCGAAAGAAAGCCTGCAAAAACTGCGCTGCCCGCTGGCTTCTTTTTCCAAAGACGAGACACGGGAAATTGTCCGCAAAGCAGGCCTGGAAATTTATAAAAAAGCCGACAGTCAGGATATTTGCTTTGTCCCGGACGGAAAATATGCCGGGCTCATTCAAAAACTTCGCCCCGGTTATGCCGAAACGGAAGGAAATATTGTCAATACACAGGGCAAAATTATCGGCCGCCATAAAGGCATTATTCATTATACCGTCGGACAGCGGCGGGGACTGGGCATCGGCGGCGGTGATATTTTGTATGTTTTGCGGATAGATGCGGTGAAAAACGAAATTATCGTCGGACATAAAGATGAAATGATACAACGTAAGGTATTAATTGAAGAAGTCAACTGGTTGGAAGAAAACATGCCGGAAAAAGCCGAATTTGACGTTAAACTGCGCTCTCGTCAAAATCCCGTGCGAGCAAAAGCCGTGTTTCTGCCGGATGGACGGGCGGAAGTAACTTTGCAACACGATTTTTTCGGTGCGGCGCCGGGGCAGGGCTGCTGTTTCTACCGGGACACAAGGGTAATGGGCGGCGGTTTCATCACAAGTGTTTTGTAACTGAAATGTAACTGTTTTTTTATGTAAAAATATGCTATGATTATATAAAGAAAAACGGAGGCTCTTATGAACAAACTGTTTGGTGTTATTGCCGCAATGCTCTATCTGATAACGGCTTATACCGCAAATGCGCAGCTGCCTGCCAACCCGTGGAAGGCGCAGCCGACGGATGCTCCGTTGTATAAAGACGGCCCGACAAACGGCAGTGTCCTTCCGGTCGATCCCTGGGCAGCAGCCAGAGATCGCAGCGGTACGACCTCATGGCGGGGCAGCGGGCGGCACGGACGGTTGAATTATACCGGCGAAGCCACCACTTATACCGATGCGCAGGGGCAGGAAATGATAGCGCCGGAAGTCAATCGCGAAAACATGGTCGTCGGCTTGAAACAGCTGCGGAAGTTGGGCTATAAAATTCCTGAAAGTTATGATCAGAAAATCAGAAACATGCCGCAGGCCTACGGACGTCTGCTTCGGGAAAATTACGGCAAGGTTTATCAGCTTTCCGATCCTTTGGGACAAGGTTTTACCGGCATAATGGACAGGGTGGAGGAAGGCACCGGACTTGATTTTGAAAACCTGTTGTTCAACAGCGTCAACATTCTTTCAACCGACTGATCCTTACATCGTTGGCTTTTTCTTAAAAAAATTTTGTTATGGAAATTTTTTTCTTTGGATATTCCGCTTTTTCATCCAATCCTGAATAGAACTTTCCTTTTTTCCTCCCCTGAATAGGGCTCCCCTTTTCTCTCCCCTTGAGTAGAGGCCCTCTTTTACCTCTCCCCCTGAGTAGGGGGAGTTGGAGGGGGTATGATTCAAAACCACTCATCTGAACCGTTTTCGCCGACAATTAAGACTCTGTCGGCGAAAAACAATTTACAGATTTTTCTTCCTCCAATCATGCTCAGGGGAGAAAAATCTCCTAAAACTCAATCACCGGACGGACATAGTGACTGTTGCCGTACTTACCGTAGCTACCGAATCTACCCGTAAACGCTAGCCAGTACCACGCGCTGCTATTAGTGCGCTCGGACGATGACCACCAGACATCGCTACCGATGTTTGTTTTGTTTATTCTGCTCAGACTTTGATCAATAGCCGCTTTGTTCTGGTAAATGCTATTTAACACCCCGCCGGAAGGTAAACACCATTTGCCTTTTGTTTCCGCCATACTTGACGGGGTATAATTATATGCCTCCCAAAAGGCAGGGTAATATTCAGAGGCACTGTCTCCGTATTGCTTGTAACTGTAATCAATAACTACTTTTGTATTCTCACAGCTGGAAAAATCGTTTGTCGAAACGCTGCTGTAATTGATCAAATCCGGAACATCAACAAATTCTGTTGACCATTGATAGCTTCCCAGTCCTTCCAGCGCCAGAGCCTGACCGCAGCCATCCCCGCCGATATAAACCACAACGCCGACAGGCGTCTTACCGGAAACAACATCGGCGGAGCAGGTGCCGTCGGAATAGAGAATATCGGCGATTTTGCAGTTTTTGGCATAGCCTGTGCACTGGCCGAAAACAGCGCCTTCCGGCTTTGCCGGCTCACGACACGCCCAATATTCGCCGAACGGACATTTGATGCCGTTGTCGCATGCTGTCGGCGAATCATAGCCTAATGCCGCACAATTTTCATTTTCCACACACTGAGCCTGAACATATCCGGGAATAAGCAGACTTATCCCGCAAAATAAAAATTTAAGATTATTTTTCATCACACACATCCTTTTTTGTAAAACAAAAACCCGTCTGAAAAGAGACGGGCGGATGTTCGAAAGCGCTTTCGTGCAAAGCCTTATAACGCTGACATCCGTCCACGCAAACAGATATCAGCATATCTTTATTTTAAGTCGCCATTATGCTTAAACGACTAATTTCGTAAAGGGTTTCGACGCCCTGAGCAGCCAAACCAGCCACCTGTAAATAGTATATCCGAAACTGGTTAAAAAATAAAGAAGATTTTTTATTGGATTCATACCCCACCCTCCTCCCCTACTCAGGGGAGGAGAAAAGGGGGAGCCCTACTCGGGGGAGGAAAACAGAAGAAAGAACTGCCTCAGAGAGGAAATAAAACCAAGCTCTCCGTCGGTACAACCTAAGCATCGCGCCTTATCCGCCCCATGCCAACCAGCGGCCAACTTGACGCTCAGGCCGTTGCCTGTGAAGCTGCCTCAGCTTCCTTATGTTGCATTTTAATAAAAAAAATATAAAATATTCCAAAAAAGAAAGGATGAATATGAAAACGGTAACGGCGGCAATAATTGTTCATAACCACAAAGTGTTGATTGCTCAACGCAAACACGGAAAAAATTTGGAATATTTCTGGGAATTTCCCGGCGGCAAACTTGAAAAAGGCGAAACGCTGCCCCAGTGTCTGAAACGCGAAATCAGTGAAGAACTCCGGCTGGATATAAGCGTTGGAAACTTTTTTATGGAATCCCGTTATGAATATGATTTCGGCACTATTTCGCTGCATGCCTTTTGGGCATCCTGCGCCGGCGAAGAAATAAACTTTATGGATTCGCATGAACAAATACGCTGGGTGTCTTGCGGCGAACTGGATCAATATACCTTTGCGCCGGCTGACAGGCCGATTGTCCGCAAATTGCAGGAAACAGGCTTCTAAGCGCTTTCCGCCAGTTTCAGACTAATGGAACTTTGCTGCAAAATTTCGGGATGATAGAGCAGAGCCGTTTCTTCTTCTTTGGTTAAATTAAGCTCAATACTGTGATTGATATAATTTTCCAGCTTTATCTGCGCCTGTTGCAGGCTGCCGCTGTTAATGTCAGGAACAGGGCCGTTGACCGGCAGCATCACAATATGCAGATTTTGCATAATTTGATCGGAGAGCAGCAGGGCAACGCCTTTTTCTTCAGGTTCAAGTTTCTGCAATGCATTATGGTATTTTTGCGCCGCCTGCAGAATGGCCGGAAGCTCCTGTTCTTCCGGAATCAAAAAATAACCGCGTTTTTTTGCCCATTGCCCGCAGGATACTTTCGAAGTCAGTATGGAAAGGGGAATGGAAAGCATGAGGCCGGTTGTAATCGGCAGCATCCACCAAAACAATTCCCGTGCATAAAGAGCGGCAACAACCGTTGTAGCAATGCCTAGAAAAGTATGCCAGAAATGCCGCCGGCAGGCATCTTTAAAACTTGTGCCGGCATCGCCGCGGTTTTGCGTATTCCAGCTCACGGAATGCCCGGTCAGAATATCCAAAACAAACTTGCTCTGAAACATCATCATAACGGGAGCGCTCAAAGCGCTGATAATGATTTCAGCCAAAGTGCTTTTCACGGCGCCGGAAGTTTTTTTGTTTTGCAATTTGTAAATAATCAAGCCCAAAAACTTCGGAAAAACCAACATAAACATAGACAGGATAAACAAGGCAATGGTTCCGATTTTATCAAATATGGGCCATGTCGGAAACAGCGTCCTGGCTTCGGTAAAATAAGACGGTGGAAAAATGCCTCTCCCCAGGGCAATGGCCAGCCCGACTATCAGAAAACACAACCATATCGGCGAAGATAAATAGGACATGATTCCGGTAATAAAATGGATGCGGCTGACCGGATGCAAATGTCGGGACAAAAGAATTTTGATGTGCTGCAGATTTCCTTGGCACCAGCGGCGGTCGCGTGCGGCATAATCAATCATTGTCGGCGGACATTCTTCGTAGCTCCCTTTCAGCTCGGGCAAAAGCCATGTCGACCAGCCCCCCCGGCGGATCAAAGCCGCTTCGACAAAATCGTGGCTCAGAATATGCCCGCCGAAAGGCGCCCTGCCGGGAAGGACGGGAAGGCCGCAGCAGTCAATAAAGGCTTTGACGCGGATAATGGCATTGTGTCCCCAATAATTGCTGTCGCCGATTTGCCAATAAGCCAGCCCGGCGGAAACGACCGGTCCGTATACTTTGCCGGCAAACTGCTGAATACGTGAAAACAAAGAATGACTGTTAATCATCATCGGCGGTGCCTGTATAATGCCGGCGCCGGGATTAGCCTCCATCAGTCTGGCCATGGTCATAATTGTTTTTCCGTCCATCAGGCTGTCGGCATCCAGAACAATCATAAAATCATAATCGGCGCCCCATTTGTTGCAGAAATCTTCTATATTTCCGCTTTTCCGGGCAGTGTTTCTTGATCTGCGCCGGTAATACAGATGAACATTTTCCGGCATCAGATTTTGTGTTTCCAGCCACATTTTTTCTTCTTCAATCCATACTTTCGGATCGGTCGTATCGCTCAGGACAAAAACATCAAAATGTCTGCCGCAGCCGTTTGCCGCCAGATCATTGGCAATAGCGGCCAGATTGGCAAAAGTTCCGGTCGGCGATTCGTTGTAAACCGGCATCAAAACGGCAGTCTTTCCTTTTAACGGAACAGAATCCGGAACCCAGCGGATGCCCGGAACTTTTTTCTTTCTGAGCAAAGTCCAAAAACCAAAGACGGATGACCAGAAAAACAACGATATCCAGGCAAAGGTCAAAACAAACAGCACAATCATCAGGGTTTTTGTAAAAATGGTACTGTCGGAAGGAATGACGGCAATCCATTTTAATGTGGCCAGCAGAGTGCACAAAAACATCAGTCCGAAAACTTTGATACGTCTGCTGTAAATCAGTCCGGCTGACAAACCGTTAATCATGTGGGCTTTTTCCGGCATCTGTTTTTCCTTTGTGATGAATAATTTTCTGCCAGAAATTTTTTGGGGCAAGCGATTCTATTTTCTGGGCTTCCATTTTTGACAAAACATAAGGCGGCGCATTGACGGGAACTTCTTTTTTCAGTGCAGCGGCGAAACGGGATGAATATTTTTCAGAAAAGAGGTTGTCCTGCCATTTTTTCAGCCCGCCTGCTTTCAAAAAGCAAAACTTGTACAAAGCCAGAAGCTGCTCATCGCTGCCCTGAAATTTCTGAAAAATCCGCCGGGCTTTTTTCAGCAGCAACAGGTCTATTTCCGAAACAACGTCTTTACTGTCCTTATTGTCCAGAAGCTCCCCTAGCATTTGCGAAAGTGCGGCCGTTTTTTGTTTTTCCTTTCCGGCATTCAGGGTTTCCAGATAAGCACGGACAATATCGTCAACGCTTTGAACCCTTATGGCAGCCATTGATAACTCCACACTTCTGAAATTGTTTTTCCGTCTTTGGACAACGAAATCCGCAGTTCCGCCGTTTTGCCGTCCGGTTGAAAATCTGTATACACGGTGGCGCCTTTGGTCAGGGGATTATAAATCATGTGAATACCTTTGATTTTTCCTTCCGAAGTTGAAACATTGGCGATGATTTTTCCGTTTTTTATATCATCTTTTATGTCCGGCAGGGCTGAAAAATCAACCACAAATTTACGTTTTTCCGTTTCAAGCATGCCTGAAACACCGCCAATCCCCGTATAAGTGTTAAGAACTTTTGCCATACCGGGAGTCTCGGGAACTTTTTTGCACCAGTTCAACCGATAGGCAAAATGATATTCTTTTCCGGCTTTGATTTCCTCATCGGGAACCCAGAAAGCAACAATATTGTCATGAATTTCCTGAATGGACGGAATTTCAACCAGTTGCACCGTCCCCTTGCCCCAATTACCCTGAGGCTGCACCCAAACACCGGGCCTCTGTTCATAATTTGCTTCAAAATCAAGATAATGAGCAGGGTTGTCATCACGCTGCAACAGACCGAAACCTTGCGGATTATTATCTTCAAAAGAGCTGATGCGTAAATATTTTGAATTATCCAGTGGACGCCACAACCATTCATCATTGCCGTTATGAACCAAAAGCCCGTCGCTGTCGTGCACCTCGGGACGATGGTCGTCAAAACGGTTTTTTGTGTTTTCTCCGAACAGGAACATTGAGGTTAAAGGCGCAACCCCGAGTTTTTTTATGTCTTTGCGCGGATAAAGAAAAGCATCGACGTCAACGGTGGTGTTTTTTCCCGGTATAACTTCAAATTTATAGGCTCCGGCCACGCTCGGACTGTCCAGCAGGGCATAAATTATAATGTTTTTGCTGCGCCGCGCCGGTTTTCTTATCCAGAATTCTTTAAAAATCGGAAATTCCTCTCCGGTCTGCAAAGCCGTATCAATTGCCAGCCCGCGTGCCGACAAGCCGTATTTTTGCCCTTTCCCCAATGCCCGGAAATAGCTGGCGCCGAGAAACGAAATAATTTCATCATAATAGGTCGGGCTGTTCAAGCGTCCGTGCAGGCGAAAACCGGCATAACCGGCAATACCGGCTTCCAGATTTCCAAGCTTGTTTTTGCCGTAATCAAAATAGTTTGAAGAATATTTTACCGGCTGCACTTTACCGTTGACAATTTCGTTAATCAGTACGGAATATTGAAAAATGGATCCGACATGGAAAAATTGCATTTCAAAGGGCAGACGCTGGCCGTACCAGGGACCTTTTTCCCGCACAAAACGAATGTCCCGGTATTGATCATAGCTGAGATTTTTTATTTTGTCGGGCAGATTTTCTTCGGGAGCGCGGTAAGCTTCCTGAGACAGCGAACGGGCAATTTTTTTCAGATTGGACAGACGGAATTCTTCTTCCGGCTGAATTGCCGGTTCCGGCTCTATGCTGCGATTCTTTTCATAATAAACATATCCCGAAGCAGCTGCGGCAGCCAGAATAAACAGCAATAACAACCTCTTGAACATCTTTCCTCCCGTCTCTGGAAAAACAATACTGACAACATATCAGAGCAGTTTCAACGAAAAGTCAAGCCGAAAAAAGCTGATTAGTGTATGTATAAGAAAGTTCGTGGATTAAATGATTTTTGAATTTTATTTTTTTGATTAAACGTTATGATACAAGACATAAGGAGGAAATAAATATGGAACATTTGGGAATGCCGCTTTGGCAGTTGTTGGGACTGGCAGGTGTCGCTCTGATAATTATTGAGCTTTTGACGCCGACTTTGTTTTGTCTTAATCTGGCGCTGGCCTGTTTTGCAACGGCGGGCGTTTCTTTATATACGCAGGATTATACAATTCTGACGGCATGCTGGGTTATCTTTTCGGCCTTGTTTATTTTGTTGCTGCGTCCGCTGTTGTTAAACAAAAAAAACAAACCCGGCGAACGCGAAACCAGCATGGGACGCTACATCGGCATGCCGGCGAAAGTGTTGGAAGAAATCGGAAAAGACAGGGGTGTGATAAGCATTTTTGACGAACGCTGGGAAGCGCGCAGCAAAAACGACGAAAAATTTGCCAAAGGCGAAACGGTTATTATTGAGCAAAATGACAATTTAATTATGTATGTAAGAAAGGAAAAATAATATGACTTGGGAATGGATTCTCATTGCCGCAGTGGTAGTATATTTTGTAAAAGGGCTGATTATCGTCCAACAGGCTGAAGCGGTTATTGTGGAAAGGCTGGGAAAATTTGAACGTGAGCTTTCGCCCGGACTGAACTTCATTTTTCCGTTTTTTGAATCGCCGCGCCGCATGGCGTGGAAAATAACCACCCGGGGCGCACAGGGCGAAACTTATTCTTTTATCCGTGAGCGCACCAAGATTGATATGCGCGAAGCCGTATACGATTTTCCCCGCCAGAATGTAATTACCAAAGACAACGTAACCATCAGCATCAATGCTTTGCTTTATTTCCAGATAATAAATGCCAAAAGCGCGGTTTATGAAATCCAAAATCTGCCGGAAGCCATTGAAAAGCTAACGCAGACTACACTCCGTAATCTGGTTGGTGCGATAGATTTGGATGAAACGTTGGTCTCCCGCGACAAAATCAATCATGAACTTCGTGCCATTTTGGATGAGGCGACAAGCAAATGGGGCGTGAAAGTCAATCGGGTTGAGCTGCAGGATATTATTCCGCCGGCAGATATCCAGCAGGCCATGGAAAAACAGATGAAAGCGGAACGTGAGCGCCGCGCGGCCATTTTGGAAGCCGAAGGTTTGAAAAAATCAGCCATTCTGAAAGCCGAAGGACAAAAAGAAGCCGAAATTAACAAAGCCGAAGGTATTAAGCAATCATCAATTTTGCAGGCCGAAGGCGCTGCGGAAGCCCGTATCAAAACGGCAGAGGCAGAAGCTCAGGCGATTCGGCAGGTGACGGAAGCCATTGCCAAGAACGGCCAGCCCGATAAATATCTGATTGCCATGAAATACCTTGAAACACTGAAAAGCATGACCGAGGGCGAAAACAACAAAGTTGTTTATATGCCTTATGAAGCCACAGGTATTTTGAGTTCAATCGACGGCATCAAACAAATGCTGGAAGCCGGACAAAAATAATTTCCCTTTTTCCCCTCCCTGAGAGAGTGTTCTCCCTCAGGGAGGGAACTCTCTTTCCTCCTTTTCTGAGCAGAACTTTCTCTTTTCTCCTCCCCTGAGACCTCCCCTCTCATTCCCTCCCTGAGTAGAGCCCCCAACTTTCTCTCCCCCTGAGTAACCCCTGTTTTTCCCTCCCTGAGTAGGGCTGGAGGCAGAAAAACAATCCTGTGAATTGTTTTTCGCCGACAGAGTCTGAATTGTTAGATTGTGAACAGGCGACAG
>CASEQD010000053.1 GCA_949289935.1 uncultured Pseudomonadota bacterium | reverse complement strand
TGCGGGCGTGCATTATACGGAGTGCAAGTGTCCGGCGGGATATGAATGGAGCGAGAGTTCGCAGAGCTGCGGGTGTTCGTCGTCGTACCGGTATTCGTGTCAGGGTTCGGGTTATGCGGGCGGCGAAGGGCAGAGCTGCGACGATAGATATGCGAAATGCAAGTGCGCGGAGGGATATGTTTGGGATGCGGCGCAGGGGGCGTGCGTTTGCAAAGGGACGGATTTTTGCGTTGTGAACCAGAACTGCGGGGCGTTGGGTTATGCGCAGAAGTCGTGTGCGGGCAAGGCGTTGAAGTGTCCGTTCGATACAAATTATGTGTTTTGCCTTTAGGCGGGGGAAGCTGGGGCGGGGACACCTGACGAGGTGAGCGTCAAGTTGGCTGCTGGTTGGTATGGGGCAGAGGAGGCGCGATGCTCAGATTGTGTCTGAGTAATCTTCCGTTTTCTCTCCCGGAGGTCGGACTCTCCTTTTTCTCCTCCCCTAAGGTAGGGGAGGTCGGGAGGGGTATGACGAGCGCAGCGAGCTTGTTATATTTGGAAGTTGATTCTTTAGAGGATTCATACCCCCTCCAACTCCCCCTACTCAGGGGGAGAGTTAAAAGAGGGTCTTTGCTCAGAGGAGGAAGAAAAGGAGGGGCTACTCAGGGGAGAGATAAAAAGTGGGTGCCCTACTCAGGGGGAGAGAAACAAGGAAGATTCTTGCCTCAGGGGAGAGATAAAAAGGAGGGGTATTTCAGGGGGAGAGTTTTGGAGAAAAGGAAGGAATTTAATTATTAAACAAAGGAGGAGAAGATGAGAAAGTTTGAGAAGAAAAATGAACAGGCCGGGGTGGCGGCAGGAGGCGTTCAAATGGCTGAGCGTTCCGGGGCAAAAAAGAACGTTAAGGCGGCGGGATGTTTTGAGATTTCGAAAAATATTGCCGGAGGCGGATGCTGTTATGGTGTGACGGGCGGAGCAAAAGCGGTGTTCGGGATGCTGGGGGTGTTGTTTTTGAGCGGTGTTTCGGAAAATGCGCTGGCGCAATGCGTGGCGACAACCGACTGCGCGACGCTCGGCTACACCGAATCCTCCTGTCCCGACGGCGGCGTCAAATGCCCGTTCGGAAATGGTTATTATTGCGGCGGTTTGACAAAAGAAAAATGCGCTGATTTGGGTTTTCAATACAGTTGTACCGGTGCGAACGACGGGGGCGGCGCCGGTGAAGATTGTGCCGGA
Source organism: uncultured Pseudomonadota bacterium (assembly GCA_949289935.1). Classification (GTDB taxonomy): domain Bacteria; phylum Pseudomonadota; class Alphaproteobacteria; order RF32; family CAG-239; genus HGM16780. Next base: position 13,276 of record CASEQD010000053.1, on the reverse strand, counting down.
AAATATGCGGAATGTACTTGTTCTTCCGGCTATAAATGGAAAGACGGGAAATGCCAGCTGAGTACGATTGATTGTGAAATCGGTTCGATTTTATACAGCGATGAAACTTGTTCGTCATCTGTCATTGATGGAAAAACGCCCATCGGCGTTGTGGTTTATCTCGACGGAAAAGGACATGGACAGGCTGCAACTACGTTAGGGCTAGGCGAAGATTTTTTGTTGTGGTCTCAGATTCGTGAAGATATTTCCACTCTGAAAAATTATATTGATGAAAATGAGGCGATAAAGGATTTTGACAGCTGCGGCAATACGCAAAAAGCTATTGCGGAGCAAGGGAGTGATAGTACTCTTTTCCCAGAGATTGAAGGTAGGGAATGGTGTATTCCTGCGGCCGGTATTTTAAATAGTATAAAAGAGAATTTGTCTAAGGTAAATTCTTCTCTTTTAGCTATTGGCGTCTCTGCTATTCAGTATTATTCGCCAGCTATAGGAAATGCGTATTATTCTTCTACGGAGTATAATAGTTCTGAGGTATGGGGATTGTATTTTTCTTATAACGGGACGGGACGTGGAACTTTCACGCACTGGCCAAAAGGGGGAAGATCTTCTTATGGTTCTAAGCATATATATGTTACTGAGTTCTAAAAGAAATCCCGGAATCAATCCGGGATTTCTTTTAAACAATGTTTGTTCTTAAGCGCTGGGCCATTCGGCAGCTTTTTCAGCGTTGAATTTGACAACGGCTTCATCAGCTTCGTCTTCAGACGAAATAGCGCCCTGCGGGCATTCGGAAATGCAGACGCCGCAGGCAATGCAGGTATCGGGATCAATAACCATCTGGCTGTCGCCTTCATGAAAAGCGTCAACCGGGCATACGGATACGCAGGCGCGGCATTTGATGCAAGAATCGTTAACAACTGAAACCATATTTATATCTCCTCAGTTTCGTTTTGGTTATCAAACCGGCGGTTTGTTTTCAACGCACAATGTAACCGGATTAAATTTAAAATCAAGTCTTTTATGCGGGGGTTGCAAAATTTGTACCGGCTCCCCATATATAAGATAAACCAATTTTTATTTTCAGGAGTTGAAAAATAATGTCAGATAAAATGGAATTTAAAGCAGAAGTCAACAAGCTGCTGGATATTGTGATTAATTCGATTTATTCAGAAAAGCAGATTTTTTTGCGTGAGCTGATTTCAAATGCAAGCGATGCCTGCGACAAGCTGAAATATATGGCTTTGATGAATCCGGATTTGGCCAAGGCTTCCGGCGCCATGAAAATTGTGATTACGCCTGATGCCGAACATAACCGGCTGAAGATTGCCGATAACGGCATCGGGATGAACAGGGATGATCTGATTAATCATCTGGGAACGATTGCCAAGTCGGGGACGGCCGATTTTGTGAACAATGTGAAAGACAATGGTTCGGAAGTGGATTTAATCGGCAAGTTCGGCGTCGGGTTCTATTCGGCGTTTATGGTGGCCGACAAAGTGGAAATTTTGACTAGGAAAGCAGGTGAAAACGAGGCATGGAGCTGGACTTCGACCGGCGTCGGCGGCTTTGAAATAGCCAGAGCCGAGAAGGAAACCAACGGGACAGAAATCACCATCTTTTTGAAAGAAGCCGAAAAACAATATACCGATACGATTTATCTGCGGCAGATTGTGCGTCTTTATTCTGACCATATCAATTATCCGATTGTGCTGAATCTGGGTGAAAAAGGCGGCGAGGAAACAATTAACACCGGTTCGGCGCTGTGGGCAAAAAACAAAGCGGAGATTACCAAAGAACAATATAGCGAATTTTATCACCATGTTTCAAAGAATTTTGACGAGCCGTGGATGACGCTTCATTTTAAGGCAGAAGGAAATATTGAATATACGGGGTTGTTGTTTGTTCCCTCGACGCAGCCGTATGATTTGTTTCAGCCGGACAGGAAAAACGGGTTGAAACTTTATGTGAACAAGGTGTTTATTTCGGATAAGGTTGAGGAGCTTTTGCCGAATTATCTGCGCTTTGTCAAAGGGGTGGTTGACAGCTCGGATCTGCCGCTCAATATTTCCCGTGAGATGCTGCAGCAGAATCCGATGATTGCCAAAATCCGCCACGGTATTGTTTCGCGGATTTTGAAAGAGCTGAAAAAACGCGGCGGTGATTATGATGATTATATGAAGTTTTGGAATGCGTTCGGGACGGCTTTCAAAGAAGGAATTTATGAAGATTTTGAAAACAGGGAAGAAATTGCGGAACTGTCGCGCTTCAATTCGCTTAACAGTCCGGATAAGATGATTTCTCTGGATGAATATATTGCCGCAATGAGTAAAGAGCAGAAGGCCGTTTATTATATTACCGGCGATGATGTGCGTGTTTTGGCCAATAATCCGCAGCTGGAAGCCTTTAAAGCCAAGGGGATTGATGTGCTGCTGCTGACGGATCCGATTGACGAGTTTTGGACGCAGGTGTTGACAACCTATAAGGAAAAGCCGGTTAAGCATATTTCACAGGCGGAGGAAGATTTCAGCATTGAACGGACAGAAAGCGCCAAGGCGAAAGATGAGGATTTGAAAAAACTGACGGATTATATGGCCGAGGTTTTGAACGGCGAAGTTGCCAAAGTTACAACGACGGACAAGCTGACAAACAGTCCGGTCAGTCTGACGGTTGAAAACGGGCAGATGAGCATTCATCTGGAACGGCTTATGCGTAATCATCAGCAACAAACGGCATTTGCCAGTTTGCGGGTTTTGGAAGTTAATCCGTATCATCCGCTGATTGTCAGACTGTCGGAGATTGTGCAGGATGACAGGCAAAAAGCCAAAGCTGGCGAGATGATTAAGATTTTGTATGATCAGGCGCTGATTGCCGAGGGTGAAGCAATCAAAAATCCGGCGTTTTTTGCCGAAAAGCTCAGTTCTTATATGCTGGCGGCAATTTAGGCTTTGATGCAAACAGATAAGCGGCCTGTTTGAATGCAGGTCGCTTTTTGTTTTTTGAGAAGAATGTATTGTAATCTGTTGAGTGACAATAAAAGTTTAGAACTCAATCACCGGGCGAACATAGTAGCTGGTGCCCTTATAGGCGCTGAGGTAGTAGTAGAAAGCTCCCGAAGACGCGGTCCAGTCCCACACGTGGTTGTGTGAGTTCTCGGACGACGACCACCACCAACTATTACCAATGTTTTCTTTGTTTATTTTGGTCAGGCTTTGATCAATAGCTGTTTTGTTCTGGTAGATGCTGTCTAACACACCGCCGGAAGGTAAACACCATTTACCCTTTGTTTCCGGCATGGTTGACGGGGCGTAATTATAAACGTTCCAAAAGGCCGGATAATATTTATAAGCGCTGTCTCCGTATTGCTTGTAACTATAATCAATAACAGTTTTCGTATTTTCACAACTGTCAAAATCATTTGTCGGCTCACTGCTGTAATTGAACAAATCTGGGATATCGATTTCTTCCGTTGACCATTTATATTCTCCCAATCCCTCCAGCGCCAGAGCCTGGCCGCAGCCGTCCCCGCCTATATAAACGACAACGCCGACCGGCTCAACCCCACTGACGCGGTAGTCCGAGCAGCTGCCGTCAATATTTAAGATTTGCCCGATTTTACAATTCTTGGCATGGCCGGTGCACTGGCCGAGAATCGCTCCGGCTCGTTTTGTACAGGCGCCGTCTTTCCATTCATAACCGGAAGCGCAGGTGCAGGAGGCATATTTGTTGTTACAGGGCGTTCCGCTGCCGGAAGCATAGCCGGTGCCGGAACAGTCATATTTGAAACCGTATTCGGCGCAGGTTTCTTCCTTGCTGGACGGGCATGCCCATTTATCGCCGAACGGGCATTTAATGCCTTTTCCGTTCGGACAGGAAGTTTCTGTATAACCCAAAGTTGCGCAGTCAGTGGTTGCGACGCACTGGGCATTAACGAACTGAGGAATTAAGGACAGACTCGTCCCTAAAAGTAAAGTTTTGATTTTCATTGTTAGCTCCTTTGTTTTCAAGTTAAACAAACTCTCCGTTTGTCATTCAAAACAAAGGAGAGTGGAGCTAGAAAACTGGTATGTACAGTCGTCCGTATTCAATATATTCGGGACACTCCACCCAAAGGTGGAAGTTTAACATACGGGTGTTTTCTAGACACCACAGACAGCTCTCCTGCCTGCATTTATAAGTATAGCGGAAATTGGTTAAAAAATAAAGAAGATTTTTTTGTTTGAATCATACCCCCTCTTCAATTCCGACTAATTCTTTTGGAGGGAGTAGTACGAACCGAACAAAAGGAAAGTCTCATTGCGTCTCCTTGCCAAAAGCAACGTTGGTTGCTTTTGGCTTCGGCCGTCTCCCCTACTCAGGGGAGGAGAAAAAGCGGAGGACTACTCAGGGGGAGAGAAAAAGGAGGAGCCTTACTCAGGAAAAAAGGCGGGGTTAAAACTCAATTACCGGGCGAATGTAGTAGCTATGATCTTTTGTCGTTGAGTTGTTTAGGGAAAATCCCCCCGTAGATGCATTCCAGCGGCGCACATTGTTAGCGCTATGCTCTGATGATAGCCACCAACTGCTACTACCGATATTAGGTTTGTTAATTTTACTTAAGCTTTTATCAATAGCTCCGTCAATCATACCGATTTCGTAAAGTACACCTCCTGCCGGCAGACACCATTTTCCTTTTGTTTCCGGAGCATCGGCTGGGGCATAATTATATACTTGCCAAAATGCTGGATAATAATCTGGGGCACTATTGCCATGTTGTTTGGAACTGTAATCAATGACAATTTTGGTATTTTCACAGCTGGCAAAGTCATCAATCGGAACACCATTCCAGTTAGGTAATTCAGGGATATCAATAAATTCTGTTGACCAGGCAAAATATCCTATTCCTTCCAAAGCCAAGGCCTGTCCGCAGCCGTCTTCGTTAATATAAGCTACGATACCAACCGGCGTTTTGTCGCTGATGGCATCGGCGGAACAAGTTCCGTCGGAATAGAGAATATCGGCGATTTTACAGTTTTTAGCTTTGCCAGTACATTTTCCAAGAGGCGACTCAGCTTTTTTTTCGCATTTTTCATTTTTCCATTCATAGCCGGAAGTACAGTTGCAATTTTTATATTTTCTTCCACATTCATCATCTGTTGGTTGCTCATTAGCGCCGAGGCAAGTGTATTTATAAGCTTCGTTACAATGTTTACGGCATGCCCAATATTCTCCGAACGGGCATTTGATGCCGTTGTCGCATTGTATTGGCGAATCATAGCCTAAAGTATTGCAATCTGTTTCCGCACACTGGGCAAAAGCGGAAATTGGGAACATAAAAGAAGAAGCCAGCAGGGTAAAATATATCCTTTTGCCGGCGGAAAGAATCACACGCATTTCATCCTCCACACTTTATTACACTGGTTTTAGTGTAGCATGGATTTTGCATTTGTTCAATCATTATTTTTATACAGAAGTGAAAAAAATAAAGAGGTTTTTTTTATTTGATTCATACCCCCTCTTCAATTACGACTAATTCTTTTGGAGGGAGTAGTACGAACCGAACAAAAGGAAAGTATTATTTAGTTGATTGGTTTTGAATCATACCCTCCCTAACCTTCTTGCAGCGAAGCTGCTTCGGTCAACTGAATTGTAACGATTGTTTCCTTAGGCTGCCGCCTGGCTGCCGCCTGTTCACAATCTAACAATTCAGACTCTGTCGTTGAAAAACAATTCACCGGATTGTTTTTCTGCCTCCAGCCCTACTCAGGGGAGGAAATTAGATAATTCGTTTTAGATTCATACCCCTCCCGCCTCCCCTACTCAGGGGAGGAGAAAAGGGAAAGCCCTACTCAGGGTGGGAATGAGAGGGGAGTACTCGGGGAGGAGAAAAAGCGGAGGACTACTCAGGGGGAGAGGTAAAAGGGTGAAGCTACTCAGGGGAGGAAGGGAGAGCGGAGGATTACTCAGGGAGGGAATATAAGGAGGATGTCCAGATGAGAAAATACAGAAAAACGTCCTGCTCAATAAAGAAAAAATGAGGAGGCGTATGAAGAAAGAAATAACCGGTTTGTAATGCGGATTATTTAATCGTGCGTTGTTCTGTTTCCTTGAAATAGCGGATGGTGTCCGGCTGCATTTCTTTGGCCGCTTCGTCGTCGCAAACGATGATGGCGTGCTGGTGCATTTGCAGAATGCTGACCGGCCACATCTGGCTGATGCTTCCTTCAACGGCATGCTGAATGGCTTTGGCTTTGGCCGCGCCGCTGGCAATAATCATGACTTCTTCGGCATCGGTAATTGTTCCGACTCCCACAGTCAGAGCCGTTTTGGGAACAAGCGTCATATCGTTGTTGAAAAAGCGGGCGTTGGATTTGATGGTGTCGGATGTCAGAGTTTTTACCCGGGTGCGCGAAACCAGCGAAGATCCCGGTTCGTTGAAGGCGATATGTCCGTCTGTGCCGACTCCGCCGATGAAAAGGTTGATTTTTCCGTAGCTTTTGATTTTGTCTTCATAATTCCGGCATTCTTTTTCATAATCTTTGGTCATGCCGTTTAAGATGTTGATGTTTTTGGGCTGGATATTGATATGCTTGAAAAAACTCTCCTGCATGAAGAAATGATAACTTTCATGATGCGCCGGGGGCAGGCCGATGTATTCGTCCATGTTGAAAGTAACGACGTGTTCAAATGAGACTTTGCCCTCGTGATTTTGGCGTATCAGTTCTTTATACATACCGAGAGGCGAAGAACCGCTCGGCAGTCCCAGAACGAAAGGTTTGTGCGCCGTCGGGTGAAAACGGTTGATTTTGTAGGCAACATAATCCGCCGCCCATTTTGAGCAGGCATCGTAACCGGGAGTGATGATTACACGCATAGTTTTTTTCCTTTATGATAAAGTACACCGGAGATGATGGTGTAGAGGTTGTTGAAGTGTTTGTCAAAGACGACAAGATCCGCATCATAGCCGGGCGCAATCAGTCCCAGGTGTTCCTGCTTCATGATGCGGGCCGGGTTGAGAGACGCCATTTGTACGGCTTGTTCAAGAGTCAAACCGAAAGATACCAGATTCTTAACGCCTTTCAGCATTGTCAGCGCCGAGCCGGCAATGACGCCGTCGGATTTGCGGTAAAAGCATTCGTCAAGGTATACTTCTTCGCCATTGGCTATCAGAGTTTTCTTTTTTTGTTCGGCCGGTTTTAGCGAATCGGTTACCAGAACCAGACGGTCTATCGGTTTACAACGAAGCAGAAATTTGATGATGTTGGGGTTGATGTGAATGCCGTCGGCGATGATTTCGCAGGAAATTTCCGGGTGGATGAAAATTGCCCCCACGGCTCCCGGGTCGCGGTGATGCATGCGGCTCATGGCGTTAAACAAATGGGTGGCGTGCATTATTCTGGCCTGCATGCCTTCTACCATTTGTTCGTATGTGGCATTGGTGTGTCCGGCTTGCAGAACAATGCCTTTGGAAATGCAATTTAAGGCAAGTTCGCGCATGTGTTTGAGTTCGGGCGCAACGGTCATGTTGACGATTTTTCCTTCCGAAGCCTGCCAGAGTTCGTCCATGAGCTTTAAATCGACGGGGCTTACGGAATCGGCGCTTTGAACACCAAGACGCGCCGGAGAAATAAAAGGCCCTTCCAGATGAATGCCGAGGATTTTTGCGCCTTCCTCTTTTCCCATAGCATCAACAACGGCGCGGATGCCCCGGATTAATTTTTCTTTAGGAGCGGAATAAAGCGTCGGAATGAAAGATGTAACACCGTAATGCACCAGTTTTTGCGACATTTTGAGAATGGAGGCAGGGGAGAGATCTTCGGTGCCGAAACCGCCGATACCGTGGATGTGCGTGTCAATAAAACCGGGAGCAACAAATGCGCCGCCGAGGTCTATCAGCCGGATGTTCGGGGAAAAGCGTTTTTGTTTGAAGCGTGTTTCGTTAAATACGTCGATTATTTTGTAGTCTTTTATCATGACGGCGCAGTTTTTCATGGCGGCATAGCCGTTGATGACCGTGGCATTGTGAAGACAAATTTCAGAACTCATTATTATTTTCCGTTGCGAATCTCATTATAGCTTTTATATTAAATGAAGAGCGACGGTAATGCAATGACAATTCAGTTTTCAGGGAGGTTTTTTTATGGGGCTGCTTAATTTTTTATTTTCGCCGCGGGCCTTTCATACCGGTTATCTGAAAGTTTCGGAACGACACAGGATTTTTTACCGGGAGTACGGCAATCCCGACGGATATCCGGTTATCTGCTTTCACGGCGGTCCCGGTTATCACAGCAATGCGGGGACGGCCAAAAATTTTAATTTGAAAAAGTGCCGGGTGATTTTGTTTGATCAGAGAGGGTGCGGAAAGTCGCTTCCTGCCGGAGAAACGGAAGAAAATACAACCAGAAATCTGATTGAAGATGCTGCAAAACTGCTTGATTTTTTGAAAATCGGGCAAAAAGTTGCGGTATTCGGCGGATCGTGGGGATCAACGCTGGCTTTGCTTTTTGCCGAGGCTTATCCGGAAAAGATTGAACGTTTGCTGGTATCGAAGATTTTTTTGTGTACCGAAGAGAATCGGACATGGGAACTGGAGTATTCCGGGTTGTTTTATCCGGATATGCTGCGGCAGGTGAAGGAAAAAGCCGCCGGGCAGAAAAATGTTCCGGCATATTACAGGGATATGATTTTTTCCGAAGATTTGCAAAAGCAGATTGAGGCGGTTAATTTATACGGAAGCTACGAAAATGTGCTGGGCAGCCTGTCTCCCCGGCTTGGTTATGAGGCTGTTGACGAAACGTTGTTAAAATCGTGCCGGGTGATGATGCATTATGCCGCTAACAAGTTTTTTTTGAAGGAAAACGAAATTTTGGAAAATGCCGGAAAAATTGCTCATATTCCGACGGTTATCGTTCATAACCGGCTGGATATGGTTTGTCCGCTCAAAGGCGCTTACCTTTTGCATCAGGCGCTTCCAAAATCGGAACTGATTGTTGTTCCGGCGCTCGGACACGGCGGAAAACTCATCGGCAAAACGGTCAGAAAAGAGGGGTGGAAAATTTTTTGATGTTTTACGGTCTGTTGAAAAGTTATGCTTTGTCTGGATTATCTTTCCGAAATGTTGTATATGTATAAGTAATTTCTCTGAAATTATTATGTGTGATTATTGATGTGTGGAGCTGAAGTGCAACAGAAAGATAGAAAATATGGATATTGTGTACAATGGACTGTCCGCATATGAAAAACTGGGGCGCGACAAGTCCGGCGTATTGTTTATGAAAATGGGCGCCAGAAAAGTGGAGCTCGCTTTTAAGCTCATAAAGTCAAAGCTTGACGAAGTGGATTATGTTATCTGGATTGCTCCGAATGCCTGTTTGTCTTCGCCTTTATATAAAGGTTATCTTGATGAAAATTCTGCAGACATAAGGAACCGGGTTTATTATTTTTCCATTGAGTGTGTTTCGTTTTCCGATGTGCGATATTTGTATTTATATAATCTGGCGGACAGTTACCGGGTGTTTTGCGTGGTGGATGACAGTCTTACCATAAAAAATACCGAAGCGGGGCGAACCAGACGGCTGCTGGCTATTGCTTCCAAATTCAAATACCGGCTGATTTTAAGCAGCATGCCGCTGACGCAGGGGCTGATAGATTTATATTCGCAGATTAAGTTTATGAATCCGAAGCTTCTGAATATGACGGAAACACAGTTTTTTCATGCTTATCTGCCTTATTTTGAAGATGAATTCAAAACATTGAAAAGATGGTCGACGCCGGAAAACGAGCGAAAGCTGATTGAGGTTATGCGGCCTTATATTTATGACAGTGATTTTGATTTTAATTATAAAATTAAAAAATATGATGTTTTTTTTGATTTGTCTTCAAATGAGGTGAAAAGTTATGGTGAGGAAAAAAACTATTATCTGAATTGCCGCTATCGTGTGCCGTTTATGGAGGTTGTTCATAAGTTCCAACGTATTTATACAATTTGTGAAAGCAAGCTGGACGGTTTGTTTGAGTTGTTGAGCGAAATTGAACTGCGGCGGGAAAAAGTTATTATTTTTGTGAAGTTTGTTGATGAAATAAACTTTTTTAAGGAATGCGGCTGGTTTGACCGGAGACATATTGCCGTTATCAGCGGTAAATCCAACAAGCAGAAAGCATTACAACTGTTTTCCAGAAACGTTAATGTGTTGTTTACTTCTTATGGTGTTGACAGTTTGGGGGCAGGTGTTAAACTGTGTCAGAATGTGATTTTTTTTTCGCAGACGTTTGATTATCGTTTGAAAGTGAAGATGGTTCATGATATTGAACGTGTGGAGGGGTGTGATGAAATCAAAATTTATGATTTTTGGGTCAGAACCGGCCTTGACGAAATGATAAGAAAGAATCTACTTATGAAACAAGATGTTTTAACCAATGTGTGTAATATAATTTCTCAAGAGGGAGTTTTGGGAGAATGAAAAAATACCTCGATATTAATGTATATGATGCGACAATGGAACGCATCAAATATGTTTTTGAGAATTTTGACAATATTTATGTTTCGTTTTCGGGCGGAAAAGACAGCGGCCTTTTGCTGAATTTGGTTCTGGATTATAAACGAAAGCATAATATTAAGAAAAAAATCGGCGTTTTTCATCAGGATTTTGAAGCGCAATATCAGTTGACGACGGATTTTGTTACCCGGATGTTTGAAAACAATCTGGAAGATATCGAGCCGTATTGGGTTTGTCTGCCGATGGGTTCCCGTTGCGCCGTGAGCAATTATCAGATGTACTGGTATCCGTGGGATCCGGATAAAAAAGAGCTTTGGGTTCGGGAAATGCCAAAGATGCCGTATATTATTAATATGGATAATAATCCGTTTGATTTTTATAAATATAAAATGGTGCAGGAAGATTTGTATGCCGAGTTCGGCGACTGGTATGCCCGGCAGAAAAAAGGAAAATCCATTTGCCTGCTCGGCATACGCGCTGACGAATCGCTGAACCGTTACCGGGCTTATGCCAATATCCGCAAAGAGCTTATGGAAAACAAGCAATGGACGTCTAAAATGGGCGATACCTGGTATAATGCTTATCCTCTGTATGACTGGACGACCAAAGATGTATGGGTGGCCAACGGGAAGTTTGGTTTTGATTATAATAAAATTTATGATTTGTTTTACAAGGCCGGTTTGTCAATCAATCAAATGAGGGTGGCAAGTCCGTATCATGAGGCCGCAAAAGAAAGTCTTAATTTGTACAGGGTTTTGGAACCGGCAACCTGGGTGCGGGTGGTCGGCCGCGTGCAAGGGGCTAATTTCGGGGCTATGTACGGCAATACAAAACTGCTCGGTTCAAAGCGCATTACTTTGCCCAAAGGGCATACCTGGCGTTCTTATGTTAAGTTTTTATTGGCAACGCTGCCGGATGAAATGCGCCGGAATTATATTGAAAAATTTAAAACTTCAATCAAATTCTGGTGGAAAAAAGGCGGTGTGGTCAGTGAGGCTGCCATTAAGGAGCTGGAGGCCTGCAATTATAATATCAGGGAAAACGGGCGGAGCCATTACCGGAGTGAAAAGGAAAGGGTGCGGTTTCTCGGTACGCCGGATGATACGGATGATATTAAGTCGACGATCGACATTCCTTCGTGGAAGCGTATGGCGGTGTGCATTTTGAAAAATGACCATCTGTGCAAGCATATGGGGTTTGCACAGACAAAACGCCAAGCTCAGCGGGAGAGAGAGCTTTTAGATAAATACAGAAGTCTTTAAGGGGGAAAATTATGAGCAAAAAAGCAATGAAGAAAGAAACTGTGCAAGACAGCAATGTAACGGATTTTGTCAGTCCGGTGTATAATGTGATTGCCGTGCCGCTGGAAAAACTCCGTGCCAACGATTATAACCCGAACCGGGTGGCGCCTCCGGAAATGAAATTGTTGGAAATTTCCATTTGGGAAGACGGTTTTACCCAGCCGATTGTTTGTTATCATAATAAAGAAACGGACGAATATATTATTGTTGACGGTTTCCATCGTTATACGACTTTAATGACATCGGAAAGAATCCGTACCCGGGAAAAAGGTATGGCGCCGGTGGTGGTGATTGATAAAGATTTGGGGGAGCGTATTGCTTCGACTATCCGCCACAACCGGGCCAGAGGCAGTCATAATGTCGATTTGATGAGCAATATTGTGAAGGAATTGCTTGAGCTGGAAAAGAGCGAGGCCTGGATTGCGCGGAATGTCGGTATGTCGGCGGATGAAATTTTGCGTTTGAAACAGGTTACCGGTTTGGCTTCTCTGTTTAAAGATGAGGAGTTTTCCAAAAGCTGGGAGCTGTAACGAAGCTTGGCAAGATGCCTGTCGGGGCTTTCCGTCGGAAAGAGCAGGGAAGTCTGAAAGATGAATGTTTGAAGAGCAGGGCGGTTTTTGGTTTGAACCGCCCTGCTTGGGTGAAAGATCAAAATTCAATAACGGGGCGAGTAACCATTCCTGTTGTTTTGGTGTATTCGTAGAAGTTGAATGTATTCGAAAGTGCATGGAGGAGCCATGCGTGTTTATAATCAGCCTCAGATGATGTCCAATAACCGTTGGAAAGGTTCTCTTTGTTAATTCTGTTCAGTTTCTGATTAATAGCTGTTTTATTTTGGAAAATACTGTTTAATACGCCAACTGCCGGTAAACACCATTTATTTTTTGTTTCTGGCATGCTTGCCGGGGCATAATCATAAACACTCCAAAAAGCAGGATAGTAATAAGAAGCACTGTCGCCATGTTGTTTAGAACTATAATTAATAACAATTTTTGTGTTTTTACAACTGGCAACATCGCCTATTGGAGCACTGTTGTAATTAGGTAAATCCGGAATGTCAACATTTTCAGTTGACCAATCAAGAAGACCGTCTAATTCTTCCAATGCCAGAGCCTGGCCGCAGTTGTCGGAGCCGATATAAACAACGACGGCAATCGGGGTTTTACCGGAAACGACATCGGCGGAACAAGTTCCGTCAGAATAAAGAATATCTCCGATACTGCAGTTTTTTGCATAACCGGTACACTGGCCGAGAACTGCTGCTTCAGGTTTTTCCGGTTTGGGGCAAGCCCAATAGTTGCCAAAGAAACATTTTACGCAATTTCCGGAATCGGAAGTTTCGGTATAACCAAGGGTTTTGCAATCCTGCGTATCCACGCATTGGGCAAAAGCTTGTATCGGAAGCATAAAAGAAGAAGCCAGCAGGGTAAAATATACCTTTTTGCCGGCGGAAAGAATCACACGCATTTCATCCTCCACACTTTATCATCACTGGTTTTAGTG
>CASEQD010000052.1 GCA_949289935.1 uncultured Pseudomonadota bacterium | reverse complement strand
TAGGGGGAGAGAAACAAGGAAGATTCTTGCCTCAGGGGAGGAGGAAAAGGAGGGGTTTTATGAGGGAGAGTTTTGGAGAAAAGGAAGGAATTTAATTATTAAACAAAGGAGGAGAAGATGAGAAAGTTTGAAAAGGAAAATAAGCAGGCCGGGGGCGGATGCTGTTATGGTGTGACGGGCGGAGCAAAAGCGGCGTTTTTGATGTCGGGCGCGTTGTTTTTAAGCGGTGTTTCGGAAAATGCGCTGGCGCAATGCGTGGCAACAACCGACTGCGCGACGCTCGGCTACACCGAATCCTCCTGTTCCGACGGCGGCGTCAAATGCCCGTTTGGCGACAAATGGGCGTGTGTTTCAAGCAAGGAGGAAACCTGCGCCGAAGTGGGATTTATATATGACTGCAGCGGAACAGGGTACGAATCCGGGAACGGAAAAACCTGCAATAATAAATATGCCTCCTGCACCTGCGCTTCCGGTTATGAATGGAAAGACGGCGCCTGTACGAAGAGAGCCGGAGCGATTCTCGGCCAGTGTACCGGTTATGCCAAGAATTGTAAAATCGGGCAAATCTTAAATATGGATGGCAGCTGTTCGGATTACCGCGTCAGCGGGGTTGAGCCGGTCGGCATTGTGGTTTACATCGGCGGAGACGGCTGCGGCCAGGCCTTGGCTTTGGAAGGATTTGGAACCTATCAATGGTCAATGGAATATGTCGATATCCCGGATTTGTTCAATTACAGCAGCGCTCCGACAAATGACTTTTCCAGCTGTGAGAATACCAAAACAGTTATTGATTACAGTTACAAACAATACGGAGATAGCGCTTATAAATATTATCCGGCGTTTTGGCAGGTGTACAACTATGCTCCGTCAAGCATGCCGGAAACGAAGGGTAAATGGTGTTTGCCTGCCGGCGGCGTGTTAGACAGTATCGACCAGAACAGAACGGCTATTGACCAAAGCCTGACCAGAATAAACAAACCAAACATCGATGGCAGTGGCGACTGGTGGTCGTCGTCCGAGACCAATTTTAACGTCGCGTGGTACTGGTTCGCGTCTTCGGGTGGGTTCGCCAACATCCTTAAGGACTACACCAGCAACTATGTTCGTCCGGTGATTGAGTTTTAGGGATGATGGCGTTTTAAAATAAACAAAATCCCGTCTGTTGGGAAAGCAGGCGGGATTTTGTTTGAAAAAGAAAGAAATTAAAAAGTATATCTTAAACCGACAGTGAATTCTTTCATGTCTTTGATGGCTTCAACATCTGTCAGCACGTAGCGCGCCATGGCGCGGACGCCAATGCTGTCGGTGATGTTGAGCTGTGCGCCGACACCAAAGCGGACGCCGGTTCCATCATAGGTGTTTTTGACATTCATCATTTTTCCGCCGTAATAGTAGTTGCGGTTGACGTCGGCGCTGTACTGGGCGACACCGACGGAGGTTAAAATTTCGATTTTATCCAGGTTAATGAAGTCGCTGACCAAGTCAACGCCGTAAGCTTTGAATTTTACGGAAGAATCGACGCTGTCGTTGGGCAGCTGCGTGTTATAAGCGGTGTTGTTTTCGTCCAGAGACTGTTGGTAAAAAGCTTCAACGGCAAGATTGGTGGTTAATTTGATGCCGATGCTGCCGGAAACGGAGTTGAATTGTTCGGCAAGCTGTTTGTCATAAGGCGAATCGTATTTGGCATTGTTGTACACATAATCTACGCCGACATAAGGATGCCAGATTTTGGCATTGGCATTGGCAGCGAACAATGTGCCGAAGGCCGCGGCAAGAAGCAGACTTTTTTTCATGGTTTTATCCTTTTTGAAAATTGCAACTGTTTTTTTATAACAGAAATCAGGTTAATAAAGCTTAAACATAAATTATGGAAACACGGATTGACAAGAAAGACGAGATTCTTTAAAACTGAAAGAAAAAATTTTGAAAGTATTACATGAGACGTTTGGTTATCAGTGTTGCTTTGACGGCAGTTATTCTTGTTTGGGCATATGGTTTTTATTGTCCGGAAGGATGGCGCAGTTTTGACTGGAAGGTCTTTTTTATCTTTTTGTCGCTGGGCTTTTTTGCCATGTATAAGGTTGTGGGGTATTTGGCGCGATTTAAAATCGTGGAAAAAAATTCGCGCATAGATATTGTGTTTGTGGTGTGTGTGCTGGCTTTTATGTATTATCCGGCATCGCATGTCAGCCATGAAACCGTGTCGGCGCAGGAAAACCGTAATCTGGCAAAATATAAGCCGTTGACGGATAAGGGAAAAATTAATTTTAATTACGGACGGGATTTTGAAAACTGGTTTAACGATCATTTCAATAATCGCGCTTTTTTTATTGATTTGCACAGCAAAATTTCGCGTTTGATCGACAGAAATCTGCGTAATGCCACGGCAATGGCCGGAAAAGAAAACTGGTTGTTTACCAAACGCTGGAATTCGGTGGATACTTTTCAGAACAAAACGCTGTATTCCGATCGGGAACTGGCTGAAATAAAAAAGAATCTGGAAGAGGTTAATCAATGGGCCGAAAAACACGGAATTAAATTTTACGTTCTTATTAATCCCGATAAGGAGAGAATCTATCCGGAATATTATCCAGACGGATATGAAAAAGTGCGTGAGCTTTCACGCATTCAGCAGACATATGATTATATCCGCAAAAATACAAATGTTCCGGTGGTTTATGCTTATGACGAGCTTATGGCCGCAAAAAAGGATCATATTCTTTATTATAAAACAGGGACGCATTGGAATCACCGGGGGGCATTCATCGCATATACAAAGCTGATGAACCGGATTAAAAAAGATTTTCCGACGTTGTATGTGATGAAAGAAAAAGATTTTAACATTAAGCCCAAGCTTGAGGCGGATGTGGATATTGCTTCGGCGCTGGGCGTCAATGCTTATGATGCTTTTCCGAAAGAAGACCTGACATATGATGTGTTTGAGGTTAAAAATCCGCATGCCACGGATGTTCATACTTTTTTAGATAACGATCGGCGGATTGAGACTTTTGATTTTGTTAATTCGGATAAGAGCAAAAAGCTTCGGGCCGTGATTTACGGCGACAGCTTTACACTGCGCATGAACTGGTATATGGCAGAAAGTTTTGCTTCTTTTCAGCATATTTATACAGGTTACGGGCGTGATTTTGACATTTCTTTTATGGCGGAAGATATTCTTGCCCAGAAGCCGGATATTTTTATTGTTCAGACGACGGAGCGGCTGCTCGACCGTTTGAAAAAACTGAATCCGCCGGAGGTGTAACGATGTTATTCAGCTCTATGACTTTTTTGTTTGTGTTTATGCCTTTGGTCATAACCATTTACGGTTTGTCAAAAAAAGAGATACGCAATTATGTGCTTTTGGCTGCCAGCATTATTTTTTATGCCTGGGGAGAGCCCCGTTATCTGGCAATTATGATTTTGACCATTTTGGTGAATTATGTCGGCGCTATTGAAATGGCCCGTTTTTCAAACCGGAAAAAACGCAAGCTGATTTTGGCCGCGACGGTTTTGGTCGATTTGAGTTTTCTGATTTATTTTAAATATTTTAATTTTTTGATTGATAATGCCAATAACTTGTTTGGCGCCGGGTTTGATTTTATTGATGTGGTTATGCCTATCGGAATTTCTTTTTATACATTTCAGGCGATGTCTTATCTGATTGATGTCTATCGTCGGGAGGTTAAAGCTCAGAAAGATATTTACAAGCTGGCGCTGTATATTACATTGTTTCCGCAGCTGGTGGCCGGGCCGATTGTTAAGTATCATGATGTTTGCGAACAAATTGACAGCCGCCGGGTTGAATTTAAAAATGTGATTATCGGTTTTAAGCGTTTTATTATGGGGTTGGCCAAGAAAGTTTTGCTGGCGAATACTCTGGCTGAGGTTGCCGACAAAATTTTTGCCCAGGATCCGTCGCAGCTCAGTCAGGGTGTTGCCTGGATCGGCGCCGTTGCCTATATTTTGCAGTTGTATTATGATTTCAGCGGTTATTCCGATATGGCAATCGGTTTGGGGCTGATGTTTGGTTTTAAGTTTATGGAAAACTTTAATTATCCGTATATTGCGAAATCTATCAGTGAGTTTTGGCAGCGTTGGCATATTTCCCTGTCAACATGGTTTAAGCAATATTTGTATATTCCGCTGGGTGGAAACCGTAAGGGGAAAGCCCGTACTTATGCGAATTTGATATTGGTTTTTCTGGCAACGGGTATTTGGCATGGCGCCAGTTGGGTTTTCTTTGTCTGGGGAATGTGGAATGCGGTGTTTATTGTTATAGAAAAAGCACTCGGCTGGGGAAAAGACAAGGTTGAAAAATGGTATGCCCTGGTGTTTCGGCATATATATGCTTTGCTGGCAATCGGATTGGGAATGGTTATTTTCCGTTCGCCCACGGTTGAGTATGCTTTTGAGTATATTCAGGTTATGTTTGGAATTATAGACAACCACAATCTGCCGAAATATGATTATGGCATTAATTATAAGTTTTTGATTGCAGTCGTAACGGGAGCGGTTTTGGCTATGCCGGTGATGCAACATATTCTGGCGGTGCGTTATGAGCGGAAGGTGTTGCGCAGTGTTATCAATATTTGGTTGTTTGTTCTTTTCTTTTTGTCAACGACGGCGTTGGCTGCCAGTACTTATAATCCGTTTATTTATTTTCGGTTTTAATGGTTTGGAAAGTTGATTTTCCGGAGGCGAGATTGAATGAAAAACGATGATTGAGAAAATCAGATGAAAAAAATCCCTTTGAAAAAAAATTCAAAGGGATTTTTTGGTTAACTTGCTTTTTTGGCTTCGTCAGGATCTCTCAGAACATAACCCCGCCCCCAAACGGTTTCAATGTAATTTTTGCCGCCGGAAGCTTTTTCCAGTTTTTTCCGGAGTTTGCAGATGAAAACATCAATGATTTTTAATTCCGGTTCATCAATTCCGCCGTAGAGGTGATTTAAAAACTGGTCTTTATTCAGGGTTGAACCTTTGCGTAAAGACAACAGTTCCATAATGCCGTATTCTTTTCCGGTCAGGTGCAGGGTCTTGTTGCCGACAGTTACGGTCTGTGTGTCAAGATTGACTTCGACATCGCCGGTTCTGATGACGGAGTTTGAATGTCCTTTTGAACGGCGGACGACGGCTTGTATTCTGGCCAGAAGTTCTGATTTATCGAATGGTTTGGTCAGATAATCATCGGCGCCGTAACCCAAGCCCTTTACTTTTTTGTCCGGTTCCGTCAGGCCTGATAAAATGAGGACAGGTGTGTTGACTTTTGCATTGCGCAGATTTTTTAAAACTTCATAACCGTTCATATCCGGCAGCATTAAGTCTAAAATGATGATGTCATAATCGTATAATTTTCCGATTTCGAGCCCATCTTCGCCCAAATCGGTTGTATCAACTATCATGCCTTCTTTTTTGAGCATCGTTTCAATGCTTTGCGAAACGGCATAATCGTCTTCAACCAGCAGTACCCGCATTTTTTTGCTCCTCTTAACAAACAATATTACTTTTATGATTTTATCATATTCGTTAATTATTTATTTGTTAACTATTTTGTTAATAATTTTATTAATCTGTTAATAACCGCGGAAAATTTTGATTATTAAAGGAAGTGCAGAATCTATGTTGAACAGAAGTTTCAGAAATCTTTTTTGTTTTTGAGGGATTCGTAGCGCTTGCGAATACATTGGATGGCGGTTTTGTGCACACCCCTGGTTATGGTATAGTAGATGAAACGTCCGTTGCGGCGCGATGTGACAAAACCATCGTCTTTCAGGCGTTTGAGATATTGCGACACCTTAAGCTGCTCGCTGCCGATGCCGTTTACGATGTCGGAAACGTTGCTTTCTCCTTTCAGAGTCAGATATTCCAAAATACGCATTTTTTCAAAATTGGCAAAAAGTTTGATGCGGTTGGCAACCATTGTGGTATAATCGCGGGGAAGAATTGCTTTACAATCGTCTTTCATATAGAAAAAATTGTCTGTCATATAGCCGAAAAGTTTGCGTATACATTCAAAAATACTGGCCGGATATTCTTCGCAGATTTCATAATAAATAAATACACCGCGACGTTTGGTCTTTACCAGATTTGCATCTCTGAGTTTCTTCAGGCTTTGAGAGACAATTACCTGTTCTTCACCAATGCTTTTGGTTATGGATGAAACCGAAGATGCCCCGTTGACATCAATATATTCCAAAATGCGCAGCCGCAACGGATGGGATATGTAGCCAATACCTTTGACGGCTTTTTTCATTATTTCCAACGGGAGCTGCTTTTCCATTCTTTGTCTTTCAAAGTCTGGTGTTGCTTTTTTATTTTATATAAGGTTTGACGTATTCGTCAAATTGTTTTTCGGATGCTTTTCCCCAGCCCATGATGTAGTTTTTTCCCATGCAGAACAGCGGAGTTCCAATTTGACGGCCGAGGTTGAATTTGTCGGCGCATTCAAGAAAAAGTTCATAGCCGTCCGAAGAGGCAACATTTTTTGCTTCCATATGAAGGTTGGGGTATTTCTTTTTGATATAACTCAGGGCATCGTGGCAATGAGGGCAGCCCATGGCATGGAAAAAATAAATTTGTTTATCCGACAAAGACGATGTTTCCGTCTGTTCGGTTTTGACCTGAGAATTTTCTTTTTCACTGCGGCTTTCCCTGTTGCAAGCAGATGTTAAAATGACGGAAAAGCTCAAAAAAAGTGCCAGAATTTTTTTCATGTTCATTCTCCTCTGTTCAGATGTTTCTATTTTTCAATATCTGATTCCCGAAAGTCAAGCGTTATTTTTGGTTTTCTGTCGGAATGCGGGTTTTATAGAGCGAAAATGCTATGCCGCAAAACAGAATGGAAAACGTTACGCTCAGCGAAATCAGCGGTGTTATGCCGATTCCGATATAAGGCAGGAATATTTTGCTGCCGATGAAAATTAAAATAATTGATAATGCCTGTTTTAGATATTTAAACCGGCTGACGGCTTCGGCCAGCAAAAAGTAAAGCGAACGCAAGCCTAAAATGGCAAAAATGTTGCTGGTGTAAACCACGAAAGTGTCCTGTGTAATCAGGAAAATGGCAGGAATACTGTCAATTGCGAAAATAACGTCCATCAGTTCAATCATCAGCAAGGCAAAGAAAAGCGGCGTTATCATAAATTTTTTTTCTTTGTGTATGAAAAAATGTTCGCCGATAATTTCATGAGTGACATGAAAGCGCTTGCGGATGAATTTGAATAACGGGCGTTCAAGGATTGGCACATCTTCCTTTTCAGGCAGCATGATTTTGAGGCCGGTGTAAATGAGAAATATTGAAAAAATGTACAATATCCAGTGAAATTTAGCGACAAGTTCGGCACCGATGAAAATCATAACGGCCCGCATGGCGACGGCTCCCAAAATCCCCCAGAACAAAACACGATGTTGGTATTTTGCCGGAATGTGCAAGCTGGTGAAAATGAGGGAAATAACAAAGATGTTATCCATGGATAAGCTGAATTCTACCAAATAACCGGTGTAAAACAACAGTCCGATGTCGTTTCCGCGTTCGTAGATGACAAAAAGCCCGAACAACAGGGCTATTAACATATATCCCATGCAGATGTGCAAAGTGCTTTTCAGGCTTGGTTCTTCACTGTGGCGGTGAAAGACAAACAGATCAAGAAAAAGCAGTGTTATGACAATGGCTGCAAAAATAATCCATAACCATGAAGTGCTTAGAATTGCATGGTTTATCATAAGGTTGTTCAATTGTTCCATCTTAATTTCCCGGTATTTTAAAATGTAAAAAAATATCAGTTCAGTAATAGTATCGCTTTTGTGCAAAAGTCAAATGGTAAAATATTCTTTGTGGAAGAAATTTGTGTCAAAAAAATGTGGGTTGGGGGATGAAATGATAGTTGACTTTTTAGAAATAATAATATAAGATTGAGGATGTAGAGATGAAGTCAGAGAA
>CASEQD010000051.1 GCA_949289935.1 uncultured Pseudomonadota bacterium | reverse complement strand
TTATTTCTAAAAAGTCAACTATCATTTCATCCCCCAACCCACATTTTTTTGACACAAATTTTCCCCGGAAATTCCTTCCCGGGGACACATAACAAAAAAAAGCGCCTGACTCCCGCCAGACGCTCTCTTAATTATCTCATCAGAATAATTTTATTTTCCCTTCTTTTTACTTAGCGCAATTTTCAAAACTTCCGAAACTTCGCTGACCGGAACAATTTTCATACCTTTGGTAACGATATCCGGAATTTCCGCTAAATCTTTTTCATTATCCTTGGGAATAATCACGGTTTTGATGCCGCCGCGCAAAGCCGACAACAACTTTTCTTTCAAACCGCCGATGGGTAAAACTCTGCCCTGCAGCGTAATTTCCCCGGTCATGGCCACATCTTTGCGCACCGGTATTTTTGTCAAAACCGAAACCAGCGTCGTATACATGGCAATACCGGCGGAAGGTCCGTCTTTAGGCGTTGCGCCTTCCGGAACATGAACATGAATATCCGTTTTTTCAAAAATATCCGGATCTATCCCCAAATCTTTCGAATGGGAACGAACCACCGAATATGCCGTTTCAATGGATTCCTTCATCACATCACCAAGTTTTCCGGTTTGGGTAATTTTACCTTTTCCGGGCATATCCACCGCTTCAATAAAAAGAATATCTCCGCCCACTTCCGTCCAGGCCAGACCGGTCGTAACCCCGATATGATCTTCTTCTTCAGCCACGCCATAACGATATTTGATAACGCCCAGATATTTTTCCAAATTTTCTTCATTAACCTCAACCGCTTTAATATTCCGCTCCTTATTTTCCTGAGCAAGAATAATCTCCTTTACCGCCTTGCGGGCAACGGTTGCCAGTTCCCGTTCCAAATTACGCACGCCGGCTTCACGCGTATAATATCGGATAACATTGCGGATAGCCCCGTCACTGATAAAAAGCTCGGCAGGTTTAACGGCATTTTCCTCAAAAATCTTCGGCAGCAGATGCTGCTTGGCAATCTCGATTTTTTCTTCTTCCGTATATCCCGACAACCTGATAATTTCCATACGATCCAGCAAAGGCCGCGGCATATCAAGAGAATTTGCCGTCGTAATAAACATCACATCGGACAAATCATAATCAAGTTCCAGATAATGATCGTTAAAAGCCGAATTCTGCTCCGGATCCAACACCTCCAACAGCGCCGAGCTCGGATCTCCGCGGTAATCATTTCCCAGCTTATCAATTTCATCCAGCAGAAACAGCGGATTAGACGTTCCTGCTTTCCGCATGCCTTTAATAATTTTTCCCGGCATGGAACCGATATACGTCCGTCTGTGACCGCGGATTTCCGCTTCATCACGCATTCCGCCCAGCGACGCCCGGACAAAACGCCGGCCGGTTGCTTTGGCAATGGAACGCCCCAGCGAAGTTTTGCCGACGCCCGGAGGCCCGACCAAGCATAAAATCGGCCCCTTCACTTTATCAGCCCGGGATTGCACGGCCAAATATTCAATAATACGCTCTTTAACTTTCTCCAGCCCGTAATGATCGGCATCAAGAACTTCCATTGCTTCATGCAGATCTTTTTTCACTTTGGACGGATTCCGCCACGGAATTCCCAAAATCCAGTCCAAATAATTACGCACCACGGTTGCCTCGCTTGACATCGGGCTCATGCTCTTCAGCTTTTTAACCTCGCTGAGCGACTTTTCCTTGGCCTCTTTGGAAAGCTTAAGCTTTCTGATTTTTTTCATATATCCGGCAATTTCATCATCTTCTTCGTCGCCCAGTTCTTTCTGAATAGCTTTCATCTGTTCGTTCAGATAATATTCTTTCTGGCTCTTTTCCATTTGCTTTTTCACACGGGTTTTAATACGGTTTTCCACTTCCAGCATTGTAATTTCCGCATTAAGAAAGCCCATAATTTTCTCAAAACGGTCTTTAAGGGTAACCGCTTCCAAAAGAGCCTGTTTATCCGCAATTTTCAAAGACAGATGGGAGGCAACCGTATCCGCCATTTTTTCCAGATCTTCAATCTGATTGACCGACAAAAGCACTTCTGCCGGAATTTTTTTTGACAACCGGACATATTCTTCAAACTGCGACATGACCGCCCGTGAAAGAGCCTCGATTTCAAAATTGTTTTTATCCCGGGCGGGCATTGAAGTCACCGTTGCTTCCATAAACTCGGGATTATTTGAAAATTTATCGACTTTAACGCGTTCGACTCCCTCAATCAAAACCTTAAGCGTCCCGTCCGGAAGCTTCAGCAGCTGCAAAACGGTTCCCAATGTTCCGACAGAATAAACATTATCCGGCATGGCTTCTTCATCGGAAGAATTTTTTTGCGTAACCAGCACAACATTCTGCTCCTTGTCCACAGCTTCCTGCAAAGCACGGATTGACTTTGTCCGTCCGACAAACAAAGGCACGATCATCTTTGGATAAACAACAATGTCTCTCAACGGCAGAGCCGGATATTTTTCCTTTTTAACAGCCATAATTCTTCCTTAAATCACTATTGCGACATTTCAGAAGTTAATATAAGTTTTTCATTTTGCCTGAGCAAGACCAACCGTCAAATTTTCACCATGTTTTTTTCATCCGTCCGCCTTATTCCGAATTTTAACGGTTGCCTGCTGTCAACATATGTTTTTTTGTTCACATTCACAACATCCGACATTGCAATTTAATAACAAATCTTTTACATTATAAAAAAATTGAAACCGGTTAATAAGCAATGCAGGAAATATGCAAATGGTAAAAAATCAGGCCGTCGACAATCTTGGCAATGAAATTGACGTTGAACTTTCGGTCATGCTCGGTTCTGCCAGTCTGCGCATTAACCAGCTGCTCAAACTTGGCCGCGGTGCCGTTGTCGAACTGGACAGGGGACTGAACGATTACGTTGACATTTATGCCAACAACATTCTCATCGGCCGCGGCGAAGTCGTCATCACCGAAGACGAAACCATCGGCATTGCCGTTACCGAACTGGTAAAGAAGAACGCCTGACCATGACCAAAGCCGTAAAAAAAGTAACCCGCAAACTTCTGAAATCAGAAATTGCCACAAACATCATCAGCAACATAATCAGTGCCTATCTGAAATTTGTCGGGCACACGACCAGATGGCAGATAAACGGGCTGGACAGGATGAATGAAATTTGGGACAAAGAAAAAAGCATCATTATCCTCACCTGGCACGGACGTGCCGCCCTGGCGCCTTTTTTCTGGAACAAGAAACATCCGCTTTTCGCTCTTGTCTCCGAGCACAAAGACGGCAGACTGATGGCTAAAATAATCCGTCATTACGGACTGAAGCTGGTAGACGGATCAACCACCAGCCACTCCGGGCGCGCTGCCGTAAAACTGATGAAAACCCTGCAGGAAGGAAATTCCATTTGCCTCACCCCTGACGGACCTGTCGGCCCGTCCATGCACATGAATTTAAGCCCGCTGGTTTTCGCCCAAAAAAGCGGCAAAGCGATTTTCTGCATAACCTACAGCATAAAAAACGCTTTCACGCTCAAAAAAAGCTGGGACGAAATGATGTTTCCTTTTCCTTTTTCCAAAGGTACGGTAAACATCGTCGGTCCTTTTTATGTTCCTGAAACGGCAGCTTCCGAAGAGCTCGAAAACATCCGCAAAAAAATAGAAAGCGAATTTGTCGCTTCCGGTATAAATGCCGATGTTTCCCTCGGACGCACGCCTGTCCGTCCGGGAACAAAAATCAAAAAGAAAAAAAACTCCCCTTACATAATCATCAATGGAAGAAAATAATGTTTATTGAATTATACAAAGGCTTGCTCCGCGCATCTTATCCCTTATTTATCAAACCATACATCAACAAACGCAAAAAAAACGGAAAAGAAGATTTATCCCGTTTCAACGAAAGAATGGGATTATCTGAACTTCCGCGGCCAAAAGGAAAACTGGTATGGTTTCACGGAGCATCCGTCGGCGAGTCCGTATCCATGCTTCCACTCATTCAAAGCCTTCTGGAACAATTTCCCGATACTCGGATCATGGTAACCACCGGAACCGTAACTTCTGCCGAAATCATGGGAAAACGCTTACCCGAAAAAGCCTTTCACCAATACATTCCCATTGATCATCCGGATTTTGTTAAACGTTTTCTCAATCATTGGCAGCCGGATGCGGCGCTCTGGTTTGAATCCGATTTCTGGCCGTCAATGCTCTCCGAAATAAAAAAACGCCATATTCCCCTTCTTTTGGTAAACGGACGCATTTCCGACCGTTCATTCCGCCGTTGGCAAAGGTTTCCGTTTTTCATTCGCGAACTGCTGAACTGCTTCACCTTTTGTCTGGGACAGTCGGAAGAAGACGTACGCCGACTCAAAATCCTCGGAGCTCCGAAAGCCGAATGCTCCGGAAACATAAAATATGCCGGTCTCCCTCTTCCCTGCGATTCCGAAAAGCTGAACCGGCTCAAACAACAAATAGGCGGCCGCCCGGTATGGCTGGCAAGTTCGACGCACAACAACGAAGAAGAACAAATCGGCACGCAAATACATAAAATAGCCGCCGCCGTCCCGAACATTTTGACCATTATCGCTCCGCGCCATCCTCAACGCGGCAAAGAAATAAAGGAAACACTCGAAAAAATGCAGTTTCATACGGCATTACGCTCCGCCGGCGAAACAATTACGGATCAAACAGACATTTATATTGCCGACACCATCGGAGAAATGGGTTTATGGTACACGCTCTGCCCGTTGGTTTTTATCGGTGGATCGCTCATTCCGCACGGCGGACAAAATTTTATTGAACCTTCCCGCATGAACGACGCCGTTTGCGTCGGTCCCCATATGCATAATTTTGCCGACGTCATCAACCGGGCTCAAAAAGCCGGAGCGGTTGCCCGTCTGAAAGACGTTGAAGAACTCGGTGATTTTGTCACAAAATTGCTGACTTCTCCCGAAACGCTGCAAAAACATCAGCAGCTGGCTTTTGCCTGGGCTCAAAGTGAAAACAAAGTACTGGAAGACATTCTGAACAAAATAACCGGATATATTTCACAATGAAAACCCCCGCTTTCTGGAACAAAAAAAGCCTGCTGTCAACCTGCCTTTTGCCTTTGGGCTGGATATATGCCGGAGCAACGGCGCTACGCTTAAAACTGAAAAAGCCTTTCAACGCAGAAATTCCCGTCATCTGCATCGGCAACCTGACGGCCGGAGGTACGGGAAAAACGCCGACGGCGGCAGCAATTGCCCGTTTGCTGCAAGAACAGGGATATTCGCCTTTTTTTATTTCCCGCGGTTATGGAGGAAAATTGCAAAACATCATCGTCGCCCCGCAGAAGCACCGGGCTGTCGACGTTGGAGACGAGCCGCTTCTTTTGGCGCGTACGGCGCCTGTTGCCGTCAACGCCGACCGTAAAGAAGCCGCGATTCTCGCCCGGCAGAACGGTGCAGACATTGTTATCATGGACGACGGTTTTCAAAATCCGGGATTACACAAAGACCTTTCTTTTATTGTCATTGACGGAGAAGTCGGATTGGGAAATTTTCGCCCTGTACCGGCAGGACCTCTGCGTGAAAACTTCCAAAAAGGAATAGCCCGTGCCGATGCCGCCGTCATTATCGGAACAGACAAAACCAATGTCCGCTCAATTTTAAAAAACATCCCCGTATTTGCAGGAAAAATCAAACCTCAAACCCCGCCCTTTTCATCCGGCGCCCGGGTAATCGCTTTTGCCGGCATCGGACGTCCCGAAAAATTTTACCATTCATTGCAGGAATGCCGGGCCGTCATAGTAAAAAGCTTCAGTTTTCCCGACCACCATTTTTACACGGAAACCGAATTGCAAAAACTCATCAATGAAGCCCGGAAAGAAAATGCCGTTCTGTGTACAACCTCCAAAGACTTTGTCAAAATTCCACCAAATCTCCGGCCGTTTTTCTGCGTATTGGAAATCGGCATTGCCTGGCAGGATGAAGATGCTCTGAAAGACTTCATTTTCCAAAATCTGCCGCAAACAAAATCAAAGAATCATCACAAATAGAAAAAAACGCATATTTAAAACTTGAAAAATAAAATATTTGTAGTAAGGTTAAGCTATTGCTGGCAGCCAGACTGTCCAGTGGAGCCTGAACACAGGCTGATGAACCTTGATTGTTCTGTTAACATAAAGGAAAAAAACATGAAAAAAACTTTATTGCTTGCCGGCGTTGCCTGCGCTTTTGCTTTCAATGCAAATGCGATGGAAATTAAACCCTACGTTGGTCTTGACTATAACTACTCTTCACTCGGTATTGCCAAAAACACGGCAAATTGGAATGTTGAAGACGACTATCACAATGCCTCCATTGTCGCCGGTGCCAAATTGCACAAAAACTTTGGCTTGGAAGCTTTCTACCAGAGATCTTTGAACGAAAGCCGTTCCGTTCAGGAAACGACTAAAGTAACCTCCCGCCTCAGCGGCTACGGAATTGACGCCCTCGGCTATCTGCCTCTGGGATGCGATCAAAAAGTTGAACTGATCGGCGGTCTCGGCCTTGGCGAATATGAACTCAAAGAAAGAGCTTTCATCGGCACCAATAAAGAAGAAGGCCTCGGCTATCGCATGAATGTCGGCGCCCAGTACAACATCAATGATAAACTGGCCGTCCGCGGCATGTTCCGTCATGTAATCGTTGAACACGGCGACCTTGACAGAATTAACGAATATTCTGCCGGTATCAGATATTCTTTCTAATCTGAAAAAAACTCAAAATAAAAAAGGAACTGATCTTTCAGTTCCTTTTTTATTAAAAAAAATAATTACCAGAATTTTTCATCCCCGTATGAAATTAATGATTTACACATAACAAAATCCGTGCTACACTAAAATCAGTGATGATAAAGTGTGGAGGATGAAATGCGTGTGATTCTTTCCGCCGGCAAAAAGGTATATTTTACCTTGCTGGCTTCTTCTTTTATGTTCCCTGTTTCCGCTTTCGCTCAGTGCGTGGACACGCAGGACTGTCAAACCCTTGGTTATACCGAAACTTCCAATTCCGGAAACTGCGTAAAATGTTTCTTTGGCAACTATTGGGCCTGCCCCGGAAAGACCAGCGAAAAAGAACCGGAAAAACCGGAAGAACCCGAAGGCGCTGTTCTCGGTCAGTGCACCGGCTATGCCAAAAACTGCAAAATCGGCGATATCCTTTACACAGACGGCACTTGTTCTGCCGATGTCATCTCCGCTAAAACACCGATTGCCGTTGTCGTTTATATCGGCGAAAACAGCTGCGGCCAGGCTCTGGCTCTGGAAAAATTGGGAGCTTTTTATTGGTCAACGGAATATGTTGATATCCCGGATTTACAAAATTACACCAGCGATCCGTTAAACGATTTTTCCAGTTGCGAGAATACCAACGCTGTCAATGATTACAGTTTTAAGCAACACGGTGACAATGAATATTATCAGGCCTTTTGGGCGGTATATAATTATGCCCCGTCAAGCATGCCCGAAACGAAAGGAAAATGGTGTTTGCCGGCCGGCGGTGTGTTAAACAGCATTACCCAAAACAAAACAGCTATAAATCAAAGCTTAACCAGAATAAACAAAGAAATTATTGACAACGGCAGCTACTGGTGGTCGTCGTCCGAGTTCAGTGGCAAACGCGCGTGGTTCTGGTTCTCGTTTTCAGGTATATTCAACTACCTCGACAATACTAAGCTCGGCACCCACGATATTCGCCCGGTAATTGAGTTTTAACCCGCCGCTTTCCCTTGAGTATCCTCTCCATTTTTTCCTCCCCTGAGTAGGGGAGACGGCCGAAGCCAAAAGCAACCAACGTTGCTTTTGGCAAGGAGACGCAATGAGACTTTCCTTTTGGAGGGAGTAGTACGAACCGAACAAAAGGATTAGTCGGAATTGAAGAGGGGTATGATTCAAATAAAAAAATCCTCTTCATTTTTTTCACCCCTGCATGAAAATAATCATTGAACAACGACAAAATCCATGCTACACTAAAACCAGTGATGATAAAGTGTGGAGGATGAAATGCGTGTGATTCTTTCCGCCGGCAAAAGGGTATATTTTACCCTGCTGGCTTCTTCTTTTATGTTCCCTGTTTCCGTTTCCGCCCAGTGCGTGGACAATGAAGATTGTTCTGCTTTGGGCTATAAAGAAACAACCAACAAAGAAAATTGTCTGAAATGTCCCTTCGGCGAATACTGGTTT
>CASEQD010000050.1 GCA_949289935.1 uncultured Pseudomonadota bacterium | reverse complement strand
CTTTTCTCTCCTCCCCCTGAGTAGGGCTGGAGGCAGAAAAACAATCCGGTGAATTGTTTTTCAACGACAGAGTCTGAATTGTTAGATTGTGAACAGGCGACAGCCTAAGGAAACAATCATTACAATTCAGTTGACCGAAGCAGCTTCGCTGCAAGAAGCAGGAGGGGGTATGAGTCAAAACAAACTATCAGAATTGTTTTTCGCCAACAGAGTCCGAATTGTTAGATTGTGAACAGGCGACAGCCTAAGGAAACAATCATTACAATTCAGTTGACCGAAGCAGCTTTGCTGCAAGAAGGTTAGGAGGGGGTATGATTCAATACACTTTCCTTTTAAAGTTTCAAATATTGAATCAAAAATTTTTAAGATTGTTTTTAATTCATTTTGCGTTAAAATAATCCAAACAAAAAAAACTTTCATGGCAAATTCAAAATGAATAAAAAAACATACCTGACCAATGCCCAGTTCAAAGCCGAACTGTCCCGCTGTCTGCAATGCCGAAACAAACCCTGCACAAACGCCTGCCCTGTCAGCTGCAGTCCGCAGGAATTCATTGCCCATGCCTTAAAAGGCGAATATACCGAAGCTGTTGAATCCATCTGCCGGCGCAATCCCATGGGACAAACCTGCGGCCTAATCTGCCCGGAAACATTTTGCATGAAAGCCTGCCTGCGCACCAATCTCGATTCGCCGATAAACATTCCCCGGGTGCAGGCCGCCCTGCTTGAAAAATACCGCACCAAAGAAACATTCCGCCGTCCGGATTACCCGCCGCTCAACGGCAAAAACATCGCTGTTATCGGCGCCGGTCCGGCCGGAATTGCCGCCTGTTGGAATCTGTTGAAACTCGGATATAAAATTACCATTTTCGAAGGCTTTGATAAAATCGGCGGCGCGTTAAATCTCATCCCCGAAACCAGATTGCCGCATGACGTCATTGTTAAAGACTGGAGCTTTCTGGCCGACGGAAACGACCGTATTGAACTAAAACTCAACACACCCGTCAAAGACCCTTCAGAACTTTTACTGCAAAATTTTGACGGTGTCATCGTTGCAACCGGAGAAAGCAATTTTATCAAACTGGGCATTGAAGGCGAAGAACATGCTCTGCCCTACACCGAATATCTGCGCCGTCACAAAAAATATGCAACGGAAGGAAACGTTGCCGTCGTCGGCGGCGGCTCTGTTGCCTCTGACTGTGCCGTCAGTGCCAAAAACGACGGCGCGGAAAATGTCGAAATGTTTGTCCGCCGGCGCATTTCCGACATGCGTATTACCAATGCCGACCGAAAAGAACTTTTGGAACACAACATCGACATCACCACCATGACCAAAGTCGTTAAAATTGCCAGACAAAAAGACGGGCGGCTCACACTTTTCACCGTCAAAACCCGTTTTAAAGACGGACGCCTGGAAGACATCCCCGGCACAATAATTCCCCGTCCTGATTTTTCTCTCGTCATTGAAGCGTTGGGCAGCACCGTCACACCCAAAAACGACAGCCCCCGCATCATCTATGCCGGAGACTGCAAAAACGGCGGTTCAACCATTGTCGAAGCTTTGGCTTCCGGTATTGATGCCTCTCAAAAACTTGACGCCGGATTAAATGCTTTTGCAAAATAAAATAA
Organism: uncultured Pseudomonadota bacterium; assembly: GCA_949289935.1. Classification (GTDB taxonomy): domain Bacteria; phylum Pseudomonadota; class Alphaproteobacteria; order RF32; family CAG-239; genus HGM16780. The sequence continues at coordinate 7,053 of CASEQD010000050.1, read as the reverse complement.
AAAAAAATTATTTTTTTCAACTGCATAAACATTTTATTAACCATTGATGGCTATCCTGAACAGGAATTTTAACAAAACTAAACTCTGGAGAAAAACAATGACAAATTTACTGAACGAAAAAGCCATCAAAGAAGCCGCTTACTTCATTTGGAAAAATGCCGGTTGCCCGGCCAACACCAGCCTGCAGGACTGGAACGCTGCCATTCAGCAGCTGACTGCCGCTTCTAACAACAGCAAAAAATCTTCCAGCAAAACATCCAGCTGCAAGACCGTTTCTCTGAAAAAAACTTCTTCTAAATCAAAAGCTAAAAAAGCAAAATAATTTTGAAGCTTTATCGTTTTGCTCCTGAAACATTTCTGTTTCAGGAGTTTTTTTACACTTAAAACAACAATTTTTCACAACAACACAGACTTCACTCCGATACAAAAAATCCCGGAAGAAAACCCTCCGGGATTTTTCATGGCAAAGCAAAAATTAAGCTGATTTCTTCGCAGCCTTTTTTGCTGTTTTTTCTTCGTGTCCCTTCGTCTCTGAAGATTTTACAGTCTTCTTGGAAGAAGACTTTTTAGCCGCAGGCATATTGTTTTCTTCATCAAAATTATACAATTCCTCAACCGAAATAATCTTCTCCGAAACCTTTGCCTTTGAAAGAATATAATCAATGATTTTTTCTTCAAAAATCGGAGCTTTCAAAGCCTCAACCGCGTTTTTGTTTTTCAGATAATAATCAAACACGGCTTTTTCCTGCCCCGGATACTTTCTGGCTTCGGCCATAATCGCCTTGTTAACATCATCCGGCTCAATGGAAATCTTGGCATCTTTTCCGATTTCCGAAAGCAGCAAACCGAGCTTCACCCGGCGGACGGCAATATTTTTATAATCAGCCAACAGCTCTTCTTCAGATTTTTCCTTTTCGCTCTCATCAAGCTGATTATGCTTTTTCGCCTGTTCATATTGGGAAACAATCCCCTTATATTCAGCGTCAACCAGTCCTTCGGGAACTTCAAAATCATATTCATCATCCAAAATATCCAAAAGCCGGCGTTTCAACTTCATGCGGGAAGCAGCTTCATAATCTGCCTTAATACGGTCAGAAACTTTTGATTTCAGTTCGTCAAGGCTTTTCTCACCCAAAGACTTTGCAAACTCGTCATCGACTTTGACCGGTTCCTTAACTCTGATTTCTTTAACCTCTACGGCAAAAACGGCATCTTTTCCGGCCAAATCTTTGGCATGATAATTTTCAGGAAAAGTAACTTTCACATCAGTCTTGCAACCGGCTTTCTGGCCGATAAGCTGGTCTTCAAAACCGGGAATAAAAGCCCCCGAACCAAGTTCCAACGGATAAGCAGCGCCTTTTCCACCCTTAAATTCGACGCCGTCAACCGAACCGACAAAATCAATCACGGCAATATCGCCTTTTTCCAAAGCTCTGTCTTCTTCAACTTTCTTTGTGTTTTTACGACTTTCGGCAAGATAATTAATCGCTTTGTCAACTTCCTCGGCAGGAACTTCGGCCATCAGTTTTTCCAGCGAAATAGCACTCAAATCGCCGAACTTGATTTCCGGCAAAACCTCAACGCTCATTTCAAATTCCACGTCTTTACCGTCGGCAAAAGACGTAATTTTGACATTCGGCATCATAGCCGGACGCAGTTCCTTGCTTTTGATAACCTCATCGGTAGCTTCGCGCACCAAATCGTCCAAAGCCTCTCCCGTAACCGATGCCTTATATTTTTGTTTCAACATGGCTTTCGGCGCCTTTCCCGGACGGAAACCGGGCAGTTTGACATTTTTCGACACGGCGGCCAACTTGCTGTCCACTTTGGCTTCCATATCTTTTGCCGGAACCACGATTTTATATTCTTTTTTCAAGCCTTCAGACTTCAATTCGGTAATATTCATAAATTTTCTCTTTTCCTAACGATTTTTCAACATGGCATTCCCGGACGCGGGATGGTGCAGGCGGAGAGACTCGAACTCTCACAGCTCTCGCCACCAGATCCTAAGTCTGGCGTGTCTACCAGTTTCACCACGCCTGCGGTTCAGCTTAATTATTGAGAAATACTACATAAAAAATAATTTAAATCAAGCAAAATTAACAGGGCAATTAAAATTATTGTAATATTTGCCAAGATTGACTATGATAACGCAAACGGTTGGATTTTTCGCGGAAAAGATTAAGGAGAAACAAGTGTTTTCAGGCAAAAATACCAAAACGGCGCTCTGCAGCGCCCTGCTCTCGGTTCTGCTCGGCTCCTGCGCTTTGTTTGAGCAGCCGGCAGATACGATTCCCAGCCACAGTTGGGAACAGGGAAAAGACTATGGCTCCCGGGGACGGGACGAAGCCGAGCTGGCAACCATGGCTTATTCTCAGGGAAATTTTGAAGAAGCCGAAAAATATGTCATTGAATCCCTCACGCAAAATCCGCGCCAACCGCAAGCCCTGATGGTCGGCGCCTTGGTATACGAAAAGATGGGACGGCTGAACCGTGCCCGGCAATATTACGAAGATCTGACTATCGTCGGCACCGAAGAAATGACCATTCTCGGTACTCAGAATTCCATACCGGAAAGAATGTCCGAAGTCGCCCGCCGCCGCTTGCGCTATCTCAACATGAAACAGAGCGAAATTATGATTGAAGACAAAGACGGCGTCATGTTGTTCAACATTTCGCAGGAAGCCGCCGGCCGTCAGGGAAAATCCGCCATTGAAGAAGCCCTGTTTGCCCGCGAACAAAAACTGATTGCCGAAAACAAAGCGGCCTCGGCTGCTGATGTCAAAGCGGCGGAAATTCTCTTTGACGATAAAGAAAAAAACATTGTCTCCCGCTTTTTAATAATGAAAGAACTGGCCGAAAAAGACCTTATTACCAAAGAAGAATTTCTTAACGGACGACAGGCCAACATCGGCGGACTTCTGCCCTTAACCAATCTTCCGCCGGCGGCTGGCGTCGAAGCGCCGGTTCCCTCGCCCGACCTGATTCTCGAACGGATTAACTCTCTCAAAGAAGCCGTTGAAGCGCGGGCAATCACGCCACAGGAATTTTCTGCGGAAAGAGACCTGATTGTTGAAGCCGTTCTTCCTCCGCATCCCCGTCGGCGGCTTTCACCTCAAGCCCCGGCAAAAGACATTTTATCCGCGGCAAAAAATCTGCGCAAACTCGAAGTGCTCCACGACCTCGGACTGATTACCGCAGATGAAAAAAACAAAGAAAAAAAAGAAATTGAAAATTATCTGGGACTGAACCGCCCTTCTCCGCAAAAAAAAGTTCAAAAATCCGAGTCGGCTTCAGCTGAAAATACAACTCCGGAACCGCAGAATTTGATAAATATCTCAAAAACGGAACCAACACCGGCCGTTGCACCGGCTCCGGCAGTTCCGACAACCGACGCGGCTCAAAACGAAACCGTTGTTAAAGAAGAAATTTTGCTGCCGGAAGTATCTTCGCCTTTCTGATTTTTACTTAAAAATTTCAAAAAAACAGACATGCATCTGGCCTTTTATTTTTTTTTGACAAATATTGACAATAAAGAATATTTATGCTACATTCTGATACATCATCAATATTATTAATTTAAACCATATATATTATGAAAAAATTTTTTATTTTAGCGGCCTTTCTTTTGGCCGGAAGTTTCTGCGTTTATCCTTTTTCGCAAACCGACACAGTGCAAATTGTCAAACATCAAACCAAAGTCATCGCTTCCCGCAAAGGAAAGCTAATAAAAAAACATCTGACTTTTCTGTTGGAGGATAAACGACTTATCGAAATTTCCAACCGACCTCACGGCTCAAAAACTTCTGCTCCCCACAAAGGAATTATTTATGAATATGACGAGAGCAGCAACATCTACATCGAAAGCCAAAATTTTCGCACTTGTCTTGAAAATTGGACGCAAGCCCGCGACGGACAAAAAGTCATCATCAGAGGAAACGGACGAAAATGCAAATGCTTTCTGCAAAAATGAAAACTCAAAAGGCAGCTCCGGCTGCCTTTTTTATCGCCCTTTTCACCTTCACACAACATCTCAAATTAATCAGCGGCTGCGTTTTCTCTTGCCAAACAAAGCTTTTTGCGTTAAAAGGGGCATAAATTTCAATAAAAGACTAAATTACCAGAGATAACAACAATGCCAGAAAACAAAGTAAATCCGCGCAAATGCTTTGCCATCATTTCCCATCCGGACGCCGGCAAAACCACCCTGACTGAAAAACTGCTGTTGTTCGGAGGCGCCATACAACAGGCCGGCGCGGTAAAAGCCCGCGGTGATGCGCGCCACGCCCGTTCAGATTGGATGAAAGTCGAACAGGAACGCGGTATTTCCGTTGCCTCTTCCGTCATGAACTTTGAATACGACGGCATCACATTCAACCTGCTTGACACGCCGGGACACGAAGATTTTTCCGAAGACACCTATCGGGTATTGACCGCCGTCGATTCTGCCGTCATGGTGTTGGATTCGGCCAAAGGCATTGAGAGTCAGACAAAAAAACTTTTTGAAGTCTGCCGCCTGCGCAATGTCCCGATTCTGACATTCATCAACAAACTCGACCGCGACGGACTGGATCCTTTTATGCTTCTGGATGACATTGAAAAAACACTGGCTCTGGATGTTACGCCGGCAAGCTGGCCGATCGGCATGGGCAAAGATTTTCTCGGCTGTTATGACCTGTTAAAAGACCGGCTGATTCTCATGAACAAAACCGGAGACAAATCACAGATTAATGCCACAATCGAAACCTGCGAAGGCCTGGATGATAAAAAGCTCGACCGCCTGCTTCCGGCATATGCAGTTGAAAAGCTGCGCGAAGACGTAATGATGGTGCGCGAACTCTGCCCGGCTTTTGACCTTGAGTTATATCTGGCCGGAGCATTGACTCCGGTATTCTTCGGCAGCGCCGTCAACAACTTCGGCGTCCGGGAAATTTTGGAAGGCCTGCACGAAATTGCCCCGGCTCCCCGGCCGCATCCTGCTCTGGAACGCATGGTCAGCCCCGATGAAAAAAAAGTAACCGGTTTTATTTTCAAAATTCAGGCCAATATGGACCCACGGCACCGCGACCGCATTGCTTTTATGCGCATATGTTCCGGACACTTCAAACGCGGCATGACCTTAAACCAGATACGAACCGCCAAACCGATTAAAATTCCGACCCCAGTAATGTTCATGGCGCAAGACCGTGAACTTGCCGAAGACGCCTACGCCGGCGACATCATAGGCATCCCCAACCATGGACAACTGCGCATCGGCGACACGCTGACCGAAGGCGAAAAACTGAACTTTACAGGCATTCCGAGTTTTGCTCCCGAACTTTTAAAAAGCGTCCGCGCCGTTGACCCGCTCAAATCAAAACACCTCGGCAACGCCCTGTTGCAAATTGCCGAAGAAGGAGGCGCTTCCGTCTTTAAACTCATCAACGGCGGTGAATGGGTTGTCGGCGTCGTCGGCGCCCTGCAATTTGAAGTCATGGCCGACCGCATAAAAAACGAATTCAACATCCCCGTTGTTTTTGAACCGACACAATATTACACAGCCCGCTGGATTGATGCCGAAGACAAAAACGAATTGGAAAAATTCAAAAACGCCAACCGGATTTCTTTGGCTGAAGATCACGACGGCGCCTCGGTGTTTTTGGCTCGCAACGCCTGGCATCTGAATAAAACACAGGAAGATTTTCCCAAAATCAAATTTCTCAAAACCAAAGAAACTTCACAAAAATAAAAAAACGGAGAGTTTCTCCGTTTTTTTATTTTTCCGCTCATCTCTAAAACTCCAGCACCGGCACCAATACTACATCATTTGTGTCCCTAACGGAATCTATCAACGACAAATGAATTTGACCATCAGTCGTTCTAGAGATTTGAAGTCCCCAATTATAAAAATACACATTCTCACAATAATATCCAACATTATCAAATTCTTGACTGACTGATAACGTAGAAGAACTCCAATCGCAATATACGTAAACTCCGTTTTTCACACAATCCAATTCACTCTCCGCCCCAACAAGCCTTAGTGTAGCATTCAACACGTCCACTTCATCCACTATCCTTTTTATCACACCGGCAGCCGGTACACACCAGTCTCCGGCAGAGGTTCCTTCGGTCTTATACTGTGCAACACTGCTAAGATTATACCCATTTTCAGCTAAAATCTTTGTATTGCCGCAGCTGTCAAAATCCCGAACAGCTTCCGTTTCATTTAATTTAATCAGACTTGCAAAATCTTCCGTATATTTTTCTGCCAAACATTGTTCTTGCAGTATGTCACAAGAACTATATCCTTCATATGAAAAACAACGTTGAGGCTGATCAAACGAAGCTATCTCATCCAACGCCATGGCAATACCGCCGCCGTCGGGATAAGTATAAACCACCACCCCGATGGGCGTCTTGCGGATATCGTAGTTTTCCGTCGACGAACAGCTCTTGTCACTGTACAAAATCCACCCGATGTCACACTTGGCCGACGGGACACTTTCCGATGATCCAGACAGACACGCCCATTTATCTCCAAACGGGCATTTGACGCCGCCGTCGGGACAGGAGGATTCGGTATAACCCAAAGTGGCACAGTCGGTTGTTGCCACGCATTGCGCCAACGCATTTTCCGAAACACCGCTCAAAAACAACGCGCTCAGCATCCCAAACGCCGCTTTTGCTCCGCCCGTCACACCATAGCAGCATCCGCCTCCGGCCTGCTCATTTTCCTTTTCAAACTTTCTCATTTTCTCCTCCTTTGTTTGATAACCACGGACTTTCCCCGGGTATTTTCCTCTCCGCCGGCACAATCTGAGCATCGCGCCTCCTCTGCCCCATACCAACCAGCGGCCAACTTGACGCTCACCTCGTCAGGTGTTCCCGCCCCAGCTTCCGCCCCAGCTTCCTCACAAACAAAACACATAATTCGTATCGAACGGACACTTCAACGCCTTGCCCACGCACGTCTTCTGCGCATAACCCAACGCCCCGCAGTTCTGGTTCACAACGCAAAAATCCGTCCCCTTGCAAACGCACGCCCCCTGCGCCGCGTCCCAGACATACCCG
>CASEQD010000049.1 GCA_949289935.1 uncultured Pseudomonadota bacterium | reverse complement strand
CAGCAAAGCTGCTTCGGTCAACTGAATTGTAACGATTGTTTCCTTAGGCTGTCGCCTGTTCACAATCTAACAATTCAGACTCTGTCGTTGAAAAACAATTCACAGGATTGTTTTTCTGCCTCCAGTCCTACTCAGGGGGAGAGAACAGAGAGTCTCCTCCCTGCGGCTTGGTCTGCTTATGAACATGCTCCGGATAATGATAATGCTACTGAAACTGCAGGGAACCGATAACTGAGTTTTAACTCCACTTTTCCCTAAGGCCGGAGAAAGCATGAAAAAGAGGATGATTGACAAAGGCGGCGGATAATCTTATATTTTATTTCAAGAAAAAAATGTTTATCTGGCAAAGAGAATGATGATGGACGAAAACTGCAAATCCTGCCTGCACAAAGAACTGCACAACCATAGCCGGAATATTGAAAAGGTTTTGGCTGCCATGCCTGCCGAAGACGAGTTTTACAAAGCATCGGACATTTTTCAGCAGCTGTGCGACCCTACCCGGCTGCGGATTTTATGGTTGTTGGCTCACAGCGAAGAATGCGTCAACAATATCTCTCTTGCCATTAATATGAGTTCTCCGGCCGTTTCCCACCATTTGCGCGGGCTGCGCCAATCCGGTCTGATTGTCAACCGGCGCGCCGGCAAGGAAATGTATTATAAACTTGCCGATACGCGCACTGCCCATCTGGTTCATAAAATGGTGGACGACGTTTTTGAAATGGAATGCCTAACGGCGAATGTATAATGCCCGTACGGCATTCAAAATTGCAATCACCGAAACGCCGACATCGGCAAAAACCGCTTCCCACATGGTGGCCATGCCGGCGGCGCCCATTCCCAGCACTGCAAATTTTACCGCCAGAGAAAAAATGATGTTTTCACGGACAATGCGAAGCGTCTTGCGGGAAATTTTTACGGCCAGAGCTATTTTTGAAGGTTCATCCGTCATGATGACGACATCAGCCGCCTCAACGGCCGCATCAGAACCGACACCGCCCATGGCAATACCGATATCGGCACGCGCCAGAACCGGCGCATCGTTTAAGCCGTCTCCGGCAAAAACCAATTTTCCGGCGGCGGATTTTTCAGCTAAAAGAGCTTCGACTTTTTCAACTTTTCCGGCAGGCAGGAGTTCGGCATAAACCCGGTCAAGCCCGATTTCCGCAGCAACGGATTTTCCTATGGCCTTAGTATCTCCGGTCAGCATGACTGTTTGTCTGACGCCCAGTTTTTTCAGTGCGGCAACAGCGCTTTTTGCATCGGGTTTGATTTCGTCCGCAATATGTATCCAGCCGGCAAACTCTCCGTCTATAGCGACGTAAATAACCGTTCCGACGGCCGTTACTTCCGGATAAGCTATACTGTATTTTTTCAACAACCGGCGACTGCCGACAAAAACTTTGTGCCCGCCGACTTCGGCGCTAACCCCGTGTGCGGGAATTTCTTCAAAAGCATTGATTTCGGCTAAATCTATTTTTTTACCATAAGCCACTCGGATGGAGCGGGAAACAGGATGCCCGGAATGGACTCCGGCACTGGCGGCATAACGAAGAAGAGCATCGGCGCTGATTTTTTCCGGATGAACGTCAACAACGGAAAAACTTCCCCTGGTGAGAGTTCCGGTTTTATCAAAGACGACAATTTCAGCTTCCGACAAAGCCTGGAGATAATTTCCTCCTTTAACGAGAATTCCCTGACGCGAGGCCGCTCCAATACCTCCGAAAAAGCTGAGCGGAACCGAAATAACCAAAGCACAGGGACAGGAAATGACCAAAAATGTTAAAGCCCGGTACATCCAGTCATAAAAAGTTTCTCCGGTAAGAAACAACGGCGGCAAACATGCCAAGGCAACCGCCAAAATGACAACCGCCGGCGTGTACCAACGGGCAAAACGTGTGATAAATTGTTCAACTTCGGCCTTTTTTGAGCTTGAATTTTCGACTAAATCCAGTATTCGGGCAACCGTTGATTCAGCATATGTTCCGGAAACGCGAACTTCCAATACGCCATTTATATTAACGCAGCCGCTGATGATCTTTCCGCCTTTTTCCAGCTCCCGGGGAACAGATTCCCCCGTTACCGCAGAAGTATCCACCAAAGAGCTTCCTTTGATTATTTCTCCGTCCAGCGGCACTCTTTCTCCCGGTTTTATTATGATTATGTCATTTATTTTTACTTCTTCAGGCGAAACTTTTTTGATTTCCTTTCCGGTTTTCAGATTGGCATAATCAGGGCGGATATCCATTAAGGCCGCAACGGATTTGCGCGATTTTCCCACGGCATAAGACTGAAAAAGCTCGCCTATCTGATAAAACAGCATAACACCGACGGCTTCGGAATATTCATGCAAAGCAACCGCACCGAAAGTGGCAAGCATCATCAGAAAATTTTCATCAAAAATCTGTCCGTTTTTGATATTGCGGCAGGCTTTTTTTATGACATCCCAACCGACTATCAGATAACTCAAAAGAAATAACGCCGGCTGCAGCATTTTTTCTCCCGGTACAAAAAACGCCGCGATGAACAAAAATGCCGCCAAAATAATTTTATACAGCTGCTTTTTATGTTTCATACAACACCTTCCTTAACGCACCAAAGTTACATCCGGCTCAATTTTTTTGATGATGTTTTCAACCTTGTCCATAACTTTTTCAAATTCTTTTTCTTCGGCTTCCAGCGTGAGTTTCTGAGTCATGAAAGAAACCGTCGCAGAAATAACGCCTTCAATTTCCCTGACGGCATGTTCAAGTTTGGCGGCGCAGTTGGCGCAATCCAAATCTTCCAAAACAAATGTTTTTTTCATTTTCGCCTCCTAATAATTAAACTATTGCTTAATTGTTTATATGTTACCAACTATTTTCTTTTCTGTCAAGCTTGTTTTTTATTTTAAAAACAAAAAAAATCCCGGCAAAAACCGGGATTTAGCAATTAAAAATCCTCAACTATTTCAAGCGGCTCAGGAATGCGGCAATTTGTTTTGACAATTCTCCCGTCAACAAACTCTGCTGCATGGCCAGATTATTATATCCGTCTTCCAGCGGCAGGGATAGTTCCGTTTTTTTCCGGTTCAGGAGTTTTTCGTTTTTGTCATACACCATCCACCAGGCCGCCAGATTTGCCGTTTCACCGAAAGTTCCGCCAAAAGCTGCAATTTCCACTCTGACAGTATAATCAAATTCTTCCGTAATGTAGCCTTTGGGCTTGATAACGGCATTCGGCAGATAAGATGAAACATCAACGGCAATTGTCCGCTGTAACATGCCCGACAGACTTTCTCCCCAACGGTTGAATTCGGATATGGTCAGTTCATTGGTATCTTTGTCTTTGGTTATCATCTGCGGCTTGTTCAGATAATCCGGAATGCTGACTTTTTCAATTCCCACGCTGAAACGGGGTTGGGCATAAATTTTTCCGGAAGCTTTTACCGGAGAAATGTTATAAAAAACAGAGGACGGGCTGCCGCTGCCAAAAACACAGCCGCCTAAGCAAACAACGAATATCAGACTTAAAAAATTTTTCATTTATTTCTCCTTTCCCCGCAACAGAGATTCCGGATGACGTTCAAGATAGTCGGCCAGATTTTCGAAAGAATTGGCTGCATCGTTAATTCCGTCAGCAGCGCGGCTCAGATTGGCCAAAGCCGATGTTGAAACTTTTGCGTTGTCGACGATTGCCTTGTTTACATTTTCAAACGTTTTGGCGATCTGAGGCATGACAACGGGAATTTGCCGTCCCAACTCGGTAAAGACGCCGTTGATATTGTCCAAAGTCTGACGAACGGGAAGTTCCTGCAAATCTTTTGACAACGCGCCCATCGGCGACAAAATGGTCGGGATTTCGAGCATACCGTCAAAATTTCCTTTATTTTTTAACTCGGCCGGGGTATCGGGATACATTTCAAGTTCAATAGCCAGCTGTCCGGTCAGATAACTCTGGCTTATTAGCCTCGCCCTCAGGCCTTTTTTTATCAATTCATTAAGAATCCGGCGGTTGTCGTCCGTATCCGTCGCCACCATTCTCTGGCTTTTGGATATTCTGACTAGGACCGGAATGCTGAAATTCAAATCATTAATATCGGCAATCAGCTCGATTTTTGCAACTTTGCCGATTTCCACTCCTTTGAACAACACCGGAGAACCGACATTCAGTCCTTTGATAGATTCTTCAAAATGCATCAGTATCAGACTGTCTTTTCCTACGGAAAAATGTTCTTTGACAAAGACGGCAATTATGCCGGCAAAACACAAAATGCCCACCAGCATAAACAGACCTATCATTTTGGTATTGGGTTTTCTAGCCATGTGTTTTTTCCCCACGGGTTAAGAAGTTATGTATTTTTTCATTAGGCGGATTGCGCAACAGTTCTTTGGGATTGCCCCGAGCCTGGATGCTTTTGGTTTCGGCATCAAGGAACACCGAATTTGTTCCAACGGCAAAAATGGATGCCAGCTCGTGCGTTACAATTACAAAAGTCGTCCCCAGACTTTGGTTCAAATCAAGAATCAGATCATCCAACAATCGGGAACTTATCGGATCGAGCCCGGCGGAAGGTTCATCACAATATAATATTTCAGGATCAAGCGCAAGTGCTCTTGCCAGTCCGGCTCTTTTGGCCATGCCGCCGCTGATTTCCGAAGGATAAAAATCGGCAAAACCCCGCAATCCGACCAAAGACAGTTTTAGATCAACCAGTTCCTTTATCAGCTTAGGCGAATAATCCGTATATTGCTGAAGAGGCAGGGCAATATTTTCGCCAAGCGTCATTGAACTGAACAGAGCCCCGCTCTGATATAAGATGCCGCAGCGGCGCATCAGTTCTGCCCGGCGGTTTTCTCCGGAATGAGAAAAATCCATTCCGTCAATTAAGAACCTTCCCGTCGGGGAAGACTGAAGTCCCGTTAATATACGGAGCAAACTGCTTTTGCCACAACCGCTGCCGCCCATGATGATGAAAATGTCATTATTTTCGACTTCAAAATTCAGGTTTTTCATCAAAACAAAATCGCCGTAAGCAATGGTCAGATTTTCGGCTTTTATCCGGACAGCGTCGTTTTTCATATTTTCAAAGCCTCCATAACCGCGGTAATGATGCCGGTAACAACAATCATCCAGACAATGGAAGAAACCACGGCTTTGGTTGTCGCCACACCGACACTGTCGGCATTGCGCCCGCAGTTAATTCCATAATAGCAGCCGCAGACGGCAATAACATATCCATATACAAAACCATGGAATATACCAACCAGAAAATTTTTCATATTAAGCGCATTCTGTGTATATTTTATATATTCTTCCGGCGAAATTTCCAACATCAGCACGCCGACGACTCCACCGCCGATAATGCCCATGGCATCCGCCAAAAGCGTAATGAACGGCATGCTGATTATCAAACTTGACAAACGAGGCAAAACCAAAAAATCAGTAACAGGAACGCCCATTGTTTTCAGCGCGTCTATTTCTTCATTTACCTGCATGGTGCCGATGGTTGCGGCATAAGAAGCTCCGGTGCGTCCGGCAACAACAACTCCGGCCATAATCGCCCCCATAATCCGCGTCATGGCAATGGCTACCAGGCTGGCTACATAAATCTGCGCTCCGAATGTTTTTAACTGAATGGCTCCGACAAAAGCCAAAATCAATCCGACCATAAAACTGACTAAAGAAATAATGCCGACGGCACGATAACTGCAATCTTCCAAAGCAAAAAGAAAATCAATCCGGCGAAAAACCGCCCTGAATGTTAAAAGTCTGCCGAGAGAGGCAAAACAATCCTTCATAAAATGAAGCCCTTTTTTGACATCGCCGTATATATTTAAGCCTTTTGTTCCGAGATTTTCAAGAAAAGGAAGTTGTTCCGGCTCATCATGAGCCGGTTTGCGATCTACGGAAAAAGCCAATTCTATCAGCCGCTGCAGATGAACCGGCAAACCGTTAAAATCATATCTGATTTTCCGACGGCGAGAAATTTCGACCAGACGACAGAGAATAACAACCAGGGTAGAATCCCATTTTTGCAGGCCGCCGGCTTTAACGGTTATGATCCTGACGCCGGAATCTTCAGCGGCGGCATACAAACTTTCTTTAACTTTTTCATTGTCATAATTAAGAAAGCTGCCGCTGAGTTCCAAAATCAGCTCTTCTTTATTTTGTTTATAATTAAAATCCATCTTTCTGCCGGAATAGTTTTTTTATAACTATATTCCCGGTTTCCGAACTATTCAAGGATTATTGTTTTAAACAGCGTATGTATCCCAAACTTATGCCCGGGCAGCGGCCATCTGTCCGATTATTGCCGGAGCGGCCGTTTTATGTTGTTGTTTTTCAACCGTATTTTTTCTGGCCATGTCACTGTTTCCTTTTATATCAGCCCGAGAAAGACTCAACGTGGGAGAAACATACGCCCTGGTGTCGCGTCCGTCATTTTCATTAATAAAAGAAAACATTTCAGAAACGGCAATGTCATCGTCTTCCGGCCGGTCTTTATTCAACAGGCTCGGATCTCTGCGGCTGTTTTTTTGACGATTAATATACATTACCTTATCGTTATCGCCCAGATGCTCGGTTTTATGCGGATCATTTTCGCCAAAAGCCACAATCATGCTGAAATTTGAAGCATCGTTGATTTCCAGCATATCGTTTTTGGTTTTGGCATAATTGACATGTTCTTTATGGTGGATTGTTATAACCGGAATTCTGCCCGCAAACTCTCCCTGATGCACTTTGGGGTTTGGATTTCCATCATTTAAAACGCTTTGGCGCCAATATTCAAAATATTCAGGAGATGCGCCGTTGGCTATAAAATCACGCTTAACAGCTTTCAGCGTCTCTTCGTTTTCCAGAAGTTTCCGGCAAAATTCACGGCGAGGATTGTTTTCACACTCCGGAGACAAGGATTTGAAGCTGATTTTGCCGTCAGGAGAATTTTGGCGCATCAGTTCGGCAACATCACTGAAATTGAGTTGCGCGGCTTCCTGAACCGAAATGCCCGAACGGGACAACGCCCGGACAATCAGCGGCTCAAGCAGGCGGATATTCATGCTGGACGAGGCTTCGCGAAACAACGGATTATTGTTGAGCAAATCATAATCTTTTATACCCAGATAATTGTTTTTGGGCTTGCGGAAACGGCATTTTTGCCAAACCGGCGAATAAGCGTTTTCGTCTTCCGGCAAATAGAAGCTTCCGTTCATGACGCAGCGAATCATCTGATTTTCTTCCGGCGAAAGAGTTACTCCGCCTTTGTCGCCCACACGCCCCAAAACACGGCGGGAAATACGCCGGTTAAAAGCTTTGAGAATATTATTCAGCTTTTTGAATGTTCCGTCATCATAATTGGTATTGTGATAATCTTTAACCGCCAGTCCCATTAAAATGTTTTTTTCTTCTTCGCTTTTGCCCGACAAAAAAGATTTCAATTTATCCGGCGACGCATGGTTGGCATATAAAAAACGCACTTCTTCATATAATTCGCCGCGAACAACTTTTTCAAACAAATTACGAAAAGACTTTTGGGTTTGCCCGCTTTCTTCATCTTCCCGTTTATTTTGCCGGTATTTGTTTAACGAAACATCCAAATCGGCCGCCATATCCGGATTGTCGGCGGAAAGCATTTTTATCAGTTTTCCAGCATCGTTCCATGTTTGGGAAGATTTGAGACTTTCCTTAATCAGGCGCAGAATTTTCAAGCTGTTGTCGTTAAAAGTCGAAATCCGGCTGCGGACGGCAGGATTGTTTATCTCTTCTTCCAGTTTTCTGGTTTCTTCTTTGTTCATGAGCTTCTGTCCTTCATCTTTATTTTGTCTAATTTTAACATAGAATAGTTAAAATACCTATAACATTTTTTATATTTTCATTGAAAATATTTTGTTGACTCATAGACAAAAATATGATATATATTTGTCGGATTTAAAGTTATTATGTATGAAAAATTTGAAATTTGCCTCATTGGCGTTTTTTGCCGCGCATTACAACCTGCCGCTGGAAAAACTTTCATGGGGCGTGATTAAAAAAGTTGTTTCCGGACGGGAAGCTTTTGTTCCGGCAGTATTAATCAAAGGCTCTAATCTGGCTGTTGATATCTGCCGCGGGCAGTTTATCAGCAAGGCCTGTTTTGAAGCTCATCAAATCAGCTTTCTTAAAGCAGACGCAAAGCAGAACAAAAATCAGACTCTGTGTTTTTTTCCGCGGGATAAGCATGCCGATGAGCTGTTGGTTACGGAAGAAGATTTGCGTCAAATTTATCAATACCGCTGGTATTCCCCGGAGCTGGAAAACAAACTTGTTCTTTAGGAAAAGCCGCCGCCTGCTTGCAAGCTGCGGCTTTTTTATGTGTTTTTTCAGGTTATTGACAAACTTCTCCAAAGCAGGGAAGAAAAAATCTTCAAAAGAAGCGATGTTTTCTCTAAAACTCAATCACCGGGTGAACAGAGTTGCCGTCATCCTTACCGGTATTGAAGCTGCCTAACCCACCCGAATATGCGTACCAGTTCCACGCGGTGCTATCATTGTACTCGGACGACGACCACCAAGTACTAGTACCGATGTTTGGCCTGTTTATTCTTGTTAAGCTTTGATCAATAGTCGTTTTGTTCTGATAAATGCTGTTTAACACGCCGCCGGAAGGCAGGCACCATTTCCCTTTTGTCTCCGGCATGGTTGACGGGGCATAGTTGTATGCTTCCCAGAATGCCGGATAATATTCAGAGGCACTGTCTCCATATTGTTTGTAGCTGTAATCAATAACAGTTTTCGTATTCTTACAACTGTCAAAATCGTTTACCGGCTCATTGATATAATTCGGTAAATCCGGAACATCAGCAATTTCTGTCGACCATTTAACGTATCCCTGCTTCTCCAATGCCAGAGCTTGGCCGCAGTTGTCAGAGCCAATATATACCACAACACCAATCGGGGTTTTGCCGGAAACAACATCGGCGGAACAGGTGCCGTCTGTGTAAAGGATGTCGGCGATTTTGCAGTTTTTGGCATAGCCGGTGCACTGACCGAGAACGGCAGTTTGTGGTTCTTCCGGTTTTTCTGCGGCAGTTTTTCCGGGACAAGCCCAATAATTGCCAAAGAAACATTTTATGCAATTTCCGGAA
>CASEQD010000048.1 GCA_949289935.1 uncultured Pseudomonadota bacterium | reverse complement strand
GGGGGAGAGAAACAAGGAAGATTCTTGCCTCAGGGGAGAGATAAAAAGGAGAGGTATTTTAGGGGGAGAGAAACAAGGAAGATTCTTGCCTCAGGGGAGGAGGAAAAGGAGGGTTTTTATGAGAGAGTTTTGGAGAAAAGGAAGGAATTTAATTATCAAACAAAGGAGGAGAAGATGAGAAAGTTTGAACTGGAAAATGAGCAGGCCGGGGGCGGATGCTGTTATGGTGTGACGGGCGGAGCAAAAGCGGCGTTTTTGATGTCGGGCGCGTTGTTTTTAAGCAGTGTTTCGCAAAATGCGCTGGCGCAATGCGTGGCGACAACCGACTGTGCGACGCTTGGATACACCGAATCCTCCTGTCCCGACGGCGGCGTCAAATGCCCGTTTGGAGATAAATGGGCGTGTGTTTCAAGCAAGGAGGAAACCTGCGCCGAAGTGGGATTTATATATGACTGCAGCGGAACAGGGTACGAATCCGGAAAAGGAAAAACCTGCAATAACAAATATGCCTCCTGCACCTGCGCTTCCGGCTATGAATGGAAAGACGGCGCCTGCACAAAACGAGCCGGAGCGATTCTCGGCCAGTGTACCGGCTATGCCAAAAATTGCAAAAATCTTAAATATGGATGGCAGCTGTTCGGATTATCGTGTCAGCGGGGTTGAACCGGTCGGCGTTGTGGTTTACATCGGCGGAGACGGCTGCGGCCAGGCCTTGGCGTTGGAAGGACTGGGAAATCTTGCATGGTCAACGGAATATGTCGATATTCCGGATTTGTTCAATTACAGCAGTAAACCAATCAATGACTTTTCCAGCTGTGAGAATACCAGAACAGTTATTGATTATAGCTACAAGCAATATGGAGACAGCGCTTATAAATATTACCCGGCGTTTTGGCAGGTGTATAACTATGCACCCTCAACCATGCCGGAGACGAAGGGTAAATGGTGTTTGCCGGCCGGCGGCGTATTAAACAGCATTTATCAGAACAAAGCTGCTATTGATCAAAGTCTGACCAGAATAAACAAAGAAAACATCAGCGGTAACGTTTGGAGTAGCACTTGGTGGTCGTCGTCCGAGCTCGATTCTTACTACGCGTGGTACTGGTACGCGTCTTCGGGTGAGTTCAGCGACTACGACCGCCCCTACATCGACAATAAGACCAGCAACTTCTATGTTCGTCCGGTGCTCGCTTTTTAATTCTGAAAATTTTCCGGAGGTATTGAATTGATCAACTTTCAGGAGCAATTCAAACCTCCGGGAAAACTTTATCCTCTGAACATATGGAAAAAGACAACAGGCTTGATATCCGTCGCATTAAGTATCCGACGGCGGATGCGGCTTTTGATGTAATCGGCAATCTGGTTTTCGTTATAATTGAGCGATTTGACTTCTTCCGGAATCTGCGACATCATTTCTTCTTTAATCGCAGCGGCCAAATTGCCAAAATCAGGTTCATCCAAAATGTCTATGGAGGAAATTTGCAGATCTTTCAGGTTCCATTCTCCGTCGAACCAAACGCTGATGAATACACTGCAATTGTAGGCAATGCGTTTGCGGTTGCGGATAACCTGCGCATTGAGCGGAACGGCGCGGCGGCGGTCTACAGCCATGACTTCGACGGGAACGGCTTCGACAAACTCCAAATGCCCGTCACGCAGGCGGAACATGTCTCCGTTGCGCGCGGCTTCGACCTGAGGAATGCCCAAAGACAAACCATAACGCTGATGTTCCCGGATAAAACGTTTGTCGCCATGAACCGGCAACAACACTTTCGGCTTCAACATTTCATACATCCGGCGGAGATCTTCGCGGTTGGCATGGCCGGAAGTATGAACCAGAAACTCTTCTTCGCGCACGACTTCTATGCCCTGATCTATCAGGTTTTCCTGCATGCGTTCGATTTTTTCCTCATTGCCGGGAATGATTTTGGAAGAAAAGATTATCGCGTCGCCTTTAGCCAGTTTGACATCCCGGTGTTCACCCTTGACAATCGAGCTCAGCGCCGAACGGTAATTTCCCTGAGAACCGGTACATATATACAATGCCTGTCCGGCCGGAATATCCTTGGCTTCCCGGATGTCGTAAACTTTGGGCAGGTCGTTGAAATAGCCGCATTCACGGGCAATTTTCATATTTTTAATCAGCGTGCGGCCGACCAAAACCGGCGTGCGTCCCGCCGCATAAGCCGCCAGCACAAGGCTTTCCAAACGCACCAGATTGGATGCAAAACAAGTGGCTATCAGGCCGTTTTGATAGTGAGGCACAAGCTTTATCAGGCTTTCACGCACATCTTCTTCCGAAAACTGGTGTTTTTCAACCATTACATTAGTCGAATCGCAAACGAGCATATCTACCCCGTCTTTGCCCAAACGTTCAAGCGCGGCGAAGTCTGCTTGCAAAAGAGCATTTTTCCCGTCATCAAAGCGCCAGTCCGTTGCGTGAACAACATGGCCGAACGGGGTTTTGATTGATAAAAGGCAGGTTTCCGGCACCGAATGAACCATCGGCACAAACTCGACGGAAAAAGTTTCGGTTTCCACCAGTTTGTTTTGATTGACGGAAATCAACGGCACACCCGCATCAATATGAAATTCGGCCAAACGTTCCTTAATCAGTCCCAAAGTAAAATCCATGCCATAAACCGGACATTTTAACTTCGGCCAGATATGAGCAATCGCCCCGAAATGATCTTCATGGGCGTGGGTGATGAAAAGGCCTTCAATACGATCGGCATAGTTCTCCAGCAAATCGGAATAGGCAAAAGCCAAATCCATTCCGGGATAATCGTCATTCAAAAACGTATAGCCGCAGTCCACCACAATCATTTTGCCCCGGCAGGCATAAACATACATATTCATACCGATTTCATCGGCACCGCCCACGGGAAGAAAATATAGTCCGTCATTATCTAAAAAACTCATTTATCCGTCATCTTTCTTCATATAAAAAACATCTCCGGCTCTGACTTTGAACAGCTTTTCATCTGCTGTTTTTAACAGAAGGGCGCCATCTTCGTCGACACCGGTAAAAATTCCTTTTTTGGCGCTATTTTCATTTATTACAGAAATTTCTTCATTCAATCCCTTAACATTTTCGAGCCACATTTCGCGTATCGGCTCAAATCCTTTCTGCCGCCAAGTATCTCTTGTTTTGTTCCAAATTTCAAGATAGTTTTTCAAAAAAATTGTCCGATTGGTCAGAATTTCCGCATTTTTCAGACAAGACACCGGATAAAGCATTCCTTCCGGCGGCGGCACCGCAACAATATTTACCCCGATTCCGACAACAAAAAAACGCCCTGCTCCTTTTTCAAACAATATTCCGGAAACTTTTCCTCCGTTTAACAAAACATCATTCGGCCATTTCAGTTTTACATCAGCCCGACCGTCCGGCGCCAGTTTTTTGATGGTTTGCAGCAGGCACAAAGCCGACATAAAGACCATTTTTCCCAAATCTTTCATGTCTGCTTCATCAATCAGGGACATGAACAAATTGCCTTCCATGCTTTTCCAGTTCCGCCCCCGGCGCCCCCTCCCCGCGGTCTGACGAACAGCCGTTATTACGGCTTTTGTTCCGGCAGGAAGCGTCTGGGACAGTTTCAGAGCCGCATTGTTGGTGCTGTCTATTTCATCGTAATCCAGCCATAGCCAGTCGTTTATTTTTTGTCTGCGTTCCATCATTTTTTCTAACTTAAAAATCCGCGGATAACAGAAAGAAAGAATCCTGGACTAATCATAACGGCTGCCATTAAAACAATGTTCAGAGCCAGACAGATGAAAATTCCCTTATCCGTGCGGTCAAACTGCGTCGTCCTCCGGTCAAAATAAATTATTTTAATCAGCCGGAAATAAATGTATGCCATTAACAATTTTCCGCATAAGAGCGCTAAAATCAGCCAATAATGACGCTGTTCCGCCATGGTATTCAATACGGACAAAAGCCCCAGAAAACCAATCATCGGCGGCAATCCCAGCATTGAAATCAGAAAGACAAGCATTGCCGCCGCAGAAACCGGTTTTGTTTCAGCCGCTCCGGCAATGTCTTTCAGCCCTTTGAGATAAATTCCCTTGCTTTTGAAAGCAAAGAAGACCGTGTAAATTCCCGCCATTGCCAGCAAATAAGCCAGCAGATAAACAAAGGACGCATAAATATTTTCTTCCGTAAGAACACTCAGAGAAACCAGGACGATTCCCATATTAAACAATGCAACGTAAGAAAACAAACGCCTCAGGCCGCCTTCGCTGTTTGCTCCCGCCACACCGATAAAAACCGACATCAGGGAAAAAATCAACACCGCTTCATCGAAGAAACCATAGACCGGCAAAAATACGTTTAACACCAGTTTTATGAACAAAGCATAATAAGCAAACACCGGAACCTGACTTATAAAACAAGCCGAAGGCAAAACAGCCGTATCGACGACGCCCGCCGTCCAGAAATGAAAAGGCGCTATTCCCATTTTAAACAAAAGGGGAACAATAATTGCCGCGCAAGCCAGCAGCAAAACAAAATTTTCGGAGTTCCGCGACAGAAAATTTTTTACGATTTCAAAATCGAGGCTCCCGGCGGCATGGTAAATTTCAAACACCCCCCAGGCTCCCGTTAAAAGGAAAAACAGCGCGGAAAACAAAAAACTTCTTCCCTCTTTGACGGCCGTTTCTTTGTCATTTTCTATTTTCAACAAAAAGAAATTAAGCAAAAAAGATATTTCAACACACAGGAATACCGGCAGCAGATTATTCCAGGACAAAGAAGCCGTCAGCAGAAGCAAATTCAGCACGCTCAATCCATAAAAACGGCTGCTCGGACAATCCATGCTCAAAAACCATCTGACCGAAAGATAAAAGCACCCCAGCCCCCATAAATAAGTGAGGGTTTTAAACAGCGTGGTATAGGCATCGTTGCCATACAACGGCGAAATGCTTTTATCGTGAAACACCAGCGTTGCCACAAATGCCGCCGCCGTGCCGATTTTGGCTATTGTATAGAAGGTTTTCGGCGTTGCCCTGCTTCGAAATTCAGCCGCGAGCATTCCGACCAAAACGGTCAATGCCAAAAAAGCTTCAGGAAGCAGAAACCAAATCTGCGATGAAACAACCGTCATGTTATCCTCTCAAAAACCATAAAGGATTGAAAAAAGACAAAAGCAACAAAACAACCACGCCGGAGAAAAAAATCAAATCACCGCGGCCGATGTCTCTTATTTTTTCACCGGAAAATTTTTCTTCGGCAAAAGCGGCGCCGTTACGCCGGCGGTAAAATTCCTGCAACAATCCGAGAATAACCAGCAAAAGCGCCAGCATTGCCGTTAACGCCGTGGGCAGATTGTTTGCCAGAAGCGCCGAGAGAATTACAAAATTGTTTATAAACATTGCCGTTAGCGGCGCCCCTGCCCCCGCCAGCAGAATAAAGCCCAAAATTGCCGACAAACGCGGCATGCCGCAAAGCATGCCTTCGGCCGGGAGATTTTCGTTTTCCTGTTGTTCTTCCAAGTATGACACCAGCACCGCCAGCACCGAAAATATCAGCAGGCAGGCAAACAAAGAAGATCCCAGGTTCAGCAACAATTCATCCGTGGGCAGGAAAAGTCCCAGCAGATAAAAAATGTAATAGACCGAGATGAATGAAAAAATTTTATAATAGATATCTTTGTTTATTTTTCCGATCAGGGCGATAAACACCATGCTGATGAGGATGACGGCCTCCAAAACCACCATAAAATACATGACGACATCCGGCATTCGTTCCGGCCAAAAACGGATAAAACCGTAAATTCCCGTCAGCGGCATGATGTTTGCAATAATAAAAACCAACGGATTTTTAACTCCCGAATTGACGGCCGCTATCCAATAATGAAA
The DNA here is from genome assembly GCA_949289935.1 of uncultured Pseudomonadota bacterium. Lineage (GTDB taxonomy): Bacteria > Pseudomonadota > Alphaproteobacteria > RF32 > CAG-239 > HGM16780. The sequence continues at coordinate 4,011 of CASEQD010000048.1, read as the reverse complement.
CGGCCAGACCGGAATTCGCGACAAAAACGCCACAAAAACAGCCAGCCACACGCCTACCTCGCCGGTTCCCCGAAGATTGATGTCATCGATTTCGTTAAGCAGAATGCTGCCGTTTTGACGGCTGCACAACACAACAACGGCCGCGAACATCAGCATGGCGCCAAACAGATTATACAGCATAAACCGGAAAATGCTTCCCTGTTTTTTGATGTCTCCGGACATGCCGGCCAGCATGAACAGCGGTAAAAGCATAACCAGAAAAAAAATAAAAAAAGAAAAAATGTCGGCAGATACAAGAAAACCGCTAACCGTGCTTAAAAACAACAAGGCAAAAACCATTCGCGGTTTTTGTCCGGACGGTTTTTCCTTGACGCCCCACAGGCCGATGAGAACCGACAGGCATATGCCCGTGAGCAACAACAGAGAAAAACTGTCGGCGGCAAAAACAAATTCAATATGAGGCGTTTCCAGCCAGACATACCGCTCGGCAAGCTGCAGCCTTCCATATCCGGGTTCTATTTGCATAAACGTCCAAACGACCAGAAGAAAAGCCGCCGCCACCGTAAGGACGGCCACCGCCCAACTGTTGCGTCCCGGATGACGTTCGTCTTCTTTTCCCAATAAAATAAAAGCCATCCCGACAAGGGGCATGAGTATAATCCACAGCAAATAAGGCGCAGTTACATTCATTTATCTCCCTCCCGCCAGTTTTAAACAGGCTATCACAACAAGCCCGCCCAGCAGCGTAAACACTATTCCGCCGATGCGCGGGTTGGCATGAGCGCGGACGGACAGGCGCACGACGGCTCCGACAAAACGGCTCAACGCATTTACAAACGTTTTTTCTATCAGCAAAAAATCAACCAACAGCCATAAAATCCGTCCCATAACGGTTAACGGAACAACGAACAACATATTATACAGGTTCATCAGCGGTTCGGTTTCCTGAACGGTTTTGTTTTCATATATCCGATCCATCCGGCGCAGCGGGCGGCTGACGAAAAATAAAAGAAAAAATCCTCCCGCCGCCAGCGTCCGGAGCGTTAGAAAATTGTTTCCGCCTTCCAAAAATCCGGCCAGAATCAGCAATCCCAGAAAATAAAACATATGCGGATTTTTCAGCATTGCCCATACTTTTTCGTCCGCATTGGATGCGCCAAGATATATTTGTCCGAAAATATGCGCCAGAACAGAAAGCTGGATAAAAAGAAAAACATTTATCCATATTTTTTCGGACAAACCGCCGCTCAAATCCGTCCATGCCGGAATTTGCAGCAAAACAGCCAGCAGCGATAAAATCATTGTTGTTTTTATGACTGTTCCGAATCGTCCCATTGCCGATGCCAGAATTTCATTTGAAGCGGCCACCACCGGCAGCATCAGAAGAACCGTCGTCAGGATTCCGCTTCCTGCTGCTGTCGGCAAGACCTGAAGAAACAGGTTTTTATTTTCGCACAAAATTCCAAACAACATTCCGTAAACAAGCATGTTCAGATATAAAGTTTTGGCATGAATATTATCTATTGCCATTGCCCCGAAAGCCGCCCAGAGGATTGTCAGCGCCGCGAGAATCTCCAAAACCGGCAATACCCAGCCGCTGTTTTCCATAACCGCATGCATTTTATAAAAAATGAGTGCACCGCTGAGCGGGGTTGCCGCCATCATGATAAAAGACGCCCGGACAAAACAGATTTTTTTCAAATCAAGCAGATTGTTGTGAAAAAGGAAAAGGCCTGCTTTAGATGCCGCCGCTCCGGCAACAAAAACGGGAACAAGCACGTTTCCGCCCGATGTCGGCGAAAAATGAGACAAAGCACTTAAACCAAGTTGTCCCGTCGTTCCCCAGATGATAGCGAAAGCCGCCGTCAGCGCCGTATCTGCCAGTAAATTAAAAAATACAAACTTTTGTTTGACTTCAATTTCCCGAATCAGGAAAAAGCAGAGTATGTCAACAATGTAGACGCAGACCAAAAGCTGAAGCAGGTTTTCAGAGGCCGCAAGGACGGACATTACTCCGGTTATCAGCAAAAACAACCCGCCGGGACGAAGGCGTTTTTTTTCCGCATTATAAAAAATGTTGTAATACAAAGAAAAAAATGCTACCGGCAACAGCGCCCGCAGGACAGCTTCGGCCGCAGAAGAAGCTTTCAGACTGATTCCGGCCCGGATAAGAGGAGAATTAATCCAGTCCAAATACAATGCCCCGCCGGTTGTCTTTCCCTGCCAGCATATTAAAACCACCGCGCCAAAGCAAAGCCACAACAGAAACGCCCAGCTGCGCTGCATGCGGTTATTCTGGAAAATTTCCGCAACCAACCCGAGAATCAACAGTCCGGCGGCCAAATGAGCAATCATATTTTGCACCTGATAAAAAAACAAAACAATTTCAGGCTTTATCATACACCTCACGTTTTCCGGCGCAAGTTTTCCCCTCTTTTTTTCCACTTTTTTTACATAAAATTAATTTTGTTTTTGTATGCTTCAGCGAGATGTTAGGGAGGCGTTGTATGAAATATAAATTTGTGTTGTCTCTGATTGTTTTAATATCGGCCGCTTCCGTTGCCGGAGCAAAATATCTGGGACAGCTGAGCAGCAACCCTTATGAGTTTGATTCGACCTCAAATCCTTACGGCGCCGGGAGTTCATATAATTCAGAAAGCATAAACAACCCATACGGCACATACGGAAATCCTTACGGGAGCAAATCCGTCAACAATCCCTATGCGACGGATGCCCCGAAATTATATGACAGCCAGGGCAATTACCGCGGCAAGCTGAGCAACAATCCTTATGATCCGGAATCCATTTCAAATCCGTACGGACGCTATGGCAGCAAGTATTCTCCGGATAGCATTAACAATCCTTACGGCGCCGGCAGCCGTTATGCTCCGGACAGTCCGAACAATCCCTACGGTTCGGGCTGGATCATCGTCGATGAGTGAAAAACAACGCATTTGCCGTTGCCTGTTGCAAAAAAACTCCCGGACTATGCCGAGAGTTTTTAAGAGTTTATATCTCACAGAGTATTGCGAAATTTTCAGCCTGCAATAACGTTTAGTTTATAAAAAAGCAAGTGTGTGCAACATACAAATAATAGCGGCTGCAATAATTAGAAGGGATATAATACACATCCAAATCCAAAAAGTAGGTTCTTCCACTTCGTCTACAAGCAATGCCCCATACAGAATGAGCAGAAAAGGTCCGGCAACAATCCATAATATTGAACCGCCAATCGCCCTACTTCTAAACTCATAACGCCATTCCTTGGCCGGCACACTTTTCAGGTTAACAAGTTCTTTGTCAGCGGCATTACATTTATATGGAAAATCGGATTGCGTTATATGCCATTCAACCTCCTCAATCAAAGAATTAACATCACACAAACGATCGTTCAACGCACATATCCGATCGTTTATCGGTGATATTTTAGCAGATATTTCAGCATCAAGCTTAATTTCCTTATTATTGAAATCAGTTATTTTCTGCTGAAATGTTGGATTATATTCCACATTTCCTTTTTGCGAAGATATGTAAGCATCCTTATCTTTTTGAAGCTGCTGTTTTGCTGTTGCCAATGCCGTTTCAAAAAAGTTCAGGCTGTCGGATAATATGGCAATTTCTGCAGATATACTCTTTGCTTCTTTTCTCGCATCCTGTAATTCTTTTTCAGATTTAAGAAAATCTTGCCACAATTCTTCAGAACGCTCCTGAGCTTTTTTCAGTTTTCTTTGTTTATAGCGAAAAGCTCTCAAAGGAAGCCCTTCAGCATTGGCCTGTTCCCGTTCAGTTTTTGCTTCTAAACGTTCTTGTTCTTTCTGAGCCTGCGCCAGTTCTCTTTCGGCCGCCCAACGGTCCTTGTTGGCCAGATAATAGACGCTTCCGAATGTCGTCAGCACAACCGCCGCTTCCAACGCAATCGTCAACAGCCAGACTCTTGTCCGCCGTTTGAGATAACCTTCTTCCGTCCGGTAGGCGTTCACAATCCGTTCGGCATCCGTCCCGCTGAAGTTT
>CASEQD010000047.1 GCA_949289935.1 uncultured Pseudomonadota bacterium | reverse complement strand
TAGCACTACTCCCTCCAAAAGAAAAGTTTCATTGAATCATACCCCACCCGCCTCCCCTACTCAGGGGAGGAGAAAGTGTGGAGCCCTACTCAGGGGAGGAGAAAAGGGAAAGCCCTACTCAGAGAGGGAATGAGAGGGATGTCCTCAGGGGAGGAAAAATGGAGAGGACTACTCTGGGGAGGAGAAGAGTGTGTTTTGCCTTAGAGAAGGTTAAGGTGGAGCACTTAGGGGAGGGATATAAAGAGGGGGACGAGCCAGTGAGATTATTCAATCAAGCTTATTAGCTTCAGAGGCTTGTTTTTATTATTATAAAAGAATCCCGGAAACTGATGAAACAATTTCCGGGATTCTTCCATAAACCCTATGGAGTGAAATGAGCGGGTTTATTTAGTCTTTCCTCCGTTGAGGTAATTCATTAAAGATGAAACATCTTTAAAATCTTTAGATCCGTCTTTGGCGCCGTTAAGAATAACTTCCCGGGTTGTTTCCCGATTAAGCTTTTCCAATTCAGCTCTGTCTGTGATAACCTTTTCTTTAACTGAAGGATCTGTTGACAGATTGCCGTCATAAAACGTTTTTCCTTCCATTTCGGTATGAGCTTCCTGATTAAGTTTATTAAGAAGTTCTGTTGTATCATCCACTTCAATGACGGTATTTGACGGAACCCGCGTTCCCGGAGTTTCACCAGCAGAAGCTCTTGTTTCAGCGGGAGGAACCGGTTGTGCCGGCGTTTCCGTTTTTACTTCTGTTTTCTCTTCAGCTTTTACTTCTGCTTCAGTCAAATCGGGAGCCTTTTCACGTTCCACAAAATCCGGAGCAGTTTCTCTCTCCACAAAGTTGGGAGAAAGCTCGGTAGCCACAGGCACAGGCGTTTGAACAGCCGGTTGTTTCGGTTGAGCATCAGGCTCATGTTCAGGCTTCGGCTCAGGTTTTGGTTCAGGCTTCGGCTCCGGTTCCGGAGTCGGGGTTGGAGTCGGCTTCGGCTCAGGTTTTGGTTCAGGCTTCGGCTCCGGTTCCGGACGAGGTTGAATTTCCTCATTGCCGCCGTCACAACAATTGTCAATGTAAACCTGATCATGAGAATCATAATAGTAATTCTCGGTATGATAGTAGTTGTTGATGACATTGTTGACAACTTTGGCAGAATCTTCGCCAGCTCCGGCGGCACCGTGTTCAGCACCGTGAGGAACCAGATCATAATGGTTGCGGGCTTCCGCGGCCAGGGCAAACAAGGCAACCGCACCGGCTGCTTTGGCAACGGCTTTGGTCAAATCTTTGGATGTGCCGTTTTTGGAAGCATCGTAAATGTCCATAACCTGCTTGGTGCCGACAGCGGCCGCACCGGCGACAATTTTGCCGGTTGAAGCAAATTTTGTGACAGAATCCGCCACAGTGGCGCCGGCAGACGTTAATACATTATGCGCGGCGACAGCGGCTCCGATGCCAACCGTTAAGACTGAGGAAACGGTATACAAACCGGCCATTGCGGCATCGCCTTTGTGCTTTTTGGCATATTCCTTCAAAGAAATGTTGCTCTTTTCGCTTTCTTTTTTATAAGCGTTGAAAAACGGCATGGCGTGCTTGTTGAAAGTATAATAAGCATAAATACCCATACCGACCGGCCCCGTGGCACCGGCAAGGGTTGCCAGTCCCAAATCGGTGACTATGCCGCTCACACCGCGGACGATTGCCTTGGCTTTGACATATTTTTGTCCGAATTTTTTGCTCAGTTTGCCGTCAATTTTGCTCAAACGATTGTTGATGGCGGCGACGGCCGGAATTTTGCCGAATTGTTTTTCTATTTTGCCCGTTACATTGGCAATCCGCTGATTGGCGGCGCTGAGCGCACCGATGACATTGTCAATTTTGACCTCGACTTTGTTCTTTTTGCCGTCGGCGGTAAATTTGTTGACCATATCGCCGAATTCTTTGCGCATGGTTTTGGTGTCGCCGGATTTTATAAGTTCGGCGGCTCTGTCTGCATTGATGACGGAAAAGACCATCATGTCAATGTTGTCGCGGAAACGACGGTTAAACTGTTCTTTTGAAATTTTGTCTTTGGAAGTCAACAATTCGGCCATGGTCTGGACTTTTGCCGTTTCGACGATTTCTTCACGGACATCGACACTGTTGTTGTTTTCATCCTTAACATCCAATATATCCAGAGCATCGCGGCTGGAAGCAAATTCGGCATCGTTTTCATCCAGCGGGTTGGCGCTGTCGGCAAACAAAGCCATTTGCGAATAGTTGCGGTTTATCAACGCGGCGTTGGCATCTTCGGTCGGAACGTCGAGTTCATAATTTTCCTGCCCCGGCACAACCGGCTTGTCGTCATCGGCATTTTCTTCCGAAGGGCGGTTGTCTTCCGGACGGACGTTTTCTCCGGCAGTTATCGGCGCGGGTTCCGGCGCTTCGGCAGCAGGCGTGTTTTCAGCCGCAGACGGACGGGAATCCTCGTGGTTTTCCACCGGTTTTTGAACAGATTCCAGCTGACGCCGCGTCGGCGCCAAAGCGGCGTTTTCTTTTCCTTCTTCCATCAGAAGGCGCTTGTCTTCCGGCGTCAGATCCGCCCAGGTAATGCGTCCGTTATACATCTGGGAGCTGTAATTTTCCAAAAATGTGCGCTGGGCGGCGGTTAAATATCCGAAATCAGCCAAACGCGCATCAAGGTTTTCATTCAGCGATTTATATTCTTCGGAAGACCTGTTTTCTTCCGGGGTAACTTTTTCGGCAACTTCGGCTGCAGCCAAAAGTTCGTCAAGACTCATGCCAAAAAGAGATTCCTTAACTTTGCCCAGTTTTTTGCGGGCCATGGTCGTCAGCCGGGTAAATTCGGCATAATCCGTCCCGTATAATGCATCGTAAGCATCCCTGATTTGTCCAAAGCTCAGATCATCGCCCGAGATAACCAGTCTAACAGCTTCTTTAACGTTCATTGTTCAATCACTCCATAGTCTTTTGTTTTGTTAACTGGAAGCAATATAACATAATTTTTGCTTCTTTGCAACAGTAAAATTGTCAAATTTGTCAAATTTTTATATATTTTTTTACGAAATAAAAAGAAAAGGCCGCTTTGCCGCGGCCTTTAAGACTTTTATCTGCCCATGTTGCGCAGATTGATGTTATGCAGCATGGCTCCGTAGAAGCTCTTGTCTTCTTCCATCAGCCCCATGCCTTTGACGTGTTTATTAACCGTATCGTTAACCAAGTCGGCATCTTTGCTGCCTCTTTTCAAGACCTTAAGCTCGCGCTTCAGTTCATCAATGCGTTCCTGCGGGGCTCCGTCTTTTTCCATGCGGTCAATCTGGGCATCAATTTCCTTTTGCGAAAGTTTAACCATTGAGTCCGAATATTTCCGTAGAGCTTTGTCCGAAGCTTTCTGCACTTTTTCATAATCCGGTTCATTCGGATCCATCCGCTGCAGCTGCAGCTGTTTTTCGTGATAGTCGTTGTAAGCACTGTTGGCCTTGGCTTTGGCTATGGAAATTTTGCGGTTGTCGTCTCCGTCTAGCGTCCGGGCCACGGCGGCCTCTTCTCTTTCGGTCTGGGTATAAACCGACCGGGCGTAATCCGTGGCGGCTTTTTCGTTGCCTTTATCCATATATTGCGTAAAGGTGTTAAGGTCTTTTTGCGCCATTTGTTCCGCCAGCTTCGGATCGTCACAGCCTATGGAACGGCGTTTCAGAAATTCCTCATACAAGGCTCTGTCGCTTTCGCGGACGGCGGCCGCATCAACTCCGGAATTGCCGTCGTTGTCTTTAATGTTCGGAGAAGATTCATTTTTCTTTTCAGGTTTCGGCGTTGTATCCTGTTCTTTCTCCGTTTCTGTCGTAACAGGTTCTTCCGGTTTGTTTTCCGGTTCGGGAACGGGTTCCGGCGTTGTATTTTCAGGAGGCGTATGCTGTTCGTCCGGCACGTAAATGATCATAGGTTCAGGAGACGCTCCGGTAACAGCATCAACATAATTATCCGGAGCCGGAGCCTGTTCGCCGAGCACATTGGCCGCTTCGGCAGCCGCCAAACCGGTAGAAGCACCGAGCAATCCGCCCCAGAAAGCTTCTTTGGCTTTTTTCTTGTCGCCATGCGCCAAATTAACCATTGCCGCCGCCGTTCCCGTGGTGAAAGCAATACCGGCGCGCAAAGCTGTTTTCGGATTGGTGACGGCTTTTTTGAACCCGCTCCATAAAGTTTCTTTGTCGATGTTTTTAACTTTATCAACAACATCTGAAGCCGAAATATTGGCGGCATTGCCGTGAATGTTGCCTGCCATCTGGGTGAAGCCTTCAGCGATATTGCCACCGTTCTGTATGGTGTGATCGGCAAGCTGTCCGACCAGACCGGCAGAACTGAGGCCGTGAGCCATCAAGTCTGCACCGGCAAAACAGCCGGAGGCCACCGAACTGGCTATAGATCCTGCAAAAGCAATGGCTTCGCTTTTGTTCTTTTTCAGATAAGTAAAGAATCCCATGTTGTTTGCTTTGGCTTTTTTGGCAAAAACTTTAATGGTTTTGTAAGATTTATAAGCAGCCAAAAGAGCCAAGCCTGCACCACCGGTGGTCAGGCCGACGGTTGCGCTCAGGGCATAGTTTTTGGCGAAGCCCCACATTTTCGGATGGGATTTTGCCAGTTTCCGGTCAAATTCCTTTACTTTATCCCACATTTTCATAAAGCCGGTTTTTTGAGCCAGACGCTTGTTGACGTTTTTCAATTCGGCCGTCCGGGCATATAAAACGGAACTGAGCGTTGCGGCCTTGGCTTTGAACGGCGCCGGTTTGACCGGGGGACGGACAGAAGATTTCTGATCGTTGGTCAGCGCCAGCTCTTTAAGCGTTTCGGCACCTTTAGTCAAAATTTCCCGATCCTGTTCCGACAGCTCGTTCCATGTTGTTTCCGGGTTAAATTCCTTATTCTGGCGGGCATAGATTTTGCCAAGATATTCTTTTTGCATGTCCGTCAGCTGAACCGGCTGTTCGGCCATGTAATCCGTCTGCTGCTGCAAACGCTCGTTCAGCGTCTTTTTATATTCTTCGCTTTTGGCATTAAATTCGGCCAAAAGTTTTTCCTTTTCTTCGGGCGAAAGGCTTTCATCCTTCAATTTGGCTTTGAGCCCCTGGTTCTCGGCCTGGAACTGCCGCCCCATCTCGGTGGAAATAATGTTGGAAATGCCTTCCTGCATTTTGCCAAGAACAGCTTTGGCCAAAGCTTCCCGCTTTTCATCAGCGGACAGTTTGGCAAATTCGGGATCGGACATCAGCTCGGTCTGGGCTTCCTGTACGGCCAAATCAGCCATATCGCGCTTCAGGTAAACATTGCTGACAAAATCGGCATTCTTGTCAGAGTTGTCGATTTGCATTTCATCGTAAAATTCTTCGATTTTGGCGAAACGGTCATCGGCCAAATTGCCTTTTTCATCCCGGGCCAGGGGATCGTAGTTTTTGAGAATTTCTTCCAGACTGTTGAAGTTTTCTTCAATCATTCCGCGGGAAGATGAATTGATGTGGCTGATTTTATGTTCTTCGTCAAAAGTTTTGTAAAAGCCGTTGATTTTTTCGTGCAGGGCTTTGTTGCGCGGCGCTTCGTCTTTCCGTTCGCCGGATTCATCGTTGATTCTCAGCCAGGCGTCGAGTTCGGCGGCATTTTCACCGTCAATGACAAAATCTTCGGCCGACGCCTCGTCAGCCTTTGTTTCGGAAAAGCCGCGCAAAAGGTTGAGCGCATTGGCCTCCGGAGAATTTTCGGCGCCGTTGGCCGCTTCCAAAACGGCATACATTTCCTCAATCTGCGCAAAATTCAGGCCGTTCAAATCGCCATTGGCCAGTCGGACGGCTTCTTCAACCGTCATCGGCGCCGGTTCTGCGGCGTTTGCATTGTTTTCCGCTTCAGGAGACGCGTTGCCGGCCGCCGTATCATTGTTTTCCGGCGCGGTTGCCTCCACACGGGAAGTTCCGTCTTCAGAAGCTCCTTCATTGGACTGTTGGCGCATTTCGGCATAAGCCATATCCAAATCGCCGACGTCCCGGTTGCGTTGGTAAACACTATGCAGATGCGCAATCTGTTCATCGGTCAGTTCCGGGTGATTTTCAACCCAATCCCTGAAATCGCTTTTCTGAGTTTCGCCGCGGCGGCGCATTTCCGAATAAGAAAGGTTAATATCCTGAATTTCGCCGTTTTGCATAAACAAACTTTCCAGCCGGCTCAACTGTTCCGGAGTTAAATCGTCATGAACAGCGGCCCAGGCCTTGAATTCTTCCTGTTTGAGTTGATTGAGTTCATCGTTGTCAGCCATTTTTTTCACTCCTTGCAGAATATATGATTAAGTTCATATTAATACAAAATTTTGTATTTTTCAACACATTTTGTCAAAATTATGAAGCTTTTTCATATTTCTGTAATAATTTTCCAAAATTACACTCAAAATAGCACCAAAAAGTTAAATTTTATTTACAAAAACAAATGCTTTTTCTCAAATCCGTCTGAGGGTAAAATCATTATGCCGTTCCAACCGTCTTTTGCGGATTGGGACTTGATTTTTGTTTGGTTGTCGGCTACAACATTTAAAGAAACAAAGCGGAACGGGAGTGTCGTCAGAAATGGATTTTCTTAAAAAACTGGGGCTTTTCTGCCTGAAAAACATCATAAGCTTTCTTTTTGCAACGGCGGTGTTATATTATGCTTTTCAGGCTTATGTGCTGGAGACGGATGTTTTTTTGAACAAACTGATTATGTTTGTTATTATTGCTCTCTGGGGATTGTGGCTGCTGGTGCGGCATATGGCGGCCATATTGCTTGTTTTGATTGTATTGGGCGGTGCGGCTTACGGCTGGCATCTGTTCAGCACCAGAGATGCCAGAGCCTGCGAAGAAGCCGGAAAAGTCTGGAATGAGGAAAATCAGATTTGTGAGGACAAAAAAACTTTTCTGCAAAAAATAGAGGCTTTTATAAACAAATATTTTTCTTCTGCAGAGGGGTGACAATGACAAAACATTGGTCAAAAGTCGGATATTACCATAAAAGGAAAATCGCATGACGCAATTTACATCTCAATTTGCCATCATCAATAAAATAAAGTCGATAGTGAAAAAAACCGGCGGGTTATTTACGCCTAAAGACAACGGAATTACAACAGCCATTGCCCGAAAAATCCAAAAAACAGCATATGATGTCAGCCGGCTGCATGAAAAAGATGCTTATACGGCGCCTTACCTTTGGATAGCAGAAGAGTTGCAATCCAAAGACATACAAATTTTCAAGGCTTCGGTATTTTATCTGGCGGAAATTGCGCTCAGCCAGCCCCGCTATGCAGATCATATTCTTGAAATTCTGAAAAAAAACCAGTCTTCCGTTCCGGGAGAACAGGCGGCTTATATCCGGGATAAAATTGCTTTTATCCAAAAGAACCGCCGTTAAAATCAACTGAGACTAAGGCTATTTGTCCCAAAACAATGTATTTTTATTGATGGTATAAACCTTATGCGGATTAGGCCGGTTATACCAAACATATAGCACATTGACTTCTTCTTTATCTTTCGGCCAGGGATTAAACGGCTGGATAATCTGGCTGCGCAGATTTTCCGTAAACACCGAGCGTAGCGTGTTGTCTATCGTCGTACTGTAAGCATCACTGAAATCGGGCCTGGCCGTGACATTGGCTGCAACCAGCCCGCCCGGCGCCGAATGTTTTTTCACCCGGATGAAATATTCCCGCGTCACCAAATCGAGCGGCGGCGTTGCAGAAGAATAACTGTCCAGAATAATCACATCGTAAAGTTCGTTTGTTTCGTTTAGGAACTGATTAGCATCGTTGACGACAAATTTTTTGTTTTTGCCGAGCGGCCGTCCCAGAAATTCTTTTTCCGCATGTTCTTTCAGGCTGGCGTCAATATCAACATAGGTATATTCATTAAAATCGTCATCCATTCCCATGGTAAAGCCGCCGGCGCCCAACACCAGAATCTTGTGCTTTTTGTCTTCAGGCAGGGTTTTAAGAAAATAATCTTCAATATAGGTCGTATAACCAAACATCAGTTTTTTATCTTGTGAAATTTTTGACGCAAAAGTGTCATTCAGCACCATCAGCTTTGATTTTCCTTTATCTACATTCAAAATGGCAATGGTCGACACCGCGTTGTTTTCGACAATGCCGAAAATCTTTTCCAACACCAGAGAATGATTGAGAATTACAGCCGCTGCCGGCAGAGCTATCCAGCCAAAGCGAAAATGCTTTTTTGAAAACAAAACAGCCCCGGTTACACATAAAACCACAACAAAAACAATCGTATAATTAACGCCGATAAGCGGCATTAAAACCAATGTGGACAAAATGGAACCCAATACCGAGCCAATGGTGTCTACCGCCATAATCTTTCCCGTGTAATTGCGGTTGTATTTGTGCAAATAACGGCTAAGCAAAGAAGTAATGTCACCAAACAAATAAGCGGAAAAAGACAAAAACAACAGGCAGTAAACGAATGTGCGCAGAACAATGCCGTTAAGCCCCACTTCATAAAACAAAATAAAATATCCCGTCAAAAGCACAAAGCTGGAAGAAATAACCACCAATGTCCCCAGCTGCATAAAAGACCGGCATATCCGCTGCCGCAGTTTGATTTTAGACAACGAAGCCGTCGATCCGTGATAATATCCAACCGACATAAACAACATGATAATGCCAATGATAATGGCTGCCGTAACAGCTGTTGAACCAACAAAAGTGCTGAGCTGGCGCATAACAATCAGTTCTGCGGACAGACTGGCAAATCCGCCGATAAAAACTGCCGCCAGCATAATGGCTTTGATTCTGTTTGTCATTATTTCCGTTTCCTTAAATCTAATTCCCAACATAACCGGAAATTTTAAAAATTTTCTAAAGAAACGGAAAAATCTGTATCAGGGAGAAGAATGGTTATTTTAAAAAGCAATCACCGGGCGAACATAGTAGTCGTAGCCCTTATAGAGATTGTAGCCGCTGAATTCACCCGAAGACGCGCTCCAGTACCACGCGCGGTCACTAGTGTACTCGGACGACGACCACCACTTGTTATCGCCGACAAATGGCTTTTCAATTCTGGTCAGGCTTTGGTCAATAGCCGCTTTGTTCTGGTAAATGCTATTTAATACGCCTGCGGCCGGTAAGCACCATTTGCCCTTTGTTTCCGGCATGCTTGACGGGGCATAGTTATACACCTCCCAAAACGCCGGATAATATTTATAAGCGCTGTCTCCGTATTGTTTGTAACTGTAATCAATAACAGTTTTGGTATTTTCACAGCTGGAAAAATCTTTTTTGACATCTTCGGTATATACATAATCCGGCAAATCCGAGATATCGACAGTCTCTGTTGACCATTGATAGTTTCCCAGTCCTTCCAGCGCCAAGGCCTGGCCGCAGTCGTCTCCGCCGATATAAACGACAACACCAATCGGTGTTTTGCCGGAGACAACGTCGGAGGAACAGGTGCCATCTGTGTAAAGGATATCGCCGATTTTGCAGTTTTTGGCATAACCGGTGCACTGGCCGAGAACAGCCTTTTCTTCTTCTGGTTCCGGACAAAACCAGTATTCGCCGAAGGGACATTTCA
>CASEQD010000046.1 GCA_949289935.1 uncultured Pseudomonadota bacterium | reverse complement strand
AACATGTACGGAACACTGCTATTATAACTGCAGTCTGTCATCCTGCCCCGCCAATGCCTATTGCGATTATGAAGCCTGTTCGGGAAAATATTGTTTCAGATATTGCTCGGGTAATTATGAAGAAAGCAACGGAAAATGTGTTTGCCCCTCTGATTATAATTTGTCATCCTGCCCGGCCAATGCGTCCTGCTCTTCCTGCGACGGAAAATATTCTTTTAACGGCTGCAAATCAGGTTGGGATCAGGAAGGAGATAAATGTGTTTGCAAAAACAAAGGCACATATACGACATGTCCTGCCGGATATGTATGTGAATATGAGACCTGCTCAAAAAAATATTATAAAACTGATGGCTGTCAATCCGGCTACGATAAAGTCGGAAATGAATGTATTCTTCATGTTCATGATTATCTCTGTAAAGACGGTTATCAGAAAAACAACTTGTGGGGAGATCAGGCTTTAAAAAGTAGTGCTGTATGCAGCTGCGGAAAAGTAAGTACTAATGAATATTGTTATAAGTGTCCGGCTATGTTGGTTTATTCAGGAAACATTACCAGAACCTTTAGCGCATGCGGCTCTTGTTCTCTTTATTCCGGTAAATATATTGCATATGCCACTGTAACGGAGACATGTATTACCGATGACGGTATTAAAGAAGTATTTTCAAGAGAATCTACAGCTTTTGAATTTGACACATTAGAAGAATGTAACACTCATTGTGCAACTATCAAAAATAATGTTGAGGATGGAGGAACTTGTACATTTACAAGAGCTTGTGAACAAAATTAAAATCAAGATTTCCGAGGAATGAACTGTTTCCCGAAAGGAAGACAGTTTATTCCGCCGGAGTTTTGTTAAAGAAACACGGGATAGCGTTATCAGGCTTTTTTGTTCCACTTTCCGGAAGAATCCTGCTGCCAGTAATTGAGCTGGCATCCGGCCTGCTTCATTTCTTTCCAAAAACCGCGCGCCTGCAAAACCGCCGCTTCGCTGTTGCCGTCAAAAATATTAAAAATCCGCTCAAATCTTTCTGCTGTTTCTGCCGGAATCAAAGCCCCATCCACCAGGAACAAAAATTCTGCCCCATTAGGCACGTCTTCGCCGGATGTGAGCCATATCGGCTGATCTTCTCCGAAGCCGTCTTTTTTGGAACCATGCGGTAAAAAAGACTGATCGTTATATGTCCACAAAATGCCGTTCAGAAATTCAACACGCTCATCATTACCGATTTTAACCACAATTTTTTTTCCCGCGGCATAGGCTTTTTCCAACAAACGGGGAAGTACATTTTCCAATGTCTGGTTTTGCAAGTGATAAAAATCAACCTGAGGCATTTTAGTTGTCTCCTTCCGGCAATTTCAACACGGCAAAATGAACGTTTTCACCATTCTGAAACAGAACCAAAACCGGCCTGTTGTTTTCCATTTTTGCTTCATTTACATAAGTTTTGACAGATTCTATATCCGTTATATCTTTTTTATCTATTTTTATGATAACGTCTCCGACTTTCAGCCCCTTGGCCGCCGCATCCGCTTTTTCTTCAATACCGGTTACCACCATTCCTCCGGACAAAGGCGGCAATCCGTAACGTTTTGTCAGTTTATCAGACAAGGGAGAAAGTTTCAGCCCGAGCGACGGAATCAGATATTCGTCTCCTTCCATACGGCTGATTTGAATTTCTTCCGGCTTTTCCGGCAGCCGGATGTTTTCTTTCAACTCTTTTATTTCTACTTCCGCCGTTTTTTTCTGCCCCGCCCGCATAAATACGATTTTTCCGAGGCTGCCGATTTCAGCTTCGGCAATCCGGCGTGAAAAATCTTTGGTGTTTATGATATTTTGTCCGTTAAACGCAACAAGGATATCTCCGGCGGCGAGTCCTGCCCGCTGCGCCGGTGCGCCGACCGTGACATCGGACACAAGAACGCCGTTTGGCTTTTCGGAATTTTCCGTTTCATAAGGCTGAATTTTTATACCAATCCACCCCCGTTTTATTTCACCGTATTTTTTCAACTGTAAAGCTACCCACTCGGCAATGTTCGACGGAATGGCAAAACCTATTCCCATACTGGCGCCGGTGGTTGAAAAAATTGCACTGTTCACCCCGATGACCTCGCCCTGCATATTAAACATCGGCCCGCCCGAACTTCCCTGATTGATTGCCGCGTCGGTTTGAATAAAATCATCATATTGCCCGGCCTCAATGTCCCGCGATTTTGCAGACACGATTCCGGCGGTGACGCTTCCGCCCAAGCCAAACGGATTGCCAATGGCCAAAATCCATTCACCGACTCTTATCCGGTCAGAATCGCCAAAAACAACCGGTGAAAGCTTTTTATCCGCTACAATTTTAATCAGAGCAAGGTCTGTTTTGGGATCGCGGCCGATGATTTTGGCCTGATGACGGCTGTTATCCGCCAGTATCACAACAATTTCCGCCGCATCGCTGACAACGTGGTTATTGGTCAGAATGTAGCCTTTTTCATCAATGATAAAACCAGATCCCAATGCTTCCGGGCGGCCATCATTTTCAAAATAGCGGCGAAACTCCGGAGATGCTTCCGGCAGCGACTGTTCTTCGCCGCTGCTTTCTTCATTTTTTAATTTTGTGGAAATATTGACAACAGAGGGCATGAGGCTTTCAACCAAACCGGCAAACGACGGAAATTGCGACGAAACCGGCAAAGCTTCAGTTTCCGGAGCAGAATAAACCGGCGCCGGAGCCGCACCAAGCAGCCCCAGGCATATTCCCCAATATATTGCTTTGTTTCCTTTCATCTTCTATCTGGCTGACGAAGTTTCGAAATATTTAAAAAATTCCGACTCCGGAGACAAAACCAATGAAGAATTGTTCAAGGCATTGCGGTAAGCTTCCAGCGAGCGGTAGAAAGCAAAAAATTTCGGATCTCTGCCGGCCGCATTGTTCCATATTTCAATGGCTTTTTTATCGCCGTTACCTCGGATTATCTGCGCTTTTTTATTAGCCTCGGCCAGAATTATGGTTTTTTCCTTATCGGCGGCGGCGCGAATCTGCTGAGCCTGCTGCTGTCCCTGCGCGCGGAATTCTTTGGCATCGCGTTCACGTTCGGTTTTCATCCGCTCATTAATGGCCTGCAAAACTTCTACCGGCAAGTCGGCGCGGCGGATGCGGACATCGGCAATGCTGACGCCGATCTGCGCTGCATCTTTTTCCACCGCGGTACTGATATCCGCCATAATCTGCGTACGCTGTTTAGATAAAAGTTCCTGCAATGTTATCCGTCCCAAAATTTTCCGTACGGAAGAATTAACAATTTCCTTCAGCTTGCTTTCAGCCTGAGGTTCCGTACGCACCGTCTGATAAAACTTTAACGGATCAACAATCCGGTAACGGGTAAAAGTGTCGACATCCAGACGTTTTTTATCATTCAAAACAACTTCCTGCGCCGGCGGATCGAGATTAAGCAGACGGGTATCGTAAATAACCACTTTCTGAATAAAAGGAATTTTTGCTTTCAGCCCCGGCTCCTTAACCAGCCGCACGGGATCGCCAAATTGCAAAACAATGGCCTGCTCCGGCTGGCTGACGATATACAGCGAATTTCCCAGCAGAAAAACAACAAAAGCCGCAATGATCAATGCTGTTAATTTTGTGTTGCTCATTTTTGTTTCTCCTTTATTTTCCGGCCGGTTTCAGAGGCAGATACGGCAAAACGCCGTTTCCTTTGGACGAGGGATCTATAATCACTTTGTCCGAATTCTGCAAAACATTTTCCATAGTTTCGATATAGAGGCGCGTTCCCGTTACCTGACGCCCTTCCCGATAGGCATTGTACACGGAGAGAAAACGCTCGGCATCACCTTCGGCTTTATTGATAACAGCCGCTTCATAGGCTTCGGCATCCTGCACCAGTTTTGACGCCTCACCGCGCGCTTTGGGCAAAACCTCGTTGCGATAAGCCTCCGCCTCATTTTTATAACGCTCCAAATCGGCTTTGGCCCGCTGAACTTCGTTAAACGCATCTACAACCTGTTTCGGCGGATCGGCTTTTTGCAGTTTAACACGGACAATTTCTATTCCCGAACCAAATTTATCCAACAGCTGCTGAAGTTCGGCTTTGGTTTCATCTTCAACCTTTCCGCGGTCTCCGGTGATAATCGCCTGCATTTCAGATTGGCCGACAATTTCGCGCAGCACCGACTGCGCCGCTACCCGCACTGTTTCGTCAGGATAGCGGATATTAAAAAGGTAATCTTTAGCATTTTTTATGTTCCAGACAACCGTCATATTAATGTCTACAATATTTTCATCCCCCGTCAGCATGTGGCTCTCCGTGAACGAGCGCAAGGCTTCGTCGGCATAGCGGGTGTTGGACAAAGAGGCTACGTTTGAAGATGAATAAGCTTCACGCGCTCCCAGGTTTATGCTGCGTTCCTGCGTCATGCTTACTTTGATGACATTTTCTATCGGATAAGGCAAATGATAATGCAATCCGGAATCCGTCGTCGCAACATATTTGCCGAAGCGCAAAACAACGCCCTGTTCATTAGTCTGAACTTGATAGAAACCTGTTGCCAACCAGATAAGCAGCAAAACAATGATAACAACAGACGGCCTGATGTTCCAGTTTTTGCTGTCTTGCGCCGTTTTTACGGAATTTATGACAATGACGTTTTCGCCGCCGGAAACGGTTCTGCCGTCACCGCCATCATCCCAGGGATTGTTTTCTTTTGCCATATATGCACCTTTCTTATAAATTGATTGCAATGAACTTATTTATAATATAAACATTTGTTAAAGACAATCGGAGAAGAGATTATATCAACATGGAAGACTTAATTAAAAATATTGTTTCGGCTTATTATCCGGCCGAGCAGATCGACAGCATAAAAACCGTCAACGGCCGCGCCATCGTCACCCTGGTTAATGCTGCCGACGATGAAGCCAAAACCCAGGCTCTGAAAAGCGCTGTTGAAGCGCTTGAAGGCATAAAGAAAGCAACCGTCATTTTTACGGCGGCAAAAAACTTTAACGGCCTGCGGCAGGAAGAAGATATGTGGCAAATACGCAATGTGAAAAAGATTATTGCCGTTGCCTCGGGAAAAGGCGGCGTCGGAAAATCTACCACGGCGGTTAATCTGGCACTGGCTTTGTCCAACCAAAACAAAAAAGTTGCCCTGTTTGACGCCGATATTTACGGTCCGTCCATTCCGACCATGCTGGGATATGAAGGGACAGCACCGGCTTCTATGGACGGCAAAACATTTGAACCCTTTGTCAATTTCGGGATAGAATCAATGTCTGTCGGCACCCTAATTGACAAGAGCCAGCCGCTTATCTGGCGCGGTGCAAAGGCTTGCGGCGCTCTCCAGCAGCTTTTGTGCGATACAAACTGGAGCGAAACCGATATTATGGTTATTGATATGCCGCCCGGAACCGGCGATATTCAGATTACACTGGCACAAAAAGTTAAGACAGACGGTGCGGTGATTGTTTCCACCCCGCAGGATATTGCCCTGATTGACGCGGTCAAAGGCATTAATATGTTTAAGCGCGTGAATGTGCCAATTTTGGGTATTATTGAAAATATGAGCTACTATGTTTGTGAAAAATGCGGACACCGGGCTGATATTTTCGGGCATGAAGGCGCCCGAAGCACCGCTGAAGCCATGAATGTGCCTTTTCTCGGAGAAATTCCCCTGCATTACGCCATCCGTGAAAACGCCGACAACGGCACGCCGGTTGTTTTTGCCGATCCGGATAGTCCGCATACACAGGCTTATGAAGAAATTGCAAAAAAAATTATTGCCAAATTATAATCAAAAGAGCGGAAAGCAAGCCGCTCTTTTTTTGTTTGCCCAAAGCAACGTTGGTTGCTTTTAGCTTCGGCCGTCTCCCCTACTCAGGGGAGGAAACAAATTGCAGGTTAAAACTCAATCACCGGGCGAACGACGTAGTCGAAGTTGTGCTTACCGTAGTAGCCGAAGCCGAAATCACCCGAAGACGCGTACCAGAACCACGCGCTGTTGCTAGATTCCTCGGACGACGACCACCAACTACTACTACCAATGTTTTCTTTGTTTATTCTTGTTAAGCTTTGATCAATAGACGCTTTGTTCTGGTAAATGCTATTCAACACGCCGCCGGCTGGTATGCACCATTTACCCTTCGTTTCCGGCATGATTGAAGGGGTATAGTTATATGCCTGCCAAAAGGCCGGATAATATTCATGAGCACGATCACCATAATAGTTGTAACTGTAATCAATGACTGTTTGGGTATTTTTACAGCTGTCAAAATCATTGAGTGGCTGACTGCTGTAATTTGGCAAATCCGGGATATCAACACTTTCTGTTGCCCAAATAAAATTTCCCATTCCTTCCAAAGCCAGAGCCTGACCGCAGCCGTCCTCGCTGATGTAAACCACAACGCCGAGCGGGGTTTTGCCGCTGACTTTATCGCTCGTTTTCTTCTTCTGGTTCCGGACAAAACCAGTATTCGCCGAAGGGACATTTCAGACAATTTTCTTTGTTGGTTGTTTCTGTATAGCCTAATGCCGCACAATTTTCATTTTCCACACACTGGGCAAAAGTAGAAATTGGGAACATAAAAGAAGAAGCCAGCAGGGTAAAATATATCCTTTTGCCGGCGGAAAGAATCACACGCATTTCATTCTCCACACTTTATTACACTGGTTTTAGTGTAGCATGAATTTTGCAATTGTTCAATGACTAATTTTGTATGAGAGTGAAAAAAATGAAAGGATTTTTTGTTGACTCATACCCTTCCTACTCAGGGAGGGTATGAGAGGGGCTCTACTCAGGAGAGGGAATAAACAGATAATTTGTTTTTACAGGCATCTTATCAAAAATATTTCCGGAACACATCTGCGGATGGCTATGCCGCCAAATTATACAGATTAAACAAGAACAGATGTTCAGCGGTTGGCATTGGCCATGATGCGTTGTTTGTCACGGGACCAATCGCGGTCTTTAATGCTTTCGCGCTTGTCATAAAGCTTTTTTCCCCGGCCTAAACCGACAACCAGCTTTGCCCTGCCCCGTTCGTTGAAAAAAAGTCTGATGGCAACAAGAGTAGTTCCTTTTTTGGCCAAACTGCCGATGATGTCGTTAATTTCTTTGCGCTTAAGCAAAAGTTTGCGGTCGCGTTTTTCGGCATGAGAAGCATAGCCCCGGTTTTCATATTCGGCAATAAACATGTTGCTGATGAAAAGTTCGCCGCCTTTTTCCACCCCATAAGCATCGTTGATATTGGCATGTCCCTGCCGCAGAGATTTAACTTCGGTTCCCGTCAGTTCCAGTCCTGCCGTATATGTCTCATCAATAAAATAATCAAAACCCGCCCGGCGGTTTTGAGCAACAACACCGCTGGCAATATAATCCGGTTTGTTCGGTTTGGCAGGCATCGGCGTTTAAGCCTTTTTTCTGGAAGAAGACGGCCCTTGGAGAAGCTTCTCTCCGGCTGAAGAAGATGTCAGCGCACTAACATCACGGTCTTTGCGGATGCAGCGTCCGTCAATGTAGGCTCCCGGCTCAATGGCAATGGTCACATGGTTGATATCGCCGATTACTTTGGCACTCCGGGCAACAAACAAACTGTTGACATCGGCGCTGCCCTCAAATGTTCCGTAGATGTGAAATTTATCGGCAAAAACACGCCCCTTGATATTACCGTTAATGCCGATAACGACTTCTTCACAATGCAAATCTCCGACAACTTTTCCATCGACATGAACGGTTCCTTTGCTGTTGAGATTGCCTTTGATATCCGCACCTTCGCCAATAATGCTCGGAACAGAGACAAGGTCACCGCAGTTTTCATGCCGGCGTGCAAATTTTAAATAAACCATTCTTCCAAAATCTTTCATTCTTTTGTCCTTTGTTTAAAGTCTTGTCTGCAAAAACGGCAACGGATTGACCGGAACCCCTCTGTATAAAATTTCATAATGGAGATGGGGGCCGGTAGAACGTCCGGTTGAACCGACTTCGCCCAAAACGTCGTCATATGAAACTTCATCTCCTTTTTTGACGTATCTTTTATCCAGATGTCCGTATTTGGTAACAAAACCATTGCCATGGTCAACAACAATCAAGTTTCCGTAACCGGAAGCATATTCGGAACGGGTTACTTTTCCTCGTGCTTTGACTTTGATTTTGTTGCCTTTCATGCTGGCAAGATCTATTCCCTTATGCGTTGCCCTGCTTTTTTTGAAAGGATCAAGCCGGGAACCAAACGGCGATGTCACCCAATAACTCCACACCGGTTTGCCAATCGGCGTGTTGGCAACGACCTGACGGTAATAATCATGATCTTCCATATTGCGGTAAATTGCGCTGATTTTTTCGCTGAGTTCTTTATTGCGGTTCAACAATCCGTTTTCCGGAATATAGGGGCCCCCGCTGCTGCCTTTTTTGTTGGCCAGCGCGTTAAAATACAGCCCTTTCTCACGCAACGGCCTGTTGACGGCGCTGAGCGCTTTTTTCATCTTGTCTACTTCTTTTGCGGAAAGCGTTTTTATTTTTTCAAAAACATCGTCTTCAAGACGGCGCATTTCTTCAACCGAACTTTCCAATTCAGCAAGCTGTTTTTTTAAGGCGTCACGCTCGGAAACAGCAATATCCCGTTCAAGCATCGCTTCATAAAAATCCGTGCGCCGACTGACGGTTTCGGGCGAAAGCCATTTGTTTTCAGAAGTTATTTTATTTACTTTGTTTTCAATAATTTCTGCCTGATTGCGATAACGTTTGATTAGTTTTTCATCGGGGTTTTTGACTTCTTTCAACTCAGCCACAATTGAGCTGATGCTTTTGTTCAACGCCGTAAATTCGGTCATTAAATCAACATAAGCGTTGCGGGTGGCGCCAAGCTGCTGCTCTTTGGTAGAGATAATGCTGTCGGACTGGTGATAAATGTAATAGGAATAAAGATTCCAGCAACCGATTGCCACGAGTAAGACCAAAGTGCTCATTTGCATAAAAGACGAAATTTTAAACACGACAGCCCGGCCTTCTCCCCGGAAAATAATTTCTTTCGGAGAGAAAATGCTTTTCTTTTTGCCATATACCGCCCGCGGCGGAACGGCTTCTATTTTCTTTTTTATTTTCATTTTTTCTTTTACAACAAAACAGCCTTTGACTTTAATGTTTATACATTCCCCGTTACTATACAGCAAACGGACAAATAAGAACAATCTTTTTTACCCACTTATCCCACTCTGTTGCTAACCTCTTATTTTTGTGTGCTTTTATATCTTAATTTTCCGTATTGTCAAGAATTATGAACTCGTCGCTGCCGGCATAATTCAAAATTACCCGGGTTCTTTCGTCCAGCATATCAAGATCGAGACTTTCTGAAGACAGCAGGCGCACTTTCTCTTCAAGCGCTTCTTTTTCCCGGCGGTATTTTTCCGCAACCTTCTCGGCATAATTCAACTCCTGCCGCAGATGGAGATAGCGGCGCAACCCGCGTTCTCCGTTAATGGTGTAAAAGCTGAAATAGAAAAACAGCAGGACGAACAGAAGCAAAAGCCCTGATTTTTTCAAACGGTTGTATAATTCCACCAACAATCCCATAAAAAGACACACCTCAGTTTAACATTTTATTTCCTGTTTTATCAGGTTAAGCACAGGATAATTAAAATTTTGTAAAAGCAATGTATTCTCCGGCTTTCCATCAGGCTATTTTTTGCCGATGCTGAATATCGTTTTGCGGTTTTGCCGCGCCAGAAGCCTTTGAATATAACGTCCCTGATATAAATTTATGCCCAGAGAATTTCCGATTTCGACCGCTGCCGGATCATCCACGCGGCATAATATCATTTTTGCACGTTCCGCCCGGTTGACATAATCGGTAAAATGTTTGTCTTCGTTTATTATGTCGATAAAACTCGGATGCCATATGATTTTTATCAAATCGGCTCCGAGATTTGAGCGGTTAATATATTTCAGCTTATCAACGGTAATGCCGTCAATACAAATTTTGTAGCCGCGATACTGGGCAAAGGTTTTAGCCAGCATAAAAGCACGAATGTCGCTGAAAATATCAACGAGCTGCAATTCCAAAACAATGGACGAACGCATGGATGCATTGATGTTTTCATCAAACAAAATAAAATCGTCTGACAAAATTGTCGACACATTCAGATTAAGACTGAAGTTGCGGGTCAGGGCACCGTCATCATGTTTGCTGACATGCACGAGCACCCGTTTATCGAGCGTGCCGGCCAAGTGAAGAAAAAGCCACGGATTTGCCGTCAAATCGACATCCGGCATAAGCAGATCGCGCAGATCGGCAATGGAAACAAAAACTTCGTCAAACAACACCTGCGGTGAAGATTTTCCAATGACGGCGCAAACGGACTGCCTGCGAATCAGGCTGGAAAAATCTGCCATAGACAATGCTTTCTGGACTTTGGCCAGCATAGAGGTTGTCAATTCGCGGCGGATTTTCCGGGCGCCTATAATGTTGCTTTTTTTTTCAGGACTTTTATTTTCCACCCGGGCGAAAGGCGTTTCGCTCTCACGATAACTGGCCAGAGCATCATCAATGGTTTCATGGAGTTCTTTTAAGCTGATATTCAAATCAAAATTTTTGACAAAACCGCTTTGTTCCAAATCGTAGGCATCTTTCAAAAGAGGATCGTCATGAAGCATATAGCGGATTTTTATCAGACAAGCCCAAACTTCTTCCTGAGCTTCTTTATTAAAGACAATAATTATATCTTCATTCGGAAGACCGAAGATTTCTCCATTATAGCGGGTTGTTACGTTTTCAAAAATTTTCAACAGGGTTTGACGCGACAACAGGCGCAGACTTGATGCGGACAACTTGCGTCCGAAGATGTAAAGAGCCTGATATTTGCCGATGTCCCCGCCAAGTTTTGCCAGAAAGTCATAAATAACAATATCTCTTTTTATTTCCGGTTTGGCATTTTTTTCCGAATGATTTTTAGAAAATAAAAACATTTTGCCCTCACAAAAGCTTTTCCAAAATATCTTTGTGCGAACATTCATCCCTGAACATTCCCTGCAGCAGGCGGCGGCGTTTCAGGCATTCGGCAGCCGTACAGTTTTTAGCGTCCGGACATTGACGACGAATCAACGCCACTTCTATTTCGTCCATAAACGGTCCCTGAAACGTGTTGATTCCGTAAGACATTCCCCAACGCAGCGCCTCATCTCCGTCGCATTTTGCCAGAATAACATTTTCGGCGCCGAGAGAAGATACTGCTTTTTTGAAATTTTCATTATCATTGTCATAAGCCAGCAAGGGCTCCCAGAAAACTTTTATCATATCGGGACGGAGATTTTCCAAACTCAGCATACTCAAAGAAACCGGACTGAGCGAATCTATCAGCAGTTTATGTCCGCCCTTGTGCAAAATGTCTTTAACTTCGTGATATAATTTCAGATTGTTCAAAACATCCATTACCTGAACTTCCACAATAATCTGTTGTTCCGGTTTTAAAAATTTTTTTGCAAAATCAACAAATTCACGAGAAAAAACCGAACTCAAATTCAGATTCATGCTGATTTTTTGCGGCCATACGGCAATTTCGGCAGAGGAAAACGCCATCAACATTTTTTTATCCAGCAACTGGGTCAGATATTGAAAAAGCCAGCGGTTGGCCAATAAATCCTTATTATCACCGATACAGGCGCTCAAGTCTTTTACAGCGATAAAGAATTCCTGCATCAACACACTAAAGCCATGATTATGCGTCTGCAAAACGCTTTGGCGTTTTACCAGTTCGGACATATCCACATCATCAAGCACGGAAATAATTTTATCCATATCTCCGGCTTCGACAGGCGGTTGTTTTTCTTCACGAACAGCGGCTGTTTCTTCGTCGTTTTCCGCCACCATTTTTTCAATTTTTCCATAAAAAGTCAAAAAATCTTTCGGGAAAGAATAAACCAGAGCAAAATCGCGGCTGTCATGGGACAAGACAGGATCTGCAGCCAAGCCTCCGCGCAGTTTTTTGACTGCTTCGTCGATTTCCGCTTCCGTAATGTTTTTGCTCAGAAGGGCTATATCCCCGTTGGAGAGAATAAACATGGAACCTTTGGCGATACCAATGATGCTTTCAAAAAGAAGCGCAATAATTTTTACAAATTCAGGCTGGCGGTTTTTAGGTTTCAGCTTGGAAATATTGATATAGAGCACGGAATAGCCCAGAGCGTTCTTAGCCACCCGGTCCAGCGCCTGCAACAAATATTTTTCAGACAAAACAACTTTGGCTTTCGGCATTTAATTCAGCAGTTCCCTTATACGACAATTTTGTTTAGCATATCAGGAAATCGCTAATTTTTTGCTAACGATTTTGAAACTTTATCTACAATTTCAGAAACCCGGTACGGTTTTGAGATAAACTGCGTCCGATTGTCTTCCGTTAAAATCTCCTGAATATTCTGATCTTCCGTATAGCCGCTCATAAAAATTATGTTCAGTTCCGGCGATTTTTGCCTCAGCTCCCGGTAAACTTCCACGCCGCTTTTATCCGGCATAACAACATCCAGCATCACAACATCGACGCCGTTTTGTTCCTCAAAAGTTTTCAGCGCTGCCATACTGTCGGTTACGGTGATAACTTCCGCTTCAAAATGTTTCAGAATATCGGAGAGAATTTCCGTCAGGATTTTTTCATCATCCACAATCATGATTTTATGTTTCATGCGGACATGCAACGAACAGGAAGGATGCGGCTCATAACTCTCCATTTCGCAGTTTTCATCCGCCAAAGGAAGATAAATTTTGAATTTTGTTCCATGGGGAGATGTGTCAAACATGATTGTACCGTTGTGCCGACGGACAATGCCGTAAACGGCGGCCAGACCGAGTCCGGTTCCTTTTCCTTCTCCTTTAGTGGTGAAAAAAGGTTCAAAAATCTTTCCGCGCAACTGCCGGGGAATACCAGTGCCTGTATCCGCCACGCTGATTTCAAGATATTCGCCCGCCGGCACCTGAAATATTCCCTTTCCGGCTTCAGAACGGTTTAGACGTACATTTTGCGTGGCAATGGTGACGGTTCCGCCTCCGGGCATTGCATCTTTGGCATTGAGGCCAAGGTTAAGTATCATATTATGCACCAAATCCGGATAACCGCAAATTTCATGTTTTTCCGCTTTTTTTTCCAGCTTTATTTTTATCCGGGGATTGATGCCGTGTTTTAACAGATATACCGTATCATCCAAACCGGCATGCACGTCTATTTTTACACAATGTTCTTTCTGAGCCCGGGCAAAAAGCAAAAGCTGGTGAGTCAGATGAGACGCCCTGACGCAGGAATCCGCAATAATTCTTGTGTATTTTGACAATTCGTGTTTGTTGCCGAGCTTCAGCTGAATGTATTCCGCCGCCGAGCTAATTCCGGCCAGCATATTGTTAAAATCGTGCGCCACCCCTCCGGCCAGACGTCCAACCGCCTCCATTCTCTGCGCCTCGGCAATGTTTTTGGCTATGCGTCGGTGACGAAAAACATCCCAGATAACGACAATCAGCACTATTCCCATGAGTATCAGCAGTCCGTCTTCAAGAATCATGATTCTTCTCTCCGTTGTTTTTATTTTAACTCTGACACATCTCTTTTTCTTTGACAAGGGCAACTGTTCACCTTGCTGAAAAATTAATTGATTTTTATTCGTTATCTTTTATAATCGCCTCATCTTTTGATTTGACGCATAAATATATATGAGGAAGAAAAGCATGTTACCGCAGAAAAACAACGTTGCCCCGTTCAGATACAGCATTATTGTCAAAGTTGCAGAAAGTTTTATTAACGGCCGTTTTGACAATGCCGACGCCATTCCTTCAGAAATTGCGCCGGATGATTTTCGTCCGTATCACGCCGATCTCGAAACCGACCGCAACATTATCCGCCAGATTGCACTGGCTGTAATGGGCTTTTCTCCCGATGAAGAAAAAGGAAAAAACAAATCGCTCAGAGAATACGGCAAAGAAGCCCTGAAACGTGAAAAACTTCTGCCCAGCAAGCTTTCCGTCATTACCGACGCCTGCGCCGCCTGCATGAAACAACAACATGTGGTTACAAACTTCTGCCGCGGCTGCATCGCCCGTCCCTGCCAGGTCAACTGTCCCAAAGGCGCCATCTCTTTTACGGAAGCAAACCGGGCGCAGATTAATCCGGATTTATGCATTAACTGCAGCATCTGCCTGAACAGCTGTCCTTATAACGCTATTATTAAAGTTCCGGTTCCCTGTGAAGATTCCTGTCCGGTCGGAGCCATCAGCAAAGATGCCGCCGGCAAAGAACATATTGACAACGACAAATGCATTTCCTGTGGAAAGTGTCTGCGTTCCTGTCCGTTTGGCGCTATTATCGAGCCTTATCAGATTATCGATGTACTGAAACTGATTAAAGACAGCGGCAAAAAAGCAGCGGCGATGCTTGCTCCGGCCGTGGTCGGACAATTCGGCGGAACTATCAACAACCTTATCGGCGCGCTGAAAAAGCTCGGGTTTGCCGATGTGTTTGAAGTTGCCGTCGGCGCCGATATTACAACCCGGAGAGAAGCCGCCGAATTTATTGAGCGTATGGAAAAAGGCGATAAGTTTATGACAACTTCCTGCTGCTCGGCTTATTTCCGCGCGGCCAAAACCAGTATTCCCGAAATTGCCCCCTTTGTTTCGGAAACACATACGCCGATGTCTTACACTGCCGAAAAAATCAAAAACGAACATCCCGATTATGTTACCGTGTTTGTCGGCCCCTGCTATGCCAAGCGGGTGGAAGCCGAAAGCGATCCGTTTGTCGACTATGTTATTACTTTTGAAGAGCTCGGCGCCATGTTTGAAGCCGACGGCATTAAGGTTGAAGAATGCGAATCTTTGGAATTCTCGGAAATTTCCTGTTATCAGGGACGCCAGTTTCCAATTACCGGCGGCGTGGCCGGAGCCGTCAAATCGCTGGTTGAAGGAAAAACCGATATCCGCGCCGAAACGGTTGACGGGCTGACCAAGGAAGGATTAAAAACCTTAAAGCGTTATGCCCTGAAAGGCTGCGACAATAACATGATTGAAGTTATGTGCTGCGAAGGCGGATGTGTTGCCGGCCCCGGTTGTCTGGCCATGCCCCGGAAAGCCGCCGTCGCCGTTGACAAATATGTTAAGGCAGGACCGGATCTTAAAAATTCCGTCAAATAACAGTTAGATACGACAAGCTGATTGCATTCATCACACCTCTTCAATTCTAACTAATGCTTTTGGAGGGAGATGTACTGCTCCCTCCAAAAGAAAAATCTCATTGATTCATACCCCCTCCTGCTTCTGTCAACTGAATTGTAACGATTGTTTCCTTAGGCTGTCGCCTGTTCACAATCTAACAATTCAGACTCTGTCGGGGAAAAACAATTCACAGGATTGTTTTTCTGCCTCCAGCCCTACTCAGGGGAGGAGAGGAAAAAACGGCGGGGTTAAAAAGCGAGCACCGGGCGAGAGGTGTTGTCACTCTCGATGTAGTAACTCTTATTGTTGCCGAGCATGCCGCCGTAGGCTCCATTATTCATACAGAAAACCCACGCGAAGTCGTCGTCGGCCTCGGACGACGACCAGATATGTTCATTATCATTTGTCAGTTGCTTACCGCCAACTTTCGAGATTGCATTGTTAATGGCGTTCAAGTTGGTGTAAAGACTATTCAATATACCCGCTGTCGGCAAAGCCCATTTGCCTTTTGTTGTCGGTGCTGCACTTGGTACGTAATTCAATGCCGCATAAGCCGCCGGGAAGCTAATTGGATTGCCAGTTTGAATGAACTTCGTCATATTGCCGCTGACATCAAAGTCTTTAATAGCTTCCTGCCATTTTGATGACCGGAATGTTCCTATACTGACATTTTCTGTTGACCACGCAATATCTGTTGCTATCGGGCTGGCCGTCATGGCGTAGCCACATTTATCCGTGCCACCGCTGATGT
Organism: uncultured Pseudomonadota bacterium; assembly: GCA_949289935.1. GTDB lineage: Bacteria > Pseudomonadota > Alphaproteobacteria > RF32 > CAG-239 > HGM16780. Next base: position 241 of record CASEQD010000046.1, on the reverse strand, counting down.
AAACCACAACACCGATTGGTGTTTTGCCACTGACTTTATCGCTTGTACATGTTCCGTCGCTGTTCAAGATATCGGCGATTTTGCAGTTTTTGGCATAACCGGTGCACTGGCCGAGAACGGCTCCTTCAGGTTCTTCCGGTTTTTCCGGTTCTTCTTCGGTGTTTTTTCCGGGGCAAGCCCAATAATTGCCAAAGAAACATTTTATGCAATTTCCGGAATCGGAAGTTTCGGTATAACCAAG
>CASEQD010000045.1 GCA_949289935.1 uncultured Pseudomonadota bacterium | reverse complement strand
TTTTTCTGCCTCCAGCCCTACTCAGGGGAGGAAAAATGGAGAGCCCTACTCAGGGGAGGAGAAAAGGAAAGTATTGTTAGATTCATACCCTCCCTAACCCTCCCTACTCAGGGAGGGAGTGAGAGGGATGTACTCAGGGGAGGAAAAATGGAGAGGGCTACTCCAGAGAGGGAGAGAACAAAAAGAAATAAGGAGAAGGAGCAGGAGAAAGGAGAAAGGAGAAGAAAAAAAGAAAAAGGGCGTGTAAAGTAAGGTCAGAAAGGGTTGCAAAATAAAATCAGCGAGCAGGGCAAGGACAATGCCTGACAGGGCTTAATCAAAGAGATATTTTTGATGCCGCAGAACCGAATATTCAGATTTTTAATCAGTTATTGCCATATTTATCAGGATCTACTTGACGGAACGTTCCAGTTCCCAACGGACGCAGGTTTTCCGGGCGCACAAATTTCGGCATTTCTTCAATCTCTTTCATTTCCTGCTGATTTTTAATTTCTTCGGCACTCATCCGGTGGCTCTCAATGCCGATGCGTCCCTGATATAAACATTTCATACCATTGACCGGTTCAAAATATTCTTCCATACCGGCAATTTTTTCGCCGACGCCCAAATATAAAAAACCACCGGAGATTTGGCTGTGATAAATGTGGTTAATCATCAGTCTTTGCATATCCTGAGCAAAGAATCTCAAAACATTGCGACAGAAAATAATGTCAAAATCTTCGGAAAAAGCTATCTCATCCAGCATGTTATAACGGCGGAATTCGACCATATCCATTAAATCACGGTTAATCTGCCACTGATTTCTTTCCGGTTGAAAATTGTCAATAATCATTCTGGCGCTCAGCCCCATCTGCACCTCAAACGAACTGTAAAGGCCTTTTTGAGCTTTCATAATCGAGCCGGTGGAAATGTCGGTTCCGATAATTTTGATATCCCAGTCATTGACGGCTTTCAGCTTGCGTTTGACGGCCATGGCTATGGAATATGTCTCCTGCCCGGAAGAACATCCCAGACTCCAGATGCGCAGTTTTTTACTGCCGCGGTTGGCTTCGCGGATGTGCGGCAAAATATAATTTTCAAAATTCATAAATACATTATAGTCGCGATAAAAACATGTATCAGACAAGGTTAAAGCCTCAATAACATTCCACATCAGATTTTTCTGCCCCATCCGCAGTTCTGCAACCAGATCTTCAACCGAGCGGTAGCCTTTTTCTCTGACAAAATTGTATATCTTCCGGTCTATGACAAAATATTTATCTTCTCCCAGATCCCAGCCGGCATATTTTTTCAATAAACTCAGAATATATTCAAAATCGTCTTTTTTCATAAGTTTTTCCTACAACAAATTCAGAATTTCAAGTTTGCAGAGGATTATTTCTTCGTCAAACGGTTTCATTATATAATCATCAGCGCCGCCGTCAAGGGCTTCTCTGATTCTTGCCGGATCAGACATGGAAGAACAAAAAATAATTTTCGGTTGTCTTATGCGCTGCATCTCCCTGATTTTATACATGGCATCCAGTCCATCAAGAATCGGCAGACGCGTATCCATAATGATGATTTCAGGCTCTTTGGTTTCACACAATTCAACAACTTCCTCACCATCTTCGGCTTCAATAACCTCAAACTTCAGATTGTTCATGATTTTTGATAAAATCATGCGGATAATTTTAGAATCGTCTGCAATTAAACAAGCTGCCATGTTTCCTCCTCTTTATCCGATAAGCAACGCAAAACCTTCACCGGGCAAAACCCGCAGGGAAAGGTTTTGTTCTTCCTGCAGCGCTTTGAGACAAAATGCCGGCGCATACTGCGCCTGATTTTCAGGAACGGCGCCGGTGAATATGCTTTTGATGTTTTCGATTTTATCGGCAGACAAAGCAAAATCCGATGTAACGGCAAGCGCCAGTTTTCCTTCAGCTTCAGCGATACTGACCGTTCCGCCCCGAATTAAAATGTCAGTCAGAAGCATTACGCCCAGCATTGTCATCCGTCCATAGCGCGGAGAAGCGGCGATTTCCATTTTCAGACAAACCGGATTGTTTTTCTGCCCGCTTAAGGTTTCGACATAATTTTTACAGGTTTCAATTATAATTTCCCGATTTTCAAGATTGGCATTGGAAAGACCGAATGCCATGCGGAAAAATTTGAGCCGGGCAGATAATACGGCTGAGCTGACCTTGAGAATGGAGCGAATGTCATCCATAAAATCCGCATCTCCTTCCTCCAGAAGTTCAACGGCGTTGGACACGGCGCCGATGTTTCCTATCAGATCGTGGCTGATTCTGGTGCAAATGATTTGTGAAAGATTTATATGTGACATTTCTGACATTATCGTATCCTAAAAACTGTATATATCCGTATTCATATAACGCTGATCTTCTCTTGACATTCTGGTATAGTCGAGTTCGCGCAGCATCGGGTCTTCCAAAAGCAAGAAGCCGGTTGCCGCCCGCATGTAGGGTTTGTTTCCTCCCAGTCCCCAGACAACCTGTTCCCGGTTGTCCGGCGCTCCGTATTTCTGGTTTATCCGCCGCCAGAAATCATAAATTTTGACATTGCGCAAATAAATGGCTTTCTGACTGTTGCCGGTGATGCCCGCCGCCATGCTTTTATAGGCAATGCGATAGACTTTATTGCCGGTAAAGTTGCTGGTATAGCTTACGCTTATTTCTTCTTTAGTCGAAAATTTAGAATATTTCGTTAATGAAACATATTGGTGTTTGTTTTTTCTGGCCATATCGACGACGCAGCTTTCCAGACGCTCATAACCGACGACGCCGTTGTTGCGGCAGGCTTCCTCGTTACGCCAGCGAATGAAATTGGGAATGTCGTATTTTTGCTGGATTTTGCGGAAACCGTTTTTTTGCATGGCATCATCAACCTGCTTGCCCGACATACGCAGCATGACTCCGGAAATGTTAAAGACGGAAGCATTGGAACGACGGCTGTTTTGCGGTGAACCATTCAACAAAGCATTAAAACCGGATTTTTCTTCGGAAACGGCATTCAGAGCATTCAGCGGCATTTTCAGCTTGTTTATCCATGTTTCATCTCCGCCGTCCGGTTGATTTTCCTTTTCGGACGACGGCGCCGGTTCCGTTTCATTTTTCTTTTCACTGATGGTTTCCGTCAGACTTTTGCCGTTGCCGACAGAAACGGCTTCCGCATTCAGGGGGGCTGCGGGCAATGTTTCTCCCCCTGTATTTTCGGGGTTTTCCGAAGTTTCCGTTTTTTTCTGCACCAAGGGAAGGTTATCCGGCTTTTCGGGCGGTGCGGCAGGAACAACGGCGGCGGCAGAATCGGTTTCCGGCTCATCCGTCAAATCTTCAAGCATAATTTCATCAAAGTTCAAATCGGCATCGTCAACAAACTTCGGATTGGCCAGCGTCTGGTTTTCCGTTGTTCCGGCAGAATAAGGCAAATTGCTTTTTTCCGCCGTTTCCGGAGCATACAAAATCTCTGCTGCAATCGACGGAAACGACGCCGTCCAAACTGCACCGAGCATTGCCAATGTTATTGTTCTGTTCAACTTCATTTGACTAAATTCACCAGTCTGAATGTTTTTTGTATTATATACGTTTTTGACAATTAGTGAACAGCAGAGACAAAGTTATCAATATTTTTTATGTTGAACTGCAACAGAAAAAAGTTATAATGCCTAAAAAAAAGAGATTTTAATATGACGGAAGCCGTTTTACATATTGCCGGTGCCGGACTGGCCGGGTGCGAAGCCGCCTGGCAGGCGGCGGAAAGAGGCATCAGAGTTTGCTTGTATGAGATGAAACCGGGAAAGTTTTCTCCGGCTCATAAAAATGCCGATTTTGCCGAGCTGGTGTGTTCCAATTCTTTTCGTTCGGATGATTTTGAACATAATGCCGTCGGACTGATGCATCAGGAAATGAGAGCGGCGGGATCGCTGATTATGTCATGCGCCGACAAAACAAAAGTTCCTGCGGGCGGCGCGCTGGCCGTCGATCGTGACGGGTTTGCCCGTCTTGTCAGCGAAAGAATCCGTTCGCATCCGTTGATTGAGACCGTCGAAAAAGAATTAACCGAACTGCCGGATGAAGCTTCCGGAAATTTTATTATTGCCACCGGGCCGCTGACAAGCGAATCTCTGGCTGAATCCATTCTGAAGCTTACAGACAATCAGGCTCTTTCGTTTTATGACGCCATTGCCCCGGTTGTTTTCAAAGACAGTATTGACTTCGACCGGGCATGGTATCAATCGCGTTATGATAAAGGCGACAAATTTGATTATATCAATTGTCCGATGAACCGGGAAGAATATTACCGCTTTGTCGAAGAACTGCTCAAAGCCGAAAAGACCGAGTTTCACAACTGGGAAAATCCCCGTTATTTTGACGGTTGTCTGCCGATTGAGGTTATGGCCGAACGCGGCGCGGATACACTGCTTTACGGGCCGATGAAACCGGTCGGGCTGACAAACCCTCATATTGAGGAAAAGCCTTATGCCGTCGTGCAGCTCCGTCAAGACAACCGGGAAGACACTTTGCGGAATATAGTCGGTTTTCAGACAAAAATGAAATACGGCGAACAAAAACGGATTTTTCGCATGATTCCCGGACTGGAAAACGCCGAGTTTGCCCGCCTGGGCGGCATTCATAAAAATACATTCATAAAAAGCCCTCTGCTGCTTGATGATTTTCTGCGGTTGAAAAAACGTCCCAATATTTGTTTTGCCGGACAAATTACCGGCTGTGAAGGATATGTGGAGAGCGCCGCGGTCGGCTGGTTGTGCGGTTATTTTACCGCGGCAAGAATGGCCGGGAAGCATCCCGTTCCGCCTCCTAAGACAACAGCTTTCGGCGCCATGCTGTGGCATCTGACCGATGATACGGATATTGAAAACTTTCAACCGATGAATATAAACTTCGGCCTTTTTCCCGAGCTGCCGCCAGAAATTTCTCCAAACGGAAAAATCCGCCGGCTCAGAGGCGCCGATAAAAAAGAAGCTTATTGCCGCAGGGCTTTATCCGACTTGAAAAGATGGTTGGAGGAAATCCGATGACAACGCGCCGAAAAAGAGAAAAAGACGAAAATTTTCCGGTTGCATTCAAGCTTTTTTCTCCTCAAAACCGCCAAATTATTTCCTGCTATTATCAATTTGCCCGGCTAGCTGACGACATTGCCGACAATCCGCGCCTTTCCCCGAAGGAAAAACTCCAGCGGCTGGATTTGCTGGAAAAGACTCTTTACGGTCAAAAAGGTTTTCCGGTTTTTTGCAAACCCGCCGCCCGGCTCAGAAAAGTTTTTATGCAGGAGGGGTTGGATTTTTCACTGGCGGCAGACCTCCTTACGGCTTTCCGGCGCGATGCCGAAGGAATGACTTATGAAACATGGGGACAGCTGACAAATTACTGTCAATATTCAGCTGCTCCCGTCGGTCGTTTTCTGCTTGCCCTGCATAACGAAAACCCGTCGACTTATCTGCCGGCAGCCTCTTTGTGCGCTGCGCTGCAGATTGTCAACCACATACAAGATGCCGGTTCCGATAAAAAATCTCTGAACAGAGTGTATTTCCCGAAAAAGATTTTGCAAAAACACAAGCTGACTTCAGACTGTCTGGATCAGTCTTCCGTTTCTCCGGCGCTGCGCCTGGCATGCGACGAAATTCTCGCCAAAACCGAAGAACAGTTGAAAGATGCCGCCATTCTGCCTCATATCGTTCATTCCCTGCCGTTAAAAATTGAAATCTGCGTTATCATAAATTTAACCAATATCATGATATATAAGTTAAAAAAGAAAGATTTTCTGGCTGAAGAAATCAGGCTTTCAAAATGTGACTGGCTGTTTTCTTCCGTAAAAGGAACTTTGCAGGGAATTTTTGCCAGAAAAAAGACTTTAAGTACCAAAGGCATTTAAATGAATGATATAAAAAAAATAGTCAAGCGTTCCGGGACATCTTTTTTCTGGTGCATGCGTTTTCTTCCCAAAGCCAAACGCATGGCCATGTATACGCTCTACGCCTTTTGCCGGCATATTGACGATATTGTCGACGAAGACAGCATTCCGATGAGTGAAAAACTCGAACTCATTCAAGCCTGGCGGGAAGAAATGGACAACATTTATGATAAAAAAGTGCCTACAACGGATATCGGTCGCAAAATTTATAAAAACTGCATGCGTTTTAAACTTCCCAAAAGTGAATTTATCAAGCTTATTGACGCCGTTTCCATGGATATTCCCAATCCGCTGCAGGCTCCGGATATGCCTACTTTTTATAAATATTGCCGCGGGGCGGCCGGTGTTCCTGGCAGTTTGTCTTTGCGCATTTTCGGCTGCAATGACGAAAAGCTGATTGAAGATCTGGCGACATCACTCGGAAACGCCCTGCAAATTACCAACATTCTGCGTGATGTTAAAGACGACGCTCTGGCCGACCGGCTTTACATTCCCAAAGAAATGCTGTTAAAAGCCCAAATCAGTTCTTCCGTTCCTTCCGAGGTTATCGTCGACAAAAACCTGGCCATTGCCCGCGAAGCTCTGGCTAAAGTCGCCGAAGAAGAATTCAGACATGCCGAACAGACAAGCCGGCGGCTGGATAAAAAATCCGCCCGTTTTGTCAGAGCGGTCACCGCCGTTTATAAAAAATATTTTGATATTATGAAAAACCGCGGGTGGGAAATTATTTCCCCCAAACCGCATCTCAGCAAATTTACAAAATTCACTCTCGCCGCAAAAGCCTATTTTTCAAACCCATGAACGAAAAAAGATATCACATCATCGGCGGCGGCATTGCCGGACTGACTGCCGCCCGATATATAAAAAAATATCAACCCGATGCGACGGTTGTTTTATATGAAGCCGCCGAAAACTGCGGCGGAAGGTTTAAATCCTATTATGACCGGCTGCTCGGCGAAAAAGTTGACAATGCCACGCATGCGGTTTTGCAATGCAATAAAGAAGCAGCCAAAGCAACCGGGAGAGTTTGTTTTCAAAAGCAGGTTCTGTTTTATGACGCCGCAACGGAAAAAATTTCCACCTGCCGGCTGAAGCATATCAACGAAATTTCTCTGGCGTTGTTTAATTTTCCGCTGGCGCAAACCGCTCGGGGAATTGTGCGCACAACAATCAGAAAAATGTTTCCGTTTATCGGGCGCTGCGGTGTTTATTTTTCGGAAAACCAAACCAACGAGCGGATTATAAATCCTTATATCCAATATCTTGACAATATCAAATTCGGTTATGTTCTTAAAGATGTCAGAGGACGAAACAGCCGGGCTACAAAACTGGTATTTAACAAAGAAACCATTTCCTTAAAAACTGACGATCAGGTTATTTGCGCCATTGATTTTCACAATTTTTCAAAAATATTCAAAACACCGGAACCCGATTATAATACGATCATCAACATTCATTACCGCACCAGTGTTCCGATTACCCTGCCCCGGAATAAAAATTTTCTGGCAATAAAAAACGGATTGGTTCAATGGTTGTTTGTTAACCGGAATATTTTATCCGCCGCTATCAGCAATGCCGGAAACATTTCCTTTTCAAAAGACGAACTTGCGCGCGAAGCCTGGAAAGAAATTTGTAAAATACGAAAAGTCAAACCCGCTTTTGTCCCTCAGTACCGGGTATTGGTCTACCGTCGGGCAACCATGCGTCAGGATGAAAAAAACAACAGCCTGCGGCCGGTTGACTGCGTTACGCAATTTAAAAATTTCTTTCTGGCCGGAGACTGGACCATGCGCGACTGGCCTTGTTCCATTGAAGCAGCCGCTCAGTCCGGACGGCGAGCAGCGCGGGCAGCAGTAAATTTACAAAAAAAAGCTTCCTGAGAACAGGAAGCTTTTTTATTTTTCTCCTTGAAAAACTTAAAGCTCTCCGGCGGCATAATGTTTGGCCATTTCCGACATCGGAACAGGTTTGATTTTGTCGGCGTGTCCGGCGGCACCAAAAGCGATATAACGCGCTTCGCAGACTTTTTGCATCTCTTCAATTGCCGGTTTAAGATATTTGCGCGGGTCAAATTCTTTGGGATTTTCGGCAAAGACTTTGCGAATCGCCCCGGTAATTGCCATGCGGCAATCGGTATCGACATTAACTTTGCGCACACCGGACTTGATGCCGCGGACAATTTCTTCAACCGGGACGCCGAAAGTCTGCGGAATGGCGCCGCCATAAGCATTAATCAAATCCTGCAACTCCTGAGGAACGGAAGAAGAACCGTGCATAACCATATGCGTATTCGGCAGCTTTTTGTGAATTTTTTCAATCACGTCAATCGCCAAGATTTCACCATCAGGCTTGCGGGTAAACTTGTAAGCGCCGTGCGAAGTGCCAACGGCAACCGCCAAGGCATCCAGATGAGTTTCCTCAACAAATTTCGCCGCTTCGTCCGGATCGGTTACCAGGCGTTTTTTATCAATTACGCCTTCGGCGCCGTGACCGTCTTCCTTATCGCCTTTTCCGGTTTCAAGAGAACCGATAACGCCCAGCTCGCCTTCGACAGATGCGCCGACGGCATGGGCGCGGGCAACAACTTCTCTGGTTACACGGACATTATATTCAAAGGACGACGGGGTTTTGCCGTCAGCTTCCAGAGAACCGTCCATCATCACGGAAGAATAACCGTTAACAATAGCGGATTGGCAGATGTCAACCGATGAGCCGTGATCCTGATGAATGCATATCGGCAATTCGGGAAACATTTCAATTCCGGCCTGCACCATATGGCGGATCATCGGATCGCCTGCAAATTTGCGGGCACCGGTTGAGGTTTGCAATATGACCGGGGCATTGACTTTTTTCGCCGCCTGCAAAACGGCAATCACCTGTTCCATATCATTGATGTTAAATGCCGGAACACCGTAGCTGTTTTCGGCCGCATGGTCAAGAATCTGACGCATTGTAACTAAAGGCATATTCGTCTCCTTAAAAATTAAGTTAGTCTGCGTTGACTATATCCTTTTGCGTCTTTTTTGCAATCTTTTTTTGCGCCCTGTTTACAGGCAACGCCTCTGATGAAGCAGTCGGTTAAAACGCGAGCACCGGACGAACATAGAAGTCATTGCGCTTAATGGAGTAGAGCTCACCCGAAGACGCGCGCCACGCGTAGAAATTACTGAGCTCGGACGACGACCACCAGTAGCCGTTAGTGGAATTGATATTTTCCTTGTTGATTCTGGTCAGGCTTTGATCAATAGCCGTTCTGTTCTGGTTGATACTGTCTAACACACCTCCGGCCGGCAAACACCATTTCCCCTTCGTTTCTGGCATGCTTGATGGAGCATAGTTATATACCTCCCAAAACGCCGGATAATATTTATAAGCGCTGTCACCATATTGCTTGTAACTGTAATCAATAACAGTTTTCGTGTTTTCACAACTGTCAAAATCATTTGTCGGCTCACTGCTGTAATTGAACAAATCCGGAATATCGACCAGTTCTGTCGACCAGGCAAACTCTCCCAGTCCTTCCAGTGCCAAAGCCTGGCCACAGCCGTCTCCGCCGATATAAACCACCACGCCAATTGGAGTTTTACCGGAGACGACATCGGCGGAACAGGTACCGTCCGTATAAAGAATATCGCCGATTTGGCAGTTTTTAGCATAACCGGTGCACTGACCGAGAACGGCTTTTTCTTCTTCGGGTTCCGGACAAAACCAGTATTCGCCGAACGGACATTTCAGACAATTTTCTTTGTTGGTTGTTTCTTTATAACCCAAAGCAGAACAATCTTTATTTTCCACGCACTGGGCGAAAGCTTGTATTGGGAACATAAAAGAAGAAGCCAGCAGGGTAAAATATACCTTTTTGCCGGCGGAAAGAATCACACGCATTTCATCCTCCACACTTTATCATCACTGG
>CASEQD010000044.1:16187-21631 GCA_949289935.1 uncultured Pseudomonadota bacterium | reverse complement strand
TGCATACCTTTTCTCCTCTTATCATAGATCTTTCTTATACCTTAAAAATTATAGCCTTTATTGTCAATACTTAAATATCAGTATTATGTGAATAATCTATTCGCCAAAGCGGATAACATCGTTGGACAGGCCGTGGGTATAATCTTCAATTATATCAAATCCGTCGCCGATGTTATAAACATAGACATCATCTCCGGCATATCCCGACAAAATATCGTTGCCTTTTCCGCCGTAAAACACCTCATTACCGCTGCCGCCATACAAAGCATCGTTTCCGTCCTCGCCGTAAAGCACATTATCTCCGCCTTCGCCATTAAGGGTATCGTCTCCGTCTCCGCCATAAACGACATCATCTCCTTCCCCGGCATAAACATTATCGGAACCGCCGCCGGCATGGATTATATCGGCAAAATCTGTCCCGGTAATATTTTCTCCCGTATCTTTTTGCTTCAATATCAAACCGATTTCAGACAGACGGACAGTTTCTCCGTTGGCAAAGCTCAAGGTTTCAATTTCAGAAATCGTTTGCATAAAGAAATATTTTATCAGCACGCCCTGCGTTTCGTCTCCGTTAACCAAAATCCGCAAATCCCAGCCTTCGTTGCGATAAACAAGGTTTTCCGGCAAAACCGGCGCTCCGAAGGAAATTGTATCATTATTGCCGAGTTCATTGATTTCATCCATTCCGTCTCCCGGATTCCAAACATAAATATCATCGCCGATCCCTCCCGACAAAATATCGTTGCCTTTTCCGCCATATAAAATATCATTGCCGCTGTTGGACGAAAGAGAATCACTTCCAATATTATCATCTCCGTCTTCACCGGAAATAATGTCATTGTTGCTGCTTCCATATAAATAATCGTTTTCATCCGTTCCGTTTAACACTCTTGTATCGCCGATGGTAATCGGGGCGGCATTCCAGGCAACGCGGACATATTCATAATCCCAGCTTGTCCCGTCGGCAAATTTTATTTGTTTGACCGTGTTTGTCGTTTTTCCGGCATCCAGAAAATAGCTGTAAATCGTAACTGTGTCAGCATCGTTGTGCAGGCTCAAGATAAGATCGTTTCCCTGACGTTTCAGCGTAACGTCCGACGGACTGATGCCTTCACCGAATTGCACCGCGTCTGTGTCTGAAGATGTTTCATTTTCGTCTCCGGCAAAATTATCAATTGTATCATGTCCCCATGAACCTTCAAAAAAGTAAGTATCCGATCCTGCGCCGCCGGCCAGATGATCATCTCCCGCGCCGCCGATTAAGGTATCATTCCCGCCTTCGCCGTAAATTTTATCATTTCCGGCACCTCCATCTAAAATATCATTTCCATCTGCACCGTAAATTTTATCCATTCCCTGAAACGCATTGATATTATCATCGTCATCTGTTCCGTAAATAATATCTGCATTATGTGTAACCTTATTTTTAAGTTCTCCAAAGTCTTCCAGATATGATTGCAAATCAGAATTTTCTGATGTCCCATTACGAAAAGCATTGATAATTTCATCAACAAATAAATTCTGTTGCTGAATAATATCGGAAAGCACATTTATTGTGAGTTGTGCATTAAACAAATTTTCTTCAGCCGTTTCTTCTAAAAGAGTTATGGCATTAGATACATCAACATTCCATTGTGAGCTATCTTCATTCCATTCTATATATATTTTTTCTAAAAAAGTTTTACTATGTGTTTGAGTTTCCAGACACAACATAACATAATTATATATGTTATCATATGCAGATAACAAAATTTCAGCAGCATGAGCATGAGGATTTTCTTCTTCTTTTCCAAACCACCAAGTATTTGAATATTTTTCTCCGAGAATTTTTTCCAGTGTCTCCAGATAGCGGGCATCCCGGATGGGATTGTCATACAAAAAGCTGGGTTTACGGCTTTCCGGATCAATATTTTCAACCCCGGCCCAATGAAAGATAATATTATCAATTAAATTTCTTCGTATATTAACATCGGTTTCGGCAATATATTGTTCAATCAGGGTTTTCAGTTCGCCGGATGCATCCAGAGCCATGGTTTCCTGCAAAGAACGGACGTTTCCGAAGCCAGAGCCGGTTGAGCCGTCTGTTTTGATGAATGTACCGGTTTGCTTATGTTGGTTGCCGTTTTCATCGGTTGTTGTTTCGTTTTCATAATCCAGATTAATCCCACTGACTCCGGCTTGTTCTAAAGTCAAAAGCTCACCACTATCAACAACTCCGTTGCTATTTGCGTCTTTCCAGACTTTAACCTGATTCCATGCCGTGTCCGAACTGTTAAAAACACCGTCATTGTTGGAATCCAAATCCGCCAACGCTTCAAACCCGTTGGCGGCTTTTTGTCCGGACGAAAGAACGGAGTTATTGCCAAACAACTCCGTTCCGTTATCAATCTGTCCATTGTTATTAATATCGCGAACCAGCAAACCGTCATCTTTGCCCACCCAGCCCGTGCTTTCTGCAAAACCATTATTATCATGGTCAAAATGGACTGTGGAATTTTCTTCATTTGTTTCAACTCCATCCCCATCCAAGTCAAGAACTAAGGGTGAAACCTGAGTTTCTGCTAAATCAACCATTTCTTTTAATTCAGCGACATCAACCGATTTATAATGCAAACCAATAACGGCTGCCGCAGAAAATTCATCCTGAATAATAAGCGGTAAAATTTTATTCAATAATAAACCATTTTCGGCATCACTCAAATTTTGAGTTAAGTATTTTTGTAAAATTGGTAAATATTTATTTGAAATAAAAGGTTCATTGTTTGTCAAAACATCATCAAGAGCATCTAAATTACTAAGTTGCTCGACAATATTATTTATAAATTTTAATTTTTGAGCTTGCTCTTCATTTGTTGCATTTATATAGTCATCATCTTTGCCAAAAAAATTTCCATACATGCCGAACGTGATATCTGAATTCTCATACCCGGGAATGTATTCTTCTGCCCAATATTGAGTCGCAGTATTACATACTCTGGAATCACCAAATATATCGTAATCAATCGGATTTGCTAAATTAGTTAAAACAGCATCAAGTTTAATTTTGTTAAAAGCTTCTAAGGCAGCCGTTCCGGTAAGAATGTTCTTAGCTTCTGGTTCTCCTTCGGCAATATCTTCTTCACTTAATGGGGCATCCCAGTATATTTCTTGTCCGTTGTTGTTAATTATTGTATATACAGGTACTTCTTTAATTTCTATAATTGCATTTTCTAAATTTTCTGTAGAAAAATCAATCGTATACATTATTTTATGACCATTGTCATCAACTACAATCAAATCATAACCAGAATGTCTTATTGGCTCTGAAATTAAAGGATCAAAAACAGTAATAGCATGTACTCTCAAAGTATATTCTGTCATTTTTTTCTCCATAGATAATGTTTGTTAAAATGAATGACTTCCCAACCAATAATGGGGAAAAAGAAAGGGAAATATTACAAAATTAATTATAAAATAACAAATTGTTAAAATTTTTTTTGCTGTACTTAACATAGTTGTATTTGTTTTTACATGAAAAAAAATCATTAAGAAAAATGCTAAAATAGAAAAATTTTGTATTGCTATGTTACTTGAAAATATAAATAAAATAATAGAGCAGAATACAGTAATTGCGTTGAGTGGTAAAACAATGCCAAAAAAGTCTAATTTTTTAAAAAAAATTAAAAAAGCCGATATACAGAAAAAAATACTTAAAATTTTTAACAGCTTATTTTTTGTATAATTTTTAACCAAATGCAAAGCTAATCCAAAATTTAATAATATTGAAAGTGCAATAGATTTGAAAAATATAGATTTATCGGAGGTAATATATAATGTTGCGATAGATTTTGGTTGACTTTGCAAAAGTGAATATTCTTTAATAAAAATATAAATTGTATATATTCCAAACACACAATATACACATAGAAATGTATAAAAAAGTATGTATTTGAGGTTCGTTTTTATAAATTTTAACTTATTAATCATATAAAATTCATCCTATTATACTTATAAATTATCCCTGAATGGTTACATTTCCATTGTCATCTGTAATTACAAGGTTATACCCTGTATGACGAGCAATCACAAAAGAACCATTTGTATTATAAACATTTTATGAGTACATTTTTAAAAAGTATGAAGTCATAGCTGTTCTCCTAAGATAGAAATATTTTTATTTGCATATTTTTCTCCTTGTTAAAGGTAATTATATTACAAAAAACTGCGGAAAAAAGAACAATAATACAACCATGTTTATTATTGTTAATATTATTATCGCTAATACCTCAAATTTTGTTGCTTTCTGAGATTTTCTTATCTTAGATTTAAAAGGAAAAAATATTATTAACCAAAATCCCAAAACTGTTTGATTAATAGTTGCATAAGGATTATCAAATAATACATTTCCACAAACATAGAATACATAAAAAAACGATAGCTTATCAGGAATTTGTTTGAATGGAAAAAAATCACAAGATTTCAGTATTAAAAATAAAAACATAACCCCTATAAAAATACTTATTACCTTAATTAATTTATTTATAGATATTGTCCTAATAACATAAAATATCCCTATACCATCTAATATGAAAAGAAAAATTAAATTGCGGTACAGAGAAGCAACGTCACCCCTATAGATATAAAGGGTTAACAATGATTTTGGTTCTTTTATTTTTTCTAAATATTGATATATAAAATGGAAAGAATTTAAACCTTCCAAAATGGTAAAAACAAAAATTGCCAAATAAAAAATTATATATTGAAAATATTCTTGTCGTACAAAGGAAAAAGTTTGTAAAATTTTGTTATGAATATTATTGATTATTGTCATAGATTTTCCCTATTTAAACATAAACTTTCACTAGCTTACGTAAGTGATATTAACCGTTCCGAACTTCATTCGCTCAGCACAAAAGCTTACGGCAGGGCTACCAGATTACGCCGAGTTACGTCCGAATACACGACGTTTTCAGCATCTGTATTTACCATATTGTTCAAAATATCTGCAGCTCCGGAAATATCAACATCCCAAACCTGAGTTTCTTCGTTCCATGTCAGCTTGATGTTTTCGAGGAGTGTTTTGCAATGAGTTTGAGCTTCCAGCTCGGAAAACACAAAAGAAGCTAAAATATCATACCCCTGCAACAAATGTTTTGAAGCATGAGCATGAGGATTTTCTTCTTCTTTTCCAAACCAATAGCGGTTGGAATATTTTTCACCGAGAAATCTTTCCAATGTTTCCAGATAGCGGGCATCGCCAATCGGGTTGTCATACAAAAAGCTGGGTTTGCGGCTTTCCGGATCAATATCTTCGACCCCGGCCCAATGAAAGATAATATTATCAATCATTCCCTTGCGGACAGCAGCATCGGTTTCGGCAATATATTGTTCAATCAGGGTTTTCAGTTCGCCGGATGCATCCAGAGCCATGGTTTCCTGCAAAGAACGGACGTTTCCGAAGCCTG
>CASEQD010000044.1:0-16113 GCA_949289935.1 uncultured Pseudomonadota bacterium | reverse complement strand
AGAGCCGGTTGAGCCGTCTGTTTTGATGAATGTACCGGTTTGCTTATGTTGGTTGCCGTTTTCATCGGTTGTTGTTTCGTTTTCATAATCCAGATTAATTCCTGATACATTAGCCTGTTCTAATGTGAGTAATTCTCCCTCATCAACGGCACCGTCTCCATCTGCGTCTTTCCAGACTTTAACCTGATTCCAGGCGGTGTCTTGGTTATTGAATACTCCGTCATTATTGGAATCCAAATCCGCCAACGCTTCAAACCCGTTGGTGGCTTTTTGTCCGGACGAAAGAACGGAGTTATTGCCAAACAACTCCGTTCCGTTATCAATCTGTCCATTATTATTCAAATCCCGAACCAGTAAACCGTCATCTTTTCCGACCCAGCCTGTGCTTTCTGCAAAACCATTATTATCATGGTCAAAATGGACTGTGGAATTTTCTTCACTTGTTTCAACTCCATCTCCGTCCAAGTCAAGAACCAATGGAGATGACTGATTCTCGGCAGATGTATAATGTCCGTATATTCCTCTTGCCAAATTCATCATTTTATTATAAAAATCTTCAGCAATTTGATAGAATTTGTCAAAATGATTTTGAATGGTTTCTAAAATTGACTTAAGAAAAAATGCCTCTCCGACAGTAGCTTGAACACGAGGAGGAAATTTATGTTCAACCATATCTGAAAAAATATCACGAATAGCTAATGCTTTTTCATAATCATCTGTGTTAATCTCTCCATCATTTGAAATTTGGCTATTTATTTGATTAATTTGACTGCTTTGAAAAAAATCTATATCTTTCCATGAAGCTATAATATATTGCATAAATAGCTACCGTCGTAAAATAGCTCAGAAATTGTTTGTTTCATTTCAGCCATTGTTTGAAGATTTTGTTTGTCTGAAGTCTCTCGTAAGGATAACATTAGGCTTTCATCTTGGTTTTCTGCTTGTTGTAACTCATAGGCTCCATTAATAAATTCATCAGAAAGCAATTGATTAATTAGCGTTTGTTCTAAATTGTGCGTCTGCAAAGTTAGTGTTAACTTGATTTTTAATTCTTCTTTCGTCATATTATTCATGTGGATGCTCCTGATTATTAAAATTTTAAAACAAGACATGCAATAGATAATCTAATTAAACTGAACTGTTAATTGGTTATCTTCTCCTATATTAACTTTAGTTTTTATAGCTGTTACTTGGTTGTATAACAATCCTTGATGATTTTTTATATTTTCATCAGCTCCTGCTTCTTTTAATAACGAAATAATTTGTTCATCCTGGCTTCCATATGCCCAAAACAAAGGCGTATTACCATCTATATCCTGAGCATTGATATCTGCTCCTTGTTGTATTAGAAATATTAATGGTTCAATAGTTATTTCCGAAGGATTCATTGTTGCTAAATGGATTGGTGTTATTTTTTTTGCATTATTATTGTTATTAATGTTACTTCCATTAGCAACTAAGTATTTGATAATTTCCATATAGTCGGGTATCCATTTTTTTATGATTATTACATATACAGAATGAATTGCTTTTTTTATCACTTTTCTGTCTTCCGCTGTTATGTCTTTACATGGTTTATCAATAACATTTGGTATTTTGCATTGTCCTTCACCTTTTTCTATTTTTTCTTTGTATATTATGTTTACCAGATTTTCGGCCTCCATTGCTTTTATCGGAGCTACGATGGCCCAATCCAGTGCAGTCATTGCAAAACCAGAATTTGGTGAAAAATCGACTTCAGCACCTGCGTTCACTAAAATTTTAATTTTTTCTAATGCTTGTTGAGGGGTAGAATGAGTTTGTGTTGCATAAAAAGCACTTTTAACTGCCGTAATTAATAATGTACTAGCGAGGTATACCCTATTTACATCATAACCACTTTGAATAAGTTTTTTTACATCATCCGGCGTTCCATTCAACACAATCTCATGAGCTTTTTCATCACTAATTTGAGGCACTGTATTTTGCGCTTGAACCTTATCAATACTGAAAAGGACTAAGGCCATAATTAGTAATTTTATTATTTTCATTCTTCCTCCGAGTTAAAAATTTTTATTTATATGTCAAAACCTTTGCCGGGCAAGCAGCAAAGGTTTGATGATGATTGAAAACATAATTTGAAATCTGAGAGACAGCCGAAACGAACGAAACACCTGAAACAATGTCCGATGGAGGTAGTCCATGGGGATGGCCGTTAATTGGCCGCTCCGTATAATAGTTCATTCCAACCTCTCTCATTAAGAGTAATTTTGTAATAAGTTTCACTCTATAACTTTAATTTTGCAAGAAAATTATTTTTTATTTTTTCGTTCTATTAATGTTTTGTTAGTTTTCTTCTTAAACCGTTAGTGGTACTTGTTTTGGCCCTGTGGATAAAACTTCAGAATATTCTTATATAAGAAACTATTTATCAATAAGTGTAAATTTTTGCTTTATTTTTGGGTTTTCTCTCTTTATGATATTTTTCATTAAAGCTTTGCAACTGACTTGTGAGCAACCATGGATAATACTTCTTTTCAAGACATTGACACCGGGTTGGCCTGTTTTGCGATTATGGCCAATTATTTTGAAAAGCCAGTGTCGATTGACCAAATCAAGCATAAATATGACCGGCAGAATTCGCATTTTGAAGAATATGAGCTTTGCTTGATAACAAAATCAAAGCTGACGGGCAGATTATTCAGCTCAAGCCCGGCATGAGCATCACCGCCGAAATCAAAACCGGCAAACGCCGCGTCATCGAATATCTCCTCTCTCCGGTGATGAAATATCTTAACGAAAGTTTGAAAGAGAGGTAGACAAAGGCATAAAATACCATGTCAACGCAGTATAATAATTATTGAAGTAGTGATATTTTTCAAGATTAACTATCGGCCGGTTTTTGCCGTTTAAATAAACATTTAACCAAAGAAAAACAATCTGATAATTTTGTGCGTTTAATTTTCTTCTCAACTTTTTTCCTTAGATTGACAATATTGTTCAATATACCGGGATTATTGACATTAAGTGAAAAAATAAGCTTCTGCAGTTCCCATTTGGAATATTGATGATATTGCTGCTCAAAAGATATAACAACAATTTGCCCCTCTCTGACCGGAAGATTATAAACAAAAGGTTTGTCGTGCCTTGTTTCAACCGGGGCGGATAAAATTTCGCGGCTGTCGATTTTAATGGATGTATAATTGTTTTTTAACGGCAGAAAATCGTTTTCAAAGCGTTTTTCCGGACTTTTAAAACAAAGGCTGAGCATACCGCTGTTCTCAGCTTCGATTTGAAATGTTTTGCAAAAATCATTCCCGTTAACAGTCAGATTTTTTCCGCTCTTGGCATTTTTTATTTCAATATGATAATTTCGCAATTGAGACAAAATCAGTTCAACGGCATTGTCTGTCTTGAGTTCTTTTTGAAATTTTTGATAATAAGGTGATTTTTTAGCATATTTCCACCAGATGTCTGCAAGTTTTTTATCCGGAGAATTCCAGGGCTTTACGGCAGTTGTATAATGAATAATCGCCGGAGACTTGCATTGTTTGTAAGCCGGCATAAATTCCGGCAAAGGCAAAAATTTTTCATCGACGGAATCATATTGCCACATATAATTCCATTTTATGTCAAGTAATTTTACTTTTCCCGAACAACAGACATTCAGCAAATCCTGATCGACAAACCTGTATTTTTCTGCTTTTTCCAACATCTGAAAAAATTTTTTCTGAATACGGTTTTCACGAAAGGCTTTATTGTTAAACAACAATACGCCGGAGTTAAAATATTTTTTATAATCTATATGTAAAACATCGCGGCAATAATCGGCATGCGATTGAGAAGCCGGGTTTACAATTGCCCCGAAAATGTTGTTGCCGATATCAATATTATATAATAGGGCAATATCCTCCAGAAGAACAATATCTGAATCCAAATAAATAATTTTATCATAATCTTTGAATATTTCAGGAATCAGAACACGATAGTACGTCTCTTTAGGAAAACGGATATTTGAGGGAAGGGCTGTATTGTTGACAAAAGGAGCTGTATCAACACATTTAATACAAACATGTTTAGTTGAAAGTCCTTCAATAATGTTTATTTCTTCAGATGTCAGTTCACTGTGCAGAATATATAATTTATAAAATTTGTCAGGAGAGCTGTTTTGAATTAAGGAAACAATTGTTACGGTTGCATAACAACCAAACAATCTGTTGCAGGCAAAAACAACAGGAATTGTCTGAATGGCGGAATAATCGGACATTACGTCTTCCTTATACAGATTTATATTAACAATAATTTTATCTTGAAGAGAAAAAAATACAAGAAATTTATAAAATTGCTAACATTTTTTTATGCAAAATCATCTAACTGTGGCAAACTTGTTTTTCAGGAACGGAAGCAGCCTTTTTTCAATCAGGTGGTATTCAAAAATGCCGATAACGATGGCGCCGGCATAAATAACAAGAGCAGAAGTAATGCCGTCCAAGCCGAAACTGTTATTATCGTTCAAAATCCTCAGCGGAACAATATGCCCTAAAAAGACCGGATAAACATAGCGGGAAATCAGACAAATCTTATCCATTTTGTTCAAAAAGGAAGAAATATATCCCAAAGAATGAGAAATGGAAACAAGCAAAAGAGCAAAAGCAATTTCCATTTCCAGAAAATTAAAACGGCAATGATTGCTGCGTCCGAGAAAATTAAAAACACAAACCAGACACAGGGCTTCAAATATGGTAAATAAAAAAGAAAGCAGTCTTGTTTTTTGAAAACAAAGTTTTTCAGCCAGAAAACCGGCTGCAATTCCCAGTCCGATGCTGTATATCCCCCGGACGACCTGATTGCCGATAATTGTATAATAAGTTTTCATCCATCCGTCATACGGAGCATTAAACCTCAAACATACGGAAAAATAAATTAAGACGCCCGTCCACAAAAAGCCTGTTTTGGGAGATAGCGAAAATAAACCGATAAACAGACAACAGCACCAGAAATATGTGCCGACATACCAGTCTCCCCAACCGGTAACTTCTCCGGGAATAGTCAACCCGGTTGTTAAAGCCGCAACCGACGGAAACCGGTAGATGCTGATATTAAAGAAAAAAACACCGCAAAGAAAGATCAGCAGCAAAGCCGGAAACAGACGAAAATATATTTTTTTTATCAAATCAAAGGCTGAATTTGATTTCATCATCCGGCGATAAAGGAAAAAGCCTCCGATAATAAAGAAAAATTCCACGCCGAACCCGGTATGCATATCTTTTGCGTGAAAAATTTCATAAGCTGTTTGTTTTACTTCAGGATATTTAAATGTATGCCCAAGGATGACAAAAAAGATAAAAAAAATGCGCAAAAATTCAATCATATAAATCTTCTTTTGCCGATAAACGGTGGTTTTTGCAGAAACAAAATATTTATTTTTCTGTTTCTGGGCAAAATGCCTGGGGCGAACGCCCGGATTTTCTCAAATATGCCTGCATTTCCGGAAGTTTGACAGCCGCTTTTTGCACTTCTTCAATAACCTTTTTCTGAAACTTTTCTTGAACAATTTTTTGCCAGACGCATAGGCTTTCCTGAAAATAAGCCGGATTTTCGCGAATGAGTTTTTTCCAGTTTTTTTCGGCTTTTGAAATATCAAAAATCCACTCTTGGGCATCTTTGTTCCAGGTTATCCGGATTGTTCCCAGCATAAGTTTCATATGAGTCTGTTCTTCTAACCTGAGCCGGACAAAATCAGCCAGCAGCCGATAGGCTTCCAACAAATGTTTTGCAGCTTGCGGATGAGGATTATGTTCTTCCCGTCCTTTCCAATGAGGGTTGGAATATCTTTCACCGAGAAATCTTTCAATAGCTTCCAGATAGCGGGCGTCTTGTATCGGGTTTTCTTTTATAAAACTGGGCTTCCGGCTCATCGGATCAATGTCCTGAACGCCGGTCCAGTGAAAGATTATCGGATTAACCAGTTTTTCTCTTTTTTTTATGTCTTTTTCAGAAATATACTGCTCCAGCAGGGCTTTTAGCTTTCCGCTTCCGTCAGCCATCACTGCCGTATGCAGGTCATAAAGCCTCCCTCTGCCGGGGATGTTGGGCAGCTTTTTGATGTCATCGGGAATAATCAGGTGAATCTCTTCAGGCATATTGGCAAACATATCGGGAAGGGAAGGCGTTTCTTCCGTCGGCAGAACAAGAGCGGGATTTTTTATAATAACGGAATATGTTGAATACATATCATATAAAAAATATCCGGCGCCGCAGAGCAAAAACACAGACAAACCCGCTGCGGCAATCCATTTTTTATAACCGCTTTTTTGTTCCATGCCTTCCTCCCGAAAATAAAATTATTTCAAATAATAAAACAATAAACTTTAAATAATCCTAAACTTTTTTATTTTCTTTTCAGAAGTTTTTTAACGCTTTTCAGCTGTTGTTTCAAATATCTCGATTTATTTTCGTAATGCTTTTTTGTTTTGCCGAATGTTATTTTCGCAAGTATTTTACAACGCCGGTAATGCAGTTTGCTTAAAAAAGGATGCAGCGCGGTGTTTAACAATGGAACGGAAATCTCAGATAAAAAACTGTTTTTCGGTTGTTGTTTCAAAAACGGCGCCGCAGCGGTTTTCAGCAAAATTTCTTCATAGAAAGCAGTCAACTTGGCATATTGCCAGAAATATTTTGCATTTTTTCTTTTGGGATCATTCCACGGCTTAATGGAACTGGTATAATGTATAATCCACGGATTGAGAAGGTTTTTGCCATAATCGGCATACTTGTCGGGAATTAAATTATCAAAACCCGGATACCAGAATTCTATATCCCAGGCCACATTCCACCGTTGTTCCACCCAGAATATTCCTTTGCCGGACAAAGCAGAATTCATAACATCCTGGTCAACATATTTAGGTGTTTCAATTCGTTGTAAAGCTTCCAGAAATTTTTGGGTTAAATTATGTTTGCGGCATTTATCCAAATTCCAAATCATAACGCCGGCCTGAAAATAGTTGTCAAGATTTTCCAGCAGCAGGGAATTTTTAACATAATGGTTAAAATCACGGCTCCATTGTGAATAGCTCCTTTCACTGACCAGAAAAGATAAATCATGGGTTGCGCCGATAAAATTGTCGCCGATATCAATATTAAACAAATCGGCTACATCCCGGAGAATAATCATGTCGCAATCCAAATATAAAATTTTATTGTAATTTTTCAGAATATTGGGAAGGAAAAGCCGATAATATGTTTCCGGAGAATAAAAATTGTTTCCCGTGCGTGGGCAGAAAAACAAAGAATGATCCAGTCCTTTCAGCACCGGTTTCATATCAAGAAAACAAATGGAGATGTTTTCTTTTTCCATTTCTTTTATTCTGGATTGATAATCGTCGTCAATCTCGGAAGAAAGCACATAAATATGATAATTGTTTTTTGCCGAGGTATTGTCAATAATCGATTTAAGACAAACGCCGAGATAAGGAGCATAATTGTTGTCTGACGATAAAACGACGGGAATGGTTTGTTTTTTTGTATCATGTTGCATTTTCATTTCCTTTTTATATAAGATAATTTGTTTTCAAAAAATTATATAAGGTAGAGCGGCTGACTTTAAGTTTTTTGGCAATTTCGGTTTTAGTGGATTTTTTCCTGAGCAATTCTGCGATTTCGTTTTTTTTATCATCAAGACGTTTGGGAAAAACACGCCCTTTGTTTCGGCCGAGTTTTATGCCGGCCGCCTTTTTTTGAAGCAGACTCTTTTTTGTTGCGGCAGAAATAAGGTCATGACGGATTTTATCCAGAGCATCAAAGCCCTTAAAGAAATCATCGGTAAGACAATTTGGAAAAAAAGCATAGTTTTCCGCAGCGGAAAACAAACAAAAGTCATTATCCCTGCAATATTGAAGAATACTTTTAATATCTGAAAGAGGAGCGCCGAGGTTTGAAATATCGCTGGTTATTATTCCGTCATAAAACAAGTGAGCAAACTTCCTGATGTCGGCAAAGGCAAACCCGGAATAAATGCACCCGAGGGAAATATTGTTTTTTCGGGCAAATAAAATAATATCTTGCCGTTGTTTTTTATAATTGCTCTTGTTTTTATAGTACAGAATACAGCCGGCAAACATAATGTCCAACACTTGAATAAAAAAACTAAAACTCTAATACATACCACAAATAAAATAATTTTCATAAAATGTCAAATACTATTTTATGCAGTTAGCCAAAAAAACAGTTTTTCTCAATATATTATCCGGCCAGATAAGTGCGGACAGCATCGTCGCGTTCAAACAAATAAAGCAGAATGCGCAAAGCCTGTCCGCGCGGAGTTGAAAGTTGACAATCCGTCTCAACGATCATTTCTGCGTCTTTGTTGGCGGTATAAAGCAAATCTTTATGCACGCTCATGTCGGCAATTTTAAATTCACTGAACCCGGACTGCCGGTTGCCGAGGACTTCTCCGCCGCCGCGCAGTTCAAGGTCTTTTTCGGCAATTTCAAAGCCATCTTCCGTCCGGCGCATGATTTCCAGTCTGGCACGCGAAGTTTCCGAAAGAGGGTAGCCGTACATCAAAATGCAGTTGGAAGCCTGAAATCCGCGTTTAATGCGTCCCCGCAGCTGATGCAGCTGGGCCAGCCCGAAGCGTTCTGCCTGTTCAATAATCATGATGGTTGCTTCCGGCACGTTCACGCCCACTTCAATCACCGTTGTCGCCACCAGAAGAGAGATGTCTCCGCGTTTAAATTGTTCCATAACGGCATCTTTTTCGGCTTCTTTCATTCGTCCGTGAACCATTCCGGCTTTGTTGCCGAAAATTTTTTGCAGTGAAGCAAAGCGCTCTTCCGCTGCTGCCAAGTCGGTTTTTTCCGACTCTTCCACCAGCGGACAAATCCAATAAGCGCGGCATCCGGCATTAAGTTTGCGTTTTAAGCCGGCAACAACATCCTGAATTTTTGACAAAGGCACGACCCGGGTGTCAACCGGCTTACGTCCGGCCGGAACTTCATCGATTTTGGAATATTCCATATCTCCGTAAGCTGTCAGCACCAGAGTCCGAGGAATAGGAGTGGCTGTCATGACCAGCACGTCGGCGCGGTTTCCCTTTGCCGAAAGACTGAGCCTTTGCTGCACGCCGAAGCGGTGTTGTTCGTCCACCACAATATATGCCAGATCCTTAAAAACGACGCCGTCGACAAACAAAGCATGCGTCCCGATGAGAATGTCTATTTTGCCTTCGGCCAGTTCTTCCAAAATAAGAGAACGGTTTTTCCCTTTGATTTTTCCGGTCAGCAGTTCGGCTCGAACGCCGATTTGGGCGCACAGCGGCTGAATTGTTTCCAAATGCTGTTTGGCCAGAATTTCCGTCGGAGCCATAATGGCAGCCTGAGCGCCGCATTCTACGGCATTCAGCATGGAGAGCAGGGCAACGACGGTTTTTCCCGAGCCGACATCGCCCTGCAAAAGCCGGAGCATCCGGTAAGGCGCCGCCATATCCTGGTTAATTTCGTTTAAAACTTTTTTTTGCGCGCCGGTCAGTTCAAATCCCAGATTTTCCATAACCTTCCGCCGCAAATGTCCGTCGCCCTGCAAACAACGTCCCGGCTGCCGCCGCACTTTTTGCCTGACAATTGCCAGGGCAAGCTGGTTGGCCAAAAGTTCGTCATAAGCCAATCGGCTCCGACAAAGGCTTTGAGGCTCGATGTCTGCCATATTCCGGGGATGATGAACTTTGAGCAGAGCTTCCCGAAAAGAAGGAAAACCATGCTGTTTTTGAAAGTTGTGTTCCAGCCATTCGGGAAAATCGGGTACCCTGGCCAGCGCCTCCCGGATAAGACGAACGAGCATTTTGTTGCTGACACCGGCGGTCAGCGGATAAACCGGCTCAATTCCGATAATTTTTTCGGCGTCTTCCGGACGAATCATATAATCGGGATGCGTCATTTGTTTTATACCGTTAAAACTTTCCACTTTTCCGCTGATAAGCCGCGGCGCTCCTGTCGGAAGATATTTGGAAACAGAATCCCCGTACACTTTAAAAAAATTAACAATCATTTGTCCGCTGTCGTCTTCAACCACCACTTTGTAAGGCTGTTTTTTTGTTTTGGGCGGAACATGTTCGACCACTCTGACTTTGATTGTAGCAATTCGTCCGTCCGCCGCCGCGGCAATTTTGGGCTGATAGGTCCGGTCAATCATGCTGTATGGAAGATGCCACAGCAAATCGACGACTTTGGAGCCGCAAAGTCTGATAACAAGTTTTTCATATTTTACCCCCACGCCTTTAAGTGAAGCGATGTCTGTAAAAAGGGGAAATAAAATTTGCGGCCTCATCCTGAAACTCTGCTTTCAATAAAAAACATTAAAGAAAATGGTTGCCATTCGCACTTATTCTATATATTTTATTAAAAGATGTAAACAACAAAGAACATGAACAATGCATATGGATATCGCCAAATCGGGCAGTTATACGTTTTCTTCGGTTGCGGACGGCTATGAGGCTTTTCTGTTAAAAGAATTTGCCCGCGGGCTTCGACAGGATATTTTGTACATTGCCAGCGACGGCGTTTCTTTGGAACGTACTGCCGATATTTTGTCCCATATCGCTCCGGATGTAACAATATTGAAATTCCCGGCATGGGATACCGTTCCTTATGACCGTGTATCTCCCAATATCGGCATCGTGGCGGCAAGAATATCCGCTTTGGCCGAACTTTCCGAAAATCCCGAAAGCAAAAATCCCCGGGTGATAATAGCCAGTATCGGCGCTGTGCTGCAGAAGCTGCCGCCGAAGAAAATATTTTTGAATGCCGTCCGCGAAATCAAAACCGGCGGACAACTGAATTTCAACAATTTTCTCCACTATGCCGCCGTCAACGGCTACAATCGTGTGGAGCAGGTTTACGAACCGGGAGAATATGCCGTCCGCGGTGATATCATAGACATCTTTCCCGTCGGAACAAAAGAACCGCTGCGCATTGACTTGTTCGACGATGAAATCGAAAAAATTCGTACGTTTGACGTTATGAGCCAGCGCACCACCGGTGAACTGCAGAGTTATTGTTTTCAGGTGATGAGCGAAGTTGTTATTGATCAGAACAGCATCAAAAGTTTTCGGGAAAAGTACCGGGAAGCTTTTGGCGGCGGTTGCCAGTCGGATGAATTATACGAAGCCGTTTCCGCCGGACATAAATATATGGGCATGGAAAACTGGCTGCCGTTTTTTTATGAAGATTCTCTGCCTGATATTTTCAGTTATCTGCCGACAGCCAAAATCATTGTCGGGAAAAATGTTTTTGACGCGGCTCAGGCAAAAACGGAAAGCATTGCCGATTATTATCAGGCGCGGCTTGAAGCTTTGAGCATAAAATCGGTTACGGAAGCAGATGTTTACCGGCCGGTAAAACCGGAACTCCTGTATTTGAGCGGAGACAGGTTCAGGCAAATTCTTAACCGCCGTGAAGCAGTGTTCTTAAGCGGGTTAAGCACGCCCGAAAGTCCGGATGTCATAAACATCGGCGTTTTGCCGGGGCGCGATTTTTCCCACGCCAAAAATATCAATGCTTCGGAAGTTTATGAAGAACTGAAAAATTATCTGGCGGAAAACAAAAAGTTGCGCCGTGTTGTCTGTTGTTATTCGGAAGGCTCGCGTGAACGGCTTTTTTCTCTGATGAGCGAGCATGGCATCGGTGATATTTCATTTGCTGATGACTGGGATGAAACCGAAGACAAAACCCGCCGCAAAAAAATTGTTATGACAGTGCTGAATCTCAACCATGGTTTTCGTTCCGTCGGTAGAGACGGGGACGGATGGTGCCTCATCTCAGAGCAGGATATTTTGGGCGAACGTCAAAACCGGCGCACGGCCAAAAAAACATCTAAAGACTTCATTGCGGACATCGGTTCTTTAAATGTCGGCGAACTTGTTGTTCATATTGAACACGGCATCGGCCGCTTTCTGGGATTGGAAAACATTATGGCCGGCGGCGCTCCGCACGATTGCCTGAAAATCCTGTATGCCAACGATGCCAAATTATTTGTTCCGGTTGAAAATATTGAAGTTTTGTCCCGCTACGGCGCCGATGACGAAAACATTCAGCTCGATACGCTGGGCGGAGCGGCCTGGCAGGCAAAAAAAGCCCGGGTCAAAGAAAAAATCCGCGAAATTGCCGGCCGGCTCATAAAAATTGCAGCGGAGCGGCAGCTTAAAAAGGCCGAAAATTTTGTTCCTCCGGAAGGGTTGTATGATGAATTTTGTTCTAAATTTCCCTATGAAGAAACAGATGACCAGCTTCGGGCCATTGCCGATGTCTTGGCGGATTTAAACGCCGGCATCCCGATGGACAGGCTTGTTTGCGGCGATGTCGGTTTCGGCAAAACCGAAGTGGCGTTGCGGGCGGCTTTCTGCGTTGCGGCGGATGGGGCGCAGGTTGCGTTGATTGTACCGACAACTTTACTTGCCCGCCAGCATTATTATAATTTTCAAAAACGCCTGGAAGGTTTTCCCGTAAATGTCAAAATGCTGTCTCGCTTCGTAACGCCGAAAGAAAGCCGCAAAATCAAAGAAGGCTTGGCTGACGGCTCTGTCGACATTGTTATCGGAACCCATGCTTTGCTGGCTAAAGATATAAGTTTTTCCAACCTCGGCCTGTTGATTGTCGATGAAGAACAACGCTTCGGCGTAGCGCATAAAGAAAAATTGAAAGCGCTGAAATCGGAAGTTCATGTTTTGACCCTGACGGCTACGCCCATTCCCCGGACGCTGCAATTGTCATTGACCGGCGTAAAGCAGCTGAGCGTCATTGCCACGCCGCCGGTTGACCGGCTGGCCGCCAGAACTTTTGTCATGCCTTTTGACAAAGTGATGATAAAAGAAGCCATTTATCGCGAAAAATTCCGCAACGGTCAGACTTTCTTTGTCTGTCCGAGGGTTTCCGATATCTTCGGCGTGGAAAAAGAATTGCGTGAATTGGTGCCTGATGTCAAAATTTTGGTTGCACACGGCCAAATGCCTGTCGGCCGGCTGGAAGATGTGATGAATGAGTTTGCAGACGGTAAGGCCGACCTGTTGCTTTCCACGACGATTATTGAATCGGGCATTGATATGCCGACGGTTAACACCATGATTGTTTACCGTGCTGACATGTTCGGATTGGCGCAGCTGTATCAGCTTCGCGGCAGAATAGGGCGAGCCAAAGTCCGCGGCTATTGCTACTTTACCGTTCCCCGGCAAAAAAAACTCAATCCCGTTGCCGAACGCCGCCTGAGCATTTTACAGGCTCTGGACACACTGGGCGCCGGATTTTCTCTGGCCAGCCATGACATGGATATCCGGGGATCCGGAAACATTTTGGGCGAAGAACAGTCCGGACACATCAAAGATGTCGGCATAGCGCTTTACCACCATATGCTGGAAGAAGAAATCATGCGCATAAAATCCGGAGAGGAAAAAATGTCGGATGCTCCTGAAATCCATGAGTGGTCGCCGCAAATAACCACCGGCATCCCGATTATGATACCGGAAACTTACGTGCGTGATTTGGGCGTGCGGTTGGGATTGTACAAACGTATTGGCGAAATCAGGGACAAAGACGGTATTCTGGATATGAGGGAAGAACTGATAGACCGCTTCGGACAAATTCCGCAGGAAGTGGAAAACCTGCTCAAAACCGTTGAAATCAAACAGCTTTGCTTTGCGGCAAATATCGAAAAAATCGATGCCGGCGCCAAAGGCGTGCTCATAACTTTTCATAACAATGTGTTCAAAAATCCCGATGCCCTGATAAATTTTGTAGCCGGGCAGGGCGGGGCAATCAAAATCCGTCCTGACCAGAAGTTGTTTCTTGAACGCAATCTTGAAAGCTATGCCGCCCGCATAGAAGTGATAAAAAAATTTGTCGGAAAACTCGTTTCCATGGTGGTGCAAAATGACAAATGACAACAATGTTCTTTCCTGCCGGCTTCCGTTTCACAATTTGGTCGCCAATATTTTATTCAACAACAGCCTTCACGAAGAAAACATAGCTGTCAAAAACATCTGGAAAAAAGGCATTAACCGTTACATGAATGTTTATTTTTACAACACCGGACAAACAAGGATTCTGGATGCCAGCTATTTCCATGATATTTATGATATGGATACCGGCCGTTTTTATAAGGATATGGAAGTTTTCAGCTTGGATTTTCTGGCCGAAGAGCAAAAACTGCGGGAACAGAAAAATCACCGGAAAACAAAAATCGAAAAAGCCGAAAACTGTTTCCGTTTTTTGGAGCGCCTCCGTTCCGAAGTGGAGATATTGTCCTTTTTTGCCCGGCTTTCTCCGGCGCTTCAATCGGTAAAAAACAATGTCATTGCCGATTATATCCGCCGCCGTCAGCCCAAAAGCGTTGTCATCAGCGAACAATATATTGATGCTTATGTAAAATCTGTTTCCCCGTCGACGGATAGTTTTTATGAAGCGCTGCATAACCTGAAATATAAAAACGCGGAAGATGTTGAAGAACTGGCGGAAGATGCCGTCAAAATCAGCATAAGCGACGGGACGGTTCATTATGATGAAAAAATCTATCTGGCAGAATTATTTCAAACGCTCCGCGACTATGGCATCAAACCGGATGTTGATTTTTGAAAATTTTTGACTTCACGGGAAGGGCTGTGTCAAAAAACACAGCCCTTCCGTTCTTTTTTATCAATCCGTACACAAATCTAACCTGCTTAAGTCAACACAACCAAAGCCTGCTTCCACATTCTCATAACATTTTGATTTTCCGATACATTTTACATCTCCGTTCCATTCACTTTCCGGACATCCGGGATCTTCGCTGCAACAACGGGGAAAATTAAAATCGCTCACATCAGTCATGTTTTTATTGAAAGTCAAAGTAATTTTGCCGTTGCTGGTATTATTTTCAAAATAGGAGCATAAAGCCCGTTTGGTTGAAGGATTGACAATACAGCTTCCCACATGTAAACCACTGACTTTGGAACTACATGTCGGTTCTTCCAAAATAATGGTTGTATCCGTTCCCGGATTGTTAAATATAGAAGATGTTCCGACACACGTGTCACAATCCCGGACTGGCGCAAAGGTAATTTTGCTCGTGTCAATATTTCGAAGAATACTGGTTCCTTGATAATTTCCTTCTTTTATATTCAAAAACAGTCCCCCGGATCCATTGTTATAAGCTGCAGATTCTATTGTCGTGTTATCGGCATACAAAGCTTCTAAAGTCACGGGAGTATCTTCCGTGTTCTCAAGAATAAATATATCAGATACATCAGATGAAATAGAAGCTCCTGCGTCCACACTTGAACCGGGATACAAAGTAACGCCTTTCACTGAATAAATGCCGCTTACCGTACTGTTAGCAAAAATTGTGGCATTGGACAAATAAACAGGTTCAAGAAAATTAACATTCCCCTGAATTTTGACATTGCTTGAAGGATCCTTATAGGACCCATAGCGATCGTTTTTCAAAATATAAATGCCCAGACCGAAATCAATATCTCCGGAGATCGAAAGACCATCACCTTCAACATGTTTGGGGCAGTAATATTGACAGGCCGGAAATTCGTCAGCAAAATTAGGGAGAGTATAAAAGTCTGAATTTACTTCCTTTACTTCTCTGCCAAAATTATAGGGGTTGGAAAAATTATCTTTTGCAACATTGGTTTTTCCCGCTTTATAATCATGAGCATCATCAATATACACATAACCGGGATATTTTTGTTTAACCAGATTGAAGCAGGTAAGAGGTTTACATTCATAGTCTTGTTTTTCTTCATTATAAGTATAACCTTCCGGACAATAGTGTCTGCACTCAGAGGATGAAGAAGAATAAGGCGTTGCGCATTTATAACAGGTTGAGCCGCAGGCATTGGTGGTTGTCGAGGTTCCGTACTGGCAGGAGCGTTGCTGTGTGGAATATCCGTTTGGACAAGAATCATCACAATCCGGTTTTTCATTACATATGGTTCTGGTACCGCCGCAGCCGTCGTCGCCGGTAGTTGTTCCATACAGACAGTTGGTTTCATCCGGTTCGGGCGTGCAGCAGTCTTTGCAGTTGGAAAATCGGGTAATTCCGGAGCTGTCGGTACAGGATGTTGCCCCGACGGCGCCGCCGCAGTCGCAGATTTTATAACTT
>CASEQD010000043.1 GCA_949289935.1 uncultured Pseudomonadota bacterium | reverse complement strand
GGAAGCTGAGGCAGCTTCACCCCATCCGTTAGCTGTTGGTTGGCATGGGGCAGAGTTAGCACTGCGTGCGCCTCGTGCCGGCAGCGAGAAAGCCGAGGCTGCTTTTTCTTCTGTTTCCCAGAGTAGAGCTCTTTTTTCTCTCCCCCTGAGTAATTCTATATTTTCTCTCCCCCTGAGTAGGGAGAGTTGGAGGGGGTATGAATCCTCTAAAAAATCAACTTCCGGATATGACAAGCTCGCTGCGCTCGTCATACCCTCCCTAACCCTCCCTATCTCAGGGAGGGAATTAGATAAGAGGATGACCTCAGGGAGAGAAACAGAGGAGTTTCCTGTTTCAAAAGATGAAGAAATAATAAAGAAAAACAAAATCCGGGTGGCATCGGTGTGTTTCATTACCGATGGCGGAAATTGTTCCAGTGGAAATTTCGGAAACGGTGAAGATCAAGGCGGCAGAATACCAAGTAATCCGATTTATGAGGATCCGCAGGAACAATGTGTTGCCGCCGGTTACGGCGTCACCTCCTGTCCCGCCGGGGCGCATGGGGAAAATCCCTGTCCGGTTGACAGCAGTTATTACAAAGAATGCGTCTGTGATGCCAACATGACCGAAACCTGCGAAAAACCCTATTACGGCGTCGGCCCTTCCTGCGACGGGAAATATGCCCGGTGCGAACGCGACGACGATCGCGCCTGCAAAGAAGACGGTTACACTCAAATCGGTTCCTGCGGAACGTTGCAGACAGCTTCAGGGATTTGTCCTTACAACGATTCTTATCATAAAGATTGTGTGTGCCGGGATGATCTTGTGTCCTGCTCTTATCCGCAAACAGGCGTCGGTGATGCCTGCAACGGAAAATATGCTTCCTGCCAATGTCCGTCAAGTTATAAAATCTGCGACTGCGGCGGTGCCGTCGGGGCAACATCCTGTACCGACAGCTCTGGTATTGTCAGATATTCCGACTGTAAAGACTGCTGTGAACCATATCCTGACGAATATGGATGCGAATGCGGATACACAACTTCCTCAGATGGATGTGGAGGAATACGCGACGTATGCAAAGATTGTCCTGGTAAATCCATCTCCTATTATCACAGTTGTGATTGTCAAAGATTGACTAATAGTCAACTCTCTCCTTTTTATGGAACTTATTATCTTACAGTAACATGCTATGATGGGGATAAACTACGCTATCAAATGGAAATGTGGCAGCCACATAGTTCTGCTACATCTGAAGACTATAATGACTGTATGTCTTTTTGTGATGGCTTCAGTCCATGGACAGAAGAAGGTGAATGTTAATTTCCCCCACAAAAAAAACGATAACCTCCCAGTTATCGTTTTTTTTCTTTATTTTGCTTCGCCAGTCAGGCTTATTTCATCAAAAATCATCTGATAAAAATCTCTTTCATCCTCTGATTTTGCCTCTTCGGCTTTTTGCAAAACCAACTCCCGGGAAACCTCATTTTCCGCCATCAGAAATTCCGCCGCAACCGAACAGACATCAGCCGCCGCATCCACCGAAGCATTCTTCACAAAATACCTTTTCAACAGACGATTCTCTCTATCAAGCAGACAAATCGCCCCTTTATCCAAAATCAGAGACAACGGCGCCCGCCCGCTGATAACCGTCAGCATGCCTTTTGCCGCCGGCAACACAATCTTGTCTGCCGTCTCCGGCGGATACGCCATATAAGGTTTTGACAATTTTAATGTTACGTCTGTCATAATACAAATTATCCCGTTCTAAATTTGTCCGTCTAAACAAAAGCTCGAGTTTTTAAAGTTTTTTGGCCTTCTCCAAAACCTCCTCAATCGTCCCGACCATATAAAAAGCCTGCTCGGGAATATCATCATACTTGCCTTCCAGAATTCCCTTAAAGCCTTTAATCGTGTCTTCAAGCTTGACAAACACGCCCGGCGTTCCGGTAAAGACTTCCGCCACATGAAACGGCTGAGAAAGGAAGCGCTGAATTTTGCGGGCGCGGGCAACCGTCAGTTTGTCTTCTTCCGACAATTCGTCCATACCCAAAATAGCAATAATATCCTGCAGAGATTTATATTTCTGCAAAACCTCCTGAACCTGACGCGCCACCTGATAATGCTCCTCACCGACAACATCCGGCGACAAAACACGGCTGGTTGAATCAAGCGGATCCACGGCCGGATAAATACCCAGCTCGGCAATCTGGCGGGATAACACGGTTGTTGCATCCAAATGCGCAAATGTTGTCGCCGGCGCCGGGTCGGTCAGGTCATCGGCCGGCACATACACGGCCTGCACCGATGTAATAGACCCGTTTTTGGTAGACGTAATACGTTCCTGCATAGATCCCATATCCGTCCCCAAAGTCGGCTGATATCCCACCGCGGAAGGAATACGCCCGAGCAATGCGGAAATTTCCGAACCTGCCTGCGTAAAACGGAAAATATTATCAATAAAGAGCAACACGTCCTGATGTTCTTCATCGCGAAAATACTCCGCCTGCGTCAACCCGGTCAAAGCCACGCGGGCACGGGCTCCGGGGGGTTCGTTCATTTGTCCGTAAACAAGCACAGTCTTGGAATTATTTCCTTTCAGGTCAATAACACCGGACTCAATCATTTCGTTATACAAATCGTTGCCTTCACGGGTACGTTCACCCACGCCGGCAAAAACAGAATACCCGCCGTGCCCTTTGGCAATATTATTAATCAGTTCCATAATCAGCACGGTTTTTCCCACACCGGCGCCGCCGAACAAACCGATTTTACCGCCTTTGGCATAAGGCTCCAGCAAATCGATAACTTTAATACCGGTTGTCAGAATCTCCGTCTCGGTTGACTGTTCGGTAAAAGACGGAGCCTCACGATGAATGGAAGCTTTCCGCTTGGCGGTCAGCGGTCCTCTTTCATCAACCGGCTCACCGATAACATTAATAATACGTCCGAGCATTTCCGGCCCAACAGGAACTTCAATCGGACGCCCGGTATTAATCACCGGCATGCCTCTGACCAAACCATCCGTCGTATCCATGGCAATGGTACGCACGGTACTCTCGCCCAAATGCTGTTCCACTTCCAGAACCAGTCGTTGTCCATGATTATCGCATTCAAGAGCAGTCATAATACTGGGCAGTTCATCAACATTTTCAAATTTAACATCCACCACGGCTCCCATAACCTGAGAAATATGTCCCAGCGCTTTCGGATCAGCTTTTGCTGTTGCAAAATTCTTTTGAGCCGCAGTTTTCGGAGCTGTTGTTTTTTTGGCAGCCGTCCTGACATTTTTTGTTTCGGCAGTTTTGGTCTTTTTCTCAGTCATTCACTGTTTCTCCACTTCTTCAAACAATCCCAAATCAAATACAAAATTATATAGCTTCTGCACCGGAAATAATCTCCGTCAGCTCGGTTGTAATGGCAGACTGCCGGATTCCGTTATAACGAAGCGTCAGTTTCGAAATCATATCCGTCGCATTGCGCGTCGCATTATCCATTGATGCCATGCGGGCCCCCTGTTCCGAAGCCTGTGCCTGCACCACGGCGTCAAACATCTGAGCCTTAACCAGCATCAACAGCAAACTTTCGAGCAGGGCTGTTTTATCTGGCTCATAATCATAAAAAGCATCATTAACCCGGTTAACATCGTTGTTTCCGACTGTTTCATCCAAAGAAAGTCCTGCCGGCAAAAAGCGGCGGGAAGCAATTTTCCGGCTCAAAGCCGAAACAAAATGACTGCTGACAATTTCTGCAACATCAAATTCTCTTTTTTCAAAGCGAAGCAAAAAATCTTGTGCCAAAGCGGTCGTTTCGTCAAAATCAGCGCCCTTGCGTGCAATCCCGTCAATAACGCTGACAATTTTTCCGGCATGACGGCGTTTAATAACATCGGCAGCCTTTTTACCGATACAAACGACTTTAACGTCTTTACCGGCCTCTTCCAACTCTTTAATTCTGTTTAAGGCAGCTCTTGACACATGAGCGTTATAACTGCCGCACAAACCTTTGTCAGAAGAAATAACAATCAGCAAATACGACTGATCCCGTCCATACCCGGCAAGCAGAGGCGGATAAGAAAACTCTCCGCCTTCGCATTCCTGGCGCAAATCACAGGCAGCTCGTAACGCCGCATTCCGGAGGCTGCTGCCGTAAGCCTCCGACCGGGCGATTAATCCCTGAGCCCGGCGCAAGCCGGCGGCAGCAACCATCTTCATTGCCGAAGTGATTTTCTTTGTCGACTTAATCGCCTCAATACGGGTTCTTAATTCTTTCAAACCAGCCATGGCTCATCCTTACCTTATGCCGCTTTTTCTTCCTGAATGAAACTTCCGGAAAACATTTCAAAAAACGCCGTTAAACGTTTGTCCAGATCATCGGAAACAGCCTTGGTATTCCGAATTTCTTCCAGAAATTCAGGATGTTCAGACTTAACCGTCGTCAGCATTTTTTGTTCAAAAGCTTTAATTTCCTTAACCTCAATTCGGTCAAGATACCCTCTGACTCCGGCAAAGATCGAAACGACCTGCTCTTCCACCGGCATCGGATGATAAACCGGCTGTTTCAAAAGCTCCGTCAGTCTTTCACCCCGGGCAAGCAGTTGTTTCGTAGCCGGATCCAGATCCGAAGCAAACTGGGCAAAAGCTGCCATTTCACGGTACTGAGCCAAATCAAGCTTGATTTTACCGGCCACCTGCTTCATCGCCTTAATCTGCGCGGCCGATCCCACGCGGCTGACCGAAATTCCCACGTTCACCGCCGGACGGACGCCCTGATAAAACAACGAAGTCTCCAAAAAAATCTGTCCGTCGGTAATGGAAATCACATTAGTCGGAATATAAGCGGAAACATCCCCGGCCTGTGTTTCAATAACCGGCAAAGCCGTCAATGATCCGGCGCCTTTTTCGTCATTCATCTTCGCCGCACGTTCCAACAAACGTGAGTGCAGATAAAAGACGTCTCCCGGATAAGCTTCACGCCCGGGCGGACGGCGTAACAGCAGGGACATCTGGCGGTAAGCAGTGGCCTGCTTGGACAAGTCATCATAAAAAATTGTGGCATGCATGCCGTTGTCTCTGAAATATTCACCCATCGCGCATCCGGAATACGGCGCAATAAACTGCATCGGCGCCGGATCTGAAGCCGTTGCCGCGACCACAATTGTATAATCCAGAGCGCCGTAATCCTTCAAAGTTTTGACCACCTGCGCCACTGTTGAACGTTTCTGTCCCACGGCGACATAA
Organism: uncultured Pseudomonadota bacterium; assembly: GCA_949289935.1. GTDB lineage: Bacteria > Pseudomonadota > Alphaproteobacteria > RF32 > CAG-239 > HGM16780. The sequence continues at coordinate 5,680 of CASEQD010000043.1, read as the reverse complement.
ATACAATACATTTTTTCGCTTTCGGACTTGGCGGCGTCATTAATTGATTTCTGATTGATAATCGTATCCAGAATAATGGACGTTTTTCCGGTCTGGCGATCACCGATAATAAGCTCGCGCTGCCCTCTTCCGATAGGTATAAGAGAGTCAACAATCTTCAAACCGGTCTGCACCGGTTCATGAACGCTGCGGCGGGCAATAATTCCCGGAGCTTTAACCTCGGAATTGCTGAATTGTTTAGCCTTAACGGCTCCTTTACCGTCAATTGGTTCTCCCAGAGCATCCACCACGCGTCCCAGCAGTTCTTTGCCGACCGGAACGCTCACAATTTTATCTGTACGTTTAACGGTATCGCCTTCTTTAATTGATTCGTCCGAACCGAAAATAACCACGCCGACATTGTCTTCTTCCAAATTAAGCGCCATACCCTTGACGCCGGATTCAAACTCAACCATTTCATTGGATTGAACTTTATCCAAACCATATATATGGGCTATGCCGTCGCCGACGGACAAAACCTGTCCGACTTCCGAAACATCCGGAATAACTTCGGATTCGGCAATCTTATCCTTAATAATGGAGGATATTTCACTGGCAATTACAGACATTATCGTCCACCTTTCATTACTGTTTCCAATTGTTTTAATTTTCCGCTGATTGAATCATCAACCATGTCCGAGCCGTAAGAAACGATCAAGCCGCCAAGAATCTCCGGCTTGATTTCATAACTGACCACAACTTTCTTTTCCAGAAGTTTTTCTAAATTATTCCGCAGCTTTTCATCCTGTTGCTTGGAAAGAGGTTTAACCGTAACAACCCTGACTTCTTCAATATTATGCTTTTCATAATAAAGGCTTCGAAAAGCTTTGAGAATACTGCCCAACTCGGCAAAACGCCCGTTATCGGCAATCACACAAAGACTCTTCAGTGTCTCATCGGCAAGCTTCAGCTTTTGAGCCGTTTTTTTCAGGGCGTCTTTTTTGTCTTGAACACGCCACAACGGATTCGCCAGACAAGCAGCTATTTCAGGCTCCTCGGACACAGCCTCTTCCAGCAGCCTCAAATCGGCAGCCGTTTTTTTCAGGTCTCCGCTTTCTTCTGCCGCCTCATACATGGCAACGGCATACCTTCGGGCGATTTTAAATTTAGATTCTTTTTTCACGAACAAAATCTCTGTTTGACACTTCTAAAATTGTTTAAATCATACCTGACATTTATTTCTAATTTATTAAAATTAAACATCAAAATAAAGTTATTTAAACCGAACATCCGCATCCATCCACAACAAAATCACCCTTGCTGCAAATATTCATATTTTCTCCGCCCAAGCAGTATCTTTTATAATATCTGCAACATCTCTTGATTATACAATATTTTTCACCTCTGCATGAAAATAATAATTAAACAGTTAGAAAACTTATGCTACACTAAAACCAGTGATGATAAAGTGTGGAGGATGAAATGCGTGTGATTCATTCCGCCGGCAAAAGGATTTATTTTACCCTGCTGGCTTCTTCTTTTATGTTCCCTGTTTCCGCTTTTGCCCAATGCGTGGAAACGCAGGATTGCGCCGCACTCGGATATACCGATGCGAAAGATACCGGAAATTGTCTGAAATGCCCTTTCGGCAACACATGGGCCTGTGCCGGCGAGCAATGTGATGAAAGCTATAAATATGCTTGTATCAATAGCAATGAACAACCGGGAAACGATGAATGCGGCGGAAAATACAAAAGTTGTAACTGTGCTTCCGGTTATGAATGAAATGGAACTTCTTGTCAGAAATCATGCAATGAAGCTTGCCCTGCAGGAACCTCCGAAACTAACCCCGGTGGCTGTGGAGGCTCGACCACTAATGAATGCGGAACAAAAACCTGCTACTATCCTTATGAAAGCTGTATGCCTGAGGATAATGCTACTTGTACAAGATCTTGCACCAGTTGTGAAGCTCTTTCTGACGGCAGATATCAAACAAACGTTTCAACAATATGTAAATGCTGGTATAACGGCTATGAATCAACTTCAACTACTTTTTACAAAGCCAGTACCTTAGAAGATTGTGAAAGCGCCCTAAACAAAGTAAACATGTGTGCTACTTTACCCTATGATATTCACATGGATATATGTCCTTAAAAACACATCATTTAGCTTTCTCCCCCTGCTTCATCCCGTCAACCGCCGCAGACACAATTCCGCCGGCATAGCCGGCGCCCTCGCCGCAGGGATAAAGCCCTTTTACGGAAAGAGATTCGCCGTTTTCGTCTCTCAAAATGCGGATTGGGGAAGAGCTTCGGGTTTCAGGCGCCGTCAGCACGGCTCCCGGGTGAGCAAAACCATGCAGCTTTTGATCAAAAGCCAAAATCGCCGTCCGCATGGTTTCAACAACATATACCGGCAACAAAGCTGACAAATCGCAAGGAACGACGCCGGGTTTGTAAGACGGCTCAACATCACCCCACGACTTTGAAACATATCCGTTAAGAAAATCACCGACTGTCTGCGCCGGAGCCCGGTATGTCCCGCCGCCGAGTCTGAAAGCAGCCTCTTCCAGTCGGCGCTGAAAATACATCCCGGCCAACGGATGACTGCTTCCGTAATCTTCGGGAACAACCCCGACCAACAGCGCCGAATTGGCATTTTCTCCGTTTCGCGCATAACGGCTCATCCCGTTTGTAACTACCCGGCCCGTCTCCGAAGCCGCAGCCACCACTTCTCCGCCCGGACACATGCAAAACGTATAAGCGGAACGTCCGTTTGGCAAATGAACCGCCAGTTTATAATCTGCGGCGCCGAGAGCAGGATGCCCGGCAAACGGGCCAAACTGCGCACGATCAATCAGTTTTTGCCGATGTTCGATTCTGGCGCCGACGGAAAAAGGCTTGGCCTCAACGGCCACGCCGGCGGCATACAGCATTTCAAACGTATCGCGAGCCGAATGCCCGACCGCCAATATCAATCTTTCGCAAGACAATTCATAAGATTCGCCGCCGTGTTTTTCCACCCTGACAGCCTTCAAAACACCGTTCCGCACCACCAGCCCGGAAAGCTTATTTTCGAAGCGGTATTCCCCGCCGAGCGAAATAATCTTCCGCCGCAAAGCCGGAACAACTTCGGCCAGTTTATCCGTACCGATATGCGGTTTGGACAAATAAAGAATATCTTCGGGCGCGCCGGCTGCAACAAATTCCTCAATAACTTTAAGCACATAAGCATCTTTCTTAATCCCCGTCATGAGTTTTCCATCGGAAAAAGTTCCGGCGCCGCCTTCCCCGAATTGCACATTCGATTCGGGATTCAGCACACCTGTTTTCCAAAACAAATTCACATCTTTCAAACGTTCGTCAACCGGCTTTCCCCTTTCCAGAATTATCGGCTGCAAACCGGCTTCTGCCAGAACCAAAGCCGCAAACATCCCGGCCGGCCCGCTGCCGGCCACCACCGGCCGTATCTTGGTTTTCCGGACGCCCGGATTAAAAGAAAGCCGATTTTGGGAAACCGTCAAAAACACGTCTTTATCGGCCGAATTCATAACAAGATTTTTCTCATCCCCGTTTATTTCCGCATCAACCGAATACACAAAATGGACATTGGATTTGTTCCTGGCATCAACCGCTTTTTTCACAATTTTCAGAGAGACAAGCCGTGACGCTTGTATACCCAGCTTCTCTGCCGCCATTTTTTCCAATGCCGCCGGAGAAACATCCAAACCGGCTTTGAGGTTATTAATCCTTATCATTTTTCGCTTTCCGAATAAAAAAAACACTGCCATGATTATAATGTAAAATCATTGGATGAAAACAAAAATTTTCACCTGCCGATACAAAATGCAAGCAAAAATATTTACCTCATTTTAATTATATGCTATTATAAATTAAAGAAAAAAATAAAGGAGAAAGCCATGAGCGAAAATCAAACCGAAGCCTATAAATCCGTTCAAAGATTTCTGGAAAAAGTTTCCAAAGAAACAAATGCCGGCAGCGGAATGTACGAAAACCTCCGGATTATAAAAGGGCATCATCCCCAACCCGAACTTTGCGGCATAAGCAAACAGGACTTGCAGGACATGGATATTGCCTACCGCACAAAATTCGGCGGCGCAACATTTATGTTTTATAAAGAAGAAACTGGCCGAGCCCCTGAACTCTGCACGGAACAGAAAAAATATAAACTTCCTGAAGACGTTGCCAAAAACGTACCGGTACTGTTTCATGAACAGGAAACAAATGCTGTCAAAATGATGCAGGCGGCAAAATCTTTCAGCCGTTAACATCATCAAAATCTTTACTCTTTACAAAAAACTTCTCCTGATGCACATTCGGAGAAGTTTTTTGTCTCATATTTTTTCAAGAAAAACCATATAGATAACCAACATTTGTTAAATATTTTCTTAAAAAGACTGGACAAAAAAAATATTGACATAAAACCAGAATCGTGATACATTAAAATCGTTAAACATATTATTATCATTTATTAACTTAAAACCAAAACAATTATGGAAACAAAAATTGTAATCAGAAGCCAGTTTGGCCACGAAATCATGGCCGTTAACTTTGCCAAAGCATTCAACTTTGACGTAGTGATCGTCCCGAACAAAGATGAGAAAAAAGCTTATGATGAAGAAGCCGAAAAAATCTTCCAAAACATGTCTTTTTTCTACGATCGCATATCGATCGTTCCTTTTGAAGAAAAAGATCATCCGGCATGGGACATCATCGCTGAATTGAAAGCCGGCAAATTGGAAAATTCGTTATGGACAAAGTTTGCTTCCAGCAAACTGACTCCGGCGAATACGGACGGCCTGCCGACTTACCCGGGAATGAACAAAGAAAACAACACTTTGTTTATCCCACAAAAACTCGTCTCTGACGGGGAATGTGGTGTCACGGCCGAACAGCAGAGCCTGCCGCTTTTCGTCTTTGATTTTCTCAAAGGAAAAAAAGGCCTGGTTCTGGGACAACACTTCAGCAAGGTAAACGACATAGAGAAAGTCAAAGCTCTTGCAAAAGACTTCAACCTCTATGTTCCCGGCCTGAGCGAAAATCCGGAAGTTCTCGGCATCCGCGGCGTTCAGCACAAGGCTTACTACAACATGTACGCCAAATTGAATGCTTCCGTAGGCATCGCCGGAACACATACATGGATACTTTTAACCATGTTTCCGGAAATCCCGCAGATTATTCTGTTCAATAATCACGGGGTTGAACGCTGGAAAGCCATCGAAAAAGCCTACCAGGCAAACGGATACAACATCCATTGCCTCGGCTTTGACGAAACAACCGACCTGAAGCTGTTGGCTCAGGAAATTGAAAATATTTTTCAAAATCTCCTGAACTGATGATTAGGTTTTAAACAAACGGAAGAGCTGCCTCATGGCGGCTCTTTCTTTTATTTTTGGGAATGTCTCAATGTGTGGCGTTTTGCCCGACACATTCATTGATTCAAGCAACACTCTGAATACATCGTCATATTCATGTTATACACATCGAAACCTCCTTAACCTTATTTTCAGTTTTCTAAACTATTATTACTATAACTTACATTGCAAAGAGTTGAAAATGAAAAGATTTATCATACTGTTCGCAGCCGCTTGGCTTTTCGCCGCAAACGCCAACGCCGATATTTATCACGGAATTGATATTGACAACATATATAACCAAAGTGATTGGAGCAGCAAAGAGAA
>CASEQD010000042.1 GCA_949289935.1 uncultured Pseudomonadota bacterium | reverse complement strand
TCTGACTTCATCTCTACATCCTCAATCTTATATTATTATTTCTAAAAAGTCAACTATCATTTCATCCCCCAACCCACATTTTTTTGACACAAATTTTCCTGAATCTGTAAATATTCTTTTTTGTATTTTTTTATTGATTTTTGTCAAAAAATATGCTTATATAAATACATATTTTTTCTTAAAAGCAGAGAAAATAAATGAAACAACAAAATTGGGCGGGGAAATATGTCAGAAAAAACTAAACAAAAATTTGACAAGGGAACAAAAATAATTTTTGTTGGCGGTGTAAATAAAGACCGGATAGGCGGAAACAGCATGGTTATAGAACACACCGATGAAGAAAACAAAACTTCCCGCATTATGATAGACTTGGGAGCAATGTTTGCACCTTATGAATCCGGTTTCGAAGCAGCATATCCGGATTTAAGCGAATTCCTTGACCGTATTGACCCGGTTACCGGAAAGGAAACAAAAGCCGGCCGTCCGGTGGATGCCGTTTTTATTACGCATGCTCATGAAGACCACATTGGCGGTTTGGTGAATTATGTCCGAATGGGATATCAGCTGCCGGTTGTCAAGACCTCGCGCTTCACCAAAAATCTTATCAATATCGTATTTAACCAGGAAGGAATTAAAGCGCCGCAAATGGTTGCCGTAAAGCCGGGAGACAATATTATTGTCAGCGAAAATATGGTGGTGGAACCATTTGGCGACAGCCACTCCATTATAGAGCCGTTGGGTTTTCACATCTTAACTTTTCTGGACGGCAAAGCTCACGCCGGCATTGTCAATTACGGAGATTTACTGACGGAAGAAGATGTTCCGGTGGGAAAATTTGCCTATAACCGAACCTCTATGAACGATTTGTTGCAGCGCAAATTAACAACGACGTTTTTAATAGATTCCACATCTGTTTCGCCGCAAAAAAGCGAACGCCTGCCTTTTGAAAAACTGGTGGATAATACGGCCGGGGTTGTCAGAGCCAATCCGGATCGAAACATTATTTTATCGCCGGTTATTTCCCGCAGTTTTCAAAATATTGCCGTGGACATTGAAACGGCCCGCCGTCTCAATACCAAAATTTGTCTGGAAGGAACATGGCTTAAACTGGTGTACAAAGCCATGCAGTTCAGCGGTTATAAAGATTTTGACGATGTTATTTACAAAGGTTCGCTGAAAAGCTTTTTGAACGATAAAAAAATCGGTAAAAAATATATTGTATCGACAGGGGCTTTTGCGCAGGGACTGAAAGAATATCAAAAAAATCAAGGCCGGGATTTTAACAATATTCCCATGGCTTCGGGAACGAAAATAGCGCTTGGGCTGCATCGCGATTTGGGCGTCGATAAAAATATGCTGGTTTTGGCGCGTCAACGCATTATTGAAGAAATTAACGGTGATACGGGGCCGGCGATGCTGCAGCTGATGGCATCAAAAGGAGCCAAAGTGGTAATGTCTCCGGGAAGCCGCAAAATCGGCAATTTTAAAGAGTTGAAAATGCAAAATTCCGGACATTTGAATGCGGATGACTTTGCCGCGCTTGTCAAAGAAAATGCTGTCTTTGCGCCAAATGCCGTTTACATTCCGATTCACGGAAATCCGGAACAATGCAATTTTACGGCGCAAACCGCCCGTCAAAACGGTGCCCGCACGCTTTTGGCCGGAAATATGGATGAAATAAATGTTTCTTCCGAAAAATCTGAAATAGCTTCAAAAGACGTTGAAGATTTTCACTGGATTGCCGTAAAGCGCATTTTTCACAATCCTCTGCAGCCGGACGCCTCAATTCCGCCGGAAGGAAAAATGGAATTTTGGCGTGTTGATGAAAACTATATCCCTTTGGATGACAAACCTTTTTACGATACGGGACTTGTCCGCAGTATTAAGCCCGGAGATAAGGATTATTACGGAAATCACGGTGAAATGGGAAAAATGTCAGAAATGCTCAGCGATTCTTATGAACCGGAATTGAAAGAAAGCAACAAAGCCCGCAAAGCCAGACTGAGCCGTAAAGATAAAAAGAAATTTAATACCGAAGAAAAGAAAGCCAGATTGGAAGCCCGTGCACAAAGTTATAAAGAAAAATTCCGTTCCCGCAAAGGAGAAAAGGAAATTATGCGTTTTGTTGACGGCATGGGCGCCGAGCATATTAAATATACCAAAACCGGAAAGCCGCGCAAAATAAACCCGTTGAAATATAAAAATCGGAATGACGGCGAAAGAGAATAATAAATTTTCAGATTGTTCCCCAAAGCAAAAGCCAGAAGAAAAAACAGCCGAAAGCCAGTCCCAGGCTGATGCCGCAGAAAAATTCTTCCTGAGCGGCAATTTTTACCATATCGGCAAAATAGGTTTTCAACAAAGAAAAGCGACGCTTCCTCTGTGGTTTAGGCAAATGCCGGCGGCAAGAGCAATCAAAATCTCCAATATTAAAGCGGTTTAGCTGCATTTTTCAATCTCCTGCAAAATAATCCGGATAAATTCGGTAACATCTTGTCTTAGGTTGCTTTCGTGTACAAAATCGTCAAACCAGCCGCTTTGGTCAGAGAGCAGGGCAGATTTTGCCAGCATCAGGCTTTCCTCTTCATCCGGACAAAAGGGCATAAGAATTTGCCGCCCGTTCTCGTCTTTTTCATCATAAAATCCGTTTGCTTCGGGCCAAAAATGTTCAATATAAATATTGTTGTCTCCGGTATTTTCCCGCCATGATTTTTTCAAAGACAAAAAAGCCGGAAAGTTTGATAAAATCTTTAGGAAGTCACAAGACATAGCAATTATCTTATAAATTAAAAACAAATAAATATTACCATTATGGTAAAAATAAAACAAGTGAAATATATTGCCGTTATGGTATTTTTTTGTTGCAGCATTTTTTATGTCGAAAAATTTTCGTACGGGCGGCAAATTACTTATTGCATCTTCATGCAAAATATGCTATGTTAGAGTATTTCCAGGGTGATACTGCTGTCAACCGTCGGCTTACTGGCTTACGGGCAGAACAACAATGTTTTCGCTGCGGCGGATATTCTTTATCCCGTCCGACTTTTTGGCTTCCACACTCACACATTTCACACACATGATAATCCTGCCAAAATCCCATACTTATCATCTGAAGCTGGGGCAGCTTCACCCCATCTGTCCGCTGCTGGTTGGCATGGGGCAGAGGAAGCGCGATGCTCAGATTGTGTCGGCGGAGAGGAAGCTGGAGTAGCTTTTTCTTCTGTTTCAAAAGATGAAGAAATAATAAAGGAAAATGAAATCCGTATTGCCTCCGTCTGTTTTATAACCGATGCGGGGAATTGTTCCGGAGACAAATTCAGCAGCAACGAAACACCCGGCGGCGGTTCCGGCAATCCCGGACAGAATCCCGAATATGATACGCCGCAGGAACAATGCGTTGCCGCCGGTTACGGCATCACCTCCTGTCCCGCCGGGTCGCATGCTTCAAATCCCTGTCCGGTTGACAGCAGTTATTACGAAGAATGCGTCTGTGATGCCAACATGACCGAAACCTGCGAAAAACCTTATTACGGCGTCGGGCCTTCCTGCGACGGAAAATATGCCCGATGCGAACGCGACGACGACCGCGCCTGCAAAGAAGATGGTTACACTCAAACCGGATCCTGCGGAACGTTGCAGACGGCTTCAGGGATTTGTCCTTATGACAGCTCCTACTTCCGGGAATGTGTCTGCCAGTCCGGGCTGGTTTCCTGCGCTTCGCCGCAGGTCGGGGTGGGTTCAAGCTGCGGCGGAAAATATCTTTCCTGCCAGTGTCCGTCAAGCTATCGTTCCTGCGACTGCGGCGGCGCCTCAGGCGCTACGTCCTGCAACGACGATTCCGGCACCAAATATTCTTCGTGCAAATCCTGCTGCAATTCCAGTTCGCCGGACTGGTGTTCCGTTCATGACACCTGTCATGGCGACTGCTGTACCGACGGCACAATCGATTCCTGCGACACCCGCTGCGGCGGCTCCGGTTGTGAACCCGAAGAACCGTCATGCTCTCCGATGCGCAGTGAAACCGGATGCCTTTACGGAACTTATTCCTGTTCCGACGGATGCGGCGGATACCGCAGTTGTTGTTCTTCGGCGCCGTCGACACCGGATGAGCCCGAAGAACCGGATGAGCCAGAAGAACCGTCTTGTACGCCTCTGCCGGATGAAACCGGCTGTCAATATGGCACAACCACGGCTTCGGACGGATGCGGCGGCACAAGAACTATATGCAAGACGCATACCCACAGCTATTCCTGCCCGAGTGGTTATCAGTCATCTCCGTGCGGCGGGCATACTATACAAACGAGTACAACATCTAAGACCTGTTCCTGCGGAGCTACCTCTGGTACTTGTTATGCTTGTACACAACTTTATCAGGATTGCCGCGGAGAATGGGTACTGCCTGAAGATATGTGGACATGGGGCGACGGTGCGGAATGTGGCACAAATGATTGTCCGACATTTTCATGCTGTTGTCCGACATATACGAGCTATTATGATCCTTCTTGTTGTTGGTATGACTAAAGTTTCTATCTGAACAGATAAAAACATCCTGCCATTTTATCGGAATGACAGGATGTTTGAATATTAAACATCATCCTCTTTTCCGGTCAGTTTTTGCTGCAGAATTTTTAAAATATACACCCGCACGGCCGCCGAAAGATTTTTGTCCTTTCGCTCTCGGTCAATTTGGGTAATCAAAGTATTAAGACTTACTCCTTTTTCGGCGGCAAGCTGCTCCAACGCCTCATAAAACTCTTCTTCCAGAGAAATGCTTGTTTGGTGCCGGTTGGCAATAACGACGGAAATTTTGCGCATATGAAAAACGCCGTGTTGCAGTCAAAAATTTAGTTCTTTTTACGAAAAGCATCAATGGAAACAACCGTTGCCGGACCGCTGGCAGCCTGCCGGGGAGCTTCTTCCTCCTCCTCAACGGAATCATCATTTTGCATGGCCGGATTTTCGCCATGGTTCTCCACTTTAAAACTCAGGCCGAATTTTGCGTGGGGATCGGCAAAATAACTGATGGCCTCAAACGGGATGACCAATGTCTGCAAAACGCCGCCGAAACTCAAATCAACGCTGAAACAGTCAGGCATGACGGTCAGGTTTGAAAACTGGTGCTGCAAAACGATTGTCATTTCTTCGGGATACTGACTGGCCAGATAACGGGAAATTTCCACACCCGGAAAATTGGTCTTAAATGTAATATAAAAATGATTTTCACCCGGAAGACCCTGTGCTTCGGCAATTTTCAGGGCCTCAGCCACAACATTTTTCAAAGACTTTTCAATCAGCCGGTCATAATTTATTTCCGATACAAATTCGCTCATTTCCGCATTCCCGTCAATTAAAGCGGGCCTTCTGTTGCTGGGCGGCCCAAACCCCACTTTTAACTAACCAAGGTTAAAAGAATTTTGCTTTCGTTGCGTCAGCTTAGGCAGCGACGGCAACAGGTGCTACGTTATTATCGTTAGCATTCATTTTATTTTGAACCGATAACGGTGGTATCTCACCGGACACGGCGAATATCTTTACTATATCCAGTCAAACCTCACTCACCCCCGTCGAATAAAAATTTATGGTGGAGGTGCCGGGTGCTGCCCCCGGGTCCTGAACATCTATTTCATACAGCCTCTGGTGTCGCAGCCGTTTGCACGGCAACATTCATTATATCTGTACATAATTTTATTTTCAAGCAAATTTTTGTTTCTTTTCTGTTGAAAGCACACAGTAAAAACTTGCACCGCCGCCGGTTTTTGCTATCTTTGAAAAAAAGGAGAAAACCTCAAATGACAAAAGTTGCAGTCTGGTGCCGCCATGAAGGCGACAATATTATCGGTATCGGTTCGCATATCCCATGGCGGATTTCTTCCGATTTCAAACGTTTTCGGCGCATAACCGAGGGGCGGACGCTGGTTGCCGGGCAAACCACTTATGAAAGTTTTCCCGGACGCACGCTGCCTGACCGCAAAATCTGCGTGTTGACGCTCAATCCGAAATATGAAGTTTCCGATCCTCAGAAACATTTTGTTGTTAACGATATCGATGTTTTTCGCGAAGGTGAGGATGAACTTTACATTGCCGGCGGTGCAAGCGTTTATAAAGCTTTTCTGACCGGCGGGGCGGGGCTTATGCCTGAAATAATTGTCGACAGTATGTATGCAGGCATGATTAATCCGGAGCTTTCCGGCAAAATAATAGACATCACGCCCTGCATTGACGTTATGAAATCGTCATATCGGCAGATTTCCGAAACTTATGAAAAAGACAATGTGTTCACATCGGTTTGGGTGCTGAAAGGCGAATTTATCGATCAGGCGGTTTTAAAACATATTATTGAAGCAATTGAGGCGGAGGACTGAAAAATGAAACAATATCTTGATTTGTTGCGGGACATTATGGAAAACGGTGCGGACAAGATGGATCGTACCGGTGTCGGAACACGTTCGGTTTTCGGACGGCAGATGAGGTTTGATCTGAGTAAGGGGTTTCCGCTTTTAACCACCAAAAAAGTCCATCTCAAGAGCATTATCTACGAACTTTTGTGGTTTATCAAAGGCGGTACGAATATCAGATATCTGCAGGAACACGGCGTTCGTATCTGGAATGAATGGGCGGATGAAAACGGCGACCTCGGTCCGGTTTACGGTTCGCAGTGGCGCAACTGGAACGGCGAGGGAATTGATCAGCTGGCGGAAGTGATTGACAAGCTTAAGCATACCCCCAATGACCGCCGCATGATTGTTTCGGCATGGAATGTCGGAAAAATTGCCGAAATGCGCCTGCCGCCGTGTCATATGATGTTTCAGTTTTATACGGCGGATGACAAACTGTCCTGCATGTTGTATCAACGCAGTTGTGACATGTTCTTGGGTGTGCCGTTCAACATTGCGTCTTACGCTTTGCTGACCATGATGGTAGCTCAGGTTTGCGGACTTAAACCGGGTGAGTTTATCCATACATTGGGCGATGCGCACATTTATCATAATCATTTTGAACAGGTGCGCGAACAGCTTTCCCGCACGCCGTTGCCGCTGCCGCAAATGAAAATTAACCCTGCGGTTAAAAATATTGATGATTTTGTTTATGACGATTTTGAACTGCTCGGCTATGAGAGTTATGGAAAACTGACCGCTCCGGTTGCCGTGTAACTTTATATAACAACATAAATTAAAGTAAAAAGGAGCAGAAATGCAGACGGGCGCCAGATACAAAGCGGTTTTTGAACTCCTGACAGAAATTTTTAAGGACGAAAAACCTGCGGATAATATCATAAATGCCTATGTCAGAGAACGCAAATATATCGGGGCAAAAGACCGGCGCTTTATTGTCGAAACCGTATGGAATATCATCAGACGCCGGCGCCGTCTGGCTTTTGAAGCCGGATGCGAAGATGTACGCAAGATGCTTTTAGTCTGTTTGAAAAACGAAGATACGGATATTTTGTTTGGTGTGGGAGAATATGCGCTGCCGGCAGTCAGTCCGGACGAAAAAAAATGGCTCGGCACTTTAAAAGATACGCCATATCCCGTCGATGTGGAAGCGGAATGTCCCGAATGGCTGTTTGAAAAAATTAATGACATTCCTTTGCTTAAGGCTTTAAATGAACCGGCGCCGGCAGATTTCAGGATTAATACACGTTCCCGGAAGGAAACAATTGAAAAACTCCGCCGGGAAGGGCTTTTTTTTGCACCGGCGCCGTATTCGCCCATCGGCATCAGGACATCAGAACGGATTAATCTCAATAATTGCATGGCTTACCAAAATGGCGAAATAGATGTTCAGGATGAAGCTTCACAGCTGGCGGCAATTTTGGCCGATCCCCGTCCGGAGCTGAAAATTATGGATTATTGCGCCGGTGCCGGAGGAAAAAGCCTGACGATGGCGTATCTGATGGAAAATAAAGGAAAAATCTGCGTACATGATGTTAATCCCGGGCGGCTGGAAGCTTTAAAAGAACGGGCAGGGCGTTTAAACGCCGGAACTTTTGAAAAAGTCGAAAAGCTGACAGATAAGGATTATGAGCTTTTTGTTGTAGATGCTCCCTGTTCGGGCAGCGGCACCTGGCGGCGCAGCCCCGATGCCAAATTCCGTCTGACGCCGAAACGCCTGAATGAGCTGACGCGGATTCAGAAAGATATTCTGGAAACAGCTTACGAACATACAAAAAACGGAGGACGGATTGTTTATTTTACCTGTTCGATTCTTGATGAAGAAAATGAAGAAGTTGTAAGAGATTTTATCGACAGGCATAAAGACATAAAACTGCTTGATTTATCGGAATTATGGAAAGAAAAAATCAGCGGCCGCTATCCTTTTGCCGATAAGCGGTTTGCAAAATTTTCTCCGCTTTTGACCGGGACGGACGGCTTTTTTGCCGCGATTATGCAAAAACAATGAAAAACTCTTGACTTTTTGTCTAAATAAGGTGTATCTTTCACAGGATATTTTATTATTTTTAACTTATAATTTTTTTATATTATGAATGTTGTATATGATAGTGAAGAAAAAATCAATCTGCTGGTGGCATTGGTTGTAAAAATTTCCAAAGAAAACATGGAAGATTATGTTTTTCAAAATCTGGCCTTTTTGCAAAGATTTAAATTTGACAGCCGTTTTTTTGAAACGATTTTGTGTGTTAATTTTAAACACCGGCTCAGTAAGGACATTGTTCATCTGGAATTGAATTTGAACAACATGGCGGTATCTTTTACCGAAGGAGAGTCATCGCCTTTACCTGAAGGAGAAAAGGATTTTCCTGTTTACGATGGGGATTTTCTGATTAATTTTACCTTTGTAAAAAAATCCGATAATGTCCTCAGAATCAGCAATAACAATGGCTTCGGTTTCTTGCAGACATGCCGCAGCATTTGGCTCTGTATGGCGGCCTATGCTGTTTTGTCGGCAGATGTCAGGTTGTTGATGGCGGCGGTTAATGAAACACGGATTTTTCCGGTTTGCCATAAGGGAAATTTCGGTTATATTTTGGAAATAAGCGATAATGAAGGGCTTTTTTTGTTTGCCGATAGATCTGTTTATTCCCAAAATCCGTTTTCAATAGTCAACCTGGCGTCAGTTGATGCGGTCTATCCCGGTGAACCATGGATCGAAGCGGTCAGCCAGCCTTCAAACGGACGCTTTTTTTATTTTGACGGCAGGCGTTTCTTTTGTCGTTTCGGAAAATATCTGACGGCGCGTGAAGCATTGATTGTTTTGGAACATACAGGCGATATTGAAGATTTTCCTCTGTATAAACATCCGATAGGCGGATATTATAGAAATGTCCCGGTTTGGCTGGTCGGAAGCAGGGAAAACAAAGACGGCGGCCGTTCTGTTTTGTTGGTATTTTTGAATACGGGCAAAACCATGTATGTAAACAATGTTTCTGAAGTTGATGTCCGTCTGGCTTTGGCTAATGACAGCATGTTTATTCCCGATTGATTTTTTTTGAAAACGCGGTGTCGGATGATGCCGCGTTTTTTTTATTATCCTTGACATTTTGTCAAAATCGGCTATTCTGTACGACGAATATCTTTATTATTAATTTAAATATTATTATTATGGAACAGAAACTTGATTTTGCTTTTATCAGCGCAAAACTGATTGAGAAGTATGCAGATGCCGTCAAAGGGTATGAAATGTTCGGCGATCCGGTTGTTCCTCTGCTTTGCAGGGTTTGGGACGAAGACGATGTTGTTTTGGCGCTGCGTTTTTGCCAGAAAGATAATCCGGACGATGTTGTCAGGTTGTTATATTATCCGGCATGGCATAGTTCGCGTTGCGAAAAGGGAGCCTTGCAACTGCTGCCGATAACCAGAGTTAAAAACTCGACATATCTCGGAAAATATATCCGGATAAAACTGCGGGAAGAAAACGGACAGATTGCCCTTTATTCGGAACTTCGTTCAAGGTGTCTTCCTCTGCCTGAGGATATTTACGAAGCGGAAGCCTGTTTTAATGCATTTTTCCAGTTGTCGTCAGACAAAAATGTGAGAGAGCAGGCCTGGCGTGATGATAAAAAAATCGCACCGGCCATAAAAGACGGAACAACGCCTTGTTATGTTTGTCATTTTTCTGATGGCGGCTGTTGGATTCTGGAAAAGGATTTTTGTGGTGTCTTTACGGGAAAAGAAGCCGATTTAACGCCTGTTTATACAGCTGCTCTTTATTCTCTGAAAGACGGGCATTTCATCTATTTTACCGGAAAACGTTTTGTTTCCCAGCAGTCGGAAATCATGTCCAAAGAGGATATACGCCTCTTGTTTGGTGATTTTTCGCAGCAATATCCTTCGATGAAATATTACGGACATATGATTCCGGTATGGCTGCACGATAATCCTTATTGGTTGATCGGCGCTGAAAAAGGATGTTATCTTCTGGTTAATCCGCAAACGGGAAAAATGTTGCTGAAAGATAAAAAAGAATTGATGTCCGAGGCCGTTATTGCCGACCCGGACGATGCTTTTTTCTTTAAGGTCTGAGTTTCTGAATTAAAAATAAAAGCGCGGCTTTGAAAAGCGGCGCTTTTATTTTTTTAATGGACAAGAGCTCTGATAAAGCGTATGAATTTTCCGTGTTTGAGCAGCAGTTTGTAAGCCTTGTGTTTTTCCAGAAAGTCCCATTTTTTTAACTCTTCGGCAACAAGTAATGCCGCGTAAGAGTCATAAGTATAATAATCTTCAAGGTCAATTTCGACAAATTTTTTATGCGTGGCCAAAGGCTGCCAGAATTTCTTTTCTTTCAGCCAGACAACACCTTCAGGGTACGAGGGAAGATACTTTGCCAATTTGGAGTCTGCCACCTGTTTTATGGCGCCTTCTTCATTAACGATATCCAACACTTTCTGCGTCAGTTTTTCGTTTTGGGAATAAGGAATACATCCTTTAACAACATCCCACATCTGGTTGGCAATCAGATACTCGAAAACATCCACGGGATCGGAAACATCCGCATAATTAAAATATATGAATTTTTGAAAGAAAATATCATAATGCCTTTGCTCAAGCAGATATTTTCCTTCACAATATTCAAGTTTGTTGTTTTTCTCCAAAATTTCATTCTGCCCGATTTTGCCCAGGATTTCCCATTCTTGGCATTTTTCCAGGGTTTGGGGCGAAATTTTTTCAAGCATGCAGTCGTCAAAATCGCTTTTGATAATCAGTTCTTCTGCGGCGTTTTGTCCCAGATATCCAACCAGCCAGTTATACAAATTTGAAGAATCTTCATACACAGTGCATTGTCTGACACATTCCGTAATAGTATTTTTGCCCATTTTGAGCCGGTAAAGAATTTCCAGCGCTTCGGCAGTAAGACAATAACCGTCCCGGAATAAGTCGACAATATTCTGATGGTTTCTTGTCTGCAATACAATGTTGATCACGTTTTTCCGGCTTTCTTCATTCAAAGCCTTGTTCATTTTTTCTTTATCCATAATAATTATATTTAAAATTAATAATAATGTTAACCAAGGGTAATGTAATCTTAGTTTGTCTATTTGTCAACAAGAAAGGCGGCGGAAATAAAATTTATGATTGTTCTTCAAGCATTTTTCCGTTGGCTTTATAAATATAAGAAATGATTTCGGCAACGGCCGCAAAAGCTTCGACAGGAATTTCCTGCTCAATGTCCACGGCTTTGAGAATTTCAATCAAATCGGCGTCCTGACGGATTTCTATTCCTTCGTCAAGGGCGATTCTTATGATTTTTTCGGCAATTTCACCCTGTCCTTTGGCGAGGACTTTCGGGGCATTGTCTTTTTGACGGTCATAACCGAGAGCAACGGCATAAGCTGGGGACAACTTTTCTTCTTCGTTGCTTTTTGCCGGTTTTGTTTTATCATCATAATCAGACATAGGTTTGCCCCGGAGATTGTTTTTTTGTTATTATAATCTCGGTTTCTTGGTTTGGCAAGAATTTTGCATTGGGGAATGTAAAAGAGGGAAGCTTATGGCAGAAAGGGGAAAAATGGATTTAAGCAAATTGGCATTGTTTGGCGCAATCAACCGGGAGCGTTCGTATCTGACCGAGCGCCAGAAGGTTTTGGCTGAAAACGTGGCAAATGCCAATACCCCCGGTTACTTGCCGAAAGACATCAAAAAAACGGGTTTTTCCGATGAACTGAAATCTTCAACTCTGGCTTTGAAGGTAACCGATCCCCGTCATCTGACGGGGCTTCCGTCGCAAAAAGGCGGATATATGGTTTACACGCCGAAACCTTCCGATCCTTTGAGTCTTGACGGCAACGGCGTGATTATTGAAGATCAGCTGAACGAGGTCAGCAAGGTGAGGGGAGATTATAACCGCATGATTTCCATTTATAATTCTTTCAAAAAAATGCTGACAACAGCAAATACGAAAATTAACGCCTGAGGAGAAAGTTAAATGATCGGAGATTTGTCAGCCAGTGCGGATATAGCCTATTCGGGAATGAAGGCGCAGGCTCAGCGTCTGAAAGTAATTTCCGAAAATATGGCCAATGCGGAATCTGTATCTGCGGAACCGGGTAAAGATCCCTACCGCCGGCAGGTAGTTACTTTTGAACAATATGTGGATAAAGAAACCGGGGCAAACATGGTCAAAGTCGGAAAAATCGTAAAAGATAAATCCGATTTTGTAAAAAAGTACGATCCGAACCATCCGGCAGCGGACGGGCAGGGATATGTAAAAATGCCGAATGTCAATCCGCTGATTGAAATGATGGACTTAAAAGAAGCCCAGCGTTCTTATGAGGCAAATTTGAGCGTGGTGCAGACATCCCGCGAGATGAATTCAAAAATTCTGGACATTTTGGAGTGATATGTTTTAAAGGGGAAAGCAAATGATTAGCGATATATCCAGTGCAATGAATGCTTATCAACAGGCCTTGGGGCGCATCAGCAACATGGGGCAGCTGGATGCTTCCAGAACCGAAGCCGTAAAATCGGAGAGCGGTTTCGGCGAAATGGTTAAGTCAGCCATAGATTCGGCGGCGGAAACAACCAAAAAGGCGGAAACAATGTCATTGGCGGGAATTTCCGGCAAAGCGGATATTCAGGATGTGGTAATGGCAATTTCAAATGCCGAACAGACGCTTGACACGGTTGTTGCTTTTCGCGATACGGCAATTAAGGCTTATAAGGAAATTTTACAAATGACGATTTAAATGGCATTTTTATACTTATTAAAACATCCCGGAAATTGTCAATGCAATTTCCGGGATATGAATCAAAGCCAGAAATGATATTTAAAAAGTATAACTTCCACATAAATAATTTCAAAATTTTGTCAATAAATTTACACAAAAAAACTCTCTGAAAAATCAGAGAGTTTTTTGTGTATTTTATACGCAAGTCATAATAGACAACAAAATCATTGCTGCTAGCATCACACTTCCTGCAACAAGCAGTATTAATCCCGTTCTTCTTCTGGAAGGATGATCCCACCTCTTATCAAAAGTTAAGAGCTTGACTAGCCCCGGAACAAACATAATGAGTCCAACGTACAAAAGTAGCGCAATAAAGGGGATATTCCTATCCGCCCATTGACTTTTCCAATATTCTGCCGGTTGGCTCTTCAGATAAATAACATTTTTTTCGGCGGCCACCAATTTCTTTTCCACCTCGACGACAGCACGGTCAGCATACGCCGTTAAAATATTATTTCCCTCTTGGCTCAAAGAATTTTTTGAAAAGCGGTCTTTATCCGCTGCTGCAGTTTTCCGGATTCTTTGCAAAGCCGCCAATAATCTATCGGCTTCATCCTGAGCCTTGCGAATTTCTTTTTGCTTATAACGAAACAGCCAGAGAGAAAGTCCTTCAGCCTCGGCTTGTTCCCTTTCAGTTTTTGGCTCTGAACATTCTTGCTTTTTACGTTTTTCTGCTTCTAAACGTTCCTGTTCTTTACGCTTTTCAGCTTCCAGGCGTTTCTGCTCTTTCTGAGCCTGCGCCAGTTCTCTTTCGGCCGCCCAGCGGTCTTTGTTGGCCAGATAATAGACGCTTCCGAATGTCGTCAGCACAACCGCCGCTTCCAACGCAATCGTCAACAGCCAGACTCTTGTCCGCCGCTTGAGATAA
>CASEQD010000041.1 GCA_949289935.1 uncultured Pseudomonadota bacterium | reverse complement strand
AAGTTATAAAATCTGCGACTGCGGCGGCGCCGTCGGGGCAACATCCTGTACCGACAGCTCCGGAATTACCCGATTTTCCAACTGCAAAGACTGCTGCACCCCCGAACCGGATGAAACAAACTGTCTGTATGGAACAACTACCGGCGACGACGGCTGCGGCGGTACCAGAATTATATGTAATGAAAAACCGGATTGTGCCAACGAATGCAGCCTGACATCTTGTCCGTCGCCTTTTGTGTGCCAGTTTGAGACTTGTTCTGGGAAATATTGCAAAGTCGGCTGCAAGTCTGGTTATGACTGGGATGGTGATGCGCAGACTTGTACCTCTCAATGTTCGCCAAGTTATAAATATGATAAGACAAATTGTCCCGGTGATCAAAATTATCATTGCGATACTTATACTTGTAACGGAAAATATACGGATTGTATACCCGTGTTGTATTCCGGAAATGCGGAAAAATTTATGCTTGACGGATTTGCGTTTGCGAAAAAGGCAGATATATGTCCGATGAAAGAATTTGTGGTAGGTGGTTTTAACGGAAGTTCGGAAACTCATCCAAGCATTGAAAACGGCAACCATGATTATCTGTATGAATGTGTGGAGGAAGATGTTGATGAGGCTTGTTATGATTTATATAAGCAGGTTTTGAAAGCGAGTTCCGGAAGCACGGTAAATGTTGCTCAGGATATGTATTGCGGAAATCTGCCCCTGTTATCGCGCGGAGATGTTACGCTTAACGGAAACGGACATACGCTGACTTTTGAGCGATTTGAGGGAGAGGATTTTTCCGGTATTTATGTTATGAATTTGAATATTATAAGCAACAGCAGGCTGACTTCAGAAAATGTAAATTTTTTTGATTCTTGCGATGAAGATGTGTTGCGTTCTGTGGCTAGGTCAGGTGTTTTTAGCAATGTGAACGTAACGGCTTATAATCTTGGCTATGTTACGGCAGACGGAACCCTGACATATGTTGAAACAGCCGGATATAACCCCAGAGGAGTGGTTCCCAACAAACGTATAGTTGCTCAATCCGGCGCGGTTGTTAATTTGAAAAATGCCCGTAATGTGGAGGCTTATATGGGTAAAAATTCCACATTTAACATAAAAGGCGGATACTCTATTGATCCCCGTATCAGCGGTGATAATGTTACAATTAACCTGTGTGATTATGAAGGTGAAAGCTTGGATCTTTCATGGAGAGGAAATGTCGAAAACAACATATCTACTTGTCGTAATGCTACGGTTATTAACAGTAATAAGAATCTGAAAATTGAAGTCGGAATTATGGCAGAAGAGAAATGTTTATCGGGGGTTTCTTTTAATGTTGACAGCAACGTATGCGACAAGATGCGTTTTTGATGCAACAAAATAACAGCGGAGGAAACAAAAAAGGCTTTGATATTTTTTCAAAGCCTTTTTATAATTTTGTTGTGTTGCGCTTGATTTGAGATCTCCCGGGCACCTATATATTATACAGAGAGGGGATTGAACATGGATTTTGAAAAACTTACCAATAAATCGAAAGAACTGGTTCAGGATGTTGTTAATCTGGCAGCCAGGGAAAAACATCAGTTTATTTCACCGGAACATTTGCTGAGCGTTTTGCTGAATGCCAAAGATAATGCAATGGTGATTGAACTTTTGCAAAAATCAGGGGCAGATGTCGATCGTTTGAAAAGCGCCGCCGATGCCGCTTTGAAGCGTATTCCGCAGGTGAGCGGCGAAAGTGTGCAGAGTTCGATGTCGCAGGAATTTACACGGGTAATGATGGAAGCTGAAAAACTGGCTGACGAATCCGGCGACAGCTATGTTACCATTGAACGTATTTTGCAGGCTTTGGCTCAGACAGCCGGAACCAAAGCTTATGACGTTATGAAGGCTGCAGGCGTTGATCCCGTGGCTTTGAACCGGGCTGTTAATGATATGCGCAAGGGGCGGATTGCCGACTCGGAAAGTGCGGAAGATAATTTTAATGCTTTGAAAAAATATGCCATAGACATTACGGCCAAAGCCAAAGAAGGAAAACTTGATCCGGTTATCGGGCGGGAACATGAAATTCGCCGGACCATTCAGGTTTTGTCGCGCCGTACCAAAAACAATCCGGTGCTTATCGGTGAGCCGGGCGTGGGCAAAACGGCGATTGTCGAAGGGTTGGCCATTCGCATTGTCAACAATGATGTTCCGGAAAGCCTGCATAATAAACGTCTGCTGGCTTTGGATATGGGGGCATTGATTGCCGGGGCAAAATTCCGCGGCGAATTTGAAGAGCGTTTGAAAGCGGTTTTGAAAGAGGTGGAGGAATCCGACGGTTCTATCATTTTGTTTATTGATGAGATGCATACGATTGTCGGAGCAGGGGCTTCGGAAGGTTCCATGGATGCTTCAAACCTGTTGAAGCCGGCTTTGGCACGCGGCGAACTCCACTGTCTGGGAGCGACAACCCTTAATGAATATAAAAAATATGTTGAAAAAGACGCTGCGTTGGCACGTCGTTTCCAACCGGTGTTTGTGGGCGAGCCGAGTGTGGAAGAGACAATTTCCATTCTGCGCGGAATTAAGGATAAATTTGAACTGCATCACGGCGTGCGGATTGCCGACAGCGCATTGATTGCCGCGGCGACTTTGTCCAATCGTTATATTACCGATCGTTTTCTGCCGGACAAGGCGATCGATTTGATGGATGAGGCGGCAAGCGCCGTGCGGATGGCCGTCGACTCCAAGCCGGAGGAGCTGGATGAGCTTGACCGCCGCATCATGCAGTTGAAAATTGAACGGGAAGCGTTGAAAAAGGAAACTGACGAACAGTCAAAATCCCGTTTGGAACTTATTGGTTATGAAATTGCAGGGCTGGAAGCAAAGGCTAAAGTTTTGGGTGATAAATGGGTGAAGGAAAAACGCAGTCTGGCAGATATTACCGATTTGAAAAATCAACTGGACAAAGCCAGAATCGAAGCGGATATTGCCAAAAGAGAAGGGCGTTATGAACGTGCCGGAGAACTTCAATACAGTATTATTCCCAATTTGGAGAGCCGTCTGAAAGAAGAAGAGGCAGTTGCCAAAAAGGCTCACAGTCCGGCAGGTGAAACGGTAACGGATGAGAATATTGCCGCGGTTGTTTCCAAGTGGACGGGGGTTCCGGTTGATAAAATGCTGGAAGGCGAAAAGGAAAAACTGCTGCATATGGAAGATATTTTGAGCAAACGCGTTGTGGGACAGAAAGACGCCATTGCGGCGGTGGCTAATGCCGTCAGACGCTCCCGCGCCGGAATCGGCGATGCCGGACAGCCCATCGGTTCGTTTTTGTTCCTGGGACCGACCGGCGTCGGTAAAACGGAATTATCAAAAGCATTGGCAGAATTTTTGTTTAATGACGAAAAGGCTATGTTGCGCATTGATATGTCCGAATATATGGAAAAGCATGCGGTTGCCCGTTTAATCGGTTCGCCTCCGGGATATGTCGGTTATGAAGAAGGGGGGCTTTTGACCGAGGCTGTCCGCCGTCGTCCGTATCAGGTTATTTTGTTTGATGAAGTGGAAAAGGCGCATCCCGATATTTTTAATGTGTTGTTGCAGGTTTTGGATGACGGGCGTCTGACAGACGGTAAAGGTCGGACGGTTGATTTTAAGAATACAATTATCATCATGACCTCGAATCTGGGATCGGATGTTATTTCCAATGCAACAGGAAAAGATGATCCGCGCAAAATCCGCAATCAGGTGATGGATATTGTAAAGGCATCTTTCCGGCCAGAGTTTATTAACCGTATTGACGAGATTATTTTCTTCCATAAACTGGATAAGAGCAATATTAAAGATATTGCAAAAATTATGATTGCCAATGTTGAAAAACGCCTGAGCGAGCATAATATTACGCTGCGGGTTAATGATGCCGCTTTTGTGTGGATTGTTAACAATGGTTATGATTCTGTTTATGGGGCAAGACCGTTAAAACGCTTGCTAAAAAATCAAATTGAGAATAAACTGGCCATGAAAATTTTGAGCGGCGAGATAAGTGATAATGATACGGCTGATATTATTGTCGGCGCCGACGGCCAATTGGATATTGTCAAAAACAAAAGGAAAAGTTAATGTCTTCTGATTTATTTAAAAAAGCCTTTCGTGTGGCTCAGGATTATGATGTGTCAACACCGGAAAACAGTGTTGTTTTATACAGTATCAGTTTTCAGCCGACAAAGGAAAACAGGGACAATGCGTTTAATTATGTCAAACATCATCCGGAAAGAATGATGATTGAGCATACCGATTGCGGTGCCAAGCTGGTGGAAATGGGATTGTCCAGTTCGGATTGCGGTTTAAGCGATGATGAAATTGCCGATATCTGGTCGGTTGCATCCAAACGGTTCATCGAATCGGCCAAAGGGGATGTTGTTGCTTTTGTTAAAGGTGCCGATCCGCGCAGCGTGTTTCGCACGCAAGAGCTTCCGTCGCTGCTTAATAATAAAAATATTTCAACCATCAACGGTGAAAACAAGTTTAGTTTTGCCCGGAAGTTTATGGATTAAACCGGTATTGACAAGACAACCCTGCCGTTTTATGGTAGGGTTGTTTTTTGTATTATTAATTAAAAAAAATATTATTATGGATGAGAAATTTTTAACCAAACAGGAAATTATTGACGGGTTGTCCCGCGATTGCATCAGCTGCGGTAGAATGTTGAAGCTTATTTCTCCGGAAAAACGGCGGAAATATGCTAAGTATGTTCTTGTCGGGCAGGGGCTTTCGGCCAGAGTTTATTATATGATTTTGTATAAGCTCTGGGATGTGCATCTGTTTCTTTTTTTGTTGTCTTGCGGCGAAGAATATGTTGACGCATATCTTCGTCAATGCGCCGATAAGTCTGTCCGGCATTTTTTTGGAAACGAATATACCAGATTGTCCCTTTTTAAGACGATTGTTTTTAAACGCGGAGAGGAAAAGTATATTTGGAGGTTTAAAGAACTGGGTTTGTTTGACGGGAATGACGAATGTTTGTTGTTTGAGTTGTGCAAAAACGTGAATGCCGGAGATAATCCGTTTCTGATGAAATATATCAGAGAAAACCGTCTTTATCCGCAGACGACGGCGCTTTTGACCAAACCTGGATTTGAGGAATATCTGGATTGTTATATTGAAGATAACAACCTTTCTTCCAAAGAAAAAAGGAAGTTGTATTTTTGGAAGTTTTTGAACAAATTTTTATGTTTTGAATGATTGAGTAAAACCCCGAATTAAAAATTCGGGGTTTTGTGTTATTTCCGGGCTATCTTTTCTTTTTGTTTTTCGATTTGAGCAAACCAGGTGTTGTAGGTTTTTCTTAATTCCGCCACCTGATTTTTAAACCGGCGGAGATTTTGACCTTTGAGGTTTTCTCCCGCAGCTGCTTTTACTTTCAGAGGGTTAACCCTGCGGCCGTTTTTTACAACTTCATAATGAAGATGAGGGCCGGTGGACAGGCCGGTGCTTCCGACATAGCCAATGACTTGTCCCTGTTTGACTCTTACTCCGGCGCGAATGCCTTTGGCAAAGCGTTGCATATGTGCATAAGCCGTTGAATATTCGCTGTTATGGCGGATTTTTATGTAGTTGCCGTAGCCTCCGTTCCATTTTGCTGACTGGATGACGCCATCCCCGGCGGCATAGATTGCCGTTCCTCTGGGGGCTGCATAATCAACGCCCCAATGGATGATGATTTGTTTTTTTATCGGGTGGCGTCTTTTGCCGAACGGCGATGATATGCGTGCAGACTGGAATGCCAGAGGTTTGCGGTGCAATGTTTTTTTCATGGCATAGCCTTTTTCGTCATAGTAATCTACCAGTCCGGATTTGTCTTTATAGCGATAGAGCGCTATTTTATCTTTCCGGAGCGTTAGCGATGCATAGAGAATGTTTCCGGTCTTAACCAGTTTGCCGTCCTGTGTCAGATGTTTTTCAAAAATAATTTCGAATTTATCGCCTTTTTTGATATCCCGGCGGAAATCTATGGAATAGGAGAATATGTTGATAAAATTACCCACGACTTTTCCGGGAATGCCGGCTCTTTTCATGGAAGCTGAAAGTGTGCCGTCAATCATGCCTTCCGCGGTTTTGACTTCAAGAATTAAATCGTCTTTTTCTTTGCGGGCCAAATATGTATTGTTTTCATCTCTCTCGACAATGAAGCGTTTGCCGGGTTGGGGTTCGATTGTAATGGAATCGACAGACAGAAGTTTGTCATGAACCGTGTCAACGGTCGTGGTTATTTTGATTATCTGTCCGGCTTTAAGATTTTCAGGTTTATAAACTTTTTTCAGTTCGAGATAAATGTCATAGGCTGCTTTATATTCCATTCCGAGATCGGTCAGTACGTTAATGAATGTGTCGCCTTTTGAAAGTTCAATTTCGTGTTCGATGGTTTTGGTCGTTTCCTGATAATTAATCATCTCAAAAAGAGAGCGGATGTTTTCAACCGAATCTTCCGGATAGACCGTTGTCTCGTCATAATTGTTGTTAATGGAGCTTTCCAGCAACAGGTAATCGACGTTTTCCTGCGGTGAAACCGAGGCGTTTACGTTGTTATGATTTGCAACGGAAAGAATGAAAGCAAAAACCAGCAGCAGCGCATAAACGGTTGTGACAATTTTGTTTTTATGTTTCATTCTTGCGTAGCGGTGCAGTTTGTTCAATTTTTTTGGAAGCGGGAGCTTGGGACAGCATTTTGCCGCGATTTTCTTTTTCAGGTTATGATATATGTCAGACCAATTCATTTTATTCTTGCCAATATGGTTTAAAACAACAAAAAATATATTATTTTCCTTTTCAAAAGCAAAGAAAATAATCTTTAAAATGTGTATAAGTTTATCTAATATCTTAATTTTGTTAATAATTTTATAATTTTGATTTTTTTATGAAAAAAGTGCTTGCAATTCAATAAAAGCTCATGTATAAACATAGTCGAATTTGATGGGGGCGTAGTTCAGCTGGTTAGAATACATGCCTGTCACGCATGGGGTCGCGGGTTCGAGCCCCGTCGCTCCCGCCAGTTAGTTCCAAAGACCACTTTGGTGGTCTTTTTCTTTTGCTTATTTTCCTTCTCTTTTTGTTGTTTTTTATATTGACTCCCTGATGCATTTTCTCTATAATAGTTGAGATTTTTGTATTATTTTAATTTTATATATTATGAAAAAAAGAATTATTTATTTTTTGTTTGCTCTTATGAGTGGTGTATTGTTTTCTTGTGGTGGTTCTTCTGTATCAAACTCTGAAGAAGAACTTATTACAGCGACTGTTTCGGGTAAGGAACATGTGGTAGACTATGACGAAGGTGATCCAGAAACAGGTGAAGAACCCAGTAAACGTTCTTATTACTTAATTTACACGAATAAAGAAGTTTTTAAAATTGAAGACTCTTTGATATTCGGCCAATTTAATAGTTCTGATGTTTATGGAATGATAGCTGAAGGTGAAACCTATAAATTTAAAGTTTTCGGTGTTCGTATTCCTTTTTTATCGACTTACCGAAATATTGTTGGAGTTTATACCACAGATAATACAGCTCTCAAAGCTCCCCAAACCAACAATAGTAAGAGTACTTTTATCATCAAAGTTACAGGTAAAGAACGGGTTGACGGGAAGTACCTTATTTATACTAACGAGGGAACTTTTAAAATTGAAGACTCTCTTATTTTTGGTCGGTTCAACAGTTCTGATGTTTATGGGATGCTGCAAAAAGGCAAATATTACCGTATTAAGACTTTTGGATTTCGTAGTGGTTTTTTATCAACTTACCAGAATATCATTGAGGTAGAAGCTCTCGAATAAGTTATATGGTCTTTGTAACAAAAAAGCAGTCCTTTGACTGCTTTTTTTCATATTCCCTTTACCGCTATTCCGACAACACCATATTTCTCTTGTTCGCTTTTGGAATAAAATTTTTCCATCGTTCTCCCCACAGCTTCTGTAATTTCCAGCTCTCCCCTTCCTTTACCACCTTGATACAGTACTAAAGTGTTATCTATAAAATATCTGCGAGGATTATTTTTTATAGCCTAATTTACTTTTTCTTGTGGCATACCCAATGCTTGCAAAATTTCTTCATGAGACATTATACTTCCCTTTTGTGCCACAATTATGCCTACTTATGGAATAATAACAAAAGCTCTTCTTTGGTGATATTGCTTAACTTCATCTAAATCCTCAAAATACAAATATCGTATGTATGAGCCTTATGATTTTGAGTCTTCTTCCTGGTGTTGCATCATTAGACAATACCGAGAGTACATTAACATAATCAGGTTGTGATGTTTGTAAAGATCCATAATAAACTGAGTACGAAATGTGTCATATCCGTACCGCCAGTTTCAAGAGCTGTAGGTTTACAGCTCTTTTTTTTATGCAAAAGGCATTATAACCTATGATTATAATGCCTTTTTGTTCTTATTTTACGGGGTTAGCCGCCGTAAGGAATAACCCGGGCCTGAGGGCCGTAAATGACCATACATTTTTCTCCGACGGTCATCAGAACATCATTTCCCTGGGTAACGGTAACGATTCCGCCGTTCTGAAGCTGGATGACATATTCATATCCGGCTTGTTTGGATAATTCGCTTTGAGCTATGTCTCCGGCAACGCCGCCGACAATAGCCCCGCCCAAAGCGCCAAGGATTCCGGCCGTCGAGCCCCGGCCGATTTGTGAACCGGCAACTCCTCCGGCAACGGTTCCCAACAATGCCCCGCCGCCGTTTTCGTTTTGGACGATAACTTTTCGTACGCTGATGATGGTTCCGATTTGGGCGGTCTGAACTTTGTTGACATTTTGTACGGCGTAATTATTCGCACCGATGTTTGAGGTGCAGGCCGCGGTTAAAGCCAAAAACGGCAGAAATAACATCCATGCGGTTTTATTCATGATTTTTTTGCCTCCTTAAAAATAAATCTGCATTAATTTTATATCCATAAATGTAATTGTCAATCTGGACAATTAAAGAGAAATGATGTATATAACTTAGGCATTTATGTTATTGGCAAATTAAATATCAGAGGTAAATTTTATGTTGAAAAGGACAAAAATCGTTAAACTTTTGGCAGAAGACAAGGAACTGCCCGAAGTTTTGGTAAAAGGCTGGGTGAGAACAAAAAGGGATGCCAAGGATTTTTCTTTTATTGAAGTAAACGACGGCTCCTGTTTGAAAAATATTCAGATTATTGCCAATAGCAATTTGCCCAATTACAGCGATGTCAAAAAAATCACGACAGGGTCTTCTGTTGCCGTCAGCGGTGCATTGGTTGCCTCTCAGGGCGGAAGCCAGAAATTTGAAATCGTTGCCGGAAAATTTGAAATTTACAGTCTGGCGCCGGATGATTTTCCGCTGCAAAAGAAAAAACATACGGATGAGTTCCTGCGCAGTATTGCTCATCTCAGACCCCGTACCAATAAATATGGTGCGGCATTCCGAATCCGTTCCCAACTTTCGTATGCCGTTCACAAGTTTTTTCAGGAACGCGGGTTTAAATATGTTCATACACCGATTATTACCGGTTCGGATTGTGAGGGCGCCGGGGAAATGTTTCAGGTAACAACGCTTGATTTGAATAATCTGCCCCGGACGAAAGACGGAAAAGTCGATTACAGCAAGGATTTTTTCGGCAAAGAAGCTCATTTGACAGTTTCCGGACAATTGAACGGAGAAATGTATGCGACGGCTTTGGGCGATATTTATACTTTCGGGCCGACTTTCCGGGCGGAAAATTCCAATACGCCGCGACATGCCGCCGAATTCTGGATGATTGAACCGGAAATGGCTTTTGCCGATATTAATGATGATATGGATTTGGCCGAAGATATGGTTCGTTTTTGCGTCCGCGACGTTATGGAAAACTGTGCCGATGATTTGGAATTGTTTGAAAAGTATGTCGATCCGACTTTGAAAACAACGCTTGCTACGATTATGGACAGCGATTTTGCCCGCATTACTTATACGGAAGCAATTGAAATTATGCAAAAGTCAGGCAAAAAGTTTGAATATAAGCCCGAATACGGCGTAGATTTACAGACTGAGCATGAACGTTTTCTGGCAGAGGAATATTTTAAAAAGCCGGTTATTGTTCGTGATTATCCCAAAGAAATCAAGGCTTTTTACATGAAGCTCAATCCTGACGGAAAAACAGTTGCCGCCATGGATGTGCTGGTGCCGCGTATCGGTGAACTTATCGGCGGCTCCCAGCGTGAAGATGATTATCAGAAACTGGTGAAACGTATTGAAGAAAACGGGATGAAGGAAGAAGATTATGACTGGTATCTTGATTCCCGTCGTTATGGTTCGGTGCCGCATGCCGGTTTTGGCCTGGGGTTTGAACGTATGATGATGTTGGTTACGGGAATAGCCAATATCCGGGATGTTATTCCTTTTCCCAGAACACCGAATTCTGTTAATTTCTAAAAAGGAGCCTGCAATGCGGCGGTTTGTTGTTGTTTTGACGGCGGTTTGGCTGTTGTTTGTCAGGCAGGCCGCCGCCGCTGCCTATCTTCAGGAAAAACCGTGGGAACTTCCTTCGTGCCATAATCCGGTTTTGTTGCAGAAAGTCAGAGAAACAATCAAGGCTTATGGACTGAAAAATCCGCCGCAAAATATTATTGACCGGCGGAAACAAACTCTTTTGCTGAAAAATTTGGACGGCTTTGTTTTGGTTGATAATGAGAATTTTACATCAAAGGATGATTTTCGTACGGCCGGCCGTTTGGTTACGGTTAAAATAAACAATGGTTTGACGGATAATGATGTGAAAGTTTGTAAAAGTTCTAGTTCGGGAGCCGGTTCAAATATTTATCTTTTGATTTATCCTTATGATGAAAAAGCATATACCGTTGAGATTATTAATTTTGTTCCGCCGCAATTGGGAAGAGTTGAAAATCTGCAGTTTTTATTTTAGTTAAATTTTCAGATTCAGTATAAAAAGTTTTTAAGACACAGCGTAAAAGGCTGTGTTTTTTTATGTCATTTTTTCTTACACTTTCTGCAAAATACTTATTGCATGTTTATGTAAAGTATGATACATTAGAGTCGTGATGATGAGTATGGAGGATGTGTCATGAAAAGTATTTCCAGGGTGATACTGTTGTCAACCGCGGGCATATTGGTCTGCGGACAGCAGAATTTTGTTTTTGCGTCGACACAAATCACACTCAAAACTGCATTGCCGGATTTCCATACTCTTCATCCGAAGCTGAGGCGGGGAGCCCCCGCTCGGAAGCTGGGGCAGCTTCACCCCGTCTGTCTGCCGCTGGTTGGCATGGGGCGGGGAGCCCCCGCAGCCGAAAGTTAGCGGTGTCCGGTTCCGGGGCAGAGGAAGCGCGATGCTCAGATTGTGCAGGCGGAAAAATTGCTTTTATTTCCTCTCCTGAGGTTACTCTCTTATCTAATTCCCTCCCCGAGACAATTCTCTCCCTTTTCTCCACCCCTGAGATAGAAAACTCTTTCTTCTCCTCCCCTGGGATAGGGGAGGTCGGGAGGGGTATGACGAGCGCAGCGAGCTTGTCATATCCGAAAGTTGGTTCTTTAGAGGATTCATACCCCCTCCAACTCCTATGTCTTAAATAAAGTCAATAAATAAAATTAGTCATGCCATAATCTATTTTCCTTAACTAAAGAATTAGCGATAAT
>CASEQD010000040.1 GCA_949289935.1 uncultured Pseudomonadota bacterium | reverse complement strand
ATATGTCCAGGACGGAGAAACCTGCAATCATTGCTCGCTCGGTCTGCGTTACAAAATCAAACCGGCGCCCTGCGACGGATATCTGAAATGCCCAAACGGGCCGGAAACAGACGCATCCTCCTGCCTCTCCGGTAATACAACCCTGTATGACAAATGCAAACCTTGCGACAATAGTTGCGAGGGAGATATTAATCTGGTTTGCAGTTCAGGAGATAAAACGTCCAAAGGACAAGATGGTTGTGGAAATGCCTGTTATCAATGCTGTTATGATGTTTTACTTTTTACAACTTATTACAACGGTTGTAGTTGCAGTGCCAACGGAAACGGTACTTACACTTTGTATGAAAGTATAACAACCGTTTATGAACCAGCGTACGGAAATGGAAACGAGCCGCCGCATTCTTCGACGAATCAGAGAGGGACATTCAGCAGTCTTGAAGCTTGTGAAAGTTCAAGTTTCGGTAGATGTTCAGGTTATATAACAACGGGCACAACAGAATGCTATTAAGCCGGGTTTGGAGGATTCTGGCAGCCGAGGAAACAATTGGCGTGTTTATTTTAGACGTTTTATGAAAAAAATTATCATTGTTGTTTTGGGAGGCTTCGGCCTCTTTTTTTATATAAGGAGGAAAAAATGAGTTTGAGATATTGTGGGCAATGCTGCGGTGTCGGTACGGCGGCGGCTTTGACGAAAATATAAATGGCAGAGAAACATAAGAAAGACAAAACAAAAGCCTTGCAACATATTGATTTGCAAGGCTTTCAAAGTGGTAGGGGTAGTCAGACTTGAACTGACACGGCCAAAGGCCACAAGATTTTGAGTCTAGCGCGTCTACCAGTTCCGCCATACCCCCAACAAAATGATGAAAAATAAATATAATAATATTTGATATTCGTCAATAGTTTTTTTACGAAAAAATGTTCAAATAACAAAAAATAGAGAGCAAAAGACAATGAGTGAGGATCTGAATCGGAAAATAGATAAGGCAATAACGCTTTACGAACAGGGAAATTTGAAAAAATCCCTGAAGCATTGTCTTAAACTGTTAAAAAAAACGCCGACCAATCCCCAATTGTTGATAACGCTCGGAAATATTTTTTATATTCAAAATAATTATGCCAAAGCAACGGAATATTATCAGCAGGCTGTTGATTTGGCTCCGTTCAACTATCCGGCTTTGGCCAACCTGGCAAACAGTTTTTTTGAACAAAAAATCTATCCTCGGGCGGTCGAATATGCCCGGCGTGCCGTAGAATGCCGGAAAGAAGAAAAATTGGGATATGTAATTCTCGGAAATTCATATCAGGAAATGAACAATTTTGATTCTGCCGTAAAATATCTGGAAGAAGCGGCAAGAATAGATCCTTCCGATTCCTGGACGTTCAATTATCTCAGTCAGGCTTATGCCAAACAGGAAAATTATCTGAAAGCCATTGCAAGCGCCTGGAAAGCAGTAACAATTGCAAAAGAAGAAAGGGAGGCTCATCATATCAATCTTGGATATTTGTTTTATGAAGTAGCGTTGGAAAAAGATGTTCCGCCGATTGCCGAATGCATAAAACTCTGGTTAAAAAAATACAGTGACGATCCTGTTGTTAACTATATGGGAAATGCGCTGCTGGGAAACCAGAAAATTAAAATTGCGGATGCAAAATATCTGCAGGATATTTTTGATGTCTTTTCTTCTGATTTTGATGAAGTGCTGCATGGGCTCGATTATATGGCGCCGCAGCTGATCGGAAAAAAACTCGAAAAAATATATAAAGGCAAAAAAAATCCACGGTTGAAAATATTGGATATCGGTTGCGGGACGGGACTGTGCGGTGCTTTTCTGAAAAAATATGCCGGGTGGTTTGGTTTGGACGGAGTTGATCTTTCGTCGAAAATGCTTGCCGCGGCAAAACAAAAAAAAATATATTCCAGGCTGATTAATGCCGATATGATTTCCTATATGAATGCCTGTCCGAATAAATATGATTTGATGACGGCAGCGGATGTTTTTACTTACGTTGGAGACTTGGAAGATGTAATTAAAGCCGTTCATAAAAGCCTTCGGAAAAAAGGACGGATTATATTTACCGTGACTGAAAATTTTATAAACGACAAACCTTATTATCTGCACATTTCCGGACGTTTTATTCATTCTGTCGGATATGTGAAATTTCTCTTGAATAACAATCTGTTTGAAATAGAAAGCTGCGAAAGAAAAAAACTCCGTCGGGAAGGCGAAAATTTTGTAAGCGGATATATTGTTTCTGCCATAAAGAAATAATCAAAAAGAAGCCCTGTCTAATGACAGGGCTTTTATGATTCTTCCTCAGAAAAAACACTGCTTATTTGGCAGTTTTTTTTGCTGAAGTTGAACTGCTTTTCGAGGAAGACTTCTTGGCCGGGGAGGAAGAAGTTTTTTTCGAAGACGATGATTTGCAGGAACAATTGCAATTGCTCAACTGTTCTACGGCCATCATCCAGAAATATTCATCCTGTCCCTGCGGACAACCGGCATTTTGCCAGTTGTAATAAGCAGCTTCTCTGATAGCGTTTTCGTTTGTTTTAACCATAATTAACTCCAAATAAAAATGTTTGGTCAACACTACTAAATATACAACCTGAAATTAATACGTCAACAACAAATCTTTTAAAATCAAACATTATTTAAAATTAATTGGAGTTGTTGTTTAATTTTCTTGCATTTATTTTGATATCAATTTATAGATATTTTTTGTGAGTTTAATCTAATTATGTTATCAGTTTTATTAGGGGACGCTGAATGGAAAATTTATTATCGAAAGAGGAAATGGAAGCCGTTGTTAATGGCGATCACGGAAATGTTTTTGCCGTATTGGGGTTGCATCGTGATAAAGGCTCAAAATGCATCTTTATCAGAACTTATCAACCCAACACCCGGGCCGTGGAAGTCATCCGGAAACCTGACGGCCAGTCGCTGGGCTATATGGAAAAACTTGATGAGCGCGGCTTCTATCAGATAAACCTCGGCGTCGGAGAAAATCTGTCTTATAAATTCCGCATTGAAAACGACAAAGGCGATGTTTATGAAAAAGAAGATACTTATCGTTTTGGAGCAACTTTGGGCGATATTGACGTCTATCTTTTGGCGGAAGGAAACCACCTTAATATGTATAAAATTCTCGGGGCGCATGTTCGTGAGATGGATGGTGTAAAAGGCGTCAGCTTTGCGGTTTGGGCGCCGAATGCAAAACGTGTTTCCGTTGTTGGAAATTTCAATAACTGGGACGGCCGGGTTGATGTCATGCGCAAACATATCAGCTGCGGCGTATGGGACATTTTCATTCCGGAAATCGGTGAAGGCGAAGTTTATAAATACGAGGTAAAAACACAGGAAAATTATATTCTGCTTAAATCGGATCCTGTCGGATTCTATGCGGAAAAACGTCCCCACACAGCTTCCGTTGTTTATAATATCGACAAATATCACTGGTCGGATGACGAGTGGATGAAATATCGCGAAGAACACAATGCTTTCGATAAACCGATGTCTGTATATGAGGTTCACTTGGGTTCTTGGCGCCGCAAAGAAAATAATGAATATCTGAGCTATCGCGAATTGGCCGATACTCTGGTTCCTTATGTTGTCAATATGGGGTTCACTCATGTTGAGTTTTTACCTTTGGCCGAACATCCTCTGGATGCTTCCTGGGGCTATCAGGTGGTTGGCATGTTTGCGCCGACCTCTCGTTTCGGAACGCCTGATGATTTACGTTATTTGATTGACACGTTTCATCAGGCCGGTATTGCCGTCATTATGGATTGGGTTCCGGCGCATTTCCCGAAAGACGGACACGGATTGGTGGAGTTTGACGGAACTCATTTATATGAGCATGCCGATCCGCGCAAGGGAGAACATAAAGATTGGGGAACAAAAATCTACAATTACGGACGAACCGAGGTTTGCAATTTTCTGTGTGCAAGCGCTTTGTATTGGCTGAAAGAGTTTCATATTGACGGGTTGCGCGTGGATGCCGTAGCTTCCATGCTTTATCTGGATTATTCCCGCAAGCCGGGAGAATGGATTCCCAACAACTATGGCGGCAACGAAAATCTGGAAGCCATTTCTTTCTTGCGCAAAATGAACGAGCTTGTTTACGGACAGTGCAAGGGAGCTTTTACCTGTGCTGAAGAGTCGACAGCCTGGCCGATGGTTTCCCGTCCGACTTCAATGGGCGGTTTGGGTTTTGGATATAAATGGAATATGGGGTGGATGAATGACACGCTGAAATACATCAGTCATGAGCCTGTTCACCGCAAATATCATCACGGCATGCTGACGTTTGGTCTGTTGTATGCTTTTAACGAAAATTTCATTTTGCCGATATCCCATGACGAGGTTGTCCATGGAAAAGGCTCTATGCTGGCTAAAATGCCCGGCGATGAATGGCAGAAATTTGCCAACCTGAGGGCGTATTATGGTTTTATGTATACCCATCCCGGTAAAAAGCTGTTGTTTATGGGGTGCGAGTTCGGCCAGGATTGGGAATGGAATTCGGAAGAAGGTTTAAGATGGTTTCTGCTGGATTATCCGATGTATAAGGGTTTGCAAAATTGCGTCCGTGATTTGAATCTGATGTACAAAGGCAATTCATCTCTGTATCAGATAGATTTTGACTATCGCGGCTTTGAATGGATAGATCATTCCAATGCGGATGACAGCGTCATTGCATATATGAGAAAAGGCTCAACGCCTGGTGATTATCTGATTGTCGTTTCCAATTTCACGCCCGTCGTCAGGAACAATTATCGTTTGGGCGTCATAGAAAAATGCAAATATCAAGAAATTTTTAACAGTGATGATGTAAATTACTGGGGAAGCGGCGTCAAAAACGAAGGCTTTATGATTGCGGAAGACATCGGCTGGAATGATAAGCCGTATTCCGTTAGCCTGACATTGCCGCCTTTGGCAACAATAGTCATTAAACCGATTAGAGATTAACAACGGCAGTAAAGGAGCGTGAAATTACATGGCCGCAGCCAGACCGCAACCGGGAAATCCGTTCCCGCTAGGTTCCCGATATGACGGGAAAGGAGTTAATTTCGCGCTTTTTTCTGCAAATGCCGAAAAAGTTGAACTTTGTCTTTTTGACGAAAGCGGCGCTGATGAATTGAAGCGTTATGAACTGAAGGAAAATGACAATAACATCTGGCATATTTATATTCCGGGGCTGAAACCCGGGCAGGCTTACGGATATCGAGTCTACGGGCCGTATCTTCCCGAACAGGGGCATCGCTTTAATCCGAATAAACTCCTGATAGATCCTTATGGAAAAAAACTTGTGGGCAAACTGATTTGGCATAAGGCCATTTTCGGCTACGATGTTGACAGTCCTGATGCCGATTTGTCTTTTTCGACGCTGGACAGTGCGCCGTATGTTCCGAAATCGGCGGTTGTCGCCGGAAGTTTTGACTGGGAAGACGACCGTCACCCGCATACCAGAATTGAAAATACTGTTATATATGAAACGCATGTGCGCGGCTATACCAAACTGCATCCGAAAATTCCCGACAGAGACAGGGGGACGTTTAAGGCGTTGATGCATCACAGCAGCATAAATTATTTGCGTTGGCTTGGCGTAACGGCGGTTGAACTCCTTCCCGTTCATGCGTTTTTCGGCAACCGGCACAAAAAAGGCTGGATTGCGGATAATTACTGGGGATATGAAAGTTTCTCGTTTTTTGCTCCGGAGCAGAGCTATTTGTGCCATGGCGAAATTGATGAATTCAAACAAATGGTAAAAACGATGCATGCCGCCGGACTTGAAGTTTTTCTTGATGTTGTTTTCAATCACACCGGCGAAGGCAACCAGATGGGGCCGACATTATGTTATCGCGGAATAGACAATGCTTCTTATTACACGTTGAATAACGAAAACAAACGATATTACTATGACAGCACCGGCACCGGAGCATCGTTTAATGTACAAAATCCCTATGTGTTGAAATTGGTAATGGATTCGCTTCGCTATTGGGTGGAGGAAATGCATGTCGACGGTTTCCGCTTCGATCTGGCAACGACATTATGCCGTTATCGTACCGATTTTAAAAAAGATTGCGGATTTTTATATGCTGTCAAACAGGATCCGGTTTTAAACAAAGTAAAACTGATTGCCGAGCCCTGGGATGTCGGTTACGCCGGTTACCAGGTCGGCTCTTTCCCGCCGGGATGGTTTGAATGGAACGACAAATACCGGGATACGGTTCGCCGCTTTTGGAAAGGCGACACTTATCAAATTCCGGATATGGGCAACCGTTTAAGCGGTTCGAGCGATGTGTTCAATCATGAAAACCGCAACATTACTTCCGGCGTCAATTTTGTAACGGCTCACGATGGTTTCACTTTGTACGATTTGGTCTCTTATAATACAAAGCACAATTTTTCAAACGGCGAAGACAACCGGGACGGCAGCAACAGCAATTGGAGCTGGAATTCCGGAGAAGAAGGCGAAAGCCTTGATAGACGGGTTATCGAAAACAGGAAACTGCGCGCCCGCGGCATGATGGCGACTTTAATGCTCTCATTCGGAACACCGATGTTCCTTGCCGGAGATGAGCTGTTAAACACCCGTTTCGGCAACAACAATCCGTATTGTCAGGACAATGTCATCAGTTGGATCGTCTGGGATGCCGTTCGTGAATCCGGTCGGAATATGGCTCGTTTTGTCCGCCGCCTCATCCGCTTGCGTAAAAAATTAAAAATATTTGACCGCCGCCGCTTCTTTGAAGGCAAAGTGCAGGGACGTAAAGGCATGAAAGATTTGGCCTGGTATAACGAACGCGGTGTCGAATTTTCATCGGCGGATTGGAATGACAATACCCGCCGCATGTTGGCCTATGCCGTTCCCGACGGAGCATCTTCGGTTTTGTGTATTTTTAATGCCCGGGCGGCTGAAACGGAATGGCGGCTGCCGGGAATAGCGGGCAATTGGAGCCTGCTCATGGACAGCAGTGAAAGTTTTTCGGATGAAAACA
This sequence comes from uncultured Pseudomonadota bacterium, assembly GCA_949289935.1. Lineage (GTDB taxonomy): Bacteria > Pseudomonadota > Alphaproteobacteria > RF32 > CAG-239 > HGM16780. The sequence continues at coordinate 4,449 of CASEQD010000040.1, read as the reverse complement.
GTCTGGGAATGCATAAAATAATCCGGGTTCCGGCCTGGAGCGTTTTGGTTTTTGAAATAAAAAAATAAAACAAAGGAAAAAGAACATGGATGACAAGCTGAAATCGTTGGCAGATAAATTGGGAGTCCTGACGGAATATTATGATGCGGGACAAGACCGCAAAAAATATGAAATCGATGATGAAACCGTAAAATTTTTTATTAAAAAATTTGGTTATGACGGAGATACGCCGGAAGCTGCGGAACATTCTTTGGAAAAATTTGAAAACCGCCGCTGGCAGAGAACCCTTGAAGCGGTTTATGTTGTCGAGCAGGGAAATCTAACGCTTGATATTGTAACCTCGTCCGAAAACAAAGATAAACAGATCAACCTTCAAAGCATCAGCCGCCAGAATGGCAATGTCTGCAATCTGGATGTTGAAACGCTTTCCGAAGAAGAGCGTGAGATTAACCATTGTCGTTATATCAAAAAAAATCTCAAAATAAAAAATGAGCTTGATATCGGCTACTATGATTTAACTCTGACGCTTAACGATGCAAAATATAAATCGGTTTTGGCGGTAGCGCCGCAGAAGTGCTACCAGAATAAAGCATTGGATGAAAAAAAATTGTGGGGATTTGCCCTGCAGCTTTACGCACTGCGCAGCGAACGCAACTGGGGTGTGGGCGATTTTACCGATTTGAAAAATTTTGTTGATATCTGTGCTAAAGCCGGAGGAGATGTCATCGGGCTGAATCCTCTGAATATTCTGGAACACAATTTTCCGGAAAATGCCAGCCCGTATTCTTCGGTCAGCCGCTTGTTTTTAAATCCGGTTTATATTGATATCGAAAAAGTTCCCGAATATAAAGAAGGGGATATCATCGGCATAAAAGCACAGTTGAAAGAATTTCGCGAAGCCGAAAACATCCGTTACGAAGAAATTTATCCTCTGAAAATAAAGTTCATGGAAAGTTTCTACGCCCGTTTCAAAAACAGCAAAGAAGAAAACCGCCGGAAAGAGTTTGACGATTTTTGTAAAAGGGAAGGGGATGAATTGAACAAACTGGCCGTCTTCCTGACAGCCTATGAAGAACGCTGCCGCTCGGTATGGGGCGGTTGGCGCGCCTGGGAAGAAGAACTGCGCAATCCTTATAATCCGGCGGTTAAAGCTTATGCCGAAGCGCACAAAGACCGGGTTGATTTTTATAAATATCTTCAGTTTGAAGCTTTCAGGCAGTTTGATCTTGCCGCGGAAGAAGTAAAAAAATGCGGCCTGAAAATTGGTTTCTATCGGGATTTGGCTGTGGGCGTCGGTCAGGACAGTGCTGAATCCTGGAGTGATCCGGATGTCTTTATTGCCGACGCCGGCGCCGGTGCGCCGCCTGATGCTTTCTTCCCCGGTGGGCAAAAATGGGGGCTGGGCGCTTTCAATCCATTTGTTCTGAAAGAAAAAGCCTATGAACCGTTAATCAAAATCATGCGTGCCAACATGCGCAATACCGGCGCGCTGCGCATTGATCATGTGATGAGCCTGATGCGTCTGTATGTCATTCCGAATGACCGTCCTCTCGGCACTTATATCATGTATAATCTGCAGGATATGATAAATATTGTGGCCATAGAGAGCTGCCTCAATCGTTGTGTCGTAGCCGGTGAAAGTCTGGGAAATGTCCCGGATGGCTTCCTTGATGTGCTGGCACGGAAAAACATTTATTCCCTGAGTGTTTTGTGGGCGGAACGCGCTGCCGGCTGGGGAGGCGATTTCAACCAGCCGGAAACTTATCCGGAACGGGCGTTTACTTCTGTCGGCACGCACGATATGGCGCCGCTGAAAATGTGGTGGTTTGGTTACGATATCGCAGATATGCGTAAAGCAGACATCATCCCGAATGATGAAGTCATGAGCAACAATTATCACGAGCGGGAAAACGACCGGGCAAAACTGCTCAAGGCGCTGGATGTCAGTGGCCTGTGGCCGGAAGACCGCCCCCGCCGGGCAGATTATCTTTTTGGCGAAGGATATCCCGAGGGAATGGCGGAAGCCGTCAACAGCTTCGTTGCCAGTTGTCCCAGCCGGGTGTTTTTAGCCGAGCTTGAAAATATTCTGGAAGTCGATAAACGGCAAAATCTGCCGGGTGTGGACCGGGACAAACATCCCAACTGGCGCCGCAAGCTTCCGCTTGATTTGGAAAAGCTGGGCAATAACGAAATGTTTGTCCGCAACATCAAAGCCATCAAACGGGTGAGATAAAAATCCCCGCCGGCCGGCGGATAATCTTTGGTATAAAAAGGCTGAGTCTTTCTCAGCCTTTTAATTTTTTATTTTCCTTTAAGAAACGCGCGGATTTGTTTAAGACGGGCTTTCAAGTCTCTGCGCTTTTTCTTGTAATGTTTGCGCATCTTTCCGAACGTAATTTTTGACAGAAGTTTGTAACGGTAATATTTCAGACGGCTCCGTCCGTAGTTCACAGCTTCCCGCACCGTCTGCATATCCGCCAGCCCTTTTATCTGTTCAATAGTTTGGTTCGCGGCAATCTCATCCAAACGAGCCATCTGTAAAATATTTTGATAACGACGATCTCCATAAAAATATTTTTGATATGTCATAAATAAATCGCCGGAAGTAAAGTCTTCTTTTTGCGGTTTCAACATTTTTTCAAATGTAAAAGCTTCTCCGCCGCCTAAAGCAATCCATTGTTTGTGGTTTTCATACCATTCATCATAAGCCGAACCGACATAAAATTGCCAGGGCTTGGTTCCTCCGAGCAGATGAATAAGCTTTGCTTGTGTCTTATCTTCCTGAGGAAAAGCATGATAAACGAGTTTAGGGAACTCTTCGACTTTCAGCTTGAAATCTTCTATCATCAACTGCAAAATTCCCTGTTCGGCATATTTTGTATATCCGGAATATTTGTCCAGCTTTTCATAAAGATAATCGCGAAGTTTTAACGGATTGTTTAATTTATCAGAAAAAATCACCAGCCCTGAGGCATACGCTCTGGCCTGCATATCATACCCGGGAACATCTTTGATAAAAAACATATGCACGCCGTGAGATTTCGGGTAAGGATCCAAGTCGGCAGACATCGAAATTCCCGTTTGCCCATATTCCAGCAGCCCGGATATATCTCCTGTAATCAAAAAATCGGAATCAAACCAAAATACTTTTTTATATCTGTCCAAATAGGTGAGCATTTCAAAACGGGCATACGGCATATTTGAATAATATTTCAGTCTTTCCCGATCTTTCGGATTTTTTATTTGAAAATCATAAATCTTAAATGTGACGGGAAAAATCTTTTCAATGGCAGTCTTGTCTTGTTCTGTTGCAGTTTCATCAGTATAAACGACAATATCGTCAAACATCTTGGGCGAATGTTTTTTCAAACCGATTAACACATTCCCGACTGAAAATAAATAATTTCCCGTCGCTGCCATTACCAACAAGGCGCGCTTCTTTTCAGGCATTTATTATCTCCTTTAATGATTTATATTTTGTTTTATATTTTTTGCGAAGTTTTCCCATCGTCAATTTTGAAAGCAGTTTATATTTTATGTATTTGACGGTGAATTTGAAAAAAGCAAATCTTGCAGTATTATCGATATAGGAAATGGGAAGCATAACAGTCGAAAATTTTTCCATGGATTTTTCGAAAAAAATGGTTGAAACAAATTCCGATGTCCAGGCAATTTGTCTTAAATGTTCAGGATCATCCGAAGTAAAATAGTCGAAATGTTTTCTTAAATGAAAACAAACATCAAACAAAAATTGACAGTACGTAAAAAAAATATCTTTTTTCAAAATAAACATATTGCCGGGAATCATCTTATCATCGTTCAAAATTCTGTCGGCAAATTTTTGATATGTATTATTTTGAGCAACAAATTTTACCATTTCTTCAAAAAAGTCAGGCATTTTAGCATAATTGCAAAAATGAATTAAATTAGAAGTTATAGATGGATGAATTTGTGATGGGATAATAAATTTCGGTAAAATTATATTGGATTTTAAATATGATGAAATGTTTTTTAAACCTGTTTGTTTTAAATATCCTCGAGTAATAAAAGGGAAAATCGGCAGTTGATTGAGAAGTTTTTTCTTTGGAAAACGCATTTTTTCATTAAAGATAAAATGTCTTCTGTAATGCATAAATCCGATATAATCTGGGTTTCCGAGTTTGTCATAATTTTTCCAGGCCCAATATATGCCGGAGAGTTCGCAGAACTCGCGGTTGAGGTGCGAGATATTATCCCCGGTGTCATCGCCGATCATGTTGTCCAGCATCCATTGATAGTCTTCTTTGCTCATGGTGCCGTCTTTGGATGCTTTTGTCGCCAGCGCCCGGCCGAGATGTATCGGCGTTAAAACGTCGTCTTTCAACAAAACCGCCGGTTTGTGATAACCAACCAAAATCTTTATGCTCGGTTCTTTACTCATTTTTATTATGTCCAAATTTAACCACCGTT
>CASEQD010000039.1 GCA_949289935.1 uncultured Pseudomonadota bacterium | reverse complement strand
TCCGTTTGATACGAATTATGTGTTTTGCCTTTAGGCGAGGGAAGCTGGGGCGGGGAGCGTCAAGTTGGCTGCTGGTTGGTATGGGGCAGAGGCGGGGAGCCCCCGCGGCCGCAAGTCAGCGGTATCCTGTTCCGGGGCAAAGGAGGCGCGATGCTCAGATTGTGCCGGCGGAGAGGAAGCTGAGGTAGCTTTTTAGCTCTCCCCCTGAGTAGGGGGAGCAGGAGGGGGTATGAATCCTCTGAAGAAGTAACTTCCAAATATAACGAGCTCGCTACGCTCGTCATACCCTCCCTAACCCTCCCTACCTCAGGGAGGGAATTAGATAAGAGGGTTCCTACTCAGGGGAGAGATAAAAAGGAGGGGGGGTATGAGAGAGAGTTTTGGAGAAAAGGAAGGAATTTAATTATTAAACAAAGGAGGAGAAGATGAGAAAGTTTGAAAAGGAAAATAAGCAGGCCGGAGGCGGATGCTGCTATGGTGTGACGGGCGGTGCAAAAGCGGCGTTCGGAATGCTGGGCGTATTGTTTTTGAGCGGTGTTTCGGAAAATGCGCTGGCGCAATGCGTGGCAACGACAGACTGTGCCACTTTGGGTTACACCGAATCCTCCTGCCCCGACGGCGGCGTCAAATGCCCGTTTGGAAATGGTTATTATTGCGGCGGTTTGACAAAAGAAAAATGCGCTGATTTGGGCTTTCAATACAGTTGTACCGGTGCGAACGACGGGGGCGGCGCCGGTGAAGATTGTGCCGGAAAATATGCGGAATGTGCTTGTTCTTCCGGCTATAAATGGAAAGACGGCGCCTGTACAAAAGTCGTTCTCGGTCAGTGCAGCGGTGATGCCAAAAGTTGCAATATCGCCGATATCCTTTATACGGACGGTACCTGTTCCGCCGATGTCGTTTCCGGTAAAACCCCGCTCGCTGTTGTCGTTTATATCGGCGGAGACGGCTGCGGCCAGGCTCTGGCGCTGGAAGGAGTGGGGGGCTTTGGCTGGGCTTGGACAATAGAAACAGAATATGTCGATATTCCGGATTTGCAAAATTATAGTCTTCCGTTCAATGATTTTGACAGTTGTGAGAATACAAAAACTGTTATTGATTACAGTTCTAAGCAATACGGTGACAATGCGTCTGAATATTATCCGGCTTTTTGGAAAGTATATAATTACGCCCCATCAACTATGCCCGAAACAAAAGGCAAATGGTGTTTGCCTGCCGGCGGTGTATTGAACAGTATTTCCCAGAACAAGACGGCTATTGTCCAAAGCTTAGCCAGACTTGGCAGAATTAACAATGGGTTTATCGATGATAGTGATTATCCTAATGGTGATTGGTGGACGTCGGATGAGATTCATAGTAGTGCCGCGTGGAGCTGGAGTGAGGTTTCAGGAGCGTTCAATAGTGGCGTTAGTAGCCTTCCTAACTATAAGAATAGAACTTATTATGTTCGTCCGGTGATTGAGTTTTAGGGATGAGCGGAAAAATAAAAAAACGGAGAAATTCTCCGTTTTTTTATGGTTGTACGGGGCTTTCGTTTTTTTCTTTTTTCTGTAATTTCAGTCGTTCGCTCAATATACGGCGGATGCTGCGACCCCGAGATATTTTATGGTAGCTTTCGTAGCTGACGAGCACTATTGCGGAAACCAAAAGCGGTAAAAGATAATAAATAATGCGGTAAGCAATCAGGGCGCTGAACAGATAAAGAGGATCGTGTCCGCCCGGCATAATTAACAGAAACAACCCTTCAAAAACGCCAAGCCCGCCCGGAACCTGACTGAAAACGCCCAAAACCTGTGCAATGATGAAAACGCCGATGAACACGTCAAAAGGGATGTCTACGAAAGAAGTCAGCGGAAAATAAAGAATCAGAGATGCCAGCAGAATATCGGCGCTACCAAGAAACACCTGCGCCAAGGCCATGCGAAAACTTGGAATGTCGAATTCGATATCTTTAATAATGATGGGTTTTTTATAAAAGATTGTGGCGCCAAAGTATATGGCCAGGCCGACGGCAGAAATGATTGTTACAATCAGAGTTGTCGCTTTGGAAACGGAACCTCCGGCAAAGGCGTGCTCAGGTGTGAGAAAGTAGCCGACAATAACCAGAAAAAAACAAGCAAAAAGATAAGTGAAGCCGGAAAAAGTTACCATACGGACGATTTCAGAAGCGTGAAAACGCCAGCGGGTGTATAAACGATAGCGAATGGCTCCGCCGGAGACAATTGCGTGTCCGGCGTTGTTGCTGACGGAGAAACCAATAAAACCGGCAAAAATCCATTTCCACGGCGCCAGATGGCGGCCAATGTATTTCAGAGCCAGATAGTCGTAAGAGGAGAGAGCGACGTAGCCTAAAAAAGATGCCACTCCAGCCATGGCCAAATTGCGAGCCGGAATGCCGGTCAGCGCGTTGGTGATGTCTTCAAGGTCGTATTTTGAGAGTTGGACATATATCATGTAGGCTGCCAGAGCGAAAAAAAACAACCCCGACCAGGAAACAATTTTTTTGAGAATACGCTTGGTTTGAAAAGACATCTTTTTTCCTTTTTGTTTTTGCATTTTTATTTAATATACCTGCTGTATTTTAAATAGCAATCTTTTCCCGCCGGTTTTGAGCAGGGTTTGTGCGATTGTTGCGGGAAGCATCACAGACGCATTCTTTGTAATAACGGCTATCCACCGGATAGGAATTTGAAGCATGTGACCCGGCGGGACAGGCGGTGACACCGTAACCGGCATCAAGGCATTGTTCCGGATAAAGAATATCCGCCGCAGCGAAAACATTGTTGTTCTGCCCGTAAGCCAGTAAGCCGACGGTTGACAGCAGTATCACCCTGGAAATACTTTTCATCTCATCCTCCATACTTATCATCACGACTCTAATGTAGCATATTTTATGTGCATATTTAATAAGTAATTTCACCACCACCTGAAAAATATGGACATAAAAAATCCCCGATGTTCCGGGGAAGTGCAAAGCGAAATATTTTGTTTGTTTTCAGAAAGGAGCACAGCTGTTTTTCAGCCAGCTTTTTTCCTCCGGGTTCAAATATGGAGACAGAGTTTTGAATACGCGGTCATGATATTGGTTTAGCCAGCGGATTTCGGAAGCATCCAAAAGTTCCGGATTAATCAGCCTGCGTTCGTAAGGGGCTAAAGTGAGAGGGGAAAAAGCCAGCATTCCCGGGTGAGAATCGGGTATGACTTCAACCAGATTTTCAATGCGGATGCCATAGCGGTTTTCAAGGTAGTATCCCGGTTCTATGGATAATATCATGCCTTCTTCCAGCCCGGTTGATGAACAGGTGGTTGAGATGCCGACAGGGCCTTCGTGAACATTTAAAAAACAGCCGACGCCGTGGCCGGTGCCATGATTGTAGTCCATGCCGTGTTTCCAGAGTTCGCCACGGGCAAGGATATCAAGCTTTTGTCCCGGTGTTTTGTTGGGAAATACGGCGACGGACAGGTGGATGTGCGCTTTGAGCACACGAGTGTAATTGTCAATGAGTTCCCGATGCGGTTTGCCGATGGCAAATGTCCGGGTTACATCGGTGGTGCCGTCGTAATATTGTGCGCCGCTGTCGAGCAGAAGCAGGGAATCTTCGGAAAACGGGCGATCAGCTTCTTTGTCCGGGTGATAATGAACAATGGCGCCGTGTTCGGCAAAAGCAGCGATAGTCGCAAAACTGTCGGAGAAAAACAGTTCCTGCCGTGCGCGGAATGAGCGGAGTTTGTCGATAATGTTTTTTTCAGAAAGCTGTTTGGGGTTTTGTTGATTTAACCAATATGCAAAGCGGGAAAGGGCAATGCCGTCGCGGATATGTGCTTTGCGGATGCCGGAGAGTTCTACGGGGTTTTTGCGGCATTTCATCAGCATGCAGGGATCTGAAGTATCAATCAGAAAGATTTTGTGGCGGGCAGCCCATTCTTTTATGATGTAGGGCGTTGAGGAAAAGTCAAGTCCGAGGCGTTTCTTTTTCAGCAGGGACAATGCGGCCGGAAGTTCGGAAAACGGTTTGACCGTGAAAGGTGGTGTCTGAACTTCGGAAAAATCAGGATTGTCTATAAACAGGTTTATGCCGCCGTCAGCGTTAACCAATGCATAAGCTCTCATGACCGGAGTTTCAGGGAGACAGCGAGAACGCAGATTTAAAAGCCAGGAAACGCTGTCGGACGCGGTTATCAGAAAAGCGTCAAGATTGTCGTTGTTTATGGCGGAGAGCACGGCGGAAATTTTTTCTTCGGCGGAAACACCGGCGTATTCAATGTCGTGAGAAAAAATTTTGACGGTTTCGGAACTCAGGCGTTTTTTGTCATCAAGTCCGGAGAGGGGAATAAATTTGTGTCTGGAAAGCTCTTTTTGCAGGCATTCGATTTCCCGGATGCCGAGACACCAGGGGTTGAAGCCGATTTTTGCGACGGAAACGGGCAGCTTGTATTTCAGCCAGTCGGAAAAACGGAGCTGTGTGGTTGTGCAATTGACAATGATTTGCGGCGGAACTTCCAAGGGTGCCTGAAGTTCGTAACGTCCGTCGACAAACAGTACGGCTCCTCCCTGAGGAAAGACCAATAAACGTCCGGCAGAGCCTGTAAAACCGGTCAGTTCCCGCAGAAGGTTTTCTTCCGGGAGAATGTCTTCTTCCAGAAAACGATTGTTACGGGTAAGAATAAAAGCGTCAAGTTTGTGTTTTTTTATTTGCTGCTGCAGTTCGGACAGAGTCATTGTTTTTTCTCCATGACGGCGGTGCACCAGCCGTCAATCTGATGTTTTTCAATAAGTTTCAATCCTTGTTTTTGGTGGGCGGAAACAACCCAGTCTTCCTGATTGTCAACAAAGCCGGAGAGAATGCAGCAACCGCCGGGTTTAAGAGAAGCATAAAGTTTGGGAGCCATTTCAATCAGCGGCCGTGCCAGAATGTTGGATAGGATTAAATCGTAGGGAGCGTTGCGTTGAACCAGAGGTGTGTCGTAACCGTCTCCGGCGGCAGCATCAATGTATGGTTCCAAGTGGTTGTTTGATGCGTTTTGAAGCGTGACGATGACGGCTTCTTCGTCAATGTCAACGGCGGTGATGCGGGTTTCTTCTTTCCAAACCGCTGCGCAGGCAAGCGCCAGAATACCGGAGCCGGTTCCCATATCAAGGATGTTGCGGTGCGGAATGTTTTTGCGGCGGAGCCGGCTGACGGCTTCAAGGCAGCCGCGGGTGGTCGGATGTTCGGATCCGAAAGCCGTGGCGGCATAAATCTGCAGGGGAAGCTTGTCGGTCTGCGGCGTGTTTTTTTCATGAATTCCGTAAATGAGAAAGTCTCCGGCTTCTACCGGGGCGAATTTGATGACATAATCTTTAAGCCAGTTATCGCTTTCAAGGCGTTTTTTTTCGTAGGGGAGAATTTCTATGCCGGAAAGTTTTGCCCGGATGGCAAAGTCTTGTTCATCGAAATTTATATCGGCGTAGGCGGTCAGCTGTTCCCGTCCGTCATTATTGTAGTCAAGCGCCGAGGTAGTGAAGTATTCGTCAATAAAATCGGCAAACGGAGCGGGATAACTTTCCATCGGAGTAAAGACCAGCTGCCAGCAGCTGCCGCCTTTATTGTTTGTCTGCATGTTTTTTCCTCATAACTTTGAAAGAGTTGTTTACTATCCTGAGTTTATGATTATAATAGCAAATTAATAATAATATTTTAATTTTTTCTTATGAGTTTGAGCAATGAAAAAAACAGCGGTTTTATTGAGCATTTTGACAATGACGGCCTGCGTCTATGCCGGAGATGTTTCGGTTTGGGATGCCCGCAGGGAGTGGGTGGAAAGTTTTAATGCTTATCCGGTTGAGTTTTTTAATCAGGAGCCGCTGCTCTTGAAAACGGAATATATTACTGAAAAAAATCATAAGGTTAACGAGGTGCTGACGGCTTATACCGGATATTCAATGTTCAGCACCAAAATGTTTCGCAAAGATTATTATATTTCGGATAAAGTGAAGGCAGCCATGAACGGCGGTCTGGTTGGTTCGTCGGCTCCGATGATGTTTAAAACAAATGAGGAAATTCCGATTGTCGGTCAGGTGCGGGTGGATAATGAAGATTATGTTCTGGTGCCGACGGATCTTGACGGGTTTGTCATGCTGGTGGCCAGAGACGGCAGCGTATATGACCGTTTGGGGCAGATACGAGGCAAGCAGCTGGTGCTTTTGGCCGATCAGATTTTGATGTCGCCGGATAATTTTCATTTTTCGCCGGTAACTGCAACAACAGTCAATGAAACCGAGCCGGTGCAGGGATATGATTTGCGTTATGACGGGATTAAAAACGGAAAAATGGTGTTTAATTTTATGGATTATGTCGGTTCGGATGGTAAAAGCGGACAGTTTGACGTGATTACTTTTCCGAAAAAACGAGGCAATTACCGTATTGGTGATTTTGTTATCAAAGTGTTAAATGCTACGCCGGAAAAAATTGATTATATGCTGTTAAATGAATAGTTTTTTGTTTTTTGAAAAAAAACAGCCCCCTTTTCCCATGTGTCAAAAGGGGGTTGATTTTGCAAAAAAAAGAGAGTAAAAATACCGAGAATTTTAGTTTTTTTGTTGGAGATTAATAACATGTCTGGACATTCTCAGTTTAAGAATATTATGTACCGCAAAGGTGCTCAAGATGCTAAAAAGGCAAAAGTTTTTGCCAAGCTTGCCCGTGATATTACCATTGCCGCCAAGAGCGGGCTGCCCGAGCCGGACAAAAATCCGAGGCTGCGTCTGGCTATTCAGGCAGCCAGAGCCGAAAGCATGCCAAAAGACAATATTGAGCGCGCTATTGCCAAAGCTACCCAGACGGCCGGCGGCAATGATTATGTTTCCGCGCGTTATGAAGGTTTCGGTCCGGGAAAGGTTGCGGTTATTGTTGAAGCTCTGACGGATAATAAAAACCGTACAGCGGGAAATGTACGGACAATTTTCGGAAAGCGCGGCGGCGTTATGGGTGAAACGGGATCTGTTGCTTTTAATTTTGAGCGAATCGGTTATATCAAGTATCCACTGAGTGCTGCGGAAGCCGATAAAATGTTTGAAGCGGCTTTGGAAGCAGGGGCAAATGATGTGGTTTCTGATGAGGAATGTCACGAAATTGAAACGCTGCCCGATGATTTGAATGCGGTTACCGAAGCTTTGGAAAAAATGTTCGGTACGCCGTCGGCTTCACGTTTGGATTGGAAACCTGTGGTTAAAACAGAAATAAACGATTTAGAGACCGCGCAGAAATTTATGGAATTTATTGATGCATTGGAAGATGATGACGATGTTCAGAAGGTTTATCATAATGCTGAAATTTCCAATGAAATATTAGAAGCCTGCTCTATGGCTGACTAGTACGTTATCTTCGGGGCGAAAGTTTTTTACGCATTATATGTATGTAGAGAATCTTTCGCCTCTGATATCTGTTGTTTAGCGGCAGGAGGATTGTATGCGGATATTGGGACTTGATCCGAGCTTGTCATCGACAGGATGGGGGGTTGTTGAAGTTGAAAACAATCGTCTGCGCTATGTCGATGACGGTTTTATCAAAACAGATCCTAAGCTTCCTCTGCCAGAGCGTCTGACCCTGATTCATAAAACACTGGCCGGCGTGATTGAGAAATATAAGCCGGATGAGGCGGCGATTGAGCAGGTTTTTTTGAATGATAATCCAAAATCTACAATTAAGCTGGGTATGGCGCGCGGTGTGGTGATTCTGGCACCGGCGCTTTACGGCATTCCGGTGACGGAATATGAACCGACGTTGGTTAAGAAAGCTGTTGTCGGCGTCGGGCGGGCAGAAAAATCGCAGGTGGAAACGATGGTTAAAGTGCTGCTTCCCGGCTGTAAACCCAAAAATAATGATTCTTCAGACGCTTTGGCAATGGCAATTACTCATAACAGTTTCAGAAAAGTTCGTTCCGGCAAATATTGACAAAAAAATCTTGAGTTTTTTCTTTTTTCTGTTATTATCCATTTGTTGATTTATTATTAATTTTCAAAAATATATTATTATGAGCGTTGATAAAATTTATGAAATTGACCGTCAGTCGTTTATTCAAAAATGCAAGATTATGGCGCGCTGGCAGAAGCTTTACGGGCTGAATTTCGGTTGCAGAAGTGCGGATGAGCTGACTTTTTGCGATTTGCTTGATGTTGTGAAAGATCAAAACGGCGAGGAGGTTTATGCCGAATTGTACAAGTTAGTCAGAAACGGGGTGAATGCCGCGCAGAAGGCTTTTTTGTACGGCGATTATTCCGGTATTTCGTTTGTTGATGAGGCAGATGGCGATTTTGACGGGTTGTTGGGAAATTTCAGTTGTGTTTTAAACGGAAAAAAGCTCGGATTGATCGTTATGGAAATTTGCAAAAACAATCAACCTTCCAAGGGGTGTTATTTGTATTCGCCGGTTCCCATGCCGAGGATTGAGTATGTTTTTGAAACCAGTCAAAGCCGGACAGAGGCAATTTTGGTGCAAAACGGAGCGGTTTTGATTGTCCGGGGCGTTGTTTCCGTGCGGGAGGTTTTGCGGCAGAAAAAAATTAAAGCCATGATGAATGCCGATTGGGAAAACAACGTTTAAACCGGCCGGATTTGAGATAAGAACGGAACATTGGCGTTCCGTTCTTATTTTGTTTAAAAATGACTTGAAGAATGAAGCGTAATTTGTATAATTTGGCTGAGGCTGTTTTTAAAGAGGTTGGTTATGATTGCAAAACTGCGGGGAATTATTGATACAATCGGTGAAGATTATTGCATTATTGATGTGAACGGGGTTGGTTATCTGGTATTTGCGTCGTCGCGGACATTAGGGAAATTGTCCCGTGGCGGCGGGGCGGCGTTATTGGTTGAAACCGTGGTGAGAGAGGACAGCATTTCGCTTTTCGGTTTTGCCGATGCGTGGGAAAAAGAATGGTTTTTGACATTGACAAAGGTTCAGGGGGTTGGGGCAAAAGTTTGTCTGAGTATCCTTTCTGCCCTTTCTCCGGTACAATTGGCTCAAGCTGTTTCTGCTCAGGATAAGGCTTTGTTTACAAGAGCAAACGGTGTCGGGCCGAAGTTGGCGGCGAGGATTGTTACCGAGTTGAAAGATAAAATTGTTACCATTCCGCCGGAAGTCAGCGCCAAGGGTGATTTGAATTCCGTGCTTGACGGAAGCAATGAAAATGCCGAGGCGGAGATTTATGGTGATGCACTGGCTGAAATGGCTGTCGGAGAAGACAGCGGGCGTATGGATGATGCTATTTCGGCGCTGGTAAATCTGGGATATCAGAAAACCGAGGCTTATCGTGCCGTTAACCTTGCTTTGAAAAATAATCCGGAAGCGGATGTTTCCGCATTGATAAAACTGGCTTTAAAAGAATTTGCAACGAAAGAAATATAAGATATGATTGAAGAGAGAATAGTCAGTCCAAAAAAACAGAGTGAAGATGATACAGGAGGCGGAAATCCGGTCAGCCTGCGTCCTGAAAGTTTGGATGATTTTGTCGGCCAGCGGCAGGTTTGTGAAAATCTGAAGGTGTTTATTGAGGCGGCAAAGTCCCGCGGGGATGCGCTTGACCATGTGCTGTTGTTCGGCCCTCCGGGATTGGGAAAAACAACGCTGGCTTCGATTATTGCCAAAGAATTGGGGGTGGGTTTTCGGGCGACATCGGCGCCGATGATTACCAAATCGGGAGATTTGGCTGCTATTTTGACTAATCTTGAGCGCAATGATGTTTTGTTTATTGATGAAATTCATCGTTTGAATCCAGCAATCGAAGAGGTTTTGTATTCGGCGATGGAAGATTTTCAACTTGATTTGATTATCGGAGAAGGGCCGTCGGCCCGTTCGGTGCGGATTGATTTGCAGCCGTTTACCCTGGTGGGGGCGACAACCCGTTCGGGGTTGTTGTCGACTCCCCTTCGGGAGCGTTTCGGCATTCCGTTGCGTTTGGATTTTTATTCTCCCGAGGAATTGATGAAAATTGTGGTGCGCGGTGCGCGGTTGCTGGGCATGCCGATTTCGGAGGACGGTGCATTTGAAATAGCCAAACGTTCAAGAGGAACGCCGCGTGTTGCCGGACGATTGCTGCGGCGGGTGCGTGATTTCGGTGCTGTGGCAAAAGCCGGGGAAGTTGATGTGAAAATTGCCGATAAGGCTTTGCGGCGCCTTGATGTGGATAATTACGGGCTGGATGCTTTTGACCGCAGGTATTTGAACTGTATTTTGCATAATTACGGTGGCGGGCCGGTCGGGGCGGATACGCTGGCGGCAGCGCTTTCTGAGGAGAGGGATACAATAGAGGAAGTGATAGAGCCGTTTTTGCTCAAGCTCGGTTTTTTACAGCGAACACCGCGCGGGCGTGTGATTTCCGATTTAGGCTGTGAGTATCTCGGCGCTCCGCGTATTAAGCGCGGGATGAAGCCGGCGCCGGCGCAGTTTGATTTGTTGAGCGTGATTGAGGAGGAAGAAAATGGATTATGAAATTAAAGCGCCGGAGGGGCGTTTTGAGGGAAAAGTTTTTTTGTTTCCGGCAAGAGTGTATTATGAAGATACGGATGCCGGCGGCGTTGTTTATTATGCCAATTATCTGAAATATGCCGAACGGGCGCGGACGGAGTTTATTCGTGCTCTGGGCTGTAATCAAAACGAGGCTTTGGAAGCTGAAGAAAAATGCGGGTTTATGGTGCGGAGCCTGAATATTGAATATAAGGCGCCGGCCGTGCTTGATGATGTGCTCAGTGTTAGTTGCGAATTGCTGGAAATGAAAGGCGCCGGTGCGGAGATGAAACAGGAAATCCGCCGCGGGGAAACACTTTTGGCGGCTTTGAATGTCAAGCTTGCATATGTGAGTTTGGTTCGAAAACGTCCGGTCAGAATACCGGCGGCGCTGGTGCAAAAAGCTTCCGGTTGCTGATGTTTTTTTTAATTAATTGAAAATTTAATATTTTATGTTATTTTGCAGATAAGAATCTGCAAGGTTAAATTAAGAAAAAGGTTTAGGATATGGATACTCAGACATTAACGGATGTAACGGCAAACGCTGTGGCGCAGATGACCATGTGGGATATGGTCTGGGCGTCGGATATGGTAACCAAAGTGGTGATGATTGGTTTGATTGCCGCTTCAATCTGGTCCTGGGCAATTATTATTGAAAAATTCGGCACTATCCGTCAGGTTAAGCGCTTGTCGAAAGCGTTTGAGGAAAAGTTCTGGTCGGGCGGTTCGCTGGACAGGCTGTATGACGCCATCGGTAATCATCCGCGAGATCCGATGTCGGCAATGTTTATTTCGGCCATGAAGGAATGGAAACGCACTAATATTCTTAAATCAAAAACAGACCGCGGATTGCGCGGCGTGTCGCTGCAACAACGTATTGAAAAAGCAATGGAAGTTTCCATGGACAAGGAACTTGAAGAGCTTGATACCCGGATGGGATTTTTGGCTTCAACCGGTTCGGTGGCGCCTCTGGTCGGTTTGTTTGGAACAGTATGGGGGATTATCAACAGCTTTAACGCCATTGCCATTACGCAGACAAATTCGCTGTCGGCTATTGCGCCCGGTATTGCCGAGGCTTTGTTTACGACGGCTTTCGGTTTGATTGCGGCTATTCCGGCCGTGGTGGCTTATAATAAAATTTCGTCGGATATTGATCGTTATGCAGGAACGCTTGAAAATTTTATGGCCGAATTTTCAAGCATATTGTCCCGGGAGATTGATGATACGGCTATTAAGGCGGAAATGGCGGGAGAATAAACATGGCTTTCATTCCCCAGCAGCAGCGGCGGCAGCGCCGTTCCCAGCGGACATCGCGCCGCAATGCCGATATCAATATGACAAACCTGATGGATGTGATGATGGTTTTGCTGGTGGTGTTTATGGTGGCTGCGCCGCTGATGACGTCCGGTATTGCCGTCAATCTTCCCAAAGTGGGCGGAAAAGCCATGGAGGGAAAGGATGTATCGGTTACGGTCAGTGTGGACAAAGAGGGGTATTATTATATTGGCGAAACCGAAGTGCCGCAGGAAAAAATTGTTGAAAAACTTAAGGCTATCCGCGGAGAAAACGATGATCTGACGGTTACCATTTCCGGCGATCAGGCGGCGAATTACGGCCGGGTTATCGGGTTAATGGCTTTGCTGAAGGAAGCCGGTTATGAAAAAGTCGGCCTGCAGACACAGAGCAAGCCTTTGATGAAGAAGAAAAAATAAGGGAACGAATGAAAAAGTCGCTTTACAAATCCCTGGCTTTGCATTTGGTGGTATTTCTCATTTTTATTGTGGATATGCCGATGCTCTGGCATCATGACGAGCCTTTTCGTCAGGTGCCGATTATTGTGGATTTGAACAAAGTGAAAATTTCGGAAATGACTAATCTGCCTCCCAAAGCCGAAAAAGGAAAAGAGCCTCGTGCGGCGAGCACCGTCAAGCGTAAAATTGAGGATAATTATACTCAGGACAAGCCGAAGCCCAAAACGCCGGAGAAAAAACAATCTGATAGCAAACCGGATAAAAAGCGGGAAATTGCGGCGGTTGACGAAAAGCCCGAAGAACCCAAAAATGATTATCTGGTTGCGCCGCAGCCGAAAAAGCCCAAAGCGCCGGTAACGAAAAAACAGGAAAAATTTGTGCCGGTGCAAAAACCGAAACCCAAGCCAAAACAACCGTCCAAAACCGAAGACAAAAAAACTCCGGAGCTGGCAAATCCGCTGAAAAGTCTGTTGGCTTCGGTTGATGCACTGGAGAAAACTCTCGGGGAAAAAAATCAGAAAGCCGTTATTGACGAGACTGTTCCGGTAAACAACACCGGTGTGGCGGGTGGTACGCAGGGATCTTATTTCAGCGAACTTTCCATTTCGGAAATTGATGCCATTGCCGGACGGTTGCGTGCTTGTTGGAATTTGGATCCGGGAGCCATGGGCGCGCAGAACATGATTGTGGAAATCCGAGCCTTTTTGAAGCCTGACGGTTATGTTGAGCAGGTGGATATTCTTGATCAGGCACGTTATGCGGAAGATCCGCATTTTCGATCTGTGGCTGATAGTGCGCGTCGTGCGGTTTATATTTGTGCGCCGTATAAGATTTTGGCCGAGCGTTACTATGACCAGTATGATTTGTGGAAAACCATGCTGCTGCGTTTTAATCCGCTGGATGCATCGGTTCAGTAAAGCGCTTTGCTTTTTTTGCAGGGGAAAGATTTATTTTTTGTTTTGCAGGCGGCCGGCTTTGATGAGCAGTTCGACGGCGCTGTAAACCAGTTCTATAAAATCCTGGTTGCGTGTTTGGAGCAGTTTTACTATTTCTTCAATTTTTTTACGGGAACGTTTGTTTTCGGATGTTTCGGAAGAAAATTCAAAGAGTTCGGGCAGTTCAACATCCAATTTTAAGGCGATTTTTCTTAGAGTATCAATTTTAGGGGAAATTTTTCCGAGTTCTATGCCTGAGATGGTGTTCATTGACATCTCCATGTCGTAGGCCAGTTCTAGTTGGCTGACTCCTTTCATCTTTCGGAGTTCGCGTATCCGTTCTCCGAGCCGTATAGCAAATTCATCTTCAGTCATAGGACGTATATTCCTATTTTATAGTGAATTATTATATACTAAAGAATAGTAATTTTTTTGATTGACAAAACAAAATTACTATTTTATTATGAATTTATTAGACGAAAGTATAATTTATTCATAATTAATTATGAATTTCGTCTATAGGGAAAGGGATCTGACTTACTCTACACATCATCACACATCACACATAATAATATCACCTTGGATCCCTTTTCCAAATTTTTATGTGAAAGGCAGGTAGAAGATGAAGAAATTATTTTACAGTAGTGTTTCAACCGTTCTTCTGGTTTCTTTTCCTTTTTGCTGCCGGGCGGCGAGTCATTCTTTTTCCGCCATTCCGGTTTCTACTATAACAGATTTTTCATTTTGGCAAAGCATTGATAAAAGTATTCAACAGGAAGCTGGGGCAGCTTCACCCCATCCATTAGCGGTATCCTGTTCCGGGGTAGAGTTAGCACTGCGTGCGCCTCGTGCCGGTGGAGAGATGGGTTTTATTTCCTCTCTGAGTAATCTTCCATTTTCTCTCCCCCTGAGTAGGGGGAGCAGGAGGGGGTATGAATCCTCTAAAGAATCAACTTCCAAATATAACGAGCTCGCTGCGCTCGTCATACCCTCCCTAACCCTCCCCCTCAGGGAGGGGAATAGAAGAAAGAGCTACCTCAGGGAGGGGAATAGATATTTCAGTGGAGAGAGGTAAAGAGGCGGATAGTTTCAGAGATGAAATCCTGGTTGCGTCGGTGTGTTTTATCACGGATGCGGGAGATTGCAGCTGGGATAATTTTGGCAAAGGGGAGGAACCCGGCGGCGGTGGGGGACCTGATTATCCGACTCCCGGGGAAGAATGTTTGCGTGCCGGTTATGTTGGAGGTGTTTGTCCGGAAGGTTCACATGCCGATAGTTTTTGTCCGACGGATTCTGATTATCATTCTCCGTGTGTTTGTAATGACGATATGACAGAAACCTGTGTCTCACCTTATCAGGGAGTCGGAGCGTCGTGTGGCGGGAAATACAAGGAATGTTGCAATACTTGTCCCGGTTATCCGGAGACATCAGTTCCGTCCGGGTATATTAGTATTGCCGAGTGTGATTCCTGTGATGGGAAAAAGTATAAGGTTCAGTGCGATCCGTCGAAGTATGTGGAAAGCGTGCAATGTGGAACTTATGGCGGAAAAGGCAGCAGTTGCAGCGATGATGACGGTGTGCATTATGCAGAATGCAATTGTCCTAATAATTATGAATGGAGTGGAACGGTTAAGCAATGTGTTTGTTCGTCATCTTTTCAGTATAGTTGTACAGGAAACGGTTATGCTGGCGGCGAAGGTCAGAGCTGCGATGATAGATATGCAAAGTGCAAGTGCGCGGACGGATATGTTTGGGACGCGGCGCAGGGGGCGTGCGTTTGCAAGGGGACGGATTTTTGCACATTGAATCAAAATTGTACGGCATTGGGATATCGTAACGATATTAGTTGTACAGGGGATGTTTTGAAATGTCCGTTTGATACGAATTATGTGTTTTGTTTGTGAGCGGGGAGCCCCCGCGGCCACAAGTTAGAGGTATCCTGTTCCGGGGCGGATAAGGCGCGATGCTCAGATTGTACCGGCGGAGGAAAATACCCGGGGGAAGTCCGTGGTTATTACACAAAGGAGGAGAAGATGAGAAAGTTTGAGAAGAAAAATAAGCAGGCCGGGGGCGGATGCGTGACGGGGACTGCAAAAGCGGCGTTCGGGATGCTGGGGGTGTTGTTTTTGAGCAGTGTTTCGGGAAATGCGCTGGCGCAATGCGTGGCGACAACCGACTGTGCGGCGTTGGGATATAATAAGTCAAGCTGTCCGGACGGAGGGGTTAAATGTCCATTCGGGAACGCTTATTATTGCCCGGAGCGGTGTGAGGCGTCATATCAATATACCTGTACCGGAGCAAATGAAGTAAAACCGAGCAGTGCGGCGTGCAGCAACCGTTATGAAAAATGCGACTGTAACAGCGGTTATGAATGGAACAGCGGCGCTTGTAAACAATGTGCCAGCAACTATAAATACACTTGTACCGGCTCTAACGAAAGCGCAGGCGCGGACAGTTGCGGCGGCAAATATTCGGCTTGTCAGTGTGCGGCAAATTATGAGTGGAATGCAACCAGTGGCAAGTGCGAATCGGTTGCCGTATTGGGTGTTTGTACCGGTAAGGCGCAGAGTTGTTCTGTCGGACAGATCCTTAATAACGATGGTAGCTGTTCGAATAGCGTTGTTTCCGGCAAAACACCGATAGGTGTGGTTGTTTACATCAGCGGTGGCACGGACAAATGCGGCTACGCGATGACCGCCAGCCCGATAGCAACGAGTATTATATGGTCAACAGAATATGTTAATACCGGTGCATTCCAGTCACCAAATTGGCAGGAAGCTATTAAAGACTTTGATGTCAGCGGCAATATGACAAAGATTATTCAATCAGGTAATTCCAGTACCTATCCAGCAGCTTATGCAGCGTTAAATTATGCGCCAAGTGCGGCGCCGACTTCTAAGGGTAAGTGGATGCTTCCGACAGCGGGTATTTTGAACAGCCTGTACACCAACTTGAATGCTGTCAATAACACCATATCCAAACTGGGCGGGACACAACTAACAGGCGACAATGAACATATCTGGTCGTCGTCCGAGTATAGTTACGGCTACGCGTGGGTCTTCTGTACGTATGGTGGCGCTGGTTGGGGCGGCGTGTACGACTACTATAAGGGTAACCTCAGCAGCCACGGCGTCGTTCGCCCGGTGCTCGCTTTTTAACCCTTTATCTCTTAATTTTTCAGCTCCGCGTGAGCGGAGCTGAAAAATTTTTTTTTGCGAATCGGGAGGTGGTGAATTTATAATTTGAATTATATTCCCTATTCAATTCCGACTAATTTTTTTGGGAGGGGAGAAGTACGAATCGAATAAAAGGAAAGTATTGTTTAGTTGATTGGTTTTGATTCATACCCACCCTAACCCTCCCTACTCAGGGAGGGAATATAAGGAGTAAAGCGAAGCTGCTTCGGTCAACTGAATTGTAACGATTGTTTCCTCAGGCTGCCGCCTGTTCACAATCTAACAATTCAGACTCTGTCGTTGAAAAAAATAAAAAGGATTTTTGTTAGATTCATACCCCCTCCTGCTTCTTGCAGCAAAGCTGCTTCGGTCAACTGAATTGTAACGATTGTTTCCTTAGGCTGCCGCCTGTTCACAATCTAACAAT
>CASEQD010000038.1 GCA_949289935.1 uncultured Pseudomonadota bacterium | reverse complement strand
TTCGGGCAAAGTCGCCGTATAAGTGTTGGCGCCGGTTTTGTTAAACAGCGTCGTCCCCGGTTCATAAGGGTCAGCCTGCCAGATAAGCGTCGAACCCTTATAAATTTTCTTCACCGCTGTCCCGCCCTTAAACACTTTCTTTATCAGCTGACTGCCCTTGTAAAGCTTATATCCCATCTCTCCGGCTCCTCAGGAATTTGTGCAGAAATAAAACACATTGGCGTTCGGGCTTGCAGGCAAAGACGAAACAACCTGTATCTTCTGATTAAACCACGCGCTGTTAACCACCTGCTGCGAATTATCACTCACCGCCGCCGTCGGCGCTGTTGGTGTTCCGCTGAAAGCCGGACTGGCAAGATTTGCCTTCAGGGCAAAACCGCTTTCCACCGCTGAAGCATCGGCTTTCAAATCCAGCGACGCATTAACCGCGGCCGCATCGGCCTTCAAAGCAAACGCCGCCTGCAAATCGGTTTGCACGCTGATATCGCCGGTAATATTGCCCCAGGCCAGTTTTGTTCCGGTTGTGCCCAAAAACTCCCAATGATCGGAAAACCAGAAATATTCGGCAAAGTTATCGCCGCCCTCGCTTCCGACCAGATAGGCATCCCCGTTCAGATTTCCGGAAGCCGGAAGATTATCGACCGCGTCAACCCGGCCTTTGATTTTAATCACCGTGCCCAGCCGCTCCAGAATATCCTGACAGACGCTTTCACTTGAAGCCGCGGCCGTTTCACTGTCTGCTGCTTGTTGTGCGCTTTCCGCCGCCGCCAGAGCCGAAGCATCAACCGCCGCCTGCTTTCCCGCCGCATGAGCATCAAAAGCAGATACCAGATCAGCCTTATGTTCATCTATCGCTGAATTCGCCGCCGACGTCTGTTGCCGAACATAATCATCAAAATCTTCCTGTTTTTGAGAAACATGAGCATCAAACGCCGTTTGCTTTTCCGTAACATGACCGTCAAAACCCGAGACCACGGCTCCGGCACCGGCCGCACTAACGGCGGCGCTATCAGCAGAAGCGGAAGCTGCGGCTGCGCTTTGGGCAGCCTCTGCCGCAGAATTATCAACCAGATTTTGTTTTTCCTGCGCATGAGTGTCAAACGCTTCCGTCAACAACAAGGCATGAGCCGAAAGTTCCTCTTTTTCCATCGCGGCATAAGCTTCAATTTTCGGTTTGGACGTCTCATCGACATAAACATTTATCGCCGATAAAGCTTTTTCTGTTTCTTCGGCAGCGGCAACCGATATATCGGATTTTTTCTGCCCGACATAATCATCCATATCCGGTTTTAATATCCCGTTGACATATCCTTTGATTTCATCCCGGCCGTTTCTGATAAAAATATACCCTTCCGGACTGATTTCATTATCCGTTTCGTTTATCACGGCTTCCAGCCCGGCCGCTCCGTTGTCATAATAGATAATATCGCTCATTTTCCTCAATCTCCTTTGGTAAACTGTTCGGTTATTTTAAAATAAGCCCGACTGCCGGCTTTCGGCGGATAAAACGTAAATTTCTGTCCGTCGATAAACTGAATTTCAATATCCGTAAAATACGTTCCGACCGGAATATTGGTGTCTTCGGATGTCAGTTGAAGAATTGTCTTTCCGTTAACCGGATCATAGTGATCGATTATTTCCTTTCTGATAAGAGGCGGAACATCCGCCCCCGAACGCACCTGCATTCTGACCACCGCATTTGAAATATCCGCCGGCATTTTTCCGTTTTCCTGATTCAGTGAAAACCTGAGAGGAACATTAAGCGTATCCCCCTGCGTAATCACAATTCCGGCTGCAGTCATTTTCGATGTCATTTTCTAGACCTCCGCTTTAGCTTTAATAAAATAGTTTACCGCATAATTTTCAGGCGTCACATGGCTGCTTGCCCCGTAAATCGAACTCGATTTTGATGCGTCTATCCGAAAACGGGCATATTTGCTGCCGATGCCGCCCGCGCCGGCCACATAGCTGCCGCTGCCTTCGGTAATGATACACCCGCTGCCCTCGCCGACATTGCTGAAGCTGGCGTTTTCCGTCCCACCGGTAATGTTCGGCAGCCCCTCGGCCTGTTTGGTATAAAAATCAGCCGCCGAATTGCCGCCCAGTCCACGCAAAAACTTTCCCTGATAATTCGGTACATTAAAAGTCGTTGTTCCGTTTCCTGCTCCGAAATTAATTCCGATAGCCTTGAACAAATCCGGATAATCGGCACGGCTGATTTCCTGCCCGTTGCACAACAACCAATTGTCATGATTAGCCGCCTGCAGCGAAATTTTAACATCTCCGACCTTTAAACCGTTGTTAACGTTAGCCAGCAACGCTTCTTTCAACACATTTATCTGGTTTTTAAGCTGTCCAAAATTCACGGCGTCTTCATCCAGCGTGGCATCCCGCAGATTTTTAATCTGAAAATTCCCCGCATCAAAATTATCTTTCATCGGCACACGCCCGTCCCGCAGCAGACACTCATTCAGCCCTTCGGCAAAATTATCGTCTTCTTCGTCATGATGATCGGTAACAATTTCAATATCATTTATCCGATCGTCCTCCCAGTTGTGAACTCTGGTAAAATACCCTTTTCCGTCAAAAGGCATGTTCTTCCCCCCTTCATCTAAAACTTTTGCCAATCATATTTCCGATTTGCGCTCCGGACGGGCCTCCCAGATAAGCGCCGAGAGCTGTTGTCCCGGCATTTAAAAGACCCGCCAGAAAATCTCCTTCGGAAGCTTGGGCATTTGCCTGCTGTTGTGCGGCCATATTGGCATAATTATTCAAAATATTATATTTTTGCATTTCAATGTCATACCCGCTGGGCGAATTTGACAACAAAGTCATAATTTCTTTCACCGGCAAAAGCCTGGCGCTGTTTGTAAAATTACCGGCATTGATTGAATCGTTCAAACTCTGGCTAAATGCCTGCTGTCCGTTCAAAACTGCCTGATTCGCGGCATTAACATACGCATTGTTCTGCTGCGCCGTCAAATCATTCATTGCCCGCTGATAAGCTTCGCTGCCCACAGCCAGTCCCTGATTGGCCAGTCTTGTTTCCAAATCGTCACGCTGCTGTTCAAACTGCGGCTGAAAATTACTGACCGCACGGTTGTAATAAGCCTGCTCAGCCCGTTGTCTGGCTGCATCAGAACCATTAACCGAATAAACATAATCCGGCCGGTCGCCTAAAGTTTGGCTCAGTTGTTCGCCATATTGAGCCATATTCTGATTAGCATTATCCACTGCCGAAGTATCAATATTGTTCAACGCGTTCAAACCATACCACGCAGCATAATTTTGCATTGCGGTCGGATTACCGTTTCCGCCACCCATCATTCCGCTCATTTTATTTTCTCCTTAAAAATTTGCATTCAGATTTTAACATACCAAACACACAGGCATCTTGCCCATCCTCCCGATAAGCGCGCAGTACGCCCTCTTTCCGAAAGCCCAACCGGCTGACTAATGAAAGAGACCGGAGATTGTTCAAACTCACCAGAAGATTAATGCGGCGGCAATTGAGTGTTTCAAAAGCCGCCGCAAAAATTGTTTTCAATACTTTAACCGTACACCAGTGCCGGTCAGTTGTATAAATACTCCACCACACATCCAAATTGGGACGCCACCCGCTGAACACCAGCGCTCCGATAATTTTTCTCCGCCGCCGGAAAACAAACGTAAAACACCGTCCGGACAATGGTGAAAAATCATTCAGACTGCGGCAAACCCACACCGCCGCCGCCCCGCTCCCGTCATAAATCACTTCAACTTCATCCATTTTCCTTTCCTCACAAAAAATACGGAATTCTTTAATAAACTCCTTTATATACTTTTCCTTCCGTTAAAAAAACTGATCCTGTTAAATAATGCCGAGACCTTCTTCAAAACGCACCCCGGTATTATACCATTCAATCAGATTACCCCGCGTCCGGGTTTTAAATACCAGACTGAACTTAAATCCCGTAGCCGAATTGCCGATCCATTGACTGCGGATGGTTCCCTGAAGTGTTGCCCACTTGGTTCCGGACGGATGCGCAAAACTGCTCCATTTGATTTTGCTCGGATACGCCGCCGTACTCCATTTGGACAACCCCGCATAACCGATATTTTCGGCAAAATCAATTTTCATATCCGAAAAATCGGCATTGGTATAAACCACCAGAGCATAAGGATTAGCGGATTTTGTTCTGGGATTCAGAAGCTGCACTTTTTTTATATTGGAAGTTCCGAACCCCGAATAAGCCTGCGCCACCTGCCCGTTGATATACGCATGGTTGTCAGAATAACCATCGTCAAAAAGCATGATCCCGTCATCCGTACCAAAATAAGCCCGGCCGTTAAACATTCCCCAACACAAAGCCGGAATTCCCGTAAAACGGCACCACGCACCGGTATTGGTATTAATCACATGCTGTTCAAACTGCTGATTAACCGGAACATTAAAAATCGCATAACCTCCCCGGTTATAAACAAGCGCCTGCCAACCTGGTTTATTGGCATTTGTCCGGGTACGGGACAGCACCAGCCCGCGGATTTTATCAGAAAAAGCAATCTGCGAATTGTTGGCGCAAGCCATCGGCAGTGCTTTTGACAATGGTAGATAACCGTCCTCGGTAATAACGACAATATCTCCCTGATAAGAAAGCACGCACCTGTATCCAATCGGCCGGGCAATTCTGAAAATCCCTTTAAGTTTCCAGTCATCCGCCGAATTGGGATTATTTCCGGCATAAACCAAAGCCTCGCCTTCCGAAGTCAGAAAAACCGTCAAATCATCCATTCCTTCCCCGCCGTCCTGCGTCCATGAGGCGATCGCCGTCAAACATCCGCCGTCCCGGGCAATAGTCGTCAAATCAAACGACAGCAAATTTCCCTGCACTTCGCCGACGTTTTCCGAATACCAAACCTTAAGCGCTCCTTTTTCCACGAACCATAACCGTTGTTTGGACGAGGCCGCATTCACCAAAAGTTCGGACACCAGATTTTCTCCGCTGAAAGAAGCATCTTCCCAAACTTCTTCACCTTTTTCATTAAAATAAAAGACCTGCGGTTTATCCGTCCCGTTAACGGCAAAGAGCCGGTTTTTAAATTGCACTGTCTGCCATTCATCGCTGGAAAAATCTTTTTCCAAATCAACCGGACGCTGCTTGGAAGTTACATCCCAGACCGACCCGCCCGCAAAAGCAAAAAAGCGGTTATTTCCGTCTTCTGCCCTAAATTCGGCCAAAGTCTGCACGCGGGCGCCGATTGCCGCATAACGAGAAAAACCGCGCCGCAACGAGACTTTTGTTTCCCCCGGAATATAATTATCCATCACCACGGCATCCGTTTCAGCCATGGCATCCAGACTGTCCCGCGCATTCAAACCGCCGAGCGGCGCCGGCAGAATATAATTGCGCGATTTATTTCCCCTGCTAGTTTGACGCCGCCGCATTGACAATCACTCCTTCCGCTTTTTCAAAAAAATACCCCTGTGCCAGGTTGACATCTTTCACGGCCAAAGAAGAAGCAAACCTTTTTTTCACTTCTTGCTGATATTCGTTAAATTCTTCCTCATAAGGCATTCCGTTGCGCCTATACCAGCGCCAGACAATACCGAGCTTCACCAAATATTCATCAAACAAAGGAATATCCGTATTTTTGGTAATTTCTGTTTTTTCCGGATTATCGCCATATTCATCTTCCGCGTCATAACAAACATTCGCCGAACGATAGTTAAAAACAATTTTCATTCCTTCTTCCGGTTCAGAAAGAAAAACAAAACGGTTATTTTGTATTTTAAATTTCAGCCCGTTCTCCGGCGCGTTAAAATAACGTTCACGCATAAACTGCTCCGGTGTAATGGCGCCAATCACCTTCTCCGTCCCGTCCTTGATAAAAACCGTATTATTCAGCAGCGAAAAAAAATCCGGACAAAAATCCTTAATATAATAAACTTTTTTATTCCGATGGGTTTTTAATTCCCCTTCTTTGGTTAACTCCTGCCAGTCTCCGTAACGGCGCAAACTATCCAGGGTTGAACGTGCAATACTCAAAAAAATTGCCTCCTGCTGCGATGTTCCGTTAAACAGATCCTGCGGTTTTTGCGTTGCTGCCAGATTTGCGGCATCCTGACAGATTTCCAAAATATTTGCCATAACACTCTCCAATTCAACAATCACATAGAAAAAACAAAAAATTAGAATTTATTTTCGATGATAAGCATCAAGTTTTTGGCGCAGATTTTTCACTTCTTTTT
Organism: uncultured Pseudomonadota bacterium; assembly: GCA_949289935.1. Classification (GTDB taxonomy): domain Bacteria; phylum Pseudomonadota; class Alphaproteobacteria; order RF32; family CAG-239; genus HGM16780. The sequence goes on along the minus strand of CASEQD010000038.1, from coordinate 16,525 downwards.
GCAGACTCAAAATTTGTTCGTCTTTCCTTGAGATCTGCCGCTTAAACTCATCTTCCTTTTTTTGCCACAAGCTCAATGAGGCATTGCCGCGCGCTTTTTCCAAAAATCTCCGGGCCAGAGCCTGTTCTTTTTCCACATTCAGTCCCCGCGCCTTTTCCTCATCCAGGGCAGCCAAAGCTTCCACCGTAAAAATCCCGCGGTATTTCAGGCTTTCAATTTCCGCTGCGGTCAAAAAAGCAAACTGTTCCAGCGGCGCCCCGTTTTCAACTTGTTTTTTTTCCTGAAGATAACGGTTATATTCCGGGGCAAAACGTTTTTTCTTTTCTGCCGTTGCCGGCTGATCATAAACATCATAACTGTCTTTCACCCTGATTTCCACAAAACATACGTTTTCAAATACCGGCAGGCCGTTTGCATCCGTTTCCCCGGTTTTAAGCACCCGGTCATAAAACCTGGCCTGCATATTTTTATTCCGGTCATTGCGGGAAGCATCTATCATTCCCTGAAACATATCAAAATCTGCATCCATTGTCTTGGTTCCTTTTTTATAAAAAGAAAGCGGAGCCTCTCCGGCTCCGCCGTTTTTTTTCTGTTAAACCGAAGCTTTGTCCGAAAGCACTCCCTGAAGAGAAGCATTGGACATTGTCATATTTCCGGCCCAACCGATAATTTTATAAATAGCATCCTGATTAACAGCCATCCGTTCACCGCCGATAACTTTCATATCACGGTTTTTATGCGGACGAAGATAAATGTAATCCGTATTAAGAAAATACATTTTATCCGATGGGCAATAACCACCCTGACCTCCGTCCAAAACAACATCTGCCCCTTTGTAACGCAAAACGGCAAATCCGGCATCGGCAATTTTCGGATCGGAAAAACGCTGCAGGTTAACCAATGATTGTTCATACAAAGAATACATGTTGTCTCCGGCAACGATAATATCCGGCTTATCCGTTCCCCTGCTCAAAGACAAATACATCGCATCCATAGCCGGACGTATTGTCTCCGAAGTCAAAGCCGCCGAAGCTGTCGTTGACTTATTACGCCAAAATTCATTGCCGCTGGTTGCCCTGTTGATGCCGCCGACAGTTCCGGTGGAAGGAGCGTCCGCCACCAAAAAAGCCAGGCCGCCGATCTCTTTACCTGAAGAGCCGGTACCGTCGCCGTAAACAGCTTTCGACATCTGGTTCTTCATGGTTTTAACCGCATTTTCAATCCGTTTTTCAAACAAATCAATAACGCGTTCAGCCCCGGCGTTTTTAAGCATGTCCTCACCAGAAACGGCAACGGGAACGGCACAAAGCTTCAAATCGAACTCAGCTGCCGTAAACAGTTGTTTCGGCGTATAGGTAATGCTGTCATAACCGCTGTACCAAACCAAATCGCCTTCGCCATATTCAAGCTCTTCCAAAATTTTCGAGCCTCCCGTAACCCGGCGGACTTTTCCTTTTTTCTGCAAACGGTTAAGCAATGCATTGTTTTTACTGACATTGTCGGCCAGACTTCTGATACGGCTTTCCAAAGTCGTTGTAAAAACATCATCATAATTTGCATTTGACATTCACAAATTCCTTTCCTGACAAAATAAAGTTAAAAACCATAAATTTGTTTTTCAAGCATCTGACGCGTCGTCAGAGGCTCTTCAACAAAACCGGCTGTTTTTCCCCCGGCTGAAAAAGCAGCCTGTTTTGCTTTTTGTGCTTCGGCTGTTCTGGCCTTAAGCATTTCTTCGGAACGGGAGCGGATAAGCTCCCGGCGAATATTTCCGTCCAGCCAGAGCGCCTTCTCATATGCATCTTCAAGACTGACGGCAAAACGGTTGCGGATAAGTTCCTGCATAACATGACAAACCTGGTCGAAATGCGGATGTTTCAAATCTCCGGCTTCTGTTCTGGCTTCTCTGAAAGCTTTCAGTTCTTCAGCCTGATTTTTAGCCGTCCGGCCGGCCAGCGCATTTCTAAAAACGGAAAAATCATTTTCCAAACGGTGCAGCTGTTTTTGAAGATGAAAATAAAGAGGAACAAAAGAAAAAGAATTCTCTCTGTCCCGAACCGGAAACATTCCATAAACTTCAGCCATCAAACTCAGCGTCTGCAATGGATTTTGCTCCAGAGAATCATCAACTTTAGCCATCATTTCAATCCATTCGCGGCAAGACTTAATCCCGCGGCGCAACATTCTTTCCAACCGTAAATTAAAAACATCCTCCACCCACTGAAAACTTTGCAGCTTGTTTCTGAGTTGTTCCAGACTCTCGCCGCGCAAACGTTCATGATTATGAAGGTATTTCCGCACCTCCGGAGAAAGAGTTTTATAAAATTTCTCAAAATCCTTACCATAAGATTCCGGCATATCGGCATAATCGTCTTTTACTTCCGAAAAAGATTCCGAAGTATCTTCTCTTACAGCTCTCTCTTTATCTTCTTCCTCGTTTTTTCCCGCATTTTCATCCTTTATGCTTAAACAAGACTTGGATATCTGCTGCTCTAAAAGTCTTCTTGTTTCACTGACCATTTTTCCTCCCTTCAATAAAAGATTAAAAAAAAATCCCCGCTGAAAGCGGAGATATGCAATGGCAAAAAAAAGAGATTTCATTGCCAAATCACACGTTTATAATTATCAATGAATGTTTCAAATAACATTTTTCTTTGATTGCATTCCTGTCTGAAACGAACTTCCCGGCGAAAATCATCGGAATATTCCGAAGCCGCCGCCAAGTTGTTCATTTTCAAAAAACGTTCAATTTCATAAATCGAAGACGCCGCGCTTCCGTCCGGAAGAACAATATCTTCTGTAAATTCTTTTGAAATATAAGTCACTGTACGATTGCATCCTCCTTAAAATAAAAAAAGCCTGTTTCTACAGAAACAAAGCTTCATTATAATTTTCTATATAACACATTTTTTCAAAAATGTTTCATAAAAAAATGTTGCAGCATCAACATTTTTGCTGCAACATTACCAATAAAGAACAAACTCCCCGTCAACCGGAATTATTCCTTTTTCCCGGCAGACAGATTCTCCGCTTTAAGTTTAAGTTCCTGCTCGGATAAAAAGGCTTTTGTCAGTTCGCTCTTTTCTTTAATTAACAACTCTCTGGCTTTCAGCGCATTTTTTTCCTTTTCGATTTCATAATCATTGCGCATTTTTTCAATCTGGATTTTTTCGGCCGTTGTCGGCAGCTGCGGTTTATTCTGAGAAAGTACGGTCGGCTGTCCGCCTTTTGATTGCTTTTGCATCTGCGCACAATTCAAATCCCGCTCAATAGAATTAAAAACCTTCTCCAAAACACCTTCAAACGGCCGGGAATGAGGCAGCCCGGCAACAACGGCTCCAATCATCTGCCGATAGAGAGGCAAAAGCAGCGGCTGTGCCGACACCAGCTGAAAAGCATCCGCAATCATTTTTGACACTGTTTGCACCGTTGAAACAACTCTTGAATTTTCTTCCTGAAAATCAAAAACACATTCAGTTTCCACACTCAGAGACATTCCCCGCATCTTATCCGTTTTCAAAATCATAACGGCTTGTCTGGCCAGCGTCTTATCTGCCAAATCTTCCTGCGAAGCAAAAGACAACAAATTTTCTTCCGAAAACTGCTCACAGATAATTTCCGCCTTCAGCCGGTACAAATCACGGATAAAACGCTGCATATCATTTTGCCGGTCCTGGTTGCGCAGCGTTCCGAAATTTGTCTTGCGCGTTACGGCGGTTGCCGTTTCCGAAGGAGTCGAGGTTCCACGCATAATATCGGAAACACCGGTAATTTCAAAAATATTCTTTACAATGGCATCACGTCGCTGAGCTAAAACCTGAAGCGCCGTAATATATTGATCAATCGGCATAAAATCGACCACGCCGCGAAGACCGCCGGCATCTTTGAGCTTATCAAAATCAGCCACGGCCAAAAGCGATACATCTTTGTTAAGAATATTTGCCAAATTGGAAAAAGAACTGTCATAAGCACCGGTAACCTTAAGCGCTCTCATTGTCAGGCGCATACGTTCAATCACCCCTCCGAGCTCATCCAGATCAGACTTAATCATAACATAATCCGGAACGGGAATAACGCTGTCATTGGTTTGCGTTGCAAAAACCGGTTTCGGACAGGGAAAAAAGCCATGAACGCCGAGAGGATCTTCTGTCTCTTTCAAAAAACCGCTCATATTATCCTGACACATCCATAAAACCCGTCGGTTTTCTTTGTCCCATATTTCATAAACGGCAAACTGTCGTTGAAAATCTTCTCCTTCCGGAATAAAATGGCGGGCATTTTCACCAAAAGCAGATATAATCTGTTGACGGTTCATCAGATGAATTCTGGCAATCCAGTCCAGATTTTCCCAAACACCTGCACCGGCGGCATCTGTCAAAAAGCAACCGGGATCTACATATTCCGAAACAACTTTCTCCCCGATTTTAATTTCAGCGGCCTGACCGTCCGGCATCATAATTGTTTCAAATTCGGGTTTATATTGTTCCCAGAGAATCCCGCAACCCGAAATCAGATAATCGTTGCGGGCATATTTTACCGCCGCATCAAAATCAAATTGTTCCAAATTCCAACGCAGGGCATTTTCCAAAATACGACAGGCCAATGCTTCTGCCGGAGAAGAATTTTTATTCACCCGTTCAATATACGGCCGCGGTTGTTTAAAATATAAAAACGGCTTCTGAGTCTCCACGCTCGACCAGAAAATATTAAAAGCATTTTTTGTTTTCAGCCCGCCGACGTCTGTTCTTTGATGAGCCTTGTAACTTTCCCGGGTTTCTTTAACCAGCCGTTGATAGTCATCATACAGTCTTTCGGCTGCGGTAATACGTTCCGCCCATTGTTGCGGCGAAAGCTTTTTATTTTCAGCATCAGATTTCATATTTTCCCCTTTCTTTGTTATTTTTACCGGCATCATTGTTTCACAAACACGCCGAGCAGACTGTTATCCCGCACCATCACCACGTCCGGATCATAAGTCGGCAGCTCGTCAAAACAATGAAACAAAACCTTGTCGCCGATTTTGATATCGGCCTTCACCTCGGGACCGATACCTTCAACAATACCGATGGTGCGCGGCCGTTCTATCGTCTCCGCCACAATAATCCCGCCTTTAGTTGTTTCTTCCCTCGGCTCAAGGCGTATCGCCACTCTGTCCGTTACCGGCCTGAACTTAATTCCCATTTCTTTCTCCCATAAAAAAATCCCCTTCTTTTCTCTCCAAGACAAGTCACTCCTGTCTTCTCCTTTCCTGAAGTAGGCCTCCTCCTTCTCCCCTGAGTAACCCTCACCCTTTTCTCCTCCCCTGAGTAACCCCCGTTTTTCCCTCCGCCGACAGAGTCTGAATTGTTAGATTGTGAACAGGCGACAGCCTGAGGAAACAATCGTTACAATTCAGTTGACCGAAGCAGCTTTGCTGCAAGAAGTTAGGGAGGGTATGAGTCAAAACCAATCATCTGAATTGTTTTTCAACGACAGAGTCTGAATTGTTAGATTGTGAACAGGCAGCAGCCTAAGGAAACAATCGTTACAATTCAGTTGACCGAAGCAACTTCGCTGCAAGAGGTTAGGGAGGGGATGATTCAAAACCAACCAACTAAATGAGGCTTTCCTTTTGGAGGGAGTAACACGAACCGAACAAGCTGCAAGAGATTAGAAGGGGATGAATCAAACACAAACATCCATTATATTCATTTTTATAACATAAAAACTTCAAAATGTTGCTAAGTAGTTTGTTGCAACACGTCTTTTTTTGTTGCAACAAAAGGAATCCCCTGATTTTCCAAGAGATTCCTCAGACAAAGATAAAACCGAACCTAAGCCGCTTTAACAAAAATCCTGCCGTTTTTAAGTTCGACGGTTCCACCGACAGGCAGAGTCAAAAGCGGCGTACTGTGTCCGAAATCGACATTGGCAATCACAGGAATTTTTTCCAGTCCCAAAACCGAAATCACATATTCAAGCTGTTCCCGGGTAACTTTTGAGCCCTTTTGAAAACGGCCGACCATCAGTCCTTTAACATTTTTAAAATCCGGTTGTTGGGTCAACGCCGTCAGATTTCGCATAAAATCGGCAATATCAGACGACTCCGTATCTTCAACCATAAGAATGCTGTCCGAAACAAACGCCGGACGAAACCCCGTCCCGAGCAAAAGATTAAACGTGCCGAGATTTCCGCCGACCAATGTGCCCCGGGCGCTTCCGCCGCTCAACATCCAATAACCCTCATTTTCAATAAACAAACGTTTTTCCTGATCCAAAAACCACAAATCATCGCTCCACTCTGCCGACGGTTCTACATTGTTTTCACCGTCGTCCACAAGCATTTTGCGCATATTTTCAAAAGTATACTCACACCCCTTAAGCATTCCCAGAGAGCTTAAATGAGGTCCCATAAAAGTAATCATCCCCGTCTTGGCATAAATGGCATTCAGAAGCGCCGTAATATCGGAAAACCCGCAAAAAATTTTCGGATTTTGAGCTATTTTCTCATAATTCAGATACGGCAGCAGCTGATTGGAATTAAATCCGCCGATAATCGTAAAAACAGCTTTAACTTTCGGATCGGCAAAAGCTTCCATAATATCATCGACACGATCCGCAACCGAAGACGTACCGAGCATATCCCAATTGTCATCCGTCGCATGACGGGCATAAGTCACTTTTAAGCCGATTGAAGCTAAACGCTCTTCGGCCAGAGCCCGAACTTCCTTCCCGATAATTTTGACGCCTCTCGATGGAGCGACAATACGTATTTCATCCCCTTTTTTCAATTTTTCCGGAATAAGTTTCTTCATTTTTTCCTCCAATAACATGTTTTGTTAAATATAGCGGAATAAAATTAAATTTTTCGTGAAAATAAAAAAAAGATTTCAAAGTTCTTGCTTTTAATCCAGGAAACGAATAGATTGAAAAAAAAGGAGAACAATCACCGATGAACTTAACCCTGCTTTTAGGCGTTTCCGGCATTTTATTGCTTTTCTGTGTTTTTGCCAACAGATTAACCGACCGCTATGGGATTCCCGCCCTTTTGATTTTTCTCGGGCTCGGCATGCTTTCCGGTTCGGACGGAGTTGGACAAATCCAGTTTTATGATGCAAAACTGGCAAACCACATAGGTACAACGGCTTTGATTTTCATTATTTTTACGGGGGGCATGGAAACCCGCTGGAGCGATGCCCGGAAAATTATCGTCAGAGGTTCTGTTTTGGCCACCGCAGGCGTTATCCTGACCGCCCTGTTTCTTTATTTGTGCACCCACTACATTTTAAGACTTCCACACGAAATAGCTCTGTTGTTAAGCGTTATCGTCTCATCAACCGATGCCCCTGCCGTTTTCAGCGCCCTCCGCAGCCAGAAACAGGAACTCCAAACCACGCTCAAACCCCTGCTTGAATTTGAATCCGGCAGCAACGACCCCATGGCAATCGTATTGTCTATCGGCGTAACCCAGCTCCTTTCCGACTCCGGATTTAGCGGCGGCGAATTGTTTTTTAATTTTATATTCCAAATGATTCTCGGAACCTTTTTCGGCATTCTGGCAGGTAAAACGGCCGCCTACATTCTCTCCAAATTCAAATTGGATTATATCGGCCTCTACCCCGTATTCGGAGTTGGTTTGGCCATGGTAACCTACAGCCTCACGCAGGTAGCCTGGGGAAACGGCTTTCTTGCAGTTTATCTCTGCGGCATCATCCTCGGAAACGCAGGCTTCCGGCATCGCCGGCATCTGATCCGTTTTCACGATTCCCTCAGCTGGATGATGCAAATCGGCATGTTCCTGATTTTGGGTCTGCTGGTCAACCCCAGCGAACTTGGCAATGTCTTTGGCATAAGCTTCGGCTGTGCAGTCTTTCTGATGTTCATTGCCCGCCCTCTGGCTGTATTCATCTGCCTGCATAAAAGCACATATACGACAAAAGAAAAAATATTCATCAGCTGGGCCGGGCTCAAAGGCGCCGTTCCCATCATTCTGGCAACCTATCCGTTAATTTCAAACTTCCCCAATTCCCAGTTTTTGTTCAATGCCATTTTCGTTATTGTCATAATCTCCGTCCTCATACAGGGACAGACTTTATCTTTTGTCGCCAAAAAATTAAACCTTTACAAAAAAACCGAAAAAACGGAATAAACCATGCTTGAAAAAATAAAAAACAACATTGCCGAAGTTTTTCTTCCAAACAGATACCGGCAGAATTTTTTCCACACATTCATCAAAAACATAAATATATGCATTTTTGTCGGGTTGATTTTGCTTTCCCTGCATCATAAAATCATTCTCTATAAACTGCCTGATATTCCCGAAAAAACACATTTGCTCATCGGTATTCCAGCCGTTAACGCCATTTTAACTGCTGCAATTTATTTGTTGTTAAACCATTATTTTGCAAAAAAACGCTTTACAGACAACAGTTTTAAGAAAGAAAATAAAACCGCACTGTTCTTCACCGGACTGATCGGCGGCATGCTTTGCATATACATCACCTCGAACAAATTAGCCACCTATGCCATCAGCGGCCTGATTTTATATGCGGCTTACGATAACATAAAAAATTTCATAGCCCGGCTGTCCGCACTTCTTCTTCCCGAAAAACACGCCACAACCGGAGACCTTTCCGATTTTGCCACATTTTTCATCAATTTACTCATTTCTTTCAGCGTCATCAACCTCTCGCTGAACACGGTTCACCAAAACCTCAATATAGAAAGGGCTTTTAATTTTTCGGAAGGCATCGGCGGCATCCTCGATTCTATATATTTTACGCTGATTACAATGACAACGGTTGGCTACGGCGATATTTACCCCCTGTCAACGGTTGCCAGAGCTTTCATCGGATTGGAATGTCTGTGCAGCTACCTTCTTCTGGGCATTATGATCGGCATAATCAGCCGCGGAATAGATTTCAATAAAAACGCTTCCTAAAAAATCACAAAAGGTGCTTCCACTTCCAGCGATGCCACCAGATGCCCGTATCCGTTTGTTTCAAAACCCGGCGATATATCCGGCGGATGGCCTTTTTCTCCCAGCTTTTCCCTGACTTATGATAAGCCCCGCTCAAAAGAGGAAACAAACGATTAAAATCTGCATCATCCAAACGGTATTTTTTGTCTTGATACATTTTGGCAAACAAAAGCAAATCATCATCCCCGCAGGCCGGAACAACTTTTCTGAGCGCATTAAGCCGGACTTTCAGGGCATTTTCGGCTTGCTCGGAAGCCGCCGTCACCGAAGCATTTCCGCCAAACCAGCGATAACGAAACAAATACCGCGGAATATTGTGAAAACAGGTTTTATCCAGCAAGTCGACCCAAAGCTGATAATCTTCGGCATAACGATAAGCATCCTGATATTTTATACCGTTTTCAGTCAACAGATTCTTGCGAATCATTGCCGCCGGATGACAAACGGCAGCGCCTTCCGTAACAGTTCTGATCTTTATGGATGCATCATCCGTCGGAAGCTTGACTTTTTGAATCTCCGGAAACACCTTAAAAAAACAACCGCAAACCCCTGTCTCCGGATGGCTGTCCAGATACCTGACCTGCTCCAGCAGTCGATTCGGCTCTGAAATATCATCATGATCCTGCCGGGCAATATATTCTCCCCGCGACATGCCAATCCCTTTATTTGATGTTGCAGATATTCCCAGATTTTTTTCATTTTCAACATAAACGATTCTCGGATCATCATAAGATAAAATCACATCCCGTACATTAGTCACGGATGCGTCGTTAATAATCAAAAACTCAAAATCCCTGAAACTCTGAGACAAAACGGAATCAATCGTTTCCCTCAAAAAAGCTTCCTGGGTATTATATACCGGCATCAGCACACTGACCTTAGGCACGACATCCTCCCTGAAACAGCAATTTTTCCTGCTTTCTATCATAATAAATAGCATCGGCGTTTCAACTTCTATTGACAAATTGTAAACAAAGAAAAATCCGCTTGCAAAAATAAGCGGATAAAATAAAATATACAAAAAAACAAGGCAAACGAGGCTCAAGATGAACGAATTTATGATAAATATGTTATGCGGTTTTCTGCCAACCAAACAACAGCGCCGCAAATTCAAGGAAGAACAACTTGAAAAACACCGCACCAGACAACAAAATGCCTGGAAAAAACAAAAACTGATTATGACGCTTGTCTGCAAAGACGAAATCGACATCATCGAAAAACACATTCGTTTTCATAAGGCCATGGGAATAGACGGCTGCATCGTAACCGACAACAATTCTTCCGACGGAACCCGTGAAATCCTCGAAAAATACAAAAACGACGGAACAATCCTCGAAATCATCGACGAGCCCAACCCCACTCATATGCACGGTGTATGGGTCGACCGTATGATCCGGCTGGCAAAACAGAAATATCATGCAGACTGGATAATAAACTCTGACGCCGATGAATTTTGGTATGCCGAGTCCGGAAACCTGAAAAAAGACATCGCCAAATGCGGCAAAGCCAACATTTTAAACCTTTACTTTCACAATTTTATTCCGCCGGAAGATTCTAAGACTGACTACTTTCAAACATCTTTCTTTATCAACCGCGAACTGCAGCCTTATGAAGCCGAAAACCTTGGCATAAACAACAAATTTTACATTTGGTCCGAAAAAAAATACCCCAAAGTCATTCACCGCACCAAAGGTTACATCCGCATTCTGGACGGCAACCACGGCGTCCGTATAAAGCATCCGGATGCCGTCTCGCCCGTAAACATCCGTCTGTATCACTATTACATCCGCAATTACAAACACTTTGAAAATAAAGTCGTCAAAGGCTATGCCAGCGTAAAAGACCACCCCAAAAAAGGCATTGGTTCAGAATGGAAAGCCTGGTATGAAAAATACTATGCCCAAAACCGCCTGATTGACGCTTACAACGAAAAATTTTCTTTTGACAAACTCCCGGCCTTAAAAAATGCCGGCTGTGTTGCCAACGACCCGTCCATTATCAACTTCATGAAATACAAGAATATTTTGTAAAAAAAACAACATACCTGCTCAATAAAAAGTCAGCACTCACATCGGCTTAACTTGTTGTCTTGCATCATTCACCGGAGCCTCTGAACCTTTAAACTCAGAACGATCACCGGGACGGGGAAAAGCACCTTCCCAACGAACGTTTTCTTTTATTATTTTAGCCGGCAGGCCTCCCAAAATGCAGTTTTTCCGATTGCAGCTTTTGGTAACGACGGCATTGCGCCCAATGATAATATTGTCGGCCAGTTCGACGTTTTTCAATACAACGGCGCTGTGGGCAACCCAGACATGTTTTCCCAGCCGGAGCGTTTTTGCCCGGTTAAGAGGTTCATCTCCGTCAATGTTATAAATGGGGTGGCCGTCCGTATTATATAAAACCGTATTATAGGAAAACATGCAGCCTTCGCCGATAATAACCGAACTATCGTCTTCAAAACAGGTAATGTGCGTGCTCATAAAAGTTGATTTTTTGCCGATTTCCACCAAAAGATTATTTCTTCCGCCAAAACTCTGGATTTCCATGCTGATATAAACATGAACATCGTCATGTATTAATAGCTGGCTGTTTTGGGCATAAAAAGTTAAGTCGCATTTTGTATGGCAATAAAAATTTTTACCTATTTTAATAAGGTTGTTGTTGCCTTCGACTCGCAGGCTCAGTTTGTCATGACAGGTAAAACCTTCGTCTATCTCAATTCGGTTGTTATTGCCTTTAATGCTGATAAGTGCATTTTTATTGTCAAATTTTTTCGGAAGACAAATAACATTGTTTTTGCCTTTATTCCGGATGCGCAACTGATGGAAAAGTTTTTTGAAAAAATAAGACATTGCCGTTTCCTTTTTTATTTTCACAACGGCATGTTATTATATTTTAAAATTTTCTACAAGAGCGTCTCTTGTTTGTCAACAGTATTAAATTTTTTTATATTTTTCTGTATTTTAATTTAAAAGCTTTCCTCCACGGACGATAAAATATAAACAAGGAAAGTACTTTTACCAATAAATTACGCCAATATTTCCGATAACGGCGCTTTTTCTGTCCGACACTTTTCAATCCGGTAAAAATAACCTCACAGGCCTTAGATGTAAGCGGAATTTTTCCCTTAAACTCAGGATCAACTGTACGCACTTTGCATTTCATAATATGGGGAGATATCTCAATTGTTTCAATTTCTCCCGGAGCTTTCGACACATCATTCTCAACAAACAAAAAATCTATCTTTTTGTTATATTTTTGCATAATAGCTTCGCTATACTTTCGAATAACATCATTATCTACAATTTCGGTATTAGACACACACATAAGCAACACATTTTTCTTATTACGAAGCATTTCATCAAATCTCTTAATACGACGGTTATATTTCTCCTTAATAAAAGGAAAAGACTCGTCCAGACTTTTCCCTTTAGGAAAATCATGAAAGAAATGAAAATTATCACGTTTATTATAAAAATCTATCGTATATGGATTCAGATAGTCTTTTTCCGGTGGACGAGGAAGAAATTCCAAATCATCTTTGTTTAAAAAATTTTCAAACCCATTTAAAATATACGACATTCTGGTCGGATAATCGCATAAAGTTATCCAGTCAAAAGGCCCGGCAAAACTTCTCAAACTATACTTAGCCAAATAACGGGCACATGTACAGTCATAGCCGATGCTGTAAATAATATCATACGTTTTTGTAAACATCTTTTCTTCTATTGTCCCTATTTTCTGATACAATATTATTATAAATTTAAAATTTAATTAAAACAAATCTGCTACAGATAGAATATGTCCCCTTGCAAAAAAATCACAACCTGTCCAAAAAACAACATCAACTACAACGAACGGTCGTTCTTACCCAAAATCCGTTTAAACAAAAATTTTTTCTTCTCATCACGGATTTCCGCCTGTTTATGCAAATAAACATCACGCTCTTCCCCCTCCGGCAAAAGCGACGCAATTTTGCCGTAAGCCTTATCCAAAACAATCAGCTTACTGCCTCGGGGCATCCGGGCTTTCTGACATTGCTCAACCGCCTTATGATAAAAAACGGCGTCTTTGGTTTTATCGCCGATAGCCATTAACGCTTCACAACGGTCTTCCTTATCCAAAAACTTCATGGCAATAACTTCTTTAAGATTCTTCCACTCTTCCCGATGATTTAGCCGGGCATGAGTCGCCGCCATTTTTTTCAACACATCCAGTCGGCTGTTTTTATCGGCAAAACGATAAGCACCGGTCAAATAATGCAAACCTTTCTCCATAAAACGAACATTATCGCTCGTCGATGTGGCAAAACCGATAACCTGGCTCCGCCCCAGATAAAGCTCCGCCAGAGCCATATTTATTTTATACGAATCTTTTTTGTCTTTGGTTTTCTTCAAAGCCCGCTGATAAGCCCTGATAACCGGCTTTGGATTTCCATTGGAAGGAAGACGGGTCTGACAATAAGAAATCAGACGATAATCACTGCTTTTCGACAACACCCGCTGCAAATAATCTTCCTCAATTTTATCCGGAGAATCATCTTGCTTATAAGGCAAATTTTGAGCATTAACCTTACGATACAGCTTTGATGAAATAAAATCGACCATTCCCTGGGCTTCATCATCAATCAAATCCCGACCGGCCCGTTCCATCTTTTCAACCAACACACTGGCTTTATAACCGTTAAAATTCGGAAGATCGCTGATAAGATAAACTTCCGCCTCATTTACCGCGTCAATAAAATTGATAGCCGGACGCAAGGCCTCAACATTTTCCAAACGTTTTTTCACATAGGCATACATAGTGGCATCGGCATCTTCTCCCTCAACCGTCTGAATATATTGCAAATCCTCCGCTGAAAAAAAACAAACCTGCTGCAGCATGTCATAAGCCTCACCGGTTCTTTCGTCCAAAGCCGTTTGAACGGATTTTTCTTCAATATCTCGAACTCTCTCTTCATATGCCAAATCAAGAAGTTTTTTCCTGTCCGTTTCCGGATTTATTTTTTCCTCTTCAGCTAATGCTTCCAAAAATTCCGGATAATTAAGCACAATATCTTCTTTAATTAATTTTTGAAAAATTTCATCATCCAACGGAACAGGATGAATCAGATAAACATTACCGTTTTTCTGTTGTTCTTCGTTTGTCTTATCATTTTGTCCTAAAGCCTGTTCATAAAGATTTTCAGCCATATTTTTTCACCTTTGTAAATCACAAAATTCATTGCAAACAAATATAAAAAAATTTTAAAAATTTGTCAATTCATTTTTGACAAAAAGACAAATACAGACAGCTGAGAAGCTTCCGCACCGTGTTCAGTCCGTACTTTTTCTCATAATTAAGCAGAACTTTCACCAGCGCCCGGATCCCGTATTCTGCCGACCGGAACACACAAAAAGCCTCATCCGTCTGTTCGGCCGCCAAACCCTGCCAATTGTCTCCTTTCCGGATATTGCCCGGATTGTTATTTCTTATTCCTCTTGCCGTCATGGCTTCCTCCTTCTTCAATCATAATATCCAACCTGACTTTAACTTCAGTCAACAGCTCGTTTTGTTTATAAATCAGGTCGGCAATTTCTTCCAAACGCGTCCCGTGATGGCTCGAATCTTTCTCCAAAGCCTCCACCCGCGTCTCGATATTCCCCTGCCAGCGCCCGATGCGGATAAAATTAACCACCACCCCGCACATCGCCGTTAATCCCGTTATCAATCCCCAATCCATTCACTTCTCCTTACAAAAAAAAGCAGCTGAAAAGCTGCCCAAATCCAATAACAAAATAATTCCTGTTAAAAATCCCGATATAAAACCATAGCTCCCGGCAAAACAAAAAATAAAAATACCAGAAGCAAAAAAAGCACTGCACAATATTTATAAGTTAAATACTTTCGCATTTCACTTTTTATTGATATATCGTCTAACCATTTCATCACAATCTCCCTGAGGATATTTAAAACCCAAATATCTTCCGATATTATTGGCGGCATCATCCTGTCTGCTTTCTTCCGGCGTATTTCTTCCTGATTTTACATCATACAATTCTTTAAGTCCAGATAAAAAACTGCTTTCCAAAACACCGCCGGTTCCGCTTTGCGCCGCAAGACAAT
Organism: uncultured Pseudomonadota bacterium; assembly: GCA_949289935.1. Classification (GTDB taxonomy): domain Bacteria; phylum Pseudomonadota; class Alphaproteobacteria; order RF32; family CAG-239; genus HGM16780. The sequence continues at coordinate 1,458 of CASEQD010000038.1, read as the reverse complement.
TAAGCATGGCATGCTTATATTTATCATTAAGAGCCAGAGGCGCATAAGAATTATAATTATCCAACAACTCCACAAGAGCGCCTAAATCAATGATATGAGAACGCCTTGTTCGTTCAGCAATTTCTTTCGTTGTCAAACCTCCTTCCTGCTTAATAGCCTGTGCTAAAATTTCATTCCAATCTTCCATTCACTTCTCCTTAATCCATGGTCACATACTTAAGCTGGAAGCCGCCGGCAATCGGATCCTGTCCGTAACATCCGCCGCGTCCCCAGTTGTCCACCGTGCACACGGCCGCTGTCGGCTGCGGGTTGGAATAAAAAGCATCGGCGCCTTTGTTGCCGTTGGCGGAAACCCGCGTCTCCCGCACCTGCAGCGATGAGCTGACTTCTATCGTTCCCCCTGCGCCTCCCTGACCAAACAAAGCGTTGTTGTCATGCCCGTTATTGCAGGTAATCATCCGCACGCCGCCGAGCTCCATATAACTGGCGCCGCCGGCTTCCTGATTGGCTGCCGCATAAAGCTTGATTGTCTGCTGTTTGGGGTTGTAAAACCGTCCTTCCCAGGCTGCCCCGCTGCCACCGTTGGAAAACACCCACACGCCCGAATACGGATACCGCCCGCCGTTACCGCCGCCGCCCGCAATCACCAGGTCATAAACACCTTCTGGCAGGCTCTGTTCCCAGGTATAAGCCCCGATATGCTTGATTAACGTACTGCCGGGCTCATACGGATCCGCCTGCCAAATCAACTGGCTGCCTTTATAAACCTTTTTAATTTCCTGAGAGCCTTTGTAAATCTTCTTAATCAACCGATTGTTATAATACAACTTATAAGCCATGGGATTTTACTCCCTTATAAGTTGCTACCCCCCCCGATGAATTATCAATAATTTATATTTCATGTTATGGCCTCCCTGTTATTTGTCCATTCTGATATATTGCAGCCTTGCCCCGCCGGCAATTTCATTGTCGCCGTTGCTGGCGCCTTGTCCCCAGCTGTTGAGCGAACAAACCGAAGCCGCAACCCAGTTTCCATCCGCTGTTCCGCTGATGCCGTCGGTTCCTTTGGCCGATTTCCGCGTCTGTGTCACCTGCAGCGCCGAATTTACCGAAACCGTCCCGCCGCTTCCCGCCGAAGTTCCCGAACCGTTGCTTCCCTGATTGACGGTAATCATCCGCACCCCGCCGAGCTCCATATAACTGGCTTCCTGCTGCCCGCCGGCATAGATTTTAATCTGCTGGTCTTTCGGGTTGTAAAACTGTCCCTCCCAGGCCGCGCCGCTTCCGCCTTTGGCATAATACCACACATAATTAAACGCCCACCGGTTTGTCCGCCCGCCGGAACCCGCAATCACCAAGTCATACACGCCTTCGGGCAAAGTCGCCGTATAAGTGTTGGCGCCGGTTTTGTTAAACAGCGTCGTCCCCGGTTCATAAGGGTCAGCCTGCCAGATAAGC
>CASEQD010000037.1 GCA_949289935.1 uncultured Pseudomonadota bacterium | reverse complement strand
TTCATCAATAAATTCTTTGCTAAACCCGTCTCCATAAAGCGAATAGTTAACCTTATTTTCCGCCTCTCTTTTTATGTTTTGTAAATTATCTTGAGCAAGGTGATACGACTGGGAATAAGAGTTAAATGAATTTTCCCGTACATCCAAAGGCTGCCTCTGCATATTCTCAATATTATCATGAATATTGGAACTTCCAAAACCGTAATTGTTTTCCGGATTTCCCCAAAAGTTTGTGCCGTACTGCGGATAATTATTCGCCATTCCCCGCCGGTTATATTCCCAAATAAGTTGCTGCTCTCTTTCCGTTCGGGCTCTCTGATATTCCAGCTCGTCCCGCGTTGTAAAACCGCTGTGATCCACACCGTAACTGTCGATTTTATTATCCCCGGTCGCATAACCCAGCCGTGATTTGTATTTCGGATACATATCCATCATTTATTCTCCATAACTCTTTGAAATTTAAAACAAAAAAAGAGCCATATCTCCATGACTCTTTCACTCAAAAAAAAATGACGGGAACAAGTGCCCGCACTCATTCTCATCATACCCGTTTTTATAGCTCTTTTTCTCAAAAATGTCGAATCCTTTTTTGATGCATCATTTTTACCATAGTGCCATCTGCTAAACAAAAAAAGCCGCCATTTCTGACGACTTAACTTATACTGGTCGGATTGACTGGACTTGAACCAGCGACCTCTTCGTCCCGAACGAAGCGTTCTACCAGGCTGAACTACAATCCGAAATTCGTAATATGTTTAACACATAATTTTATTTTGACAATACCTAATTTCATTTTTTTTGAAAAAAAACCCATTTTCACCATCAGAAACAAAACTTTTTGTTGATGCAAGTACAAAAAACCGGCGCGACACCGAATGCCTGCAACCGGCTTTATCTTAAAAAAATTCCAAACTATTCAACCGTAACCGACTTAGCCAGATTACGGGGCTTATCAACATCGCGGCCAAGCTTTTCCGCCATATAATAAGCCAGCAGCTGTAACGGAATATTAGCCGTCAGCGGAGATAACAACTCCGGAACCTGCGGCACTCGGATAATATCGTCAAACAAGTTTTCCAACTGCCTGTCTGCCGATGACGTAACCGCAATCATTCTCGCCTGACGCGCTTTAGCCTCCTGCGAATTTGACAACAGCTTGTCATAATTCTGACTGCCCGGCATCAAAATCGACAAAACCGGCATTTTTTCATCCAAAAGAGCAATCGGCCCGTGTTTAAGCTCGCCGGCCGGATAACCGCTGGCATTAATATAGCTGATTTCCTTAAGCTTCAAAGCTCCCTCCATTGCCGTGGCAATATTCACGCCGCGCGCCACATAAATAAAATCGCGGGCATCTTGATATTTTTCGGCACATCTCCGCACAACCGCCGCATTTGCCAGAATTTCTTCCATCTGCGAAGGAACAGCCTGCAAAGCCTGCTCGGTCTGTCTCAGACAGTCTTCATCCAAGGCCTGGCGTTCCTGAGCCAGATAAAGCGCTAAAAGATAAAAAACCGCCAACTGCGCCGTATAAGATTTTGTCGCCGCCACACTGACCTCAATTCCGGCTTCAAGTCCGATAACACTGTCGGCATAACGAACAATACTGGAATCTTCACGATTCGTTACGGCCAAAACATGAGCTCCCCGTTCCTTTGCCTGCCGGACGGCAGTAATGGTATCGGCCGTTTCACCGGACTGCGACACGCCGATAACCAAGACATTACGGCTCTCCGGATGTTTTCGATAAATATATTCGCTGGCAGGCTCAACTTCAACCGTTATCCCGGCCAAATCCTCAATAAGATATTTTCCGGCCGTCGCCGCATGCAGCGATGTTCCGCAGGCTGCCACTTCAATTTTTGTTAAATTGCGAATATCTTCCCAACTCAAATTTAATCCCGACAATTGCACGCCTTTTTCCGACAAATATTTTTGCAGCATTCTGCGCACGATGCCCGGCTGCTCATTAATTTCTTTCAGCATAAAATGAGCAAAACCTCTTTTGCTTAACATTTCCGGAGCCAGATTAAACGGTTTAAAAGTTTTTGAAACGACTTGTCCTGCTGCGTTCACAATTTTGATTTCATCCTCCGAAATTTCAGCCAGCTCATCATCATCAAGATAAATCACGCGCTCGACTTCCCCGGCCATTGCAGGCAAATCGCTCGCAGCCATATTGCCGTTTTTTCCCTGTCCGATAATCAACGGAGCATTCCGTTTGGCAACCACAATTTTTCCGGGAAAATCAGTATTCATAACCGCCAGTGCAAAAGCGCCTCTGAGTTTGTTCATGGTTTTCAAAACAGCCTCTGTCGGCGAAGCTGCTTCCTTCAACTCCTCCTCTATCTGCTGAACAACAACTTCCGTATCTGTTTCCGAAACGAAATGATAACCTTTGTTTTGCAGATTTTGCTTTAATTCTTTATAATTCTCGATAATCCCGTTATGTACCAAAACCGTCCGGCCATCTTCAGAAACATGCGGATGTGCATTTTTCAGAGTTGCGCCGCCGTGCGTTGCCCAGCGAATATGTCCGATTCCGGCTCCTGCTGTCGAAAAATCCTGCCCTGACAATTTTTGCTCCAGATTTTCCAGCTTGCCCACAGCTTTCACAACATTTATTCCTTTTCTTTCCGACAACGCAATTCCGGCCGAATCATACCCACGGTACTCCAAGCCTTTAAGCCCGCGGCACAAAATTTTCACAGTCTCACCGCTGCCGACATACCCGACAATTCCACACATTTTTTCCTCCTTTTTTAAATTACAGACGTCCCAGTTTCCGCAACGTATTCAACACATTTTCCTTATTGCGTTTTTTTATCGGACGAATCGGACGTCCGGCGTAAACCGTCCATGGCTCAAACTTATAGCCGCTCGGAACAAAACTCAGAGCGCCGATGCTGACTCCCTCCGGAATATGGTTCCCCGGCATAATAACCGAGTTTGTTCCCACACCGGTATATTTTTCCAAAACCACATCACCCTGAATTTCCTTAACCAGAGGAATGGAATGAGTTACCAGTTCATTGACATAATCATTGCTCGACAGCCACACCCGCACGCCGGAAGCCAGACTGGAACAATCCCCCATTTTAAACTTGAATTTCCCGTCTCCGCCCGAAATATAGGTTCCGGCAGCAATTTCGCAATCTGATCCTATTTCACAGGCTGAAGAAATCCGACAAAAATCAGAAATCCGCACATTATCCCCGGCTTGCAGCAATTCAGGCTTTTTAATAATAACATAATCTCCCAAAACAAAATTTTTTCCGCTTTTCATCAAACAGCTCCTTTAAAATTTCTCATGATTTATGCTACCCTTTTACAAAAGCAAAAAGCAACTCAAATGAAATTTTTCAATGTTTCCGAAAAGCTAACAAAAATTTAACACCTGACAAAAATTATGTTTTTCAAACAATTAACACCAGGAAAAGCTGTAACACTTTGAAATATTTTCAACCGCCGCCCATAAAAAAACATAGCTCAAAACAAAAAAAATACCGGAAGATTGGTTCTTCCGGCCGCATTGTTGCACAATATTTCAACGCCGCACACATCTGTTCTCATCAAAATAACTTGCCTTAATAAAACCTGAACCGGTCAAAAACATTGTACGGCACGCATAAACACCGTCACGAATGCTGTTTTCCATAGAAAACGTATCATAAACCAGATAACGCCGCCCGTAATTGTCATAATAAACGGCATCCGGCCGCCCGGCAGCTTTGGTCAGCAGCGTCTCTTTATAACCGACAAATTGGGAATAGCGCGGCTTATATCCTTCGGGAACAGCCCGGCCGGCAGCACATGCCGCCAACAACAAAATTCCGCCGATAAAAAAGATTTTACTCATTTCATATTCCATTAAAAATCACATATGAATAAATTTTAGAAAAAAATAATTAATATTTTTCTAAATTTTCTCATCTATATATTCAAATAATTATTTTAATAAACCGTTGACAAAAATTATTAATTATGATACTATACCAATGTAAAACATATTATTAATTTAAAATCATACAATTATGAAAATCAGAAACGAAAAAATCGAAAACATGGTTCGTGAATTATTGGAAGAAAACGGTTACAAATGCAATGCTGACGGACGCAAATTCATTGCAGACAGAGTCGGAAGTCTGGAACCAAGAGACTGTGATTGTGAAATCAACTTAGGTCAGTTATATGCTGCCGAAAGGATTGGCGGCTGCCAGCCGCGGGAAATCTACAACTACATCAATGCCCGAGGCACTTTGTCCACGGCGCGGGTATGTGGTTTGTATAAACTCCCTGAAGACATGGTCAATCCGGTTCTGGTTTGCTTCAGCGGCATGATGACGGCGCACCTTTGCGCATTCGAAATCATCCGTTTCTATGCAAAACAACACGACAAACTTTTGCCCCTGTTGGCAATCGGAAAAGGCGGAAACAAAGGTTTGTTTGAATCCGTTTTCAACCGCGAACAAGGCATTATGATCGGCAGTGAATACAATGCTTATCTGAATGCCCTTGAACACCTCGCCCCGTGCGAGTATGTCCGCGCCAATGAACGTGTTTGCCGGGATATCGACACCGCCGGAAACTTTGATGAACTTTATCAGTTTGCCAAAGAATCCGGGCACCGGGAAGTAACCTTCATCTTATGCTCGGGCAACTTCAGTTATGACAAACGCCTTCTGGCCGAATTCATGCTGAAAGCAAAAGACCCGCAGTATAAAGATGTCAAAATGAATTTGGTTGTGGCTCATTGCCCGATTATTACCAATTTGAAAGTAATAGACGGACATCCTTCCGAAATCATGCTGGGTTACATCGCCGCCGCTCTCGGTCCGCTGAAAAAAGATACCGTCACTTTTGAAGGTAAAACCAAATCAGCGCATCCGGAACGCTATCTGATGCCCGGTATTGCCGAAGCCGACTGGAGCATATTACGCTCCATAATCAGAGAGTTCAACAACATGGGCTGGCCGAACTATGCCGAACTTCTTTACGGCGAAAGCCATGAAGATGCCGTATTCGACATCATCATGAGCGATCTGCATGCCCGGGGTTCGTTTTCTGGCGAAAGCTATGATCGTGAATTGTTGGAAGACTTAAAAACATATCAGGATTTCATCGGAAAATTTACCGGAAAGTCTTTGAAAGATTTCAAAAAATATCTCAAAAGAACAACTGATTTGCTTTTTCCTTTCAACAAAGAAATCAAGCTTTACAATCTTCTGAAAAGCGGAACAAACCTCTCTTTTGAAGAAAGAAAACACTTGGGAACCTATTATCTTGACAAGATAAAAAAGCAGACCAACAACCCAAACTGTAGCTGGATTTATGTTTCAGCTAAAGTTGATCAAATGGAACGGGAATTCGGCATGCGTTTCTAAAATCAAAAAAATAAAACCGGGAAAGTTCACCTTTCCCGGTTTTATTTTCTTCAAATCTTGGGATGCTGAAAAAGATTAATCAGCGAAATAAAATAATGCTCTTCCCTCTGAGAAAACGGATGCTTCGGATTATCAACCGTCCGACGCTTTTCCAACATTTTCTCCAAAGGCAACACCAGCTTTCCGCCCATACCTCGTTCAATCAGCTCCGAAGCATGCACATGCAGCATCATAAACGTCTTGTCGCTGATCCAGTCGCCGCACATCATAAAATCAAACATCAGCGGATGCGGAATAAAACCTCGTTCAAAACATTCATTGATTTTATCAAACATAAAAGAACGCAGTTTTTGATAATCGTCCCCGCCACCGTGATCCTGATACGTATTCAGCATGACCAGCGCCATCTGTCCGAACACTTCGTAGTCTGGTTCACCGGCAGTGCCCAAAACATCCAGATTCATGGCCACTTCAAAATAAGAAAAAGGCACGGAAAGCTTCCGCCCTTGCATTTTGAGAATAATGCCCAGCGTAAACTTCACTTCCTCTTTCTCAAAAGCCAATGCTTCCTGCTTTTTGGCAGCTTGAAAAATGCTCCGTTTAACGGCAGAAAACTTTTTTCCGGACATCAAAGCGGCATAAGCCTGCTTTCTAAGCGGAGCATCCAGCTTACGCAAAAAAGCTTTCTCATCTTCTTCCAACTTCCTTGCAGCAACTATCGTTCCTCTGTCTCTGTGACGCAAAGCCGAAATCTCGCGATACACGTCTTCAATGCTTTTACCTTCTCTGAAACGACTGTAGGCCAAAGATTTAAACTTAGGTTCCAGCCCTTCCAGATACAAAGAACGAACCAGTTCATCCAAATTTTCTTTTTCCATATAATAAAAATTAATAATTCACAATCTCACAAAAGATAACACAAAAAAGCCTCCGCGGCAAGAAAAATATTCTTACCGGAACTAACCGATGCGGTGCCTCAAAGAAGCCAGCATATTTTTCAGACGGATTTTCCATGTCAATCCGTAACCCGATAAAATTTCCCTGATTAAATCCATACGTCCGACCCAGTCTTCTTTTGACGTATGCGAAACCACCGCCAGCTCATAATGGCTGTTATCTTCCAGAACCTGCCAATTTTTCTCTTTCGGAGACAACACGACATACAAAATCTTAATTTTTTTACCGGAATAACGCTTTGCCAAACGTTCAAAACTCTTTTCAATCTCTCCGTCTCCGGGATAATTTTCATCAAAATGAACAAACAACACCGATGTTGCTTTTTTCAGACTTTGATACAAACGCTTAATCCGACGTTTATATTTTGCTGCAACTTTATCATATTCGCTTAAATCTTTTAAACGAAAATCATGCTGAAAGGTAACGCCGTTCGGCATTTTAAAATGCATATGACCTTCCTTTTGCCCATAATATTCCAACATATTTTTAGACATCAAACCGTCAAAACCTTTTTCCAGAAAATCGACGGCCAGCGAAAGCGATACCGGACCGATCCAGTCATAAGGCATGGAATAAATCTGCAATTTGTTTTCCCGCAGATTTTTTGACGTAATACAAACCGACCCGAAAGGAACAAACAAATCAAACTTCTGCACATGATTTTTTGCCATAATTTTCCTCCGCCCAAAGCATTCCGGATTATCCCCTGAAATTTTTCCCGAAAACCGGGAGCTTTCTTCAATCAAAATTTTTCTTCTTGCATGGAACAAATTACAGGCTACACTATCATCAGTCAAACAAAATTTCAAAGGAACAAACATGAACAAATATATTTTCACTTTTGCCATAAGCCTCCTCGCCGTCTGGACTTCTGCCGCAAATGCCAAAGACCGTACACAAACAGTCATTGAACAAATCCAAAAAAAAGACGCAGCCGTCATGAAAACCCTTGAATTGGAATATAAAAAAATCGGCACAAAATATATCATAAAAATTAACGACGGACAACCGCTGATCAAAAGCCTGAAAGACTTCTGCCGCCAAAAGAACATAAACTTTGCCCTTGTCAGCGGCATAGGCGCTCTCCGAAAAGCCACCCTCGGATTTTATATGCCGGATAAAAAAGAATTCCGATTGAAAAACTTTTCTGAACAGCTCAGCCTTTCCGGTTTAAGCGGCAACATTTCCTCCTCTGGCGAAAAAACGGAAATTCACCTGCATGCCGTCATTGCCGACGACGATTTCAAAGCCAACGCCGGCCACCTGCAGGAAGCAGAAGTCAGCCAAAGTGTTGAATTAATTTTGGAAACATCCGGTGAAAAAATTCAAAAAAATTTCAATCCCGAAACCGGACTCATTCTTTTTGATTTCAATAAATAAACGCATTAAATAGTAAAATCCTCAAAATAATAAATACTTTGAGGATTTTATTTTATTCATCAAACTTATCAAAAAGATTTTTCAATTCTTCAATTTTTTTATCTCTATCTTCTTCCGATGCAAAAGACTGTGCCACACAATGCTGCAAATGCTTATGAAGAATATTCGATTCCACAGCCTTGACCGCTGCACGCACGGCTCTCAGCTGACTGATAATTTCGGGACAATAACGCCCGTCCTCAATCATCTTTTTGATTCCCTCAATCTGCCCTGAAATACGATTCAGCCGCGGAATGTTTTCCATATGATTCGGGTGGATATGTTCCATCAAATTCTCCGTCTTTACAAAACAAAAAAAACCGGACAGAAGCCCTGTCCGGCCTCCATTGTTATTTATTGCCACAGGAACATGCGGAATGGCATTTATGCTCTTCACTGCAATGGCAGTCGCCGCCGCAGGTACATTTCTCCCCGCAATGACAATCCTTGCCGCACTGACAATCATCACCACACTGGCAGTTTTCACATTTACAATCAGGATTTTTACACTTGCTCATTTTCTTCTCCTTAACAAAACAATACCCTGACGGGGTATAATATATACATATACCAAGTATATGTATATGTCAAGAAAAAAACGCAAACATTAAACCACCAAATACACTCCTGCTTTAGATGAAAAAAGTATATCCCGATTCTGTTTTCTCAAAATAATAATTTTTTGTAATGCAATTTAGATAAAAAACGAATCGCATTTTTTACGCACTTCAGCCTTTTTCTCTGTTATTCTTCATTTTCAGATATAAAAAAAACCCCAAGTTTCCCTAGGGTTCAACATGGTAGCGAGGGGGGGATTCGAACCCTCGACACAAGGATTATGATTCCTCTGCTCTAACCAACTGAGCTACCCCGCCGCTAAATTCGAATACTTAAATAATATGTATTGACAAACTTGTCAATAATTAATTTCAAATCACTGCTGTTTTTTCACATACCCTCAAAACAAAACCTGCAAACATTCCTCCCGGCAGCACAAGACCGACAATACCTCCGCAACAAAAAATCTGGCATCCGGTTTTGTTCTTTCATTCAGATTTATTCGTTTTATAATCATCCCGGATAATTTCATATTCAACATCAATAATATCCCCTGCTTTTTTCCGTCCGGACGAAGTTTTTTTTCCATCTGTCTCAAAAAAAGCATCATTCTGCGCTTCAAAAATTTTCTTCAGCTGATGCATCCGCCACATCTTCAAACCAAAAGCAAAAAGCATCAAAACCAAAACAAACGGCAGCAAAAAAGCAAAAAGCGACAACGTCAGCCACACAATTCCGATAGCTGCAATTCCCCAAAACATCTGAAACATCAAATTTTTCATACTATTATTCATCAAAAAAATTTCCTCTGCCGCTAAATCAAAAATTTACCAATTACTTCTAATATATAGGGCATAAATTTCCAAAACGCAAGAAAATGAGGATAACAAATATGAAAAACTGCCTTTTTATTGAATATCCGCCTTGTTCAACCTGCCAAAAAGCAAAAAAATGGCTGGAAGAAAACGGCATTGCTTACACAGACAGACACATTGTCAACGAAACACCCAAAGAAGAGGAACTGCGTCTGTGGATAAAAAAAAGCGGCCTGCCCTTGAAGAACTTTTTCAACACCAGCGGTTTATCATATAAAAAACTCGGCCTGAAAGATAAACTGCCGCAAATGGAAGAAGATGAACAAATCCGCCTTCTGGCATCAGACGGCATGCTCATAAAAAGGCCGCTTCTTATCTCGGAAAAATGCATTTTGGCCGGTTTCAAACCGGAACAATGGAAAAAACTTCTCTAAAATAAGGAAAAAAACATGTTTGACCAATTCCTGTTGCATGAATTCATCAGTGCCTTTGTTGTTTTATTCGCCATCATTGATATGCCGGGCTCCATTCCCATCGTTTTAAATTTGCGGCGCAGGGGAAAAATCATCCGGGCTGGAAAAACGGCTCTTCTCTCACTCACCATGTTCATTATATTCTTTTATATCGGGGAAGCCTTTCTGTCCCTTTTCGGCGTAGATATTTCCTCGTTCGCCGTTGCCGGCTCGCTGATTATTTTCATCATGGCTCTGGAAATGATTTTGGATATCGAAATTTTCAAAGAAAACAACGACACACCCAAGGACTGCAGTTTTTTCCCCATGGTTTTTCCTTTAATTGCCGGTGCCGGATCGCTGACAACCATGCTCTCCATTCGGGCGCAATATGCCAGCATTAATATTTTGGGAGCAATCATTGCCAATGTCATTGTTATATTTACGGTGCTCAAAATAACCAAACATCTCGAAAAGTTGCTCGGCGCCGGAGGAATTTACATGCTCCGCAAATTTTTCGGTATTATTCTCCTAGCCATTTCCATAAAGCTGTTCACCACAAACATCACAATCATGATTGACCACATCATCAAATTGGAAAGCTGACAAAACACTTCCTTATAAAAAAGAGCGGAAAGCAATCCGCTCTTTTTTTGTTTTACAAAATTAAAATTCAATAACATATCAGACTAATTTAGTCACATGCTTTGAAATAACGTGAATAAGTATCTGAAATTCCGCCTTCATATACAGACGTTGTACACGATATCTCTCCTGTATAAGGATTCAAAACATAAACATACCCATTACTTGAACACACAGTACTGGTCCAATACCAGTCATTACGAAGACTGGGTTCTCCCATCTGACGCAACTGGTCATTGATGGCTTCCACATTTTTAATCATATAAAGCCACGTATCCAAATCCAAAATTTCCCAACCGCCTTCAGGGGGATGCTTAATGGCGTCAGAACCTCTTCCATATCCTTCAAACTTACCTATAATATAACAAACATCACCATCTTCCACTTTTACTCCGTCATCATCCGGAAAAGTCTGTCCTTTACAAACAACCCTGACGCCACCACAGCCGTCAGCAACTGTTACAATACCATAGTTACAATTAGTATCGTCAGGCAAAGGTTCACAGGGCGGTTTAGCTTTGCAAGCAGTTCTGGTACCGCCGCAACCGTCAGCAACAGTTACAGTACCATACAGACAGTTTGTTTCATCCGGTTCGGGAGTGCAGCAGTCTTTGCAGTTGGAAAATCGGATAATTCCGGAGCTGTCTGTACAGGATGTCGCCCCGACGGCGCCGCCGCAGTCGCAGATTTTATAACTTGACGGACATTGGCAGGACGCATATTTTCCGTCGCAGCTTGAACCACCCCCGACCTGCGGCGAAGTACAGGAAACCAGCCCGGACTGACAAACGCATTCCCGGTAATAAGAACTGTTGTAAGGACAAATTCCTGAAGCTGTCTGCAACGTTCCACAGGAGCCGGTTTGATTGTAACCGTCTTCTTTGCAGGCACGGTCATCGTCGCGTTCGCATCGGGCATATTTCCCGTCGCAGGAAGGGCCGACGCCGTAATAGGTTTTTTCGCAGGTTTCGGTCATGTTGGCATCACAGACGCATTCTTTGTAATAACTACTGTCGGCCGGACAGGGATTTTTCCCATGCGACCCGGTGGGACAGGAGGTGACGCCGTAACCAGCGGCAAGACATTGTTCCTGCGGGGTATCGTAGTCGGGATTTTGTCCGGGATTACCGGAACCGCCGCCGGGCGTTTCGTTGCAGCTGAACTTGTCTCCGGAACAATTCCCCGCATCGGTAATAAAACATACCGATGCCACCCGGATTTTGTTTTTCTTTATTATTTCTTCATCTTCTGAAACAGAAAGCTCCTCTGTTTCTCTCCCCCTGAGTAGACTTACCTTTTTACCTCTCCCCCTGAGTAGGGTTATTGTTTAAAAAAGGAGTATCCAAAGAAATAAAAAAGGATAAGAATAAGTATCGGAGAGGTGCCGTTTAACTCCAGAT
>CASEQD010000036.1 GCA_949289935.1 uncultured Pseudomonadota bacterium | reverse complement strand
AAAGCTGCTTCGGTCAACTGAATTGTAACGATTGTTTCCTCAGGCTGCCGCCTGTTCACAATCTAACAATTCAGACTCTGTCGTTGAAAAACAATTCACTGGATTGTTTTTCTGCCTCCAGCCCTACTCAGGGGAAGAGAAAAAGCGGAGGATTAATCAGGGGAGAGAGAAAATGAGAATGTTCCGCTCAGAGGCGGAATATAAGGGGACTGCCTCAGGAAGGGAAAACAGAAGAGTTCTGTTCAGAACAAAAAGGGAGAAAGCCGATATGTTGTTTTAACGGCTGTTCTGAGCGCGGTTATATGCCTGAGCGGCTTGTTGCCGGTTTTGCGCTTTTGGCTGCGCTGTCTGCGACCGTTGGCCAGTCTGCGTATTTTCATCGTTCTCAAGCCGGCCGCCGAATTTCATGCTGCGGTTAATGCGTGCAAAATACATTTTTTTCATGCCTTTTTGTTCCAGTTCTCCGGAAATCCTGTCCATTTTGAGGTTGGCATCGTCAATGGCATCGCGGACGGCGTCATCTTTTTCTTTTGCCGAAGTATAGCGTCCGGTTTCTTCTCTCAGTTCTTGTTCCGCCTGTTTTTGCTGAATGGGTAAAACCGCCTCAAACATGGCGCTGAAATCTTCTTTAGTGATTTCATTCATGGGTTTATCCAACGGCAAAGTCATGCCGTTTTCGGCGTATTTGCTTTTGATGGCGTTGATTTCCTCTTCGGTAAAGAGATTGTTTTTCGGATTTAAAACTTCGCCCATGGTTATGGCGCCGGGATCGTCGGTTTCCATACCGCCGCGGTAAGCTTCAAAAATTTTATCCATCGTGTTGACGGCGCCGATAGCATTTTCGGCTTTGCGGCTGCGTTTTTCACGTTCAATAATGCCTTTGAAGACGTCATCATAAGCCCCTTTGAAAGGATTAAACTTGAAATCTCCTTCCAGCTCTTTGATGTACCCGGCGGAACGATCGCTTTCAAATGATTTTCCCGCGGCGCGGATATTTGCCCGCATTTGCTGCGCCAAACGCCATTTGTAAGTTTGCAGCTCGGTATCGGAAAGTTTTTTTGAGGCCTCGCTTATCATTTCCTGCGCATGTTTTTCGTTTATGCCGATGCCGACGGGAATAATTCCCAAACGGGCGCAGCGGGTACGGAAAGTTCCGGCATCATCATCCGTCATGTCTTTGAATTTGATATGCGTTGCACCGCGATCCTTGTGCAGGCTTATCAGTTTATCGGCCAAAGCGTTGCTTATCGGTTTGCCGTTCGGCATGCTGTAACCCAAAGAAATTGAACCGTTTTTATTTTCTTTTGCCCAGATGACAAAAGCATTTTTGACCGAAACATTGCCGTCTTTGTCCCGTTTGCCGTCGTTTTCATAATTGTTCGGGTTCTGAGTATCATACACATACCACTTATCCCAACCGCCCTGACGGACATGAAAAGAACTCAGGCCTTCAACTTTGCCCATGTTGCGCTGCAAAATATCAAAACCGATTTTGTGTTTAAGTTCTTTATAATCATAAGGATATTTTGCTTTTTCTTTCGGATCGGGAAGATTGGCCGGTTCGGCCGGATTGTAAGACGGGTTGACGCCCGGTATGACAGGCTGTTCAGAAGGCGCCGATGCATTTTCTTCACCGCGGCTTTGTGTTTCCCGATTTTCTTCAGCCGGCGGCTCTCCTTCTTCCATCAGCGACAGCGCCCGATTTTTGTCATAACCGGCATTTTCGGCTTTTTCCCGATCATCCATGGCTTGTCCGAGATTGTCTTTAAGTCTTTTATCCAATTCTTCGGGAATTTGAATATCTTTAATTCCCATTTTGTCAAGAACTTCAAGCATTTCTTTCAATTGTTCCGGAGAAATGTCCGTATTGTCAAAAGTCAGGCGTCCGTCGCGAATCGTAAAACCGAAAGGACTGGGACGCATCATTTCAACAACAAGTCCGAGACTGCCGTTTTCATCACTGATCTGTTTTTTGACGCCGTCATCTCCGGCAACATTTTCGCCGGCATTATAGAGATTGGTATATTCCGACGGATTTTTTTCATACATTTTATGCTGGTTGTCTATTTGCACCATTTCCCGATTGATTTCCATTTTTTTACGGGAAATTTCGCTGATTTCTTTTAGCAGTTCCGATTTTTTTTCCGGCGCAGCGTTTTGTATTTTATCATTCAGGTTATTAACTTCCTGACATAAAGCCTCATATTGCGCCTGCAATCCGGCACGTTTTTGCCGAATGTTTCTTTCCACTTCGGCTGAACTTAAATTTCCTTCCGGCCGGGGAGGCATATTGTTCTTGTCGAAATCATTCAAAATTATGGTTCTTGCCGCTTCGTCTGCCATTGTTCTTTTCCCTGATGATTGTTTTTTTTATTATTTTAGCATAATTTTACAAAAAAACAATCTTGTTTTGACAAAATTTTTCACATTTAACATTACTGTCACATAATGATATGATAAAAATTTTAATATTTATTGAAAAGCAAAACAGTCGGAAAAATCCGACTGTTTTTTCTTTAAGCTGCCAAATTGTTATTGTCGTTCAGTTCCTGTTTTACGGAAGCGGACAAACGCTCGAAAGCTCTTTTTTCTATTTGCCGGACACGCTCGCGACTGATGCCGAATTTTGCGCCGATATCGTCCAAAGTTTCAGGCTCATCCGTCAACATCCGATGGACAACAATATATTGCTCACGTTCGCTCAGTTTTTTCAGAGCCCGTTGCAAGGCTTCCCGACGCTGTTGTTTTTCCTGGCGAAGGGCTAAAACCCCTTCTATGTTCTGCCGGGTATCCACGACAAAATCTATCTTCTCACTGTCGCCGTCATCACCGGCCACAACATTCAGAGATTTGTCTCCACCGAGACGGCGGTTCATTTCGACCACATCTTTTTCATCAACAACCAGTTCTTTGGCTATTTTTTTTACAACAGACGGTTCCAGTTCTTTATTGTCAAACAAACCAAGACGGGCTTTGATGCGGTTAAGATTGTAAAAAAGCTTTTTTTGCGCCGCTACCGTGCCGATTTTGACAAGAGACCAGGAACGCAGAATATAGTCATTAATCGCCGCCTTAATCCACCACATGGCATAAGTTGCCAGACGCACTTTTTTGTCCAGACTGAATTTTTTTACCGCCTGCATCAAACCAATATTGGCTTCGGAGACGAGATCGGCCAAAGGCAAGCCGTAACGGCGGTAAGCCAGGGCAATGCGGGCGGCAAGACGCAAATGCGACGTTACCAGCTGCTGGGCTGCTTCCAGATTTTTATTTTCCTGAAAATCCGTTACGAGTTTTTTTTCTTCCTCCTCCGTCAACACCGGAAACTTTTTGATTTTTTCAAAATAAGCAACCAGGCTGTTTTCATCTCTGACGGCCGGAAGATTTTTCTTTTCGTTAACAACTGTCAGCGCAGAGCTTTTTACCATTCAGATACACCCTCTTTCTTTTTTACCGGGATGATAATACTCTTTATTTAAGAAAAGCACAATAAATTTTTTTATTCTTTTTGCTTTTTCAAAGGACTGAAACCGGCAAGAAAAACGTCTGCCAAAAACGGAGGCGGAGCGTTAAGGTTTACATTACCGTCGCAGCGGCTTCCACTGCTGCATTTTTGCGGCGGCAAACCCGTTTTTTGGTTTTTGGAGCCTCTTCCGCGTCCCCGTCGGCTGCCACAGGTTCCGCCGTTTTTATTTCTATGACTTTAAATTCTTTTTTGGCCGGCGCCGCTTCATTTTCAGCCGGGGAAACATCATTTGCTCCGTCCCGGGCGGCTGCAGCATCTTCGACCTGCGCAGCAACGGCATTTTCAGAAGCGGTATTTTCGGAAACTTCGTTTGTCCTGATTTCAGCGTCGCGCTGCGAAGCCCTCTGCATTTTCTTTTCGTTGATATCGGTTACGATTTTGCGATAGTGTTCCGCATATTGGCGGTAAACTTCGGCGCTGACATAATCATTGTTGCTGACACAGTCTTTGGCCAGCTCGTTATACCTTTTTATCAAATCAAGCGCCGTTCCGTTAAACTTTCCGGCAGGGCTGCTGCTGTCAAATTTATAATTAAGAGAATAAATCTGGTTGGAATAATTATTATTACGATACTTGTTGTTTACTTTTTTCATTTCATAACCACAATACAGACAAAATTTCTTCCCATGAAGAAACAAAATACACCATAAAAAAATTTTTTGTTTTGGAAAATTTTACGTAAGGCACAAAACCAAAAATGAAAAACAAAGCGCCTTTACGGAAGTATAATACATATAAAAATTTTATTTGCAAATTATTTTTTTAAAATTATGCAACGTTCGATGCCGGATAAATCCTTTAATATACTAACCGGCTGCAAACCCCGGGTTGCAAATATTTTTGAAATTTCCGCCGCCTGCCCCATTCCTCCTTCCAAAAGCAGCATTCCTTCATTTTTCAGCAGCACCGGAACAATTTCCGCCAAACGCCGGTAATGATCAAAACCGTCTTTTCCGCCATCCAGCGCCATTTGAGGATCGTGATTTCTGACTTCTTCATCCAAAGCGGAAATTTCTGCCGAAGGAATGTACGGCGGATTAGAAACAATCAAATCAAAAGGGCCGCCGACTCCGGCCGCAAAATCAGAAGAAAACCAGTCCAGGCACAGCAGCCGGCAACGTCCGGACAAGCCGAGAGCCGCCGCATTTTCACGCGCCGTATTCAATGCAGGCCGGGATGCATCTACGCCTGTCCCAAATACAGACGGACAATCTGCCAGAATCGATAACAAAATGCACCCGGATCCGGTTCCCAAATCAAGAACAGAAGAAAAATTATGATTAAAAACATATTTTATGGCCGCTTCCACCAGAATTTCCGTATCAGGCCGCGGCGACAAAACATTTTCGTTTACGTTAAAACGGTATTTGTAAAATTCCCTGACGCCGAGCAGCTTATCCAGCGGCGCATGCGCCGTTCTCTGCTTCAACAGCGTTTGGAGACGGGCGCAGGCTTCTGCCGAAAGTTCATATTCATCATTGCCGATATCGACCGAATCTTTTTGCAAAACATGTGCCAAAATTATTCTGGCCTCCAGCCGCGGCGATGCGATTTTTGCGGCAGACAGAATCGGAATCAACTGACGAATCGAATATTTCATTTTTGTTTTTTATCCCTCGTAAACGTCAGCAAAATATGGCGGCTCAAAGGCGACGGCTGAGGAATGACCGCCGTAAAAGCGGCTCTGTTTCCCGGACGGATTTCATCGACCGGAGGCAAAACCGTCAATTCCTGCAGAAGGAAAGCTTCACCGTTATAAACCCTGACCAGAATTTCGGGAACTTTTACCGGCTTGTCTGACGTATTGACCAGAAAACCCTTGATTTGCAGCTTTCTGATATAATCTTCTTCATATTCGTGGCGCGATACGTTTTGAAACTCAAGCCCTTCTCCGGCAACCACGGATTCAAAGCCCAGCGCCGCATAAAAACGTTCAGCCCCGGGAAATCTGCGGACAATGTCGTATCTGAAAGAAAAGACCGCCAGCAAAGCAATTATAACCATAATAACCAAAAAGAACATCCGATTAAAGACATTATCCAGCCCCAGCGCCCTTTTTATATCGAACCATGTTTTTTTCAGCGGGGAAATTTTGTTTATTTCTTTTTTCAGCTGTTCGTTCTGTTTGTCAAGACGGGAAAAAATTTCTTTCATCCGATCGGCGTCCGATAATTCATTTTCGCTTTTATCTTCGTTGTCTTCTTTTTCTTCTTCGGCGGCAGTTTCATTTTCGGCTCCGGCAGGCTTGTTTTCGGAAGCGTGCGCATCTTCCGGCGTTTTTTCGCCGACGCCGTCCGATTTTATTTCCGGTTCCGGAATTTCAGACTTTTCGGAAAGGCTTTCGCTCCAGGTTTCGTTTTCGCCGGTATGGAACAAAGCCTGTTCTTCCAATCCTTTCTGTTCATTTTCCGCTTCATCCGGTTTGTATATGTCATTTTCCAGTTCCGGCGTTTCTTCAAGCAAATCTTCCGGCAGCACACGCCATACCCGGCCGCAGCGGGCACAACGAAACTTGCGTCCCTTTTCCGGAACAATTTCTTTTTCAATCCGGTAACAAACCCGGCATTCTGGACATCTTATCAACATATTTTTCCCCTTTGCTGTTTTACTATATGCATAATTCACATTTAAGCAAAGAAAAAAAATTTTTATTTGAGTATAATCAGGATATGTGCTATTTCATGTGAAGAAATCAATTTGCAGGGAGTGTTTACTTTGCTTCAGGATACGTTGAAAAACGAACAGGCCATCATTGACATGAAAAATGTCGGCATCCGCTATGATCAGGGGCCGGAAATTCTGAGCGATATTACCATCGCCCTGAAGCGCGGTTCTTTTCACTTTCTGACAGGGAAAAGCGGCGCCGGCAAGACTTCTCTGCTCAGCATGATGTATCTGGCTCAAAAACCAAGCCGCGGCACTCTTAATGTTTTTGGCAAGAATGTAAATTTTACCGACCGGGACAGCCTGGCTCTGCTGAGACGGAGAATCGGCGTGGTGTTTCAGGATTTCCGCCTTATCGAACATCTTTCCGCCTTTGACAACGTCGCCCTGCCGCTCAGGGTTTGCGGCATGAACGAAAAAGAAATAAGGAAAAGAGTGAAAGAACTTTTGCAATGGGTTGAACTGGACAAACACATGCTTGACAAAACAAGCACGCTTTCCGGCGGCGAGAAACAACGCATCGCCATTGCCAGAGCCGTTATCAGCCGGCCGGATATTCTGCTGGCCGATGAACCGACCGGAAACGTCGACAGCGATATTGCCGTCAAGCTGATGAAGCTTTTAGTTGAACTGAACAAACTCGGTACAACCGTCGTTATCGCCACCCACAGCGAAAAACTTGTTAATGATTTTGCCTATCCGCGGCTGCATCTGCAAAACGGCGGCCTCAGCGTTGTTATGCCGAGGGAAAGTCTTATCCGGGGAGCCAAACTTTATGACTAGAAATGATCCGTTAATTGCCCGTAAACAAGAATTGCCGCTGAAAGACAATTCGACCTGCCTGTTTTTAAAAGTAATGATTTCCATTGCCGTTTTTTTGTTTGCGGTTACCCTGGCCGGCGTGCTTTCAATCAACTCCATGCTGGGAGCCTGGAACAGCAGTATTCTGGGATCGCTGACCGTGCAGATTATGCCGGTTAATCATGCCGATGCCGAAAAAGCCCGTAAAGAAACCCTTGAACATCAGGACAAGGTTATTGCTTTTCTGAAAACACTTCCGGAAGCCGAACATGTTGTTGCCCTCAACGACTCCCAGCTGCAGGATTTGCTGCGCCCCTGGCTGGGCGACGGCATCGAAATGAGGAATCTGCCGACGCCGAGGCTGATTGACGTCAGACTCAAAAAAGACGCCAAGCCCGATTATGCAAAGCTCGCCGAAAAGCTGGCCGAAATTTCTCCGCTGGCATCTTTGGACAACCATAAACTCTGGCTTGACAAACTGGTTAAATTTGCCGACGGACTGAAAATGCTTGCCATGAGCACTTTGGTTCTGGTTATTGCAATCACTTCCGGCGCCATTTTTTACACCACGCAAACAAACCTCGGCCTGCACCGGGATATTATTGAAATTTTGCATATTATGGGCGCAAAAGATACCTATGTCGCCCAGCAATATGCCAAGCGGGATGCCTGGCTTGGTTTTGTCGGCGGCTGCATCGGATTGTTTTTTGCCGTACCGACAATTTTTATGATTGCCGGACTGGCGGCCCAGATTGAAGGCGGAATCATCAGCGAAGCCAGGCTTTCGTGGTTTTCGTGGGGGCTTATTCTGAGTCTGCCGTTGTTTTCGTCTTTTGCCGCCATGACAACGGCTTATTATACGGTTAAAAGAACTTTGGAAAAGATGATGTAAAATGTTGGGGCGGGTAAAATATGTTCTTTTGGCGGCGGCAGGACTCTGGCTGGGCGGGCTTGCTGTTTTCAACTTTCATATCAACCATTACAAAACCGACCGGGCAACCAAAACCGACGCCATCATTGCCCTGACCGGCGGCAGCAACCGGATTAAAGAGGCGGCGGAACTTTTGAATAACGGATTCAGCCGGGTTTTGTTTATTTCCGGCGTTGAAAAAGGCGTGTCTTTCGACGCCATTGTCCATGCGCAGAAGCTGAATATCCGTTCGGGAAAAGAAGTTATTATTGAACGGGCATCAACAAATACCGTTGAAAACGCCATCCGCACAAATGCCTGGATCAGAAACAACCATATCAAAAGTATCCGCCTGGTTACTTCAAATTATCATATGCCGCGCAGTTATCTTGAATTCAAATCACAAAATCCGGATTTGCAGATTATTCAAAACCCGGTTTATTCGGACAAGCTGTCAAACGAATGGTGGAAAAACCGCGGCAGCTTCTTTTTGCTGGCTTCCGAATATACAAAATTCATTATTGTCTATGTCAAAACGTTTCTTTTGTCTTTTATTCAGAATTAAGGAGCAATAAATGATTTACATCCGCTCGTTGGTTTTTAACATTATCTGTTACGGCATTATTCTGGCCGGCTCAATTTTAACCTGCACTGTCGGACTTTTGCTTCCGCGCCTGATTATCCGGGCGTTTTGGGGACGTTACGCCCTTGTGTTGATACGAGCCTCGCTGAAACATATCTGCGGGTTGGAAATTGAACTCCGGGGACGTGAAAATATTCAAAATACACCGGCGCTTTATGCCTGCAAACATCAGTCTGCGGCCGAAACTTATTTTCTGGCATCCTATGTGCTCTACTCTACTTTCGTTTTCAAAAAAGAACTTTCCCATATTCCTTTTTTCGGATGGGCTTTTCGCCGTTACGGTTCTGTTCCCGTCGACCGGGGCGGCGGCAGCCGGGCTATGAAGAATATGCTTGAAAATGTAAAAAAAGTTTTGCATACGGGTTTGTCGGTTATTATTTTTCCGGAGGGAACACGGACGCAGCCGGGAAAGTCAGCCCCGTACAAAGCGGGAATTGCCTTTTTGTATCAAAATACAGATTGTCCGGTTGTGCCGGTTGCCACCAATACCGGCTTTTTCTGGAAAAAAAATTCTTTTCTGAGACATCCCGGAAAAATCATATTTGAATTTATGCCGCCAATGCCCAGAGGATTGGACAAGAAAGCTTTTATGGCAGAATTAAAAAACAGAATCGAAACAAAATGCAATGAACTTAACCGGGAAACGATAAAAAATTATCCCGGACTTACCGAAATGTTAAAATAAACAAGGATTAAATATCGTGCCTGCCAAATTATCAAAAATTTTAAAACCTTTTTTTCTGCCGTTTGCAACTGCTTTTTGCGTTATGACGGCAACCTTGCTGATTATATGGGGAACGGTTGCCAGAAATTACGGCGTTGACTGCGTCAAAAAAGAATTCGGCAAAATGATTGTTTCTCTTAACGACGCCGGTTATGACATCGCTTATGACAAAATTGAATTTTCTCCGGTTTCGCTGTTTTATATTTTGAAAATAGAAAATTTCAAATTATACAAGCTTTCCGAAGACGGCCGCTGGGAGCTGAATATTCCGGAACTTTCCCTGAACGCCGACTTATTAAACTATAAAAAGCTGTCTTTGAATTTCAGCCCGGAACAACAATTTGTTTACAAAGGCAAGTCATATAAAATCAATATCGGCTCGGCTTTTGCCTCTTTTCGTTTTGATGAAGAAGGATTTCATCACTTTATCGGCGAAATGGAAAATCTTTCCATTGAAAATATTGCCGAAATTTCGGCCGTTAAGCTTGCCTCGCAAAGAATGGAGACCTTGCATTTTAATGAAGATGCTCCTTTTTTGGAAAATTATATTGAGCTGGCCGGTATTTCCCTGCAAACATCAAATGACTGGAATATGTCAAGAACGATTGACGAAATTTATCTGAACATCAGCCTGAGCGGAAAAATTTCACAGGCGGAAACATATCAGCAGTCATTCAAAGACTGGCTTGAAAAAGGCGGTTCTGTTAATGTCGAAAAACTTATTTTGAACTGGAAACCTCTGGTTCTGGTCAGCCGGGGCAGTTTTTCTTTCGGCGCTGATTTTACATCTCCTTCTCTGCAATTGATTACAACCTCCAAGGGGCTGATTGAAACCATGAACAATTTTGAAACGGCCGGTGTTTTTGACCGCAAAGGCGTTTTTGTCAGCAGAATCGTTTTGAGCAACAAAGCCGGAAAGCTCTCTCAGGATGACAAGACTTACACCATCATTACGCCGGTGACGCTTTCTGCCGAAGCATTAACCGTAGAAGGCATTCCCGTTTGGGAAAACAAACGCATCTGATAACAGAGAGGCGGGGAGGCCCCGCGGCCGCAAGGAAGCTGGGGCAGCTTCACAGGCAACGGCCTGAGCGTCAAGTTGGCAGCTGGTTGGCATGGGGCGGATAAGGCGCGATGCTCAGATTGTGCCGGCGGAGAGGAAGCTGGGGCGGGGAGGCCCCGCGGCCGAAAGTTAGCGGTATCCTGTTCCGGGGCAGAGGAAGCACTGCGTGCGCCCTGTGCCGGCGGAGAGGTTGGCTTTATTTCCTCTCTGAGTAATCTTCTGTTTTCTCTCCCTGAAGAAACAGAAAATTTCTGCTCAATAGAACGGAAAAGAGAAAAGTGGCAGGTTAAAACTCAATCACCGGGCGAACATTGAGGTAGTAGCCGTAGTGCTTAGTGTAGGAGGTGAAAGCATCCGCAGAGCCCCAACCCCACGCGAAGTAATAACTGTCCTCGGACGACGACCAAAACCAACCGATGATATCTTCTTTGTTTATTCTGATTAAACTTTGATTGATAGCATCTATGTTTGGGGAAATGCTGTTAAACACGCCGCCGGCCGGCAAACACCATTTGCCTTTGGTTTCCGGTATGGTTGACGGAGCATAGTTATACACCTGCCAAAACGCTGGATAATATTCAGAGGCACTATTGCCATATTGCTTGTAGCTGTAATCAATAACGGTTTTTGTATTTTCACAACTGTCAAAATCATTTACCAGATTGCTACTGCCGTAATTAGGTAAATCTGGGATATCTACATATTCTGTTGACCATAGATAACCTCCCAGTTTTTCCAATGCCAGAGCCTGACCACAGCCGTCCCCGCCGATATATACCACAACGGCAATTGGGGTTTTGCCGCTGACTTTCTCGCTTGTACATGTTCCGTCGCTGTTCAAGATATCGGCGATTTTGCAGTTTTTGGCATAGCCGGTGCACTGGCCGAGGACGGCTTTTTCTTCTTCGGGCTCCGGACAAGCCCAATATTCTCCGAACGGACATTTGATGCCGTTGTCGCATGATGTTGTCGAATCGTAGCCTAACGTATTGCAATCTGTTTCCGCACACTGGGCGAAAGCGGAAACAGGGAATATAAAAGAAGAAGCCAGCAGGGTAAAATATACCTTCTTGCCGGCGGAAAGAATCACACGCATTTCATCCTCCACACTTTATCATCACTGATTTAGTGTAACATGGATTTCGCTATGTGTAAATCACTAATTTCATGCAGAGGTAAAAAAAATAATATCTTTTTTGTGTCAAAAAAATGTGGGTCGGGGGAGGAAATGATGGTTGACTTTTTAGAAATAATAAGATAAGATTGAGGATGTAGAGATGAAGTCAGAGAAGGAGAGCTGTAAGCTCCGGAGGTGTTATTATGG
>CASEQD010000035.1 GCA_949289935.1 uncultured Pseudomonadota bacterium | reverse complement strand
AACGGTGGTTAAATTTGGACATTTCGGCAGAGGGGATGTTATGAATACAAGCATGAAAAATTATTTAAAACTCAAATTATTCCGGCGGGCAAAGAAAATATTCCGCCTGCTGCAGCCCTTGTTTAAAAAAGACACATATATTTTGTTTGATAATTTGTACGAAAAAAATGCGGAATGCATTGATACCTGGTGTGTTTTTCAGTATATGCAGCGGCAGGGCATCCGGTCTTATTATGTTCTGTGGCGGGAAAATCCTTTTTATGAACAGCTGAAAAAAGAAAAACGCCTGAAAAACGTTCTCATTTTAAAACGTTCCTGCAAGGCAGATATGTTTAACAATTACGAATTTTTCTTCCTGACGTTTTTCAAGCTGCTGCGGGCAAAAGCCGTTATCACTTCTTTCGGCGATTTAAATCAAAAAATAACCGAACTTTTATATAAAAACAAATACATAACATATATTCATACAGATCATGGTTCAATTCTTCTGAAAACATTTATGTTTAAGGTTAATTATTTCAGCCCGCTCAAGTTCAACAGGTTTATGATCTGTTCTGATGAGGAAGGTGATATTTTCCGGGAATTTGGCTGGCAGAAAGAAAACCTGATAAAAATCGGCCTGCCGCGTTGGGACTTGCTGAAACGCAAACCACTGCCGCAAAAAAACATTTTTGTAATGTTCACCTGGCGTTACAGTTTCGGCCGCTGGAACAAAAACTTCAAAACACCGCTGAATCAGACGCAGTATTACCGGGGAATTGTTGCGTTTCTGCAAAACGAAAAACTGCAAAAACTGTTGCGGGAGAACAATATCCGCCTGCGTTACACGCTGCATCATGCCTTGCTTAATCAAACAAAAAAGCCGGAAGAACTGTTTATCCCGAATATTGAATACGTTCCCGGCGAAAACATCAGCCGCTATATCGGACAGGCAGATTTGTTTATTACAGACTATTCGTCGCTGTTTTTTGACTTTGCCTTTTTGCATACGCCGGTTGTTTTCTATCGTCCAGATTTTGACGATAAAACGCTCCATCCGTATGACCGGGAGGATATGGCGCATGCAAAGGCCATGGACAAACGTCTGTTCAATACCTGCTATTCTGTTGATGAAACGCTCAAAGCCATTGAAAAATATATCCAAAACGGCTTTGAACTTGAAAAAGAAAATTGCCTGAAAGCCGATGCCCTGTTTACAGTCAAAAAAGATATTACAAAAAAATTCGTAAATTATCTGGAGGCGTTGTAAATGAGTAAAGAACCGAGCATAAAGATTTTGGTTGGATATCACAAACCGGCGGTTTTGTTGAAAGACGATGTTTTAACGCCGATACATCTCGGCCGGGCGCTGGCGACAAAAGCGTCCAAAGACGGCGCCATGAGCAAAGAAGACTATCAATGGATGCTGGACAACATGATCGGCGATGACACCGGAGATAATATCTCGCACCTCAACCGCGAGTTCTGCGAACTCTCCGGCATATATTGGGCATGGAAAAATTATGATAAACTCGGAAACCCCGATTATATCGGCTTTATGCATTACAGAAGATTATTTGCCGTCGGCAAGGAAAAAGATGAAAATATTTTTACAACGCCGAATTCTTCTTATGCTGAAGATCTGAAAAAAACGCTTTTGAATTTATTGCCGGATGCTGATTTGATTATTCCGGTTCCGCATGATGTGAAAGATATCAAATCTTCCGTTGATATATATGAACAATATGCAAAATATAATTTTCATTACCCTGATGGTCTGCACCTGTTGAGAAATGCGATAGAGCGGAAATACCCCGGCTTGCTGCCGGATTTTGACGAGTATTTCAATCAAAGACAGGCTTATTTCACAACCATGTTTATTATGAGCAGAAAAGATTTTTTCGAATATAGCGAAATAACTTTTAACATTTTGTTCAAATTGCAAAGTTTGTTTAATTTATCTAAAGCTTCGCTTATGGAACAAAGGGCTGTGGCTTATATAGGCGAATATTTTACTGGAATGTATTTATACCATTTGCAGAAAATAAGAAAGTTCAAACAAATTCCCAGATATTTTATCATTCATCCGGAATTGAACAAAGCGCTTTGTCCGGCCTTTAGTCAAAACAACATTGCAATGTTTTGCTCCACAGATGACAATTATGCGGCTTATTGCGGCGTGCTGCTGAAGTCTGTCATTGAAAACGGTAGTCCTGAAAATAATTATGATATTGTCGTTTTGGAGGAAAAGCTCTCAGCCGCCAACAAATCAAAATTAATTTCTCTGGCTGAAAACCATCCGAATGTTTCCATCCGTTTTTATAATGTCGCACATCTGATGGGCAATAAGTCTTTTCACCTTTGCGCCCATTTTACCATTGCCACTTATTATCGGATGTTTGTCGCTTCCGTCTTTCAAAATTATTCCAAAATCATTTATCTGGATATTGATACGATTGTTCTGGAAGATATTGCCGAACTGTATCGTACGGACATGTCGGACAGACTGATTGCCGCCGTCCGCGATTACGGCGTTATGGCTAAAATAAAATCCGGACGCTATGAACCGGTAGAATATTTTCAGGAAAAAATCGGCGTTCAGGATCCGTTTTCTGAATATTTTCAAGCCGGCGTACTGGTGTTCAACATCAGCGAAATGAAAAGGCGGAATATTGAAGAAAAACTCATCAAAACCGCACAGGAAAATAAGTTTTATTATGTTGATCAGGATGTTTTAAACAAAGTTTGTTACGGCCGGGTCGTCTTTTTGGATTCCGCATGGAACACCGTAACCGACGCCGGACGGAAACGCGGCATGTTGCCTCTTATTCCGGCAAAATTTTATCTGCAATGGCAGGAGGACAGAAAACATCCGAAAATTATTCATTATTGCTCAAATGAAAAGCCGTGGAATGCGCCGTATTCCGATTTAACGGAATATTGGTGGCGCTATGCGCGGATGACGTCGTTTTATGAAGAAATTCTTTATAAAAATATAAGAAGGAGCCTTGTTCCGGATATATCGGCGCAGATAAAAGGGCTGGCGGATATGCAGACGGTGCGGGAGGCTGTAAACTACGGACGGAGCCGTCTGAAATATTACCGTTACAAACTTCTGTCAAAAATTACGTTCGGAAAGATGCGCAAACATTACAGGAAAAAGCGCAAAGACTTGAAAGCCCGTCTTAAACAAATCCGCGCGTTTCTTAAAGGAAAATAAAAAAACAGGAGGGAAAATCCCTCCTGTTTTTTTAATCCAGAAACTTTTTGAGATATTTGGCCGTATAGCTGTCCTTGACTTTGACAATCTCTTCCGGCGTGCCTTTGGCAACAATGCGCCCGCCGCCTTCACCGCCCTCCGGTCCGATGTCGATGATATAATCGGCGGTCTTAATCACATCAAGGTTATGCTCGATAACCACAACCGTATTTCCTTGTTCCACCAGCTTGTGCAACACTTTCAGCAGTCGGTTGATGTCTTCAAAATGCAGGCCGGTTGTCGGCTCGTCCAGAATATACAATGTGCGTCCGGTTGCACGTTTTGACAGTTCTTTGGAGAGTTTAATCCGCTGGGCTTCGCCGCCGGAAAGCGTGGTTGCCTGCTGCCCGAGATGAATATAATCAAGCCCGACCTGCTGCAGCAAAGCCAGCCGGTTTTTGATGGACGGAATGGCGTCAAAAAACTTATAGGCTTCGGCTACGGTCATATCCAGCACATCGGCAATGGATTTGTCTTTATATTTGACTTCCAGTGTTTCGCGGTTAAAACGCTTGCCATGGCACTCGTCGCACTCCACATAAACATCCGGCAGAAAATGCATTTCGATTTTGGTCACGCCGTCGCCTTTGCAGGCTTCGCAGCGTCCGCCGGCCACATTAAACGAAAAACGCCCGGCGGCATAACCGCGTGCTTTGGCTTCCGGCAGTCCGGCAAACCAGTCCCGGATGTTGGTAAACAATCCGGTATAAGTTGCAGGATTCGAACGCGGCGTACGTCCGATGGGCGACTGGTCGATGTCAATAATCTTGTCAATATTTTCAACGCCCTTGATTTCGGAATAAATTCCGGTCGGTTCCCGGCTTCCGTTAAGCTCTTTGTTCAGTGCTTTATACAGGGTCTCCAGAATCAGCGAAGATTTTCCGCCGCCGGATACGCCCGTAACGCAGGTAAAAGTACCCAGCGGAATTTTGACGTTGACGTTTTTAAGATTGTTTGTCCGCGCGCCTTTGAGTTCGATAAATTTACCGTTTCCCTTGCGGCGGCTTTTCGGAACTTCGATTTTTTTCTGTCCGTTCAAATATTGAGCCGTCAGGCTGTTGGGATTCTGCAACACTTCGGCAACCGTGCCTTTGGCAGTGACATGTCCGCCGTTATCACCAGCGCCGGGCCCCATGTCTACCAGATAATCGGCGGCGCGTATGGCATCTTCATCATGCTCGACCACAATCACGCTGTTGCCGATATCCCGCAGGTGCGTTAATGTTTCAAGCAGCCGGTCGTTGTCTCTCTGATGCAGGCCGATGGACGGTTCATCCAAAACATACAAAACCCCGGTCAGTCCCGAGCCGATCTGCGAGGCCAGACGGATGCGCTGGGCTTCGCCGCCGGAAAGCGTTCCGGATTGCCGCGAAAGTGTCAGATAATTCAGGCCGACATTGTTTAAAAAGCTCAGCCGGTCAATAATTTCTTTCAGAATTTTATGGGCAATTTCAGCTTTTTTCGGGGGCAGGGAAGCTTCTACGCCGCCAAACCATTCCAAAGCTTTGTTCACCGACAAATCGCAGGCGTCCATAATATCCAGCCCGCATATTTTTACGGCCAGGGCTTCCGGTTTTAAACGTTTCCCCTGACAAAACTCACAGGTCGCCGCCGATTGATATTTTGAAAATTCTTCCCGCACCCATGAAGAATCCGTTTCCAGAAAGCGCCGTTCCATGTTGGGAATTACGCCTTCGAAAGGTTTGTCGGAAACAAAACGGGAATAATACATCGGGACGCACACATTGCCTGAGCCGTAAAGAATGGTTTTTTTAGCTTCTTCAGGCAGATCTTTCCACGGCGTATGCACGTCAATTTCCAGAAAATCCGCCAGCGAATTAATTGTCTGCGTATAAAAGGAAGATCGCCCGGTATTCCATGGAGAAATGGCGCCCTGCTGCAGCGAAAGGTTTTCATTGGGCACAATCAGACGCGGATCCATATAAAGCTTGGCGCCGATGCCGTCGCAATGCGGACATGCGCCGAAAACATTGTTAAAAGAAAAAAGCCGCGGTTCTATTTCTTCAATGGTAAAGCCGGAAACGGGGCAGGCGAATTTGGATGAAAAAACGGTGCGTTCTTTTGTTTCGTTATTTTCGACATAGAGCAGGCCGTCGCTGAGCTTGAGAGCTGTTTCAACCGACTGTGCCAGACGCTCCTGCATATCCGGTTTAATGACAAGCCTGTCGACAACGACTTCAATATCGTGCTTAATGGTTTTGCTCAGAGGCGGAACCTCATCAAGGTTATAAAGTTCTCCGTCGGCCTTTACGCGTTGATACCCTTGTTTTTGCAAAGATTCGAATTCTTTTTTGAATTCTCCTTTTTTGCCGCGGGCAATCGGCGCCAGCAGCAGGATTTTAGTTCCGGTTGGCATGGCGGCGATGCGGTCAACCATTTGAGTGACCGTTTGCGCCTCAATCGGCAGTCCCGTTGCCGGAGAGTAGGGCGTTCCGGCGCGGGCCCAGAGCAGGCGCATATAATCGTAAATTTCCGTAACCGTTCCGACCGTGGAGCGCGGATTGTGCGAAGTTGTTTTTTGTTCAATGGAAATGGCCGGCGAAAGGCCTTCAATCGAATCAACATCCGGTTTTTTCATCAGTTCCAGAAACTGCCGGGCATAAGCTGACAGACTTTCGACATAGCGCCGCTGCCCTTCGGCGTAGATAGTGTCAAAAGCCAGAGACGATTTTCCCGAACCCGAAAGACCGGTAATGACGGTTAGTTTGTTTTTGGGAATATTGATGTCAACGTTTTTAAGGTTATGCTCGCGCGCGCCTTTAATTTCAATAAAATCATTCGCCATATTTTTTCTCCACCGGAAAATATAGTATAAAAGAACAAAAATGCAACAAAAAAGCAATACATAAAAAATCTTCAAAAAATCTTTGTCAAAATTTTTTCTTCTCTGGGATAAAATTATAATTGCATATAAAATTAATTTATGTTATATTAGAATCGTGATGGCAAGAAAAGGAGGATGTAGAGATGAAGTACACAAAGGTGATACTATTGTCAACTGTATGCTTATTTGGCAGTATGGAAGACATTTATTCTGCTGATTATCCCGCCTTGGGGTATTTTTCTCTCATGCCGACATCCGGTATCCACACTTATCACACACAATATACTCTTACCGATGATTCGCTTTTCTTGCCATCCGGACATCCGCGGAGTGTCTCGGAAAGTTCGCCGCGGCTTGTTTTTTCAAAAAGCGCAATGCTTAATAGAGGTCTTCGTCAGCCTAAGGCAGGAGAGGTTAAAAAAGCGCCTGATCACAGGACGGAATATAAGGAAGCCTCGGTGTGTTTCATCACGGATACGACAGATTGTCGTGGAGAAAGTTATGATATTCCCGAGTATAATATTTGTATTGAAGAAGGGTATGATAAAACTTCTTGCCCCGATGAGTTTTATATTCCCGAAAACTATTGTCCCTATGACAGCAAATATTTTGCCAACTGCCGGGATGTCTGCGAGGAATATGTGGAATGCGTCGACCCATATTACGGTGTCGGAGAGCCCTGCCGCGGATTATATGAAAGATGTGAATGTAACGACTGTTCCGGATATGTGTTTGAAAACGATATTCCCCAAGGATATCACAAGGACGGAGAACCATGTAATTCCTGTGACGGACCGAAATATAAATATAAAATCAACACGTGTGACGATTTTATGGAATGTACCGGCACCGGCCCGGAGGACGGGGCGGAAGTCTGCTGGCGCGGAGACACCCCGACTTACAGCAGCTGCAAACCTTGCGCTAATCTCGGAGAATTGGAAGTCTGTCCGGCGCATTATATCTGCGAATACGAAGAATGTTCTGGCAAATATTACAAGACCGGCTGTGAAGAAGGATATATCTGGGATGATAAAGCCAAAACCTGTACGCCTGAATGTGACCCGAACGACCGTACTTGTCAATGTCCGGGAAAGTACTTTTGCGATGAGCGCAAAAATCAAGTTGGCGAGGGTGCTGTTTGTACCACCGCTGACGGTACCAAATTCTACGAAAAATGTCTGGTCAAAGAAACGTGCTTCAGTGACGGTACAGAAACACACTACACTCCATACGTAACAGACAAAGGTATCTGTCAGGGATGGATAGGAAAAGCTAAATATAATGCCCTGTACAAATGCACTACCCAAACCGGAAAAGTTTATTATTATAACTCTTTCTGCGGTCAGGAAGAACCTGATTGTGCCGGAAATATTGCCCCTTGTGCCGGATATAAATGGTGTGACAACGGCCCAGCTCTGGGTGCTGCCCCCTGTCCCATAGCCTGTGGAGGCCATTCCCCAGATAAACCATTACTCTGGTCAGAATGCGATACATGTACCAGCGGGAATACTTATGCAAACGGAGGTATGTGTATGTCATGGGGGCAAACCTATGATAAAAGTAAAGTAACTTATAATTATGGAGATCCTAGTATTACGGGAAAGGGCAGATATTATGTTAAGGACAGGTGTACAACAAGCGTATCAAAGAAGACCTTCCTTGCAGATCAATATTGCAATACAACACAACTGGACTGTTTAGGACGGACACCACCTTGTGCTGGGATGTGTGACGGAGAGCCTGCATCATTAGATGTAGAAAAATGCGAATGTGGTAACAAAACTTTTTACTCCGCATGTGATAGTTGCAAGTTCTCCTCTAGTTTTAGTGAAAATGGCGGAAGTTGTATGGCTCAGGAAGAGTACTACGAGACACCTGATATGGAATGGTATGGACAACAAAAATGGGGAGATCAGCTTATTAAAAGTGATGGCTCTAAAATTAACAATTACTATTTTGTAAAATATAAATGCACAACCGTTGTATATGGAACAAAACAAAAATTAGCTAAAGAATGCAATTCAACAACTCTTGATTGCTCTGGCAACATGCCCCCTTGCGCAGGAATGAAAGAATGTTCTACAGGAACCTTCGGCAGCGGAGATGCTTGTTCGTGCGGCGGAAAGATATATTTTAATGAATGTGTTACTGAATGTAATTTTGAAGATACTGCCGAGACCTGTGCCGCTAAAGGCCAAAACTTTGAACAAAAATGTTACGGTACGGCAAACGGACAACAGGTCTGGTTGGGGCAATGTAAATAACAAAATAAGGAGTACTTTAAAAGTACTCCTTCAATTTTTTTACGCTTACTGCCGCGTAAAACTGAGTTCATTGTCATACACCGTTATTTTTTGCCCGTCGCAGGTTGTCGTTTTGGAAATTCTCTGATACCATACATATTCAGGGTTTTCAGGCATAACGGGAACATAAACGTCGTTTTCGTCTTTAACCATGTCCAGATCATCAAAAACAAGCGGATGTTCATCACTGGGAGCAATGATTCTTTCACTGACGATTTTTGCGCTGCGGTAACGGACAATTCCCTTAACGGCAACGGTCAGCCGGTTGTCGATTGTTTCATCATAATCCGGCGGCGTAATGACCCATTCCAGAATCTGCTTGTGCAGTCCGTCAATGCCGGGATTTTTGCTGATAAGTTCAATCTCTGTCTGAACCAGATCAACTTTCCACTGCGAAATGTCTTTGTTTTCATAATCCGTATTGCTGACGGCAATGGTTAAAGCGGCGTTGGCGCCGGGATAACGTAAAAAATTTTTCATTTTTGTAAAATTTTAATAATTAAACAATAATATTAAAGTAAAAGAAAAATATCTTTTATCGGAAATTTTGTCAACAAAAATATGCGGAAGAGAAAACTTGCATTTTTTTTGAGTTTGGAATAAAATAAAAAAGTTGAATAATTTTGAGTATTATAACCGTGATGTCAAAACTTTTTGCATATATATTGCTGGCAATGGCGCTGTTCGGACAAACTTCGGCGCAGGCGGAAGTTAACATTGCGGTAATTGCGCCCCGCGAAGGAGACTTCAGCCGCTTTGGCGAAGAAATAATCTACGGGGTTCGCACAGCTGTCAACGACATCAACCGCAGCGGCGGGTTGTCCGGCGAAAAAGTAAACCTGATTACGGTGGATGATCGCTGCGATGACAATCTGGCAATATCAACGGCGCAGATGATTGCCGTGAATGTTTCTGAAAAAGACAAGGTTGCGCTGGTTATCGGGCCTTATTGTCCGAATGAGTTGGATACGGTAACCGGAATTTATGCCAAAGCAAAAGTTTTCCAGATTATTCCCATGGCCGTCAATACCTCCCGTTTTGAAAAACATCTGCCGGGATTGGTGCTGCTGGCCGGGGATAAAAACCGACAAAGCGCCGATTTTTACAAATATTATGTACGACACTTTAACAATCAAAAAGTCGCACTGATTTATGACAGTAATGAACGGGACAGTATAGATACGGCTGCGGCTCTTCAGCGGGAGTTTAAAAACAACGGAAAGCTCGGTTTGCTTCAGGCTTACAGTTATGCCTCGTATGAAGATATTGATGCTTTGTCGGAAGAGGTTTTAAAAGACGGAATACGCATCGCCTGTGTTTTGGGGGCGCCGCGCCAAATCGGAGAAATATCTTACGAGCTGAAATCCGCGGATAAAAATTTTGTTATTTTTATTGATAAATATGCCGCGCAGGAAGATTATGCCCGAATTATGGGAGATTTGGCCGATGACACTTATTATATCGGCCTTCCGTCGCTGAAAGACAACCCCGATTTTGCCTCAACGCTGGTTAAACTCCGGTTGCTCGGAATGGAGCCGGAAGGGTTGGGCGTCTATGGTTTTTCAGCCGTAAAGCTGTGGGCTGAACTGGTCGGAAAAACAGGTTCTTTCGCCTACGATGATTTGGCAAAAGCTTTGGCGGAAGGGCCTGTGTCAACCACCTGGGGAGAAGTGTCTTTTCAACGCGGTATTCCTGCCGGTACGCTTAATTTCAACATTTACCGTCATGTGGATGGACAATATACACAGGCTTATTAATTTTTTATATTAATTTTTTTTTAATTGATTATAATCATCCGCAGTTTTAATTAAATTTGATAAGGTAAAAAACATGGCTGGAAGCATTAATAAAGTAATCCTTGTCGGCAATCTTGGTGCCGATCCTAAAGTCAGCAATACTCAGAACGGAACGAAAATTGTCAATCTGAGCGTTGCCACGACCGATACCTGGAAAGACAAGCTTTCCGGAGAGCGGAAAGATCGCACCGAATGGCACCGTGTTGTCATTTTTAACCCGCAGCTGGCGGATATTGCCGAAAGATACCTGCGCAAAGGCTCAAAGGTGTATATTGAAGGACAGCTGCAAACCCGCAAATGGGAAGACAATACCGGAACGGAAAGATATACCACCGAAGTTGTCCTGCAGAATTTCAACGGCAATCTCACTTTGCTTGACAGCCGCGGCGACGGTGCTCCGGCCGGCGGCAATGATGTCTTTTCCGGTTCTCCCGCCGGCGGCGGCTGGGATGCTTCTCCGGCGGCGGCTCCGGCAGCCGATCTGGATGATGATATCCCGTTTTAAAAAATTCAAAAGCGCCTGTTTCGGGCGCTTTTTTTATCATCGGGTATATCCGTTGTTGTGTAAAAGATTATATAAATATTGTTGCCGGGCAAAATAACGCTCGCCTTCTTTAATGCAGTCCGGACAAATCGGCGGCAGCCCGTGTTGTTTGAAAATAAGCCGGCGGCGCGTAATCTTGGAAAAATCTCCGTCAAGCCGTTGCTGCATAATACAGTTTTCATCAAGACAATGCGGACCGAGCGCTTCATATGTGTTGGCTCGTCCTTCCCGTGTCAGTCCCAGAACATGGCCGAACTCATGCATAACGATGGTTTTAAAACCTTCCTGATCCAGACAGTTGTTACGATTGAAAAAACGGGAGATGGAAACGATTGAAAAACTGTTTTCCTCACTGACGCCGAGACAATAGTTCAACAATTCCCCGTTAGATTGCCGGCCGTATAAATCATGCTTGGTAATCAGCACCGAAAGCTGCGGAATTTTCTTGGCATAGGGATCGCTGGCAAGATTTTCATACAAAGAATCTATACTGATTTGTCCGCGTTCTAAAAAACGTCCGTCCCGTTTTGCCTGTTCGGCGGCATGAGCAATATACCAATCAATGCTTTCGTAAGGAGACAAATAGGTTTTGCCGTTTTGCCGGAAATATTTGTGTCCGCTGTCCCAGTTTCCGAGATTGATTATCGGATAATTGGCTTTGTGTCTGGGAAAACAGTTCATCAGCTCGTTCAAAGCGCTGTATACCACGGGAACAATTAGTTCAAGTCCTTGTTCGTGAGTAATGTAAATATTTTTGATGACAGGCATGTTTCCTCCTTGTTTTACAAAAATTATACAATAAGACACATATTTTGTCAAAAAATTAAATGTGTATTATTTGTTACAAAAAATCCTCTCCATTTTTCCTCCCCTGAATATCCTCACCCGTTTCTCCTCCCCTGAGTAGGGCACTTCCTTTCCTCTCCCCCTGAGTAATCCCCGTTTTTCCCTCCCTGAGTAGGGCTGGAGGCAGAAAAACAATCCAGTGAATTGTTTTTCAACGAAATTGTTTTTCAACGACAGAGTCTGAATTGTTAGATTGTGAACAGGCGGCAGCCTAAGGAAACAATCGTTACAATTCAGTTGACCGAAGCAGCTTCGCTTTACCTCTTTTCCTCTCCCCCTGAGTAGGGGGAGTTGGAGGGGGTATGATTCAAATAAAAAAATCCTCTTCATTTTTTTCATCTCTGCATGAAATTAATGATTTACATATAGCAAAATCCATGTTACACTAAAATCAGTGATGATAAAGTGTGGAGGATGAAATGTGTGTGTTCCATTCCGCCGGCAAAAAGGTATATTTTACCCTGCTGGCTTCTTCTTTTATGTTCCCGATACAGGCTTTTGCTCAATGCGTGGACAATGAAGATTGTTCTGCTTTGGGTTATACAGAAACAACCAACAAAGAAAATTGCCTGAAATGTCCTTTCGGAGAATATTGGGCTTGTCCCGGAAAAACTGCCGCAGAAGAACCGGAAAGCGCTGTCCTCGGCCAGTGTACCGGCTATGCCAAAAACTGCAAAATCGCCGATATCTTAAACAGCGACGGAACATGTACAAGTGATAAAGTCAGCGGCAAAACGCCGATTGGCGTGGTTGTTTACATCAGCGGCGGCACGGATAAATGTGGTTACGCCATGACCGCCAGCCCGATAGCAACAGGTCTTAAATGGTCAATAGCACATGTAAATACCGGTGCATTCCAGTCATCAAATTGGCAAGATCATTCAAACTGGCGATCCAATTAATTTCCCGGCGGCTTATGCGGCTTTGAGGTATGCGCCAAGTGCGGCTCCGACCTCTAAGGGTAAATGGATGCTGCCAACGGCGGGAATTGCGAACAGCTTGTATACGAATCTGAACGCCATTGAAAATGCAATCTCGAAAGTTGGCGGTACACCACTGAGAAATAATAATAATGAGCATATCTGGTCGTCGTCCGAGTATAATGACTACAAGGCGTGGGTCTTCTGTACGTATGTCGCCAGCGGCGTGTGCGACTTCGATAAGAGTAACTGGGGCAGCTCCTTCGTTGTTCGCCCGGTGCTCGCTTTTTAACCCGCCGTTTTTTTCTTTCCGCCCTGAGGCAGACTACTCTCTATATTCTCTCCCTGAGATATGGCGCTTCCTTTTCCTGCTCCCCCTGAGTAATCCCCGTTTTTCCCTCCCTGAGTAGGGCTGGAGGCAGAAAAACAATCCAGTGAATTGTTTTTCAACGACAGAGTCTGAATTGTTA
>CASEQD010000034.1:11728-23784 GCA_949289935.1 uncultured Pseudomonadota bacterium | reverse complement strand
TGAAATGTCCCTTCGGCGAATACTGGTTTTGTCCGGAACCAGAAGAAGAAAAGGCTGTTCTCGGCCAGTGCACCGGTTATGCCAAAAACTGCAAAATCGCCGATATTCTTTATACGGACGGTACCTGCTCTGCCGATGTTGTTTCCGGTAAAACTCCGATTGGTGTTGTTATTTATATTAGTGAAAATAACTGTGGCTGGGCTATGACTGCCACTCCGATTGCGACAGGTATTCAGTGGCGGACGGGAGATGAAATAGGTTTTATTGGAGTAGCAACTAGTCAACTTAGACAAAAGGCAATAGAAGATTTTGATAGTTGCACTAATACTCAAAAAATTATTAAACAGGATGATGCAAGTGTCTATCCAGCTGCGTGGGCTGCAGTTGATTATGTTCCTGCTGGAGCTCCGGAAACGAAAGGTAAGTGGTGTTTGCCTTCGTCGGGGTTATTATACTTATTGTCTCAAGACCGCTGGAGTTTTAATATTGCGGTGTCGAAAATTGGCGGCATTCAATTGGATAATGAAAGAGAGGGGATTTGGTCGTCATCAAGACATTATAATGATCCAAGTATAGATATGTATAGTGTCTGGTTTCTTTGTGGTGACAGAAGTGGTTATATTTGTTACAGTGATCCGGGAGCTGTTTTTAGTGGACATGATGGAGGTGTTCATGAAGGTATTCGTTCTGTCCGGCCGGTGATTGAGTTTTAAGTTTGAAGAGCCGGTAAAAAACAACGGGAGCCGTTAAAGGGCTCCCGCTGCTTGTTTAGAATAATATTTAATTTAATATTTGACTTTGCGGCCAAGACCGAAAGTCAATCGCACGCCGACTTCTGCAGCAGTCGGGTTGAATTTATGCCCTCCGGCGGAGTATTGATAGGTGGATACGCGTCCGTATACGCCTATATTATTGGTATAGTGTACGCGGATGGTTACACCAACTTCGCCGCCAACCCGCACATAGTTGCCTTTGTACTGAGTTGTTGTTTTCGGGGTATAGTTCCCGTCAGCGTCGGTACAAGCTTCTTGAACATAGTCAAAGTTAATCGCGTTGTAACCGGCGAAGGCACCGATATATACATTGGCTTTGCTTCCTTTGAGAGGAAGAATGTCATAGTATATACCTAAATCAGTCTGGAGACCGATTTTTTTCTTGCCTTGGTACTCGAACTGGCTGGCGCCAATCCGGGCTTCAGTGTGCCAGTGATTCCCTTGGTATCCGATTATAGCGGCACCGTTGGGATTCATGACGTTTTTCCCGTTCATTTTCTTAAAGTTAGCCGCGCCGGAAGCACCGACGTACCAACCTTTTAAACGGTAACATGTGAGCTTTCCGTCCTTTATCACAGCGACAAAGGGCGTATTACCCAGCTTCTGTGCCAAACCCATGTAACGAGCCGGCATTGAAGCGTTATCACTGACTTCCTGAGCGTTTGCTGCTGAGAAGTTGAATACTACTGCCATAATGGCAGCTATTAATGCGATATAAAATTTTGAAGTTTTCATATAATTTAAGTTTTGTGGAAAACAGGGAGATTTGTCTGGCCCTGTTTTCCGGATTTATAAAATAGATTTATCAGCTATATATTGGTACGCAACAAATGTTTTAGTAAGCAACAAAGGTTGCGCTGGTGTAATTGTTGACAGCGTGTACGCCGTTTGCGTCAACGTTTACGGAAACACCAAGAATACCGGAAGGATATCCGTTATAGGTGATGTCCTGCAAAGTGATGACGCTTAAGCCTCCGTTAACGCCGACATAGCGATAAGTGTTGCCGCTGGCAGTGATGCTGGCAGCTTGCCAACCGCCGTTTGTCGGAATTGCAGAGATGGTTCCGCTCGGCGCAGCACCTTTGTAAACCTGCTTTCCGTCAACGAACAAGACGCAATTGCCATTGTCGTAACGGGCAGCCATGGTTACGTGAGGTCTGTTGTCGAAGCCCCAAGCGACTGTTGAATAAACAGCAGTGATGCCAAAATCGGACATTTCCCAGCTGTCTTTTTCTTCGTCGTCGTTATCGCCCGGTTCTTCCGGAGTAGAAGGATCTTCCGGAGTGGAAGGTTCTTCTTGTTGTTCCTTTTCAATCGTTTCAACTGCATTGTCGGATGCGCTGGCAATTTCAACACCGTTGGCAAACAATCTTCCAGTGAAGCTGTAAGTGTTTGCATCGGTTGAAGAGCTTACCAATGCGGTTGCACCGCTGATGCTGCCCGAAATGGTCAGTGTTTCGCTGTAACCGTGTGCGCTGACAGTGTAAGAAGTCTCGAGAGACGCGCTTACAATGTTGTTTCCGCGGTTGGAAGCAAAAGTATAATCCTTTGCGCCGGAGTAGTTCTGAGTGGCTGAGCCAGTCAAAGCAAATCCCGTTGCACCGGCTTTTGCGGTCCAGTCGTTAACGGCTGTTACATTCAAATCAAATACCAAAGCAACAAAACCTTCTTCCGTTACGTTGAGTTCCGGTTTTTGGCTGTGTGTTTCGCTATAGATGAAATATAAGTTGCCGTTTGAGATGCGGTCGAATGTGATGTCTTTAGAAACAATGTCTTCCGGTTCTGCGGGTTCTTCCGGTTCTTCAGGAGTGGAAATTTGTTCAGAATAAGCAACTTCCTGCTTGCCTGCTGCCACTTCAGTACCGCCGTTGGTGAGGCGATAGTTGATGAGGTCGAGATAAGTGATGATGTTGCTGTCTGAAGAGATGTTTTCAACACCTCTTTCCACGCCGTTCTTTTCAACCAAAAGACCTTCATTCCAAACGCTGATGGTGTAACCGTTGTCAGTATAGTTGACAACCGTACGGCCTTCAGATGCAATTTCGTTGGTAAAGTCTGCATATACAAAATGGGAAGTATATTTGCAGAAAGTACCGCTGTAATTGCCGTCCTGGAAATTTTCAGAAGAAACCAAATTCATGGCCGGTGTGGCCGTTGCATAGGTTCTGTCGGTTGTGCTCTTGCGAGTTTCAACTGACAAGTTTCCCATGTGACGAATGCTCATAGCCGTCTCGGTATTGTCAGCGTTGTTATATGTGCGAACCAGAGTCCACTTGATATAAGCGCCTTCAATGTGAGCGTCTTTTGCATAAGCACCGGTTTGTACGGTCGGTTGTTCCGGGGTCGGATCTACGCTTTCCTCTTTAACGAGGTTAACAATAGATTGGAGAGTCTCGGATCCTACGTAATAAGCATCGGCCGTATAGGTCAAAACCATTACATTGCCGTTGCCGCCGTCGTCAGTGATGCTGACTTCGGTCAGATTCCATCCTTCGATGTCCCATGCGTGTTCGCCGCCCAGCGGGTCAATCAAAACCGGATATTCAAACAAACCGCCCATCGTTACGACAGCTTTCGTTGTCTTCATGATGATGGTGTTTTTCATTTCCGTGATGTTGATTTGGCAACCCAGTTGGTTGTCGTTGCGAACATTGCCGGTACGGATGTTGTGTCCGTAAGAAGCTTCAAGTCTGTTGTAGTCAAAATTGATGACGTTGATGGTCTGTTCTTCGTTAACGAAGGTCGACTTGTTCAAAGCGATATCAATTCTGCCAAGATTTTCACGGCTGCCGTCGCTGTAGATGACCTCGAGTTCACCTGTTGCGCCGTCAGAAGTGATGTCTTTGTTTACAACATCGTATTTTACAGC
The DNA here is from genome assembly GCA_949289935.1 of uncultured Pseudomonadota bacterium. GTDB lineage: Bacteria > Pseudomonadota > Alphaproteobacteria > RF32 > CAG-239 > HGM16780. The sequence continues at coordinate 20,142 of CASEQD010000034.1, read as the reverse complement.
TTCTTTTTCATCTTCGGTCGGGGGAACTACTGATGAAGACTTAGCCTCGCGGTAAGCCATTTCAATGTAGAAACCCTTGGTGTTGTTTGCGCCGTCTGATACGGTAGCCGTGCCATAAACGCGAACAACATATTTTGCGAAGTCGGCAGAATCGCCTTCAGCGATTACTTCCGTGCGGTCATAAGCGTATTTAACGCTTGCTTCGCACAAATCCGTCATTTCTTTACCTGCAATGGTTACAGATTTAACGGAGTTTTCGGAAACAGTGCGGAAAGCAATTGTTTCATCTCCCCAAGTGAGGAAAGTGACGTCGCCGTCAACTTTTACCGAGGGATCAGATTCAAAAGCTGCCATGGCACCGTTGGCAACAAAATGCGTGCCTTTGTATCCAAAGCCAGCCACAGAGTGGTTGACAGAATATTTTTGGTTTGCATTTTTTACGCTGCCGTCGCTGTAGGTAACTTCGGCAAGGTAGGTGGCGTTTTGAATGGCGAAGACGCCGCCGTCACGGTTTGCAAGGTCATAATCGCCTGCAGAACGGGTGAAAGCTGCATTTTCGGCCGTCCAAGACAGTGCGCCAAAATCACAACCGTAGTGATCGATTGATTCGATTACGATTTCGGGTTCTTCCGGAGTTGGGTCTTCCGGTGTCGTCGGAGTGGTCGGAACCGGCTCAACGAGCGTGTCCACTTCGCTTTCGCAGGATGCGAAAGTTGTTGTTACAACCACCATAACTAATACGCATACGAATGCAAAAGCATTCTTAACCATTGCAGCTGCGTAACCTGCAAGGGAGTTGTTGTTTCTTGTCATATGTTCTTGTTTTTTTATTATTATTATCTTTAGAATGAAATATGATGTCCTGCCGGAGTGTTAGTCCTGACAAGTGGAATTAAAGAAAACTCCGCGGCAAGCCCGTAGGCTGCAGAGTTAAATATATATGTGTATCAGAAGCCGGAAATCCAAACTATAAACCGTTTGTTCCTTAAAAATTTTGAAAACTCAAAATTTATTGCCAATAATAAATATTGTAATACTTCTGACATAATAAGATTTTGTCAATTTTAGAATAGCATAAAATTGTCCTTAAAGCAACAAAAAACGCAAAAGTTAATGAATTGTTTAAATATTTTGGCTGTCTGAAAAATGTTGTTTTGACAAAAAAATAATGCGTTTGGACGGTTTTTATGATGTTGAAATTGACGCAAAGGCCGTGTCAGAGACTCGAAGCCGTTTGGACAGCAGGTGAAATAGCAGAATCTGACAAATAAAAATGTCGGAAAAGAAAAAATGCCCCGGAGTTGTTTGAAAAGCCAAAAAGGCGTCCCGGATAAAATAAATGCGAGTCGGCGATTTGTTACGGTTTTGTGAATTTTGTCCGAGCGGGAATATCATATCTTGCATGTTGAAGCTGTTGGTGATAAAGTGGAAGAGTATTAATTATTTTTATGTTTAACTTATAATTTTTTTTATTATGGCAACATTAGATATTATTTTCGGCAATGAGTTGACAATTGATTACGGAACCAAAAGAGGTTACGGAAAAAGAGTAGACAATAAACATTGTCGGAAGATTCAAAAATTCATCAGATCGGAAGATTTCAGCCGTTTTTGCGAAGAGAACGGGATGTCTGCAGACGGAAACGTCGTTCAGATTTCGATTTCTCATGAGAATCCGGCTTATTCTTTGGGCGACGGACGGTTTATCGACTCATTCCTGATTACCAGACAAGGGCAGGGAGATGGGAATTTTAAGACAAAAAGGTTTTTGGAAAGACCGCAGAACAATGAAATTCAGGTCTTTTACACGGAAACCTATTATGTCTGGAAAGCGGCGAAAGAACGCTGGGCCGCTTTCAGGCTGCTGAATGACGAAGGGCAGCTTTCACGCCAGAAAGTCAGTCAGGCCGTGGCCGAGCTTGCGGATTTCAGAAAGTATCAGGTTCTTTCAAAGCCGGAAGTGGTGGCGAAGGGGCTGCAGAAATTCTGGCGGGTTGTTTGCGAAGCTGTTTCAGGCAAGCGGGAAATCTTTGTGAATTTTGACAACGGTAAAATAAACGATTTTGAAGCCGGGGCATTTGAGGTTTGCACCTGCAATGTCGGCGAAGGGCGTTTATTAAAGACAAGATTCAATTATTTCCGCAATGAAGGGAGCGGAAATTTTTCCAGATATTGATGAGTATTTTGATTTTAAGCGCCGGTTTTTGTACCGGCGCTTTTTTTGAAACGAATAAAATTAATATTTGACAAAATTTCAGAAAAGTGGTATTTATAAAACTGTTTTGATATTTTTATGTTTCATTTTAAATAAAATAATTATGGATAATTTTGATTTTTACGGCGGATATCCGCAAATTGACAATGTGTCTCCGGTTGATGTTGCCGCGGTGGCAGCAAAGGCAAAAAAGCGTTCATATTGTCCACAGAACAAACCTTTTAACGACCGTTTGGCCGTTTTACTGTCATCTCAGGAAAACATAAATGATTTTTGGGAGAGTAATTTGTTGCATGAAGGGCAGTTGTTTCAACTTCAGAAACCGATTGAACGCAATATTTACAGTTTGGTTCTCCGGCAGAGCTCTGCAACACAACAACCCGAAACAATAGAGAATGTTTTGTTTGTCGGAAATGATGACGGCGGCTGTTTTAATTATGTGGCTACTTTCAGTCAGTCAAAAAACAGCGGTATGTATCAACGGCAGGCCAAGCGCGTGCTCGAATCGACTACTTATATGGCGGTTTTGCATGGAAAAAAGCGGTCTATTGAGGTTGTTTTGGAAAATCTCGGCTGGTTGATCGAAGCCAAATCAATTGCGGCTGTTGATAAAGTAGTGGGCTATTATAATGCCCATGTCGGCCGGGAAAAGCGTTTGCACCCGGTTTCCCAGATGAGCCTTTATGAATGCCGCTTTTATCTCAGCAATGTTCGTCCTATTTTGAAAGCCGTCAGAGTTCAGGTCTATGAGGACGGCGCCAAAAACAAAAAGTATGCAGCCATATCCATGAACTCGGGAAAAATGTGGTTGCTGGATGAGCATCAGATTGATCTTGTGCAGGATGTTTCGCAAAAGTCTTGTATTATGACCAATTTTATTTTTATAAAAAAGGTGCCTAATACGGCGGATTATATGATCATTTCGTAAAAACAAAAAAACAGGGGAACGGTTTTTTCCGTTCTCTTTTTTTTATGCGTATCGGGAAATGTTGCGACGGAAAATGAAAAAAAGTACTTGCGGGTGAGTTTTGTTGTTGAAAAATTAAATAATATTGCTTAAGTTATTTGTTGTATTAATTGTTATGCAATTAAAATTACAAAAACCATATGGAGAAATAATATGAAAAAGCTTTTAAGTCTGTTTTGTGCAATTGCATTTATGTCCGGTTGTTCCGCTTTTGATTCCAACGGCGGCCTGTTCGGCGGCAGCGAATGCGAATCGAGAGAAGCCCGCGACTTTATGTCCAATGCGGAAGACAGAGTCTTCTTTGCTTTTGACAGCTCTGCTTTGTCAAACAATGCCATTGAAGCTCTGGATACCCAGGTTGAATGGTTGAAAGATAACGAAAAAATTGATGTTATCGTTCAGGGATACTGCGATGAAAGAGGTACGAGAGAATACAACCTTGCTTTGGGTGAACGCCGTGCCAATGCCGTTAAACAGTATCTGATTTCCCAGGGAATTGCCGCCAGCAGAATTTCCACTATTTCCTATGGCAAGGAAAGACCGGCCGTTCTCGGCAGCAATGAAGCCGCCTGGGCTCAGAACCGTCGTGCAATTACGGTGGTTAAAGCCAACTAATCCGGTTGCGGAAAGTTTGAAAAATGCGTCTTGGCAAGAGGCGCATTTTTTTTGAAATATGCCGGGAATTTGTTCGGGCTGGGCGTAAATGTCGACAGGCAAAAGTTTGTGCTTGTGATTGTTTTTCTTTTGTTTTAAGCTTGAAGCAGAATTTGTGATTATGAAAATGAGGTTGTCAGATGAAAATACGGGAAGTTTCGGTTTTGGCGCTGGCCGTTTTTTTGTGGGGGATGCCGGTTCGGGCGCAGAGTGTTCAGTCTTTGGGCAAGGATGTTGAGCGGCTGCGCGAGGAAGTCGAAATTATTCAGCGGAAACTTTATCGGGCAGAAGTGTCTGACAGCACGCCGTCGGCAACATCTTCGGGAACGCAGGTGCGTTTGAGCCAAATGGAGGAACAGATGCGCGATTTGACGGGAAAACTTGACGAGATTGAATACAGAATTAAAAAAATCAATGAGCGTTTTGATGTGCTCAACCGGGATATTGACGTGCGTTTTAAGATGATTGAAGGCAAGCCGGTTGGCAATAACGGGTTGGGGACAAAAGCTTCTGCGGCTAAAAGGTTTGATGCGCCGGTAGCCAAAGGCGCGCCGAAGTCTGTTTCCGGCGCCAGCGTTAAAGGTGAAGAACTTGCTCCTCTTCCGACACCAAAAAAGAAAAGCGTGAAGGAAATTTATCAGCAGGGGTTGGATGATTTTAATGCTTCAAAATATGATGCGGCAGAAAAGCAGTTTGATCTGGTTTTGAAGGATTATCCCAAAGATATGCTGGCCGGGAATGCTCAATACTGGCTGGGTGAAGTTTATTATGCCCGGGCTGAATATGAACGGGCGGCCGTTGCTTTCGGCAAATCGTACAAAAATTATAAAGACGGAAACAAAGGCGCCGACAGCATTTATAAATTGGGGCTGACTATGCAAAAACTCGGAAAAAACGCTGAAGCCTGCGCGGCTTATCTCAATTTGCCGAATGAGTTTCCAAAAGCGGAAAAAGCATTGAAAGACAAAGCTGCCGCGGCTGCAAAAAAACTGAATTGCAAGTGAGTTGATGCAGGCATTTTTTGAACAATATCCTTTTCAAGAGGAGGTTATTGCCGCGGGAGTGTCCGGCGGTGCGGATTCTCTTGCTCTGGTCTTGAGGCTGGCAGAGTGGTGTGCTGCAAACCGGCGCCGGGTGGTGGCTTTGACGGTTAACCATCGTCTGAGGCCGGAAGCCGGAGAAGAAGCCGCATATGTGGCAGAGATTATGTCTCGTTTCGGTATAGAACATCATGTTTTGGAATGGCGGGGAAAAAAGCCGAATTCCGGTATAGAGGAGGCGGCCAGAGAGGCTCGTTACCGGCTTTTGGCCGAATGGTGCCGTGAAAACAGGGTTTCGGTTTTGGCAACCGGACATCATCTGCGAGATCAGGCCGAAACGTTTTTGCTGCGTCTTATCCGGGGCAGCGGCGTTTCCGGTTTGAGCGGCATTCTTCCCGTGAGCGAAAGGGACGGTTTGAAAATTATCAGGCCTCAGCTTTTTGATAAGCCGGAAGTGTTGAAAGCTTTTTTGATTGACAGGGGCGTGCGCTGGGTCGAAGATCCGTCCAATCAGAATCGGGAGTTTTTGAGAGTGAAAATCCGTAAATTTCTTCCGGTTTTGGAAAAAGAGTTGGGACTGAGCGAAGAAAGGCTGGCCGCGACGGCGGATGTGATGCGTCGGACGCGCTTTTTTCTTGAGGAAAAAACCGATGCTTTTATTCAGGCTTATTGTCGCTGGTTTGCCGAAGATATTTGTTTTTTTGAATTGAGTGATTTTTTTGCACAGCATGAAGAAATGCGTTTCCGGGTGTTATCGCGATTGTTGAAGGTTATCGGAAAAAAGCCGTATGTTCCGGAGGCCGCAGAAGTGTTGCGTTTGTGCAGCCTTTGCGAACGTCCGGAGTTTAACGGGGCGACGTTGGGCGGTTGTGCTTTAATCCGCCGCGGCGGAAAAATCTGGATTGTGCCGGAAAACCGTGAAAAACGGACAATCGGCCGACAGGCGTGGAAAGATTTTGTTTTGCGCCATCCCGAGTACCGAAAGGAAAAAATTCCCGCCGGGGTAAAGTTTTGGTTGGTTGTTGAGGAAAGTGAAAAACCTTCTTGAGTTTTGGAAATATTGTTTCTATATTTATGAGCGGGACAATTTTTGTAAGGAATTATGATGCAGCAGTCAAAATCGGTTTTGTTGTGGGTGGCGGCAATTTTGCTGGCGCTGGTGTTTGTGGGTGGATTGGACAGCGGTTCTCCGCAAAACAGCGGTGAAAAACTGGCGTTTTCCGATTTTATGAATTATGCCGAATCGAAAAAAATCAATGAGGTTTTGATTGAGGGCGCCGATATCAGCGGTACGCTTTCCGACGGGCGGAAGTTTTATACTTATTCGCCGTATGATCCGACGATGGTCGAAACCCTGCGCGAAAACGGCGTGAAAGTCGAGGCCAGGCCGGTTGATACTTCATCTTCGACTTTTTGGAGTGTGTTTGTGTCATGGTTTCCGATGATTTTGCTGGTGGGCGTGTGGATTTATTTTATGCGTCAGGCCAATTCGGGAAACAATAAAGCAATGAGTTTTGGCAAGTCGCGCGCCCGACTGATTGAAAACAACAAAAAAGTTACTTTTGCCGATGTGGCCGGCTGTGACGAATCCAAACAGGAGTTGGAAGAGGTTATAGATTTTTTGAAAGATCCTTCAAAATTTCAGCGGCTTGGCGGAAAAATTCCCAAGGGGGTGCTGCTGGTCGGTCCTCCGGGAACTGGTAAAACTCTGTTGGCCAAAGCAGTGGCCGGAGAGGCCGATGTGCCGTTCTTTTCTATTTCCGGATCGGATTTTGTGGAGATGTTTGTCGGCGTGGGGGCTTCCCGGGTGCGGGATATGTTTGCCCAGGCCAAGAAAAACTCTCCCTGCATTTTGTTTATTGACGAGATTGATGCCGTCGGACGCCACCGCGGCGCCGGGCTGGGCGGCGGTAATGATGAGCGGGAACAGACCCTGAATCAGCTTCTGGTGGAAATGGACGGGTTTGATGCCAATGAAAATGTTATTCTGATTGCCGCAACCAATCGTCCCGATGTTTTGGATCCGGCTCTGCTGCGTCCAGGGCGTTTTGACCGGCAGGTTACGGTTTCGAATCCGGATATCAAGGGCCGGGAGGAAATCTTAAAGGTTCATGTCAAAAAAGTGCCGTTGGCCAAGGATGTAAATTTGTCTGTCGTGGCGCGCGGTACACCCGGTTTTTCAGGGGCTGATCTGGCCAATCTGGTGAATGAGGCGGCATTGCTGGCCGCTCGTAAAAACAAGCGCAAAGTTACTTCTGCCGATTTTGATCAGGCCAAGGACAAAGTGCTGATGGGCAACGAGCGCAAATCTATGGCCATGGATGAAAAGGAGAAAATGCTGACGGCTTATCACGAGGCCGGGCATGCCATTTGCGGTTTGTTTACCGAAGGCGCCGATCCGATTCATAAGGCGACGATTATTCCGCGCGGGCGGGCTTTGGGCATGGTGCAATATCTTCCGGAAAAAGACCGTTATTCCTTTACAAGGCAGCAAATGCTGGCGCGGTTGACGGTTGCCATGGGCGGACGCGCCGCCGAGGAGTTGAAATTCGGCAGCAGCGAAGTAACGTCCGGAGCATCGGGAGATATTTCAGCGGCGACAAATCTGGCGCGCTCTATGGTTACGGAATGGGGAATGAGTGAAACGCTCGGGCCGGTTTTGTATGCTGAAAATTCCGGTGAAGTTTTTCTTGGAAAGTCAGTTACCCAGAACAAAAATATGAGTGAGGAAACGGCTCGTCTGGTTGATGCCGAAATTAAGCGGCTGGTTACCGAAGGACATGAAAAGGCCCTGAAGCTGCTTAAAGAAAAAAATAAAGAATGGGAGCTTTTGGCGCAGGCATTGATTGAATATGAAACTCTGACCGGCGAAGATATTCAGGCGGTTATCCGGGGCGAAAAGATTGATGTTAACAAAGAAGCGCCGGTTCCGGAAGAAAAGCGCACAAAATCTTCCGTGCCTGAAGTTTGATGTTTGGGGTATTATAATACGACAAAACAATCCCGGGTTTTGTTATGATTCCCGGGATTGTTTTTTTTCATCTTTTTTGGGGGCGAATCTCACAAATGATAAATTTCCGAATAAAATAAGCTCACTGTGCTCGACATACCCTCCCTAACCTCTTGCAGCGAAGCTGCTTCGGTCAACTGAATTGTAACGATTGTTTCCTCAGGATGCCGCCTGTTTACAATCTAACAATTCAGACTCTGTCGGCGAAAAACAATTCACCGGATTGTTTTTCTGCCTCCAGCCCTACTCAGGGGGAGAGAAAATGGAAGATTACTCAGGGGAGGAGAAAGTGGGAGTAAAGCGAAGCTGCTTCGGTCAACTGAATTGTAACGATTGTTTTCTTAGGCTGCCGCCTGTTCACAATCTAACAATTCAGACTCTGTCGTTGAAAAAGATTCAGATAATTGGTTTTGAATCATACCCCCTCCCGCCTTCTTGCAGCAAAGCTGCTTCGGTCAACTGAATTGTAACGATTGTTTCCTTAGGCTGTCGCCTGTTCACAATCTAACAATTCAGACTCTGTCGTTG
>CASEQD010000034.1:0-11669 GCA_949289935.1 uncultured Pseudomonadota bacterium | reverse complement strand
GGCTGCCGCCTGTTCACAATCTAACAATTCAGACTCTGTCGTTGAAAAACAATTCACCGGATTGTTTTTCTGCCTCCAGCCCTACTCAGGGGAGGAAATGATAATGTCGTCCTGCTCAGAGGAGAGAAAGTGGAGAGGCTACTCAGGGGAGGAGAAAAGGGAAAGCCCTACTCAGGGAGGGAAAAACGGGGGATTACTCAGGGGAGGAGAAAAGGGTAAGGGTTACTCAAGGGGAGCAGGAGGGGGTATGATTCAAACAAAAAAATCCTCTCATTTTTTTCACCTCTGCATGAAAATAATGATTGAACAATTGCAAAATTGTGGAGAATGAAATGTGTGTGATTTCCTATTCCGCCAGAGGTAAATATTTTATCCTGCTGGCTTCTTCTTTTATGTTTCCTGTTTCCGTTTCCGCCCAGTGTGTGGCAACCACCGACTGCGCCACTTTGGGATATACCGAAACTTCCTGCCCAAACGGCAAAGGCATCAAATGCCCTTTCGGCGATAAATGGGCGTGCCCGTCCAGCAAGGAAGAAACCTGCGCCGAATACGGCTTCAAATACGATTGTTCCGGCACTGGTTATCAATCCGGCAGCGGAACACCCTGTAATAACAAATATGCCTCCTGTACCTGTGCTTCCGGTTATGAATGGAAAGACGGCACCTGCACAAAGAGAGCCGGAGCGATTCTCGGTCAGTGCACCGGCTATGCCAAAAACTGCAAAATCGGGCAAATCTTAAATATTGACGGCAGCTGCTCGGACTACCGCGTCAGCGGGGTTGAACCGGTCGGAATTGTAGTTTACATCGGCGAAGACGGGCCATAGCACTGAAGAGTTTGGGACTTTTTGTTTGGTCAAGAGAAGAAAGAGATACAGATATTCCTGATTTGCCAAATTATGGTGATGTTTCATCCGCCGAAAAAGACTTTGACAGTTGCGGTAATACACAAAAAATTATTAAACAGGGTGATGCAAGTATCTATCCGGCTGCGTGGGCAGCTGCTAATTATACACCGCCCGGAATTCCAGAGACAAATGGTAAATGGTGTTTGCCGGCAGCAGGTATTGGTTCGGCGATAAACAATAATGCTGAGAATATTAGTAATATTAATTTAAGTTTATCAAAAGTCGGAGGAGAAAGTTTGCTCTCAACTGGCGGGGATCGTTTCTGGACATCGTCCGAAAATACCTATCTTGCTGTATGGACTTTTAGCGATAGCAGAAGAGATCTGCAGGCTGCTTATAAAAGTTATCTTGTTAATGAATACGATGTTCGCCCGGTGATTGAGTTTTAAGCTGCCGTTCTCCTCCCGGACTTGCTGATTTCTTTTCTGAGGCAAGGTGAAAAAAGTGCTGTCAAGGCGCTTATAACATCAATATCAGGCAGAGGAAAAAAATGCCATACAGAAGCAAACCGTGCGGAAATGAAAACGCAATTTTAAAATCAGCGCGGGAGGGGACGGCATTTTCAATAATAATTGTCTGAAGCAGTACATATAATATATATCCCAAAACCGTATGCGGTACAAAGGGCAGCAGATAGCGGTTGATATAAAAGCTCAGCGGCAGCAGAAGCAGCGGCGCCAGAGCGGCCGGAATCGCATTATAAAACGTGATGTTCCGAAAGCCGACGCTGCCCATGACATAATCGCCGGTGAAGGCGTCTTTTTTGGGAAAAATTGTAAAATTGCACGGGCGGGCATTTAAAAACAGTCCGATAACAAAGTGCATTGTTTCGTGGAGGATGGTGCCGGGAATATTAACCAACGCGCTCAGCCACATGCTGCGATAAGCAGCATATTTCATGCGCATCAGCAGGACAACGGAAAGAATTGTATAAAAACGGTTGTTGAAAAAACTTTCCACTACATCGTTCCTGCCGAAAAAAAATGACAGCCGGTTTAAGGCTTCTGCCAGTGTTTCCATTTTTATCCTTTCTTTAAGACAGCCACGCCGGCAAGATAAGTGTTCATCAACAGTTTGCACAGAGTTTTTTTGTTTATGCCGCTCAGGCCTTCAACGACTTTTGTGGTTAAAAACGAGCTGACGGCAAACAAAGAAAGCCATAAAACCTGGCGCGCCAGCCGCCGCTTTCCCGGATTTAAGCGCGCATAAACAGCATTGAATGAGGGTTTCCACAGGTTTTCCATATTAATGATTTTTCTTTTATATTCCGGTGACAGTTTTTCTGTTCGCAAATGAAAATTGTACAGTAAAAACCAGCGTTCCGGATTGCTCAGAACAAAACCGACAAAAGCATCCAGCCAGTTGTTGAGATTTTTATAGGCATTGTGCTCCGGTCTGAAACGCATCATTTTTTCATATAATTCCGAAAGCGTTTCAAGATTGAGCGCTTCAACCAGACAATCCATATTGGCAAACTGGTTGTAAATGGTGCCGACGGAACAGCCCGATGCTTCGGATAGTTTGCGCGCCGTTAAAAAAGCCGCTCCTTTTTCCTCAACCAGACGGCGTCCGGTTTCAAGCAGCATCCGGCGAATGTTTTCTTTATTTTCGTTCATTTTTTATCTTAATAAATTATTTGTAAATTCAAGATTATGATATTTATATAATGCAAATTTGAACAGTGTTCAATTTTTTTATGCGGGGATTTGGATAAAATGAAAAAGAAAAAAAATCTTTGGACGGTTGCGTTTTGTGGTTTTTTGTTTTTTGCTGCCGGCGCCGCTGCCGAAGAGAATAATTTTTATCAGGATATTATGTTTTCCGATGAAATGAGGCAGCAAATGTTTGAAGAACAGGCCAAGGACAGCGCCGCCCGTTTGTTGGACAGCAAACCTGCCGCCGTTGAAACAAAAGCCAAGCTTCCCGAACGCCGCAGCCATGATCTTGAGCAGGCCGAACAAACTTATGGTACGGCTCCTTTCGGATTGGTTTGGGGCGCCGACAAAACAGATACGGAAGCTCTCGGCGTTATGCTTGTTTCTACAGAGATGAAAGATTATATTAATGTTTATGAGGCAAAGAATCTGCCCAATGCTTTAAACGGATTTGAAAAAGTGATTGCCGTTTTCGGCGAGGGGGATAAGTTGTGGCGGATTTTGGCATATGGCGCCCCGGTTGAGGATAGGACGCCGGATGCTGCAAAAATTATGAAATTATATAAAAAATATTATACGCTTTTGGAAAAGAAATACGGTAATGCCCGGCAAAATTATAAAGGCAGCGGAAGCTTTGAAAACAACCCAAATCTCAGGCAGGAACTGAATGACGGCACGGCCGAGGTTTATGCCACGTTTGAAGGCAACGACATTGGAGCGGCGCTGGCCGTTAATGCCGACGGAGACAACCGTTTTTATCTGCTCATAGATTATAAAAATTTAAAGATTCTTAAAGAAAATGAGTTAAAAGTTTTGCAAGCTTTATAACAGAATCGAGGAATGTTTGAATTATGACTAAAGTTGCTTTTTGCGCCGTTTCGGGAAACGGTATGAGTGCTCTGGCACAAATTATGTTGAAAAAAGGTTATGATGTTTACGGGTCGGATCAGAGTTTTGACGAGGGGCGCGACCATGCCAATCTGAAAGCATTGAAAGCAGCGGGTGTTAAAATTATTCCCCAGAATGGCAGCGGCATCAGCGCCGATATGGAATTTTTGTGTGCGTCATCAGCCATCGGCGATGATAATCCCGATATTTTGGCGGCCAAACGTCTGAATGTTCCGGTTATCAAACGTTCCGAACTGTTGGCCAGGCTGTTTCACCAATATCCGTACAATATTGCCGTCGGCGGTACCAGCGGTAAAACAACAACGACCGCCATGATCGGATATATTCTTGATAAGCTCGGCAAAAAGCCCTGTATGATTGACGGCGGTATGCTGCGCGATTATGACAGCGGAACCGGGCTGCCGAATATTATTTATAACGAGGGGGAGGTTTGCGTGGCCGAGGCAGATGAAAGCGATGGTTCAATTCGCACTTATCATCCTTATATTGCTCTGGTTAACAATATTTCCCACGATCATGTGTCGATAGAAGAACTGGTTGCCTATTTTACGGATTTTGCCGCTCATGCCCGGTACGGTATTGTGGTTAATGCCGATTGTCCGTTGGCATCACGGCTTGAACATAAAAACAAATTTAATTTTTCTATCAAAGATCCCGGTGCCGGTCTTTATGCTTCAGACATCCGGGCGGAGGCAGCCGGTGTTTGCTATCAGCTCGACGGCCGGGAGTTTCATTTGAAGCTTATCGGAAAGTTTAATGTAGCCAATGCGTTGGCTGCTATCAGCGTTTGTATGATGCTTGGTATTGATAAATTTGAAGCCGCCCGGGCGCTTGAGAAATTCAGCGGTATCAGGCGCCGGTTGGAAATTGCGGGGACGAATGCCCGCAACATTACCCTGATTGACGATTTTGCACATAATGCCAGCAAAATCGAAGCGTCCTTGTCTGCGTTGAAAGAATATCCCGGTCGGTTGATTGTGATGTATCAGTCGCATAAGCCTTTTTCCGCCCGTACAACCGGTGAAGAAGACGGAGTTGTCTTCGGGAGAGTTCTCGGTAAAGATGATATTTTGCTGATGCCGGAAATTTATATGCGCGATCCGGTAAAAGATGCCGATATTTCAGGCGCCGATCTGGTGCGTTATGCCGTGAATAATGGTGTGAACGCCAAATTTCTCGGTACAAAGGAAAAGGTCAGAGAATTTATTTTGCAAAATGCCCGGGAGGGCGACAGAATCGTTATTATGGGGGCGCGCGACAATTCTCTGCCGGATTTCAGCCGTCAGCTTTTAAAGGATTTGTAAAATGTATTATCCGCTGGTTCCCGGAGACAAAATCGGTTTGGTATCGCCGTCGCGCAGTGTGAAACCGGCGGAAATAGCCAAAGGTGTTGAATATTTGAAATCACTGGGTTTTGACGTTGTTTTCGGCGGGCATGTTTTTGATAAATATTGTTATATGGCAGGGACTGCCGAAAACCGGGCGGCGGATATTATGCGTTTTTACCGCGATAAGGAAATAAAAGCCATATTTGCCACTTCGGGCGGCGACGGCAGCCAGTTTGTTGCGCCGCTTCTGGACTGGAATGTTATCCGGCAGAACCCCAAACCTTTTATCGGTTTCAGTGATACGGGCGCTTTGCAAAATGCTATTTTGGCGCAAACCGGGCAGGTTTGTTTTACCGGGCTGACACTGAATTATGATTTTAAAAACGGTGCTTTGGATAAACAGATTGATGCTTCGCTCAAGACTTTGCTGTTTGGTGAAAGTTTTTGTTTCAAAGGCGGAAAAAAAGTTGTCGGCGGCAAGGCGGAAGGTGTGCTTGTCGGTGGATGTCTGAGTTTGTTCCGCAATTTGTGCGGTACGAAATTTATGCCGGATATGAGCGGGAAAATTTTGTTGATTGAGGATGTTGAAGAACCTCTTTATAAATTGGATTTGATGCTGCAGCAGATTTCGCAAAATCCCGGTTTCGGCGAAACCAGGGGAATTGTTTTCGGACGGTTTTACGGATGCAGCGTCCGCAGCCGCGATGACGGAACCGTCGACGGCATGATCAGCCGTTTTTGCGAAAAATTGCAAATTCCGGTGATTAAGGATTTTCCTTACAGTCATGAATTTGCGCGTTATGTGTTGCCGCTGGGGGCTATGGTTTGTCTTGATGCCGACAAAAAGGCGCTCAGTTCTGTTTAGCAACGGGACATTTTCATTTTTTTTCACTTCAGTATGAAATTAGTGATTTACACATAGTAAAATCCATGCTACACTAAACCAGTGATGATAAAGTGTGGAGGATGAAATGCGTGTATTCCATTCCGCCGGCAAAAAGGTATATTTTACCTTGCTGGCTTCTTCTTTTATGTTCCCGGTTTCCGCTTTTGCCCAGTGTGTTGATACGCAGGATTGTCAAACTCTCGGTTATACCGAAACTTCCAATTCCGGAAATTGTGTAAAATGTCCGTTTGGCGATTACTGGTCTTGTCCGAAACAGGAAGAACCTGAAGAACCACAAACCGCCGTTTTCGGTCAGTGTAACGGGTATGCCAAAAACTGCAAAATCGGGGATGTCCTTTATTCTGATGGTACCTGCTCTGCCGATGCCATAGCACTGAAGAGTTTGGGACTTTTTGTTTGGTCAAGAGAAGAAAGAGATACAGATATTCCTGATTTGCCAAATTATGGTGATGTTTCATCCGCCAAAAAAGACTTTGACAGTTGCGGTAATACACAAAAAATTATTAAACAGGGTGATGCAAGTATCTATCCGGCGGTGTGGGCAGCTGTTAATTATACACCGCCCGGAATTCCAGAGACAAATGGCAAATGGTGTTTGCCGGCAGCAGGTATTGCCCAGAGGATAATAAATGATTTTAATGAGATTGATTTAAGTTTATCAAAAGTTGGAGAACGTTTGTTACCAACGAGTATGGATCGTCTGTGGACATCGTCCGAATCTACCTATCTTGCTGTATGGGACTTTGGCTTAGATCTGCAGACTGCTTATAAAAGTTATCTTAGGATTGAAAACTACGTTCGGCCGGTGATTGAGTTTTGATTTTTCCTGTTACGACATAAAAAAAACCGGAAGTTTGGACTTCCGGTTTTTTGTCTGGTTCATGCCATGAACGTTATGCCGCCTTGGAATTTTTTTTGGCAGCAAATTCGTTCATTTTGCTGATGACGTAATCCTGCGCTTCTTTTGTCAGGTACGGATGCATCGGGATGCTCAACACCGTTTTGGACAGCTTTTCGCAAACAGGCAGAGAACGCGTGTTCCATTTCTGATAAGCCGTCTGAGTGTTAACCGGACGCGGATAGTAAGCGCCGCAGGGAATGCCGTTTTCTTTGAGGAAAGACAGCAGTTCTTCACGGTCTTCGTTGTTGGCGCAGGTTACCGTGTAGAGCGCGCGGGCAGACTTGCAATTATCCAGAACTTTTTGTTTTCCGAAATAGCTGCTCAATTCGTTGTTATAACGTTGGGCAACTTTTTCGCGTTCAATCAGCTCCTGTTCCAGAACGGTGAGTTTCAACAACAGAACGGCGGCCTGGAAAGAATCCATACGGGCGTTTAATCCCATGCGGACGTTGTCGTAGTGATCTTCTGGGCTCATTCCGTGGACGCGGCAGGAAACCATCAAATCGCGTTCGGCTTCGCTGTTGGTGAAAACTGCACCGCCGTCGCCGTAGCCGGCCAGCGGTTTGGTCGGATAGAACGATGTTGAGGTCATGTCGGCAATGTTTCCGGAACGAACACCTTTGTATTCCGAGCCATAACCCTGGGCAGAATCGGACAAGACTTTCATGCCGTGTTTATGGGCAATGCGTTTGATTTCGTCATAGTCGCAGGGGTTGCCGAAAATGTCGACCGCAATAACGGCTTTCAAATTCAGTTTGCCTTCTTTTTTGACGGCATCAATGGCTCTTTCTAAATCTTTCGGATCCATGTCCCAGGTTTCAGGATCAGAATCAACAAAAACCGGTGTGGCGCCCAAAATCGCCGGAGCTTCGGCTGAAGCGACAAAAGTGAAAGAAGAAACAAATACGGCATCTCCTTCCTTGACGCCCCATGCCATTAAGGGCAGAATCAGCGCATCGGTTCCGGAAGAACAGGTTACGCAGTATCCGGCTTTGGAAAATTCGGCCAGTTTGGCGTCAAGTTCTTTTGTTTCCGGTCCCTGGCAATAGCCGCCGTGGTTCAGAATTTTTTCAAAAGCTTTTAAAAACTTTTCCTGTCCAATAACTTTTTGCGAGCTTTGGACATCAAACAAATTAATCGGACAATCTGGTTTATTCATTTTTTCCTCACTTTAAATTGTTAATTAATAATATAATAATAGTCACTGTTTGAATGGCATGTTAGAATTTTTTTCCGGTTAATGCAAAACACAAAATATTACCTCTTTGTAACATTTACGGGACGGTTACGGTATAAGTGGTTAAACGGTTTTCTTCCAATTTGTGAATCAGATAGGCCGTTGGTCTTTTCACATCTCTTTCCGGCAGGTTCTTTTTGGAATTAAGCAGAGGTTCCGCCCAGTTGGTGCTGAATCCCGATATAACCGGGACACCGGCAATTTCGGAATGAAGCGAGTTGTGTAAATGTCCGCAGAGAACAAGCGCCGTCGAAGCGCGGTATTTTCTGACAATATTATTAAACCGGACGAACCAGTCTCCCGGATGCAGATCAAAAAATCCGGAGCCGGTCGGCAATGTAAACTGATGCAGCAGGATGACCGCTTTTTGTCCGGACGGCATTTCTTCCAGGCGACTGACAAGCCAGTCTTCTTTTTCCCGGTTAAAATCTCCGCCGCCGTGTCCTGCGCGGTAAGTGTCCAGCGCCAACAGCCGGACAGAACCGAAATCGACGGTGTATTGGAGATATTTTTTCATTTCCGGGCGGGGATGTTCCGGAAGGTGTTTTTTTAGGGCTTCAATCAGATCCGCCGATGAATCGTGGTTTCCGGTGATGACAAAATATGGAGCGCACAGTTCATTCAGCATTGCAAAGCACGGCGCATAAAATTCTTTATGTTCTTTCCAGACCAAATCGCCGGTTACAACCACGCAATCCGGACGGGCGGCCTGTGCGTTTATCGAGCGGACAACCGCCGCCAGTCTTTTTTGGCCTTCTGAATTATCGGTCGCGTAATGAATGTCGGAAATGTGGTAAATATACATACTTTTTTGTCCTGAAAAAAGGGGAATATCTTTAATATTGTCTTGCCAAACGCTAATTTTCTGTTAATTATTTCTATTGATTTAATATTTTAAATGGGCTATGTTGGGTGAAAGTTAATTTTGTGTTAACAACGCTGTCTGTTTAAACCAGAAAGGAATGTCCGGTGTTTAAAAAGTTTTTATTAACCTTGGCGGCCGTTATTGTTTTCAGTACGGGAAACAGTTATGCCGGCGCTTCTTATCATGAGGCTTATCAGGAAGAAGACAGTTGGCTGGAGAGCTATAACAGAGCCGTGTTTTCTTTTAACAACGGTTTTAACCACTATGTTCTGATGCCGGTCAGCCGGGCTTACCGCGCCGTTACCAATCAGTTTTTCCGTAACCGGGTGAACGGTATTATCAATAATCTTGAGGAACCTCTTTATGCCGGAAACTATTTGCTGCAGGGCGAGTTTTCGCAAAGCGGCGTTGCTCTCTCCCGTTTTGTGATAAATTCGACTCTCGGACTTTTCGGAATGTTTGATGTTGCCGGCGGATGGGGGCTGGAAAATCAGCCGACATCTTTTGACGATACTTTTGCAACATGGTGCATTCCCGACGGGCCGTTTTTCATGCTGCCGTTTTTAGGCCCCTCGACTCCGCGCGCTACCGCCGCTTTGGCTCTTGATTTTACGGCGGATCCGGTTTATTGGGCCGTTTATCAGGATTCCAACGTCAATTCCAAAATTTCTTATACTTATACCGGAATTAAGGCGATTGCCGTAATGGAACGGAATATGGATTTTCTTAATGATTTGGAAAAGAATTCCGTCGACTTTTATTCCACCATGAAGTCTGCTTATTTGCAGAACCGCAAAAACAAGGGGTGTTTTCGTAATGCTGATGAAAATCCGGCAGTGAGCTACGACTTTGATTTTGACATGGAAGAAGAGGAAGAGGATATTGCCGATGAGCTTTTGGTTCAACCTCTCGGGGAAAAGAGAAGTTCCCGGCCGCAGTTGTTGGTTTTGCCATAAAACTTTTGTTTAAGGAGTTGTTTTATATGAAAAAATATTTGTCTGCAATCGTTTTGGTTCTGAGTGTTTTGTTTCCGGTCTGGGCGGCTGAAGCGGCAGTCGATGCCAAGGGCGCAGAGCAGTTTGTGAAGGATGTTACGGAAGACGGTATTGAAAATATTATAAACGCCAATATTTCGCAAAAAGAAAAAGATGCCCGTTTTGAAAAGCTGTTCAATAATGCGCTGGATTTGAAGTTTATCGGGCAATTTGTGCTCGGGCGTTACTGGAGAACGTCGACTCCGGAAGAACGGAATGAATTTATTGAGGCTTACCGCAAGCTCAATATTCAAACGTGGTCAAAGCGGTTTGACGAGTTTAAGGGACGGAATTTTATTTTTGAAGGAACAACGCCCTCCAATTCGGCTAATCAGGTTTTTGTCAATTCCGAGGTTCCCATGGAACAGGGGGCTCCGGCAAAAGTTGTGTGGCGTGTTAAGCAAAACGGCGACAGTTATAAAATTGTCGATATCATTATTGAAAATGTCAGTTTGGCGATTACTGCCCGCAACGAGTATTCTGCCTATATCAAAAAAGCGCCCGGTGGTGTGCGCGATTTGATTAAGGATTTGCAAAGCAAAACCAAATAAGTAAAGTGTTTTGTTCATATTTTCCGTCCGAAGGCGAGGAAAAGCAAGCATTGATATTGATATCCCCGGGTTTGTCCCGGGGATTTTTGCGGATAAGATATTTGTAACAAATTTGAATAAATTTATCTGTTTATTTTTTTTATTTGGCGAAAGTGACGGGTTAAAAAGCGAGCACCGGGCGAACATAGAAATTGGTGCCGCTAACGTACTTACTATAGTCACTGAACTCACCCAGAGACGTGCGCCAGCGCCACGCGTAGACCCTTGAGTATTCGGACGACGACCACCAGTAGCTACTGACGCTGCCAATATTTTCTTTGTTTATTCTGGTTAGGTTTCGATCAATAGCTGTTTGGTTCTGATAAATACTGTTTAACACGCCGCCGGCAGGCAAACACCATTTACCCTTTGTTTCGGGCATGGTTGACGGGGCGTAATTATATACCTTCTTAAAGGCCGGATATTTTCTATAGTCGTCGTCACCGTATTGTTTGTAACTGTAATCAAGAACAATCTTCGTATTCTCACAACTGGAAAAGTCATTGATTGGTTCACTGATGTAATTTGGTAAATCAGGAACATCAACACTGTCCGTTGACCAATAAGCATCTCCCAATCCTTCCAGTGCCAGAGCCTGGCCGCAGCCGTCTCCGCCGATGTAAACGACAACGGCAATCGGGGTTTTGCCGGAAACAACATCGGCAGAGCAGGTGCCGTCTGTGTAAAGGATGTCGGCGATTTTACAGTTTTTGGCATAACCTGTGCACTGGCCGAGGACAGCTGCTTCGGGTTCAGGAATCTTTTCGCATTTTCCGTCTTTCCATTCATAACCGGAAGCGCAGGTACAGGAAGTGTATTTATTGTTGCAGGTTTGACCGACTCCGGAAGCATAGCCGGTGCCGGAACAGTCATATTTAAAACCATATTTGGCACAGATTTCATCTTCTGTTGATGGACAAGCCCAGGTGTTGCCAAACGGACATTTGATGCCTTTTCCGTTCGGACAGGAAGTTTCGGTGTAACCGAGCGTCGCACAGTCGGTTGTTGCCACGCACTGGGCATTAACAAACTGAGGAATTAAAGACAGACTCGTCCCTAAGAGTAAAGTTTTGATTTTCATTGTCAGCTCCTTTGTTTTTTAGTTAAACAAACTCTCCGTTTGCTGTTCAAAACAAAGGAGAGTGGAGCTCAAAAACTGGTATGTACAGTCGTCCGTATTCAATATATTCGGGACACTCCACCCAAAGGTGGAAGTTTAACATACGGGTGTTTTTGAGACACCACAGGCAGCTTTCCTGCCTGCAATTATAAGTATAGCGGAAATTGGTTAAAAAATAAAGAAGATTTTTTTATTTGAATCATACCCTCCCTAAC
>CASEQD010000033.1 GCA_949289935.1 uncultured Pseudomonadota bacterium | reverse complement strand
CCAGTGCGTGGACAATGAAGATTGTTCTGCTTTGGGCTATAAAGAAACAACCAACAAAGAAAATTGTCTGAAATGTCCCTTCGGCGAATACTGGTTTTGCCCAGAACCCGAAGAAGAAAAAGCCGTCCTCGGCCAGTGCACCGGTTATGCAAAAAACTGCAAAATCGCTGATATCCTTTACACAGATGGCACCTGTTCCGCCGATGTCATCTCCGGTAAAACCCCGATTGCCGTTGTGGTGTATATCAGCTCTGACAACTGCGGTCAGGCTTTGGCGCTGGAAGAATTAGGATCCTACAAATGGTCAACCAAAGAGGTCGATATTCCCAATCTGCCAAATTATGAAACTATAGAAAATACTAAAAAAGATTATACCAGCTGTGAGAATACAAAAACTGTTATTGACTACAGTTACAAACAACACGGAGACTACGCTTCAAATTATTATCCGGCGTTTTGGAAAGTATACAACTATGCCCCATCAAGCATGCCCGAAACGAAAGGAAAATGGTGTTTGCCGGCCGGCGGTGTATTAAACAGCATTTACCAGAACAAAACAGCTATTGACCAAAACCTGACCAGAATAAACAAAGAAAACATCGGCAGTAGCACTTGGTGGTCATCGTCCGAAAAAAATGATATCAGCGCATGGTACTGGAAAGCATCTTCAGATGGATTCGGTAATTACTACTATAAAGATTTATATACCTATATTGTTCGCCCGGTGATTGCTTTTTAACCCCGTTTTTCCCTCTCAGCGACAGGATGCTTTTTTCCCTCCTGTCTCAAAAGAAAACAGGCCGTTACCTGTGTTTCTGCATCAAATTCAAAGCCAGCTGTGTCTTGCCTTCCTGCTCGGCGGTCGACACATAACGGTCATTATATTTATTAGCGCGGTTACGCAGCCCGGCGGCAAAACGCGAAGAAGAAACCTCTCCTTTTTTCACGCGCAAAGTCGTATTTTTATACATATGAAAACGCCGCTCTTTCATCATCTGTTCATAAAAAACCGCCTCGGCTTTCGGATATGACGCCAGTGAATTAACCACCGCCACCCGCTCCGAAGTCGTCAGCGGCAGTTTAAGTTTCACACCGGTTTTCCGGGCTGCTTTCAACGCCTGTTCAATAAACAGCTTGGCCGTTTCCGGCTGATGGTTGACATAAATATCATAAATCAGCATCCCGATGCTCTCATTACGATAATTGCCGATTTGATACTGATCAAAATAAAGTTTCCGATACACCAGTTCCGCCTGAGCCCGGGTCAGTTTCTTTACGATGGAAGGAAACTTATGCGCCCTGGCTTCTTTGGAATAACGCTTAACAAAAGCATTCAACGTCGGCTGAATAATTCCCATATTCGTCGGTTGGTCAATCGTCTTGTCGGCATAACCGCCTTCGCTGGCAAAAATCTCCCGTGTAAATTTGCGGAACAGCTTATCTTTCTGCGCATCCGAACGTTGAAATTTCTGCCCTTTCATATCAACCGCCGCTTTCGCTTTTGAAGCGGAAAGACGTTTTTCAACAGTTTTTTTCGTCGGCTCCGACAAAACAACAGCTTCTTCAAAACTGATTGTATTTTCTTCTTCCGCCGGCATTTGTGTTTCCACCGCTTCCTCAACGCGGATATTTTTATCATCAGACTTTTCACCCTCGGAAAATTGCGATGAAATGCCCAAACCTCCGCCGACAATCATGGAACCAATGGCCAGTTTGCGCCACGGCATATCTGTTTTCACAGATTTAAATGGCGATTGTTTACCCTTCATCAGACGGGCTCCCGAATGCACAAGCTCAAAAGCCCGGACGGCGGCAGCTTTGGCATAATCCCGGCATTGTCGAAGCAAATAAGCATGATAAACCCGCTCCATATTCCGGACGTGTTCACCGGCGACTTCCACCGTATAAGCCCGCTCCGGATAAATTTTATCCAGTTTTCGGGTTAGCGTAACGGCACGTTCATACTTCGCCGCCGCCCGCCGCAAAACAAAATCAACCACTTCGGTGTCTTTATAATTTTTCTGCCGCAGCCTGAACGGCACAACATACGCCACACCGTTCATCACCACTTTCTCCGGAACAACGCCCGCTTCAGCATAACGAACTGTTTCCTGCTTTTGCCCGTCAAGATAATCGCGCAGAAAACGACGCCTGATTTCCTCATTGCCGCCGCCGGACAAAACATACTCTGCCGGAATAATAAC
Source organism: uncultured Pseudomonadota bacterium (assembly GCA_949289935.1). GTDB lineage: Bacteria > Pseudomonadota > Alphaproteobacteria > RF32 > CAG-239 > HGM16780. The sequence goes on along the minus strand of CASEQD010000033.1, from coordinate 17,947 downwards.
CTTCTGATGATTAAGCAGCAAAACAACCGGCTCCCGTCCGCATTTTTCATATTCTTGCAAAAGCTTCCGTCGATTGGCCTCTTTCATAAAAAAATCCTCTGCTAAAATCTCACAGGTTTTATTATAACCTCAATTCAGAAAAAAATCCAACAATAAAAAAATCCACATTCCGAAAACACATAATTTATATTGACATAACAATACATATATTTTATCATACATATTACAAAATACATATAACACCGGAGCTGAAAATGAAAAAAATTGAAAATATTAAAGAATTTGTTGAAAAAATAGATTCGGCAAAAAAAGTCAATCCCAAAGACCTCTCTTCCGATCAGGATTTGACCATCGCCGTCATGAACCTGATTTCCATTGAAGAACATCTGGTTTTCAGCGGTGCCAAAACCGGAAAAAATTCTTTTTACGACTTAGTCCAAAACATTCGCGAGCTGCGCAAAAACCTGATGCAAAAGCTCATCCCCGCATACGAAGGTGAAGTCTGGTGCATTTCAAAACACCTGTTGGCCTCGGCCATGCGTCTGATGGAAGTCGGCACCAAGCAGCAAAGCCTCAACCATAAAGAAGAAGCTTATAAACTTTTTAATCAGGCTTATGAGCTTTACTGCCTGTTCTGGGGACTGAATATGAACATGCTTGAGACCAAAGACGTCAAGTGGATTGAAGACAAATCGGAAGATACCAAAAAGCTTTCGGAAAAAATCGAAAAAAATCTTGGGTCCGAAACCACAAAAGAAACAAACGGAGTCGAAAATTCTCCCCTGGCCAAAATGAAAGCTTTTGTCCGAAAAGCCGTTGACTGCTGCATAGAATAAAAAAAACATCCTCCCGACAAATACATAAACAAACAAAACAATCTGCTTCCGGGCAGATTGTTTTTCATTGTCATATTATTCACAAAAAAATATCTCCATACAATTGCACAAACCGCCAAATTTTAATTGCAAATTAAGAATTTATCTTTTAACATGCATCCAAGTACAATCCTCAGGGATTGTGCTTAGTACTTTGGAGGTACGGAGCTTTCAACAGCTCTTACAACATTCGGTGTTAGGATATAACATCGTCATATTATCAGCTTCCTGTCGGAACTTGATAATAAATATATCCCCGATTCATAGCAATATGGTCGGGGAGCTTTTGGTACATGTCCAGAAACCATATCTCTGTCTCTGAAAAAATATGGTTTTAAAAATCAAAAGAATCATTTAATGTTGTATGATTGTTGAACTCTCCGACCGCCTTGAAATCAAGGTGGTTTTGTTTTTAATAGCAATAAAGGAAAGTTTAATCATATGAAAAACAAACTTTTATTTTCAACAGCTCTGGTTGCCGCAGCTTTTGCCGCCGGCAGCATCCGGGCTGAAGATGTCTATGTTACGGGAGAAACTCCGCTGACTCAGCAATGGGTGGATGAAAATGCTTCCGGCAAAACAAGCGCGGACAACCGCGTTATGTTCACCAATCCCGAAAACTGGGGAACACCCGTCAATGTCGTTCTTAATGAAGACGTTGAAATGTCCGCTTTTGCCAATATGGCTTCCCCCACCACAATAACCGGAGGCAGAAAACTGACCGTAAACGGTTTTCTGACAGCCGGAGAACCGGGTTCGGACTTAAGCGGCATTGATTTGGCAATCGGCAAAACCGTCGTCACCGGCGTTTCACCCGGAGCTTCTGCGGAAAATCAGGGCGAATTGGTCATTGCCAACTCTTTAAAAGTCGGCAATGTCGAAATGAAAGACGGAACCGGGCTCTGGCTCTATGCCAACGGCGAGGATGAAACATATGCCACAAACACCAAAACGCTGGAAATCGCCGCCGGCAAAACCCTGACTTTCCAGGGAAACAACTATGTTGACGGCAGCAACATAAATAATGAAGAAGGAAAAGACGTCAACACGCTGAATTTCTCAGGCAGCGGAAGCGTAAAAAATGACGGTATTCTGACCTTGAAAAAAGATGTGATTTTAAACACGGCTCTCGAAAACACCGGACGGATTGCGCTTGGTGAAAACACAACCTTTACCGCCAACAAAAAACTGTCTTTCGACGGTACTTACGAACCGGGAAAATTCGTCGGCATTTCTTCCGACAACGTTGCCGAACTCAATGGCAACGATACAGATGCCGACCATGGTACATTGATTATAAATGACGGCATTGAACTGAAAAACGGCGCCGGAGTCTGGGTAAACGACATTGTTGTCAACAGCGGTGATATCATCATCGACGGAGCCATGGACGAAGCCAACCCTGATAATGAAGCCTGGCGCGCCGGTTCAATGTTGGGAGCCAACAACTCAATTAAAATTAACAATGCCGATGTTGCTGTCAGCGACGGCGGACAATTTTCTGCCGGCAATGGCGGACTTGAATTCAAAAACTCCGTCATCAACCTGAGCGGCAGCGACGGCAAAGAAGCTCTGCTGCGTGCCTGGGGCGACGACAACGGAATGATTGTCGATAAAAATTCCATCATCAACGTTAACGGACATGCTGCAATTTCCGCCAATCAAACCTCTGTTGCCGGAACCATAAACCTGGATGGCACATTGAATGTAACGGATGCTTCCAACGCTGTCGACAGCAAAGGAAATCTGACCCTGGAAAACGGAGCAAAAGTTGTTTCTGTCATCAACTCCGGTGAAGACTTCGGCAAAATTACCGGTAACGTCAACGTTGCAAAAGACGGCATTGTCACATTGGATACCAAACTTGCCAACGGCATAACCTCTTTTGAAGGACAAATCTTTGCCGATGGAATTACTTTGAATGAAAATGCCGAAATCAAAGCCGGAAACACTCTGTTTAACGGCAATGTCTCTGAAGACGGCACGGTCTCCTACACCAAGAAAAACAGCGGAGAAATTGCCGCGGCAACCGGAGCTTCCGCAACCCAGGCCGCTGCTCTGCTGGCCGTAACGGGCGGAGAGAGCGGCAACGCCGGCTTTAACAAAATAGCCGAAACAGTCAACACACTGGCCCAATCCGGAAACAAAGCGGATATCCAAACCGCTCTGAATGCTGTTGAAGATATGGGCGCAGATGCCGCACCGGTAGTCAGAACAACACAAACAAACATCACCAACCAGATATTCAGTGCTGTTTCTTCTCAATTGTCCGGCGGTTCCGTTGCTTCGGCAAGCGAAGGGGCTTCCTCCGGTGATGCCGCCAACGGCGTCAATGCCTGGGTACGCACGCTGATGAACCACGGCGAACTTGACGACACATCCAAAGCTTATGGTTTTGACAGCGATACTTACGGCGTCGCCCTGGGTATTGACAAACAAATCAATGCCAAAACCAAAGCAGGTATCGGCTATGCTTACACTCAAACCGATATTGACAGCCATCGCCGCAGTACCGATGTTGACACGCATACCGCCATGCTTTACGGCGAATACCGTCCGTCAAACTGGTATATCAATGGTATTGCTGCCTACAGCTGGTCAAGATATGACGAAAGCAAATCTGTTCTCGGAATCAATGCCGATGCCAAATATGACGTAAACACCCTCGGCTTGCAGGCCGTAACTGGGTACGACATGCGGGTCAAAGGCTTCAATATCACGCCTGAAGCCGGGCTGCGCTATGTCCGTATCGATCAGGAAAGCTACACCGATCATTTGGGCACAAAAATCGGATCCGACACCAGCGACATCTTAACTGGTATTATCGGAATCAAAGCCGGAAAAGACTTTGCCCTCGACAACGGCATAAACATCCGTCCGGAAGCCAGAGCCGCCATTACTTACGACCTAACGGAAGACAGCAATAATGCCGCCGTTACCCTGGCAAACGGCAGCGGATACCTTGTTGACGGAGAAGATTTCGGTAGATTCGGAGTCGAAACCGGCCTGGGTGTAGCTGCAGACATTTCTGACAATTGGGAATTGTCCGCCGGCTATGAAGGACACTACCGTGACGATTATGCCGATCACAGCGGTATGTTAAATGCCAGATATAAATTTTAATATCTGACATTAAAAAAAAATTCCGGAAGAAGCAACCAACATCTCCCGGAATTTTTTTATTGCCCGAAAATAAACTTTAAACAACAAAAAAATACGCACAAAATAAAAAATTTGCTGGACAAGTTCAAAAATATCCATTATAAACTGTTTCGTTATTGTTGCTCGGGTAGCTCAGTTGGTAGAGCAGAGGACTGAAAATCCTCGTGTCGGCGGTTCGATCCCGTCCCCGAGCACCATTTCAAACCCCTTGGAATTATTTATGTTGGTTCAACGTCAAATTTAGGGGCAAGGAGGGGGCAAGGAGTAAAAAAGTATCATAATCAGAGCTCCGAAGTTAAAATAAGTTAAGCACATAAAATCCGCACACGCAAGCGGTAGTTTTCAAAATTTCTGAATCCATAGGCTCGCCTTTGAATAAGTTTCATTTTTCGGTGGAAACCTTCGGTAATGCCGTTGCTCCTCGTAAACCGAAACATGGTTTTATTTTTTTATCCTTATTCCGTTTTTCTCTTCTGTGTAATTTTGGTGTAATTGTGTATGGAATATTTCGGAATTGAATAGGGAGGATGAATCAAACAAAAAATCCTCTCATTTTTTTCATCTTTGTATGAAATTAATCATTGAACAATAACAAAATCCATGCTACACTAAAACCAGTGTGGAGGATGAAATGCGTGTGTTCCATTCCGCCGGCAAAAAGGTATATTTTACCCTGCTGGCTTCTTCTTTTATGTTCCCGATTTCCGCTTTTGCCCAGTGCGTGAACAATGAAGATTGTGTGAGTTTGGGTTATAATAAAACTTCCTGCCAAACGCCGGGATTAAAATGTCCGTTCGGAGAATATTATTATTGCCCAAAAGACTGTGAAAAGGGCTATGAATGGAAAGACGGCGCCTGCCAGCCCGAAGAACCTGAAGGAGCCGTTCTCGGTCAGTGCACCGGTTATGCCAAAAACTGCAAAATCGGCGATATTCTTTATACGGACGGTAGCTGCTCTGCCGATGTCGTCTCCGGTAAAACCCCGATTGCCGTTGTTGTTTACATCGGCGGAGATGGCTGCGGTCAAGCCTTGGCGTTGGAAGATTTGGGAAGTTACCAATGGTCAACGGAATATGTCGATATCCCGGATTTGTTCAATTACAGCAGTGAGCCGACAAATGATTTTGACAGTTGTGAGAATACGAAAACAGTTATTGATTACAGTTACAAGCAATATGGCGACAGCGCTTATAAGTATTACCCAGCTTTTTGGCAAGTATATAATTACGCGCCGTCAAGCATGCCGGAAACAAAGGGTAAATGGTGTTTGCCGGCCGGCGGCGTATTAAACAGCATTTATCAGAACAAGACGGCTATTGATCAAAGCCTGACCAGAATAAACAAAGAAAACATCGGCAGCGGCTACTGGTGGTCGTCGTCCGAGTACTCAAGCAGCACCGCGTGGAGCTGGCTCGCGTCTTCGGGTGTATTCCCCTACGGCATTAAGGACTACAACTACTATGTTCGCCCGGTGATTGAGTTTTAACAAAGTTGTTCTTTTTTTGGGTGTTATTTTTAAGGTCGGCGGAATAAAAAAAGAGTCTGAAACAATTGTTCAGACTCTTTTTCAGGATTTATCCGGCTTTAGAATTCTTCCTGAAGTTCAAAGAAGTATGCCTGCGGATGATCGCAAACCGGGCATTTTTCAGGAGCCAGCGGACTTTCTACGCGGTGGCCGCAGTTGGCACATTCCCAAATGACTTTGGTCGGGCGTTCAAAAACTTTTCCTTCTACCAGCTGTTTTAACAAAGCCTGATATCTTTCTTCGTGGCCTTCTTCGATTTTTGCAACGGATTCGAACAGAAACGCAATTTTAGTAAAGCCTTCTTCGCGGGCTTCTTCGGCCATGCGCTTGTACATGTCCGTCCATTCATAATTTTCACCGGCAGCAGCGTCTTTCAGGTTGGAAATTGTGTCGGAAATTTCGCCGCCGTTCAACAGCTTAAACCAGATTTTGGCATGTTCTTTTTCGTTGTTGGCGGTCTGTTCAAATTTATCGCCGATGATGTTGTAGCCTTCTTTGCGGGCTTTGGAGGCATAGTAGGTATATTTGTTGCGCGCCATGGACTCGCCGGCAAAGGCTTCTTTTAAGTTTTTTTCTGTTTTAGAACCTTTTAATTCCATGTTTTTTACTCCTTAAAACAGTTGTTGCAGTTGATGTGATAAATTATAAATAAGGGCAAAAATAAATGTTGTCAACTTATCTTTTTGATATTATTTTTTTAGTAATTTTAATCTTGGGAGGTTATGAAAATGAAAGCGATTGAAATTAAAAAAGATATTTACTGGGTGGGCGTAAAGGACTGGAATCTTACGGAGTTTCATGGTTATGCCACGCCGCATGGTTCGACTTATAATTCTTATCTGCTGATGGATGAAAAAATTACGCTGGTGGACGGCGTGAAACATTATCTGACTAATGAGCAGGTTGAGAGGATTAAGAGTGTTGTCGATTTTTCAAAAATTCATTATATTGTTGTCAACCATGTGGAAATGGATCATTCCGGAAGTATTCCGGAACTGGTAAAGCTGGCGCCGCAAGCCGTGATTGTTACCAATGCTGCGGGAAAGTCGGCTTTGGAAGCTCATTTTGATACGACAGGATGGAAGTTTGAAATTATAAAAATGGGCGACAGCCTTTCTATCGGCAAACGTTCGCTGACGTTTATGACAACGCCGATGCTGCATTGGCCGGACTCGATGATGACTTATGTTAAAGAAGAAAAACTGTTGCTGCCGAATGATGGTTTCGGCCAGCATTATTGCAGTGACGCCCTGTTTGTGAAAGATGCGCCGAAAGATGTGGTCTTGCGCGAGGCTCAGAGTTATTTTGCCAATATTTTGTATCCCTATTGTCAGCAGGCCGAAAAGGCTTTGAAAACAGCCGGAGAGCTTGGACTTGATATTGAAATGATTGCTCCGTCCCACGGCTTGATCTGGTCAGGCAAAGAAGAAGTGAGCACGATTTTGGGGCTGTATGACAAATGGGCTTCCGGCCGGCATGAAGGAAAGGCGGTTATTGTTTATGATACAATGTGGGGAGCAACGGCAGCGCTGGCCGATGTCGCCGTCGGAGAGTTTCAGTCGGCGGGAATTCCTGTATCGAAGCATTGTTTGTCGGTTAAAAATGTTTCGGAAATTATGATTGATTTTCTGGATGCGGAATATGTTCTTATCGGCAATCCGACTTTGAATAATCAGCTGTTTCCGCGGGTGGCCGGTTTTGTGGCTTATATGCACGGTTTGGCGCCGAAAGGCAAAAAAGGGCTGGCGTTCGGTTCTTATGGCTGGCGTCCCGGCGTGGTTAATAAAATCCAGGATGTTTTTACTGATTTGGGATGGCAGACGGTTGCGCCTTTTGATGAAAAATATACGCCGAAATCCGATGTTTTGGAGCGTTTTGCCGAACGCGTCAGAGAACTGATTGCTTTGAAATAGGAGCTTCAAAGCCGTAAAACAAAGCTGTTGTTTTTGAAACAACAGCTTTGTTTTTTTTGAGAGGTAAATAAAAAATGTTTACCTGTTATTTTTTCCGGCTTTCCATGTAATGTTCAAGCCAATGGATGTTGTATTGTCCATCAATGAAGTCGGCCTGAGATATGATTTCCTGATGCAGCGGAATGGTTGTCTGCACGCCTTCAATGACGAACTCTTCCAAAGCCCGGCGCAAACGCATTAAAGCAGCGTTACGGGTTTTTCCATGAACAATCAGTTTGGCAATCATGCTGTCATAAAAAGGCGGAATGCTGTATCCGGAGTAGATTTCGGAATCGACACGGACGCCCAATCCCCCCGGCGCATGCCATTCGGTGATTTTTCCCGGGCACGGCGTGAATGTTTCCGGATCTTCGGCGTTTATGCGGCATTCAATGGCGTGGCCGTTGAAGTGAATGTCATCCTGCGTGTACCCCAGTTCGGCGCCGCTGGCAATGCGTATCTGTTCGCGAACGATGTCGATGCCGCTGATGGCTTCCGTAATCGGATGTTCTACCTGCAGGCGGGTGTTCATTTCCAGAAAATAAAATTTTCCGTCTTCATAGAGGAATTCCAATGTTCCGGCATTGGTATAGCCGATTTGTTCAATGGCTTTGCGGACAATTTCGCCGATTTCTTTCCGCTGTTGAGCGTTGAGCGCCGGAGACGGGCATTCTTCAATGACTTTTTGATTTTTGCGCTGAATGGAACAATCGCGTTCGCCGAGGTGAACGACATGTCCATATTTGTCCGCCAGAATCTGCATTTCAATATGGCGCGGTTTTTGGAGATATTTTTCCATGTAAACGACATCGCTGGTAAAAGCTGCTTTGGCTTCGGCTTTTGCCATGGTGAAAGCTTCGCGCATTTCTGCATCGTTAAAAGCGATTTTCATGCCTTTTCCGCCGCCGCCGGCCGTGGCTTTGACGATGACGGGATAGCCGATTTTGTTGGCCCATTCAATGGCGTGTTCCACGCTTTCAAGCGCCGGAGAGCCCGGCGTTACGGGAATGCCGGCTTTAACTGCGGCTTGTCTGGCGGTAATTTTGTCGCCCATCAGGCGCATTTGTTCCGGGGTGGGGCCGATGAATGTAATTCCGTGTTCTTCAACCATTTCGGCAAAATCAGCGTTTTCGGAAAGAAAACCGAACCCTGGATGGATGGCATCCGCGCCGGTAATCAATGCCGCTGAAATAATTGCGGATTTGTTGAGATATGAATCGCCGGAGCGAGCCGGGCCGATGCAAACCGCCTCGTCTGCCAGGCGGACATGCATGGCATTGGCATCGGCTTCCGAATGAACGGCTACGGTGTGGATGCCCATTTCACGGCATGCGCGGTGAATTCTCAGCGCGACTTCGCCGCGGTTGGCTATTAAGACTTTTTCAAACATACGGTTTTGTCCTGAAAAGTTGCAGCAAAAGTTTTATTCAATAACGACCAGAGGTTCGCCGTATTCAACGGGGTCGCCGCTTTCGACAAGAATTTTGCTGACTTTTCCGCCTTTGTGGGCTTTTACCGGGTTGTAAGTCTTCATTGCTTCAATCAGGCAAACCGTATCGCCTTCGGCAACGGTGTCGCCGACTTTTACATAGTTTGGAGAGTTGGGATCACTGGAAAGATATACAACACCGACCATCGGGGATTTTACACTGCCGGGATTCTTTGAATAATCTTCGTCGGCTGAAGGCGCAGGCTGCGCCGGAGCAGGCGAAGCAACAGGGGCAGCCGGTGCCGGCGGCGGAACAGGAACCGGCGGATATGGCGGAAGCGGTGCGACCGGAGAACAAGCCGTGTTTTTGCTCATGCTGATGCGGCAGCCTTCGTCTTCATATTCAAACTCGGTTATGCTGCTGTTTTCGACAATTTCAGCCAGTTTGCTGATGATTTTAGTGTCCAACATATTTTTCTCTCTATAAATTATTAAACAAATTCATGTTATTCTTACCTCTTATTTGTTATAAACTCAACAAAAATATTTACGGAGGATATTTTTTTTCGCGGAAAGCCGGGCGCCGGTTCTTTTTCAGCATAAAAAAGAAAGAATATTTTGAGTATGCATCGGAGAAAATACAAAAAAAATGGCATGAAATTTGCATTTTCTTGGTAAGATAGTTTTTTTTGAGGAAATTCGAAAATGGCTTTAAGTATCTTTTTTCCGTCGGTTACCGGTCTGAATGCCCAGTCAGAAGCAATGTCGGTTGTGAGTGAAAATATTGCCAATATCCGTACGGTCGGGTATAAGTCTGCCGATGCATTGTTTCAGACGATGCTCGGGCAGCAGCCGGCAACGCGTAACAATGCAACGGGGTTGGGTGCTTCCAATACGGATGTTCACGGTGTGAATTCTTATGTTCGTTACAATATTCTTCAACAGGGAACAATTACATCCACCGGCAATAATTATGATGTGGCCATCAATGGTTCCAATGCGTTTTTTGTTTTGAACGATGAGTACGGTGATACTTATTATTCCCGAGCCGGGCAATTTACGACGCGGACGGAAAACGGAGAAGTTTATCTGGTTAATAATTCCGGTTACAAACTTCAGGGATTTATGGCCGGGGAGGACGGCTCATTTTCGGGGACATTGTCGGATATCGTTATTAAATATCCGGAAAAAGTTCCTTCCGTGCCGACCAGTGAAGCGGAGATTACGGCTAATGTGCCGGCAGACGGCGTTGATACCAGTACTTACGGTATTACGGTTTACGGGGAAAATAATGACGGACGGACGCTTCACATGGTTTTTTCGAAGGTTGAAGGAAAAATTAATACCTGGAACGTGAATTTTACGCTGGAAGACGGAACTGTGACCTCTCAGCCGGTTGAAGCCGTGTTTGACAGCGACGGAACGCTGGTCAGTCCGAAAAACATCAGTTTAAATGTTTCGTGGGATGACGGCGGCAGCAATAATATTACGCTTGATATTTCCAATATGACGCAATATGCCGGTTCGGCCGGGGAAACTTATGTGTCGCAGGATGGTTTTCCGGGCGGGGATTTTCGTACCAGTTATATTGACAAAGACGGTATTTTGAAGGCGGAGTATGGCAACGGGCGTGTGCTTGATGTTGCAAAAATTGCATTGGTCGGTTTTCAGGCTCCGGAAAATCTGACTCCGATCAGCGGGACAATGTTTGAATATAACAGTGATGTCGGTGAAAGCACTTATATTATGGGACATGATACGAGCAATTCGAATATTTTGGTGCCGCAATCCGTGGAAGCTTCAACGGCGAATGTGGAAGAAGAATTTTCGGAAATGATTGTTGTTCAACGGGCGTATTCGCTTAATGCAACGACGTTTACGACCGCAAACGAAATGACCTCAACGGTTATTGATTTGAAAGAGTAACAGGTAAAAAAACAAAGGTTTTATATATAGTCCGTTTATTGTCAAATCAGAAACAAGCACGGAAAATAAAAAACCCGGGAAAAATTTCCCGGGAATTTGTTAAAATATAAATATTTTTATTTTGTCATTGCCTTGGATATAATATTTTGGGCTATCTTCAATTTAGCTATATCATCGGCGCGAGAAATACCAGATCTTTTGCTTGTTTCTGTATAAATTTCTTTTAAAGATCTGTTGCCTTTGGTGTCAGGTCTTTCATGAATATCATATTTGTCCAGCAGCTCTTTTTCATGCTGTACTCGGGCAAGTGAATTTTTTGCCCATTCCAGATCTTCATTGTTGGAATCAGAATTCTTTTGTGTGATCTTATTGATTTTTTCTTCATAATAATCAATATCCTGTTCTGTAAAACGCACGATCCCGTTGATTCTTGATGTCGACAGGTCAAGCAAAACCCTATCATCCAGCGTCTTATCGTAAAGATATATTCTTCCAAAATTGGAACCATGAATCTTGTTAATTGAAAGATTATTCATATTTCCTAAAGATGTCGGAATAACGATATTATCACTTTGTTCAATGCTTAATGATCCCATTTTAGCCTTTTTAGAAATAACGACGTTTTTACATTGATCAAGTTTTGTTTTGGTAAAGTTTCCTTCCAAAACTTGAATGTTTTTGCTCTCCTCGATATCTAAAGAGTTGGCACGGATACCATCAGTTATTTTTATATTGTCCATATCTCTCAGTACTACGCTTTGAGCAGAAATTTTTTCAGGAAAAGCCTCGTTTCCTTTTAAGAAAACGTGGTCAAATTGAACATTTTGAAACTGTTTGGGGAATTTTCCTGACCAACAACGAACAGTCATGCGTTTCGTCTCCAGGCCTTCAGGAAGTCTGACTTTTTCAAGATTAATTTCACTGCTGTCGAGAGTATAGCCGCCAGATGGTTCATAAGGTGCAGGAAGGATACTCTTTTCACCTATTTTATAAAACATCTTGTTGGCGTCATACAACTCTTTATCTTTTCCCATTCCTTGATGTTCTTTATAAAATACGCCGAGTTTATTATCAATCTGTTCCAAGACCATAGGGTTGGAAGAGGCTTTCATTGCTTTAACAAAATCTTTTATATAATATGAACTTAAAGAACAAAGCTCATCAAGCGCCTCTTTGCTTGCATAAAAAGTTGTGCCTTTTATGTCTTCCATATAATTATCAAAAACACGTCTTTCATCATCAAACATTGTACAATGTCTTCCCTGAGCATCACAAGAAGAAGCTGAATATCCGGTTATTTCGTATTTGTCTTTTTCTCGCCCTTCAATAATTAAATACATATTTCCTTGGGCCCTTGAACCCGGGCCGGGAGCGATCCAGCTTTCATAACTCCCGTTCATGACTCTTTTATTTTGTTCATTATTATCATCACTCATTGTTTTTCTCCTATTAAATAATCAAAAACCACCTTAAGAAGGTGGTCGGAGAGTTCGTAAATCATATTGAGTCGGATGATTCTTTAAAGTTTTTTTACAATACCGCCAATTGTATGGCATTGTTTCTGAACATATATTTAAAGCTCCTCAACCATGGATGCGTCACATGATTAAGGGGATATACGCTGTCTTGGTTGCGTACTCAAGACAACTAAGCGGTGTATATCCGACACCGGACTCAATATGAGGACTTACGACAGTCCCGTACCTTCTTAGGTACTGAAGTACAAATAACATTTATACAACACTTATAGTAATATCATAATTTTTACAAATAGTAAATATTTTTTTTGACAAAATAAGAAATAATTGTCTAACGAGTGCTAAAAAATTAACACGGGTTTGATACGAATGTTTGGTTTTAAATCGCTAAATGGAACTGATACAAAGGCGAGCCTATGGATTCAGAAATTTTGAAAACTACCGCTTGCGTGTGCGGATTTTATGTGCTTAACTTATTTTAACTTCTGGGATCTGATTGTGATACTTTTTTACTCCTTGCCCCTTACTTTGACGTTGAACAAAACATCTTGCAAAACACAAAAAAAAGCCCCGGAAAACCGGGGCTTCAACCTGGGGCGAACGATGGGGCTCGAACCCACGACAACCGGTACCACAAACCGGGGCTCTACCAACTGAGCTACATTCGCCGTCAGAAACAACAAAATCCTTTTACAAACAAACCTCCCGAAAGTCAAGTTAAATTTTTTCAAAAATATTACACGGAATAAAATAAAATTAACAATTTATTTTCTTTTTTGGCAGATTATAATCATAACAAAAATTTTTTTCAAAAAAGGAAAGACTCGGAAGCAATGGCAAATGTCCTGAAATACATCGGCCGGAAAACCGCCGGATATTTTTTCGGCGCAATATTTTTTTGCGCTTTTGCCTATTCTCCGGCACAGGCTTCCGTCTCATCCATCACTATAGACGCCAACACCGGAGACATCATTTCATCCAGTGCAGCCGACAAACTGCGTTATCCGGCTTCGTTGACCAAACTCATGACGCTGTACATCACTTTTGACGCACTTGAAAAAGGCCTGATAAAACTTGATGACCAACTTCCGGTTTCATGGCAGGCGGCCAACCGTTCGCCTTCCCGGCTGGGATTAAAACCGGGCAGCACCATCAGCGTCAAAACCTGTATAGAAGCCCTCATTGTCAAATCGGCCAACGACTGTGCTTCTGTCTTGGCTGAAAGCCTGGGTTATACCGAAGCCGACTTTGCCAAAACCATGACCAAAGTCGCCAGAGCTCTCGGCATGAAAAACACCACTTTCAAAAATGCTTCCGGCCTGCCCAACCGCCTGCAAAAAACCACGGCACGCGACATGGCTATTTTAGCCGCCGCCGTATACCACCATTTTCCGCAATATTACAAATGGTTTTCTCTGAAAAAATTTTCTTACAACGGCCAAACCTATTACACCCACAATCACATTTTAAAAACCTTTGAAGGAGCCGACGGCATGAAAACCGGCTTCACCAACGCGGCCGGGTTTAACATAATCACCTCCGCCGAAAGAAACGGCCAACGGGTTATTGCCGTAACCATGGGACACCGCACGCTGAAAGATCGGGACGCCAAAGTTGCAAAAATGATGGAAAAAGGTCTGACCGTACTTGCCATGAACAGCAAAGCCAAAGAAAGCAGTATGTATGCTTCTCTTGATGCGCCTGATGTCACCGAAGGCGAAATTGAAATTGCCAGCGCCGAAACTGACAGCAACTCTCCGGCCGATGACGACAACGAAAACACCGGCATTGAACAAGGCAGCGCCGACCCGTCCGTACAACTTTCCACTCCCGAAAAAACAAGCTGGAGCATTCAGGTCGGCGCCTTTTCCAATTATACCAAAGCCAGAAACTACGCTCTCAAAGTCCGTGAAAACAAGCTCCGGAAATTTACCGATATTAATATCGAAATCGAGCCCTTTGAAGCCGGTTCGGCCATTGTCTATCGTTCAAGAATCACCGGTTTTGAACAAAGTGATGCCCAGACGGCATGTAAACATTTGAAAAAATCTAAAATGTCTTGTATAGTTGTTAAAAACGATTCTTCCGCACCGGAAGATTCTCTGATGTTAGCAACCAGGTAAAAACACATGCTTCCGCAAAAAAAAGCACACATAATCGTCGTCAGCAACGAAAAAGGCGGCACGGGAAAATCGACCATTTCCATGCATTTGGCCGTCAGCCTGATGATGGAAGGGTTCAGAGTTGCCGTTGTCGATCTTGACGGCAGACAAGGAACCTTGAGCAAATATATTGCCAACCGCATCAAATTCTGTCATCACCGCAATCTCAAACTCCCCGTTCCCGAACTGGTTACTTACGCGCCTCAGGAAGACAGCGACCTGATTCTGGCCAGCAAAGAAAATATCAACCGGCGCATAAAAGAACTAAGCGGAGAGTTTGACGCCGTCATCATAGACACGCCCGGTACCAAAAATTATCTTTTTGAAGAAGCGCACCGCCATGCCGACACGCTCATAACACCCATGACCGACAGTCTCATCGACTTAAACGTTATGGCCGACATTGATTTTGAAAGCAGCACCATCGGCCGTCCCGGACACTATGCTTCATTCATCTGGGAAATAAAAAAACAAATGGCAGCCGAAGGACGCCCTTATCTCAACTGGATTGTCGTCGGCAACAAAACTTCGCCTTACAATTCACGCAACAAAAATGCCGTTTTTGAATATCTTGAAAAACTCGGAAAACTTTTTGGTTTCCGGTTTACGCCGGGACTGAAAGACCGTCTGATTTACAAAGAATTGTTTCTTGAAGGCCTCACGGTTCTGGACATGCAGCACGAAAAGCTCAAAATGCGCATGACCATGTCGCACCTGGCCGCCAAACGTGAAATCCGCAGCATTGCCGAATTCATCTGCCCTGAAGAAGAAAGCAAATCCGCATGAAAGAATTAAGCCTGTTAATGTTTTTCATCGCTCTCCTTTTTGGCATGAGCGTTTTAATACGCAGCCTGATACCGGGCAAAAATCCTGACGGCAGCGCTTTTTACATTCCCTCCCGAGGCATGTTCAACATCATCTGGGGCAGCATCTTTTACATCGGTTACGGCATTTTGATATACCCTGATGTACAAATAGCTTTCATCTTGGGAATAGCTGACGGGCTCCTGATTTTTTATGCCTTATTCCTCATGCAGATAAAAAAATTCCTGCTGAATCCGCAAAAAAAAGGCTCTGCAATCCTTCGTCGTTATCTGGAAAAACAGCTTGACCGCTGTCAAAAAAACGATTCCGGAAACAAAGCCTACTCTTTTCGCAAATGTATGAAAATTTTAGGACTGGCGCCTTATACACAGCCGGATTCGGAACAAATCGCGCAACGCCTGCAAAAGCTGGAAGAACTGCTGCAAAGCGGCAAACTCTCTCATCCTTACCTGCCGGAACTGCTGCAAAAGCTCAACCAAACTCTCTCTCACTAAAACTCAAGCACTGGCATAAAATAAAGCACGTTAGAACCAGAACTAGAATCAGTCCGATTTGAAGAAATCTTTGAACCTAGACCTATACCAGCACCGCTACCAGTAGTATACACGCCCCAGCTGTAATAATCTAATGAATTACACCCTCCGGAAGAAGAAAGTCCTGTATAGAAAGAGAATGTAGAAGACAACCAACTATGAGATCCATAAACTGAATCACTGATGACGCTCCCCTTAAGAAAGGTCTGAGTACTATTCAGTATATCCAAATTATCCAACATAATTTTCATCACACCGGCAGCAGGCAAACACCAGTCTCCGGCAGAGGTTCCTTCGGTCGCATACTGTGTAACGCCGCTAATATTATAACCATTTTCAGCTAAAATCTTTGTATTGCCGCAGCTGTCAAAATCCCGAGCAGCTTCTGTTGCATCAGGAATAACTAAACTTGCAAAATCTTCCGTATATTTTTCTGCCAAACATTGTTCTTCCGGTAAAACAGAACCAGGATAGCCACCTCCTAGAGAAGAACAACATTTTTTAACAAAAAATCCGCTTCCTCCAAGCGTTTCCAACGCCATGGCGATACCGCCGCCGTCAGGATAGGTATAAACCACCACCCCGATGGGCGTTTTGCGAATATCGTAGTTTTCCGTTGACGAACAGCTCTTGTCGCTGTACAAAATCCACCCGATTTCACACTTGGCCGAAGGGGCTCCATCCGAAGATCCGGACAGGCACGCCCATTTATCTCCAAACGGGCATTTGACGCCGCCGTCGGGACAGGAGGATTCGGTGTAGCCCAAAGTGGCGCAGTCGGTTGTCGCCACGCATTGCGCCAGCGCATTTCCCGAAACACCGCTCAAAAACAACGCGCCCAACATCCCGAACGCCGCTTTTGCTCCGCCCGTCACACCATAGCAGCATCCGCCTCCGGCCTGCTCATTTTCCTTTTCAAACTTTCTCATCTTCTCCTCCTTTATTTAATAACCACGGACTTTCCCCGGGTATTTTCCTCTCCACCGGCACGAGGCGCACGCAGTGCTTCCCCCGCCCCGGAACAGAATACCGCTAACTTTCGGCCGCGGGGGCTCCCCGCCTCTGCCCCATACCAACCAGCAGCCAACTTGACGCTCACCTCGTCAGGTGTCCCCGCCTAAAGGCAAAACACATAATTCGTATCAAACGGACACTTCAACGCCTTGCCCACGCACGACTTCTGCGCATAACCCAATGCCCCGCAGTTCTGGTTCACAACGCAAAAATCCGTCCCTTTGCAAACGCACGCCCCCTGCGCCGCGTCCCAAACATACCCGTCCGCGCACTTGCATTTCGCATATCTATCGTCGCAGCTCTGCCCTTCGCCGCCCGCATAACCCGAACCCTGGCACGAATACCGATACGACGACGAACACCCGCAGCTCTGCGAACTCTCGCTCCATTCATATCCCGCCGGACACTTGCATTCCGTATAATGCGCGCCCGCGTCGTCCGAACAGCTGCTCCCCGTCCCGCCGTTCGCTCCGCATACCGACGCCAAAACATATTTCGACGGATCGCACTTTATTTTGTATCTCTTCCCGTTGCACGAGTCGCATTCCCCCGCGCTCACATATCCAGCCGGGACGGATGTTTCGTCATAACCTTCGCATAACGAGCAGCATTCTTTGTATTTTCCGCCGCACGCCGAACCAACCCCTTGTTCGCCCGCACCGTTGCAAACCTGATTATATTCTGCCGCACATTCACAGACGGAATGATAAGACGCGTCATACGGACAATAGCTGTCGGGAAATGCGCCTTCCGGACACGGCGTATTCACAAAACCCGCATCCCGGCATAATTCCTCCGGAGTCCCATAATCCGGATCCCCGCCCGGATTACCCGAACCGCCGTTGTCTTCCGTATTTCCGAAACCGTTGCTGGAACAACTCCCAGCATCCGTGATAAAACACACCGACGCAACCCGAACCTCCTCTCCACCGGCACAATCTGAGCATCGCGCCTCCTTTGCCCCATACCAACCAGCGGCAGACAGATGGGGTGAAGCTGCCCCAGCTTCTCTCCCCCTGAGTAGGGGGAGTTGGAGGGGGTATGAATCCTCTAAAAAATCAACTTC
>CASEQD010000032.1 GCA_949289935.1 uncultured Pseudomonadota bacterium | reverse complement strand
TCCCTTCATCTATGTAGTGAGTATAAAAAATTATCCCGAAAATTGCTATCGCAATCTTCGGGACTTTTTTTACTGTCCAACTTTCCGGGGACAGTTCATGCCGCAGAGTTTTTTAGAATGTTTTTTTTGCAAAAACTATTACAAATAAATAACCACGACTTTATGAAGCTTGGTCAAATCATCATTGCCGATCTCGATTCTCTCATCCGGATTCCATCTCAAACCATAGAGATGGCCTTCTTCATCTTCACGGACGCTGACAATTTTTGCCTCGTTGGGTGCTGAATAATAAACAGCAATGTCGCCCACGCTGACCACTTCATTCGGATCGGCAAATAAAATCGAACGAGCCGGCAGCAGGCTGCCAAGTCTTCTGGAACAAAGGTTAATGGCATAAACATCCTTTTTCCCGGCAAGCTGTGGCGGACAGTCGGCTTTTTTCAGCTCATTTTCCATATCGACAATTACGTCGCCGTCTTTTCCGGCCGTACCGTAAACAGAAATTTTAACCGTTTCCGGAGCTGATACGGCAAAGGAAGCGATAGCCCCCCTCGGGGTTGACAACAGCTTGTATTTGGCATCGTTTCTCTGAATGATTTCTTCAAGCATGCCTTTATCGTCCAGACTTTTGATTTCTTCCTTCAGTTCTTCCGGCGTCATGTCCAGAGCTTTGGCTATATTCCTGAATTCTTTGTCTGAAACTTCTCTTTGTCCCATCTCAATACGATGATAAACAGACAGTGTCATATCTGAACTTTCCGCCACTTCAATCAGCGTCAGATTCTTTTCGTTCCTGATTTGTCGCAAACCGGCGCCCAGAGTTTTCAAACCGCTTTTTTCATTGATTTTGTTTCTTCTTTCCTGCTCTCTGCGCCAGGATTGCACGACTTCAAGCTGCGAGTTCTGCTCGTTGACAAATAAATCCTGAAGCGGACAATCTAAAAACTCTGCAACTCTCACCAGCTGCTCCTGATCAACTCTTCTGTAGCCTTTTTCGATTTTGGAAATTGCGGAAAGGCTCACAGCCAGATGATCGGCAAGTTCCTGCATGGAGCGGCCGCGCAGTCTTCTGTACATTCTGATTTGATTGGGAAAAATAATTTCTTCCATGACGTTTACCTCATATTGTTACAAACACAAGAGCCCTGTCATCACAGCAGCTGCTTACCTGTATAATAGTCGGCAAACATCATAAATCAAGAAAATATCGTCAAAAAAAAGACAATTTGTGTACAAATCCGATTCCTTTTTTATTTAAATCCGGAAAGCGGAGCCTGCTGGCCGTAATTTGCAACCTGATTTTGAAAATCGGCAAGGTCTTCGGCGGAAAACAAAATTTGTCCTGACGGGATTCTGTTGTCGATCTGGCCGAGACTGTTCATCCCTTTTCCGTACAATTTATTATAATATTGCGTAAACGAATAAGAGTTTTTTACAGATTTTCGGTCAATTCCGCCGTTTTTGTAACGGTAGGAGGACGACTTGTTGATAATGCCGTCGGATGAATATTTAACGGCGTCTTTCCTGAATGTTGAAATCGTTTCCAGTTCTGTAAGGATTCGCTCGTTTCCGGCGCCGAAAGTAATGGACATGTTAACCTGAGAACCGTCTTTGTTAAGCTGACGCAAGGTAAAGACTTCACGCCCCTGATCGTCAACCGAGGAAACAAGGGAGCGGTTGCGGAAATCCTGCTTCATATCCGGAAGATTCAAACCTCTGAAACGTTCTTTCATCAATTGTTCCATAATGGCGAGTTTGGTGGTTTGGGCATCTTGTCCGGAGTTTCTCATAATATTGTTCAGCGCCACGGTGTTGATTGAGCCGTCTTTGTTAATCAGAGCCCTTCCGGCAGCCGTCATCATTTGGGTATGCTGCCCGATGATTTTGCCGTCTTTGTCTTTTTTTACCGTTGATTTAATCCATCCGTCGTTGGAAACGGTTGTTGATTTGCCGCTGCGGCTTGTCCGGGTAATATTGATGACGGATTGTCCGTTGGCGTTTTTTGTTGTCGTTTTTGTTACGGTTTTGCCGAGCAGCGTCCGGTAAGAATAGCCGGAACCGTCGGCGTTGACGGTAAATTTACGGCCGAATTTATTCCGGTAAGAAAGTGTGCCGTCGGCGTTGGCCGTGCCGTAACGGGCGGCGTTGTTCATACGGTTGCGCATAGTCCGGGCCTGATTGGCAACCCTGAAGTCGTTATATTTTTCCCGGGCGGTGTCTCTGACCATGCTCATTCCTTTGCCGGCCGCATTCAGTGCCGTGCCGGAAGCTTTTGTTGCAACGCCGCGCAGACCGCTGGCCGCCAATGTACCGACAGAAGTGCCGATGCCTTCGGTTTTGATGCCGGAGGCGAATTTGTCGGCAAATTTTTTGCTTTCACCCAAAACCGACCAGCCGAGCAGCATGATAAATATTAGTTTCAAAAGATTAATCGACCACCAGGCAATGGAGGAAAGAATTTCCCGGAAACTGTTGCTTCCGCCGGCTTCCGTCAGCGACCGGTTGAAAGCCTCTGCCGTAACCTTGTCAAGCGCTTTGAGCAGAATGGCAAGAACAATGGCCAGGAACATAAAGTTAAACATGGCGTTCATAAAAGTCTGCCAGACTTTTCCCACAATCATATCCCGGGTTTTTTTGAAGGCATAAGCGCCGATGGCAACCGGAACCATTATTGAGGCCACGCACATTTGCAGCACGGCGTCCACCAGCAGCCACGGATACATAATCAGGAGCATCAAAGCCGCAATCCACAACAGCAAACCGGTAATAAGATAACCGAAATGGGGAAAAATGGGAATGCCGAACCACGATTTTATATAAACGCCAACGCAGATGGAAGCCGATCCGACGGACATCAGATCAAGCAGCTTTCCCTGAATGGCGTCAATAAGGCAGAGAATGTTTATTCCCATGCTGGGCGGAATACCGCCGCCTTCGGCAGCGGTTTTAATGCCTTTAATGCTTTCGTCACTGCAGGTTGCGCCCCCGCTGGACATGGCCAGTTTGCCGAGCGCCAGTCCGGTATTGAAAACCGGTTCCAGAACCAGACTCATAAAATAGTTGCTGTCCGTCTTCAGCAAAATCAGCACCACCATCACCACAAAACCTTGGTTAAGCAGGGTTTTTGTCAGGTTGCGCGGGTCTTTTGTTTCAAAGGAAGAAACATACGACAAAATGGTGAAAGCCACCCACAGCGCCGTACCGACAAGCACTAAATTAAATATGCCGTTAACCAGGGCGTCATAGGCATACTTAACCAGAAGACTGGCGGTGTTGAACAAAATTCTGAACACATCGCAGAAAATGCAGCTGGAAAACGAACTGCGGTAATTTTTGACCGAACAGTCGCGTTGGCTGCCGCTGGCTGCAATCATGCTGGAAGCGGCCTGGGCGGCGGAGCTGACCACTTCGCTGTTTTTATTGGAACCGGGCGTATAATCAACCGGCATTTCCCCTTCTTCGCAAAGGCGTTTCCCGGTAACCTCAATGGCTATTTCGTTCGGAGACATGCCGTGATATTTTGATGGCGGATTTTCAGACTCTTTGATTGCCTGGCGGATTTTGGCCGAAGTCAGCGTTCTCTCAATATCTTTTTTCGCGCGGGCTTCGGCGGCTTTATAAGTGGCGTCTCCGGCTTTTGTTCCCAAATAGTTTTTATATCCTAAGGTGCGGATAATGGCGGCTTCTTTAATGACGGCTTCCAGATTGCTGTTTAAATCCGTACCGAAAGTTCCCACCAGACTGTTGATCATTTTTTGGCACAAACCCGGAGCCGCGACGGAAGCGGAAGCAAAAGTCATTTGTATTTCCGGAGAAAGCGAATTCCAGTCCAGCCCGGCATTTCGGGCATAAGTCTGGGCATATCTGACCACATATTCGTCATAATTGACGGAATATTGCAGATTATAAAAATCACGGTTGCTGCCAAGCGATTCCCATGCGGCGCGGAAAGCGGCGTTTTCTTCGGGATAGGCCTGATCGTTGCAGGCAAATTTGATGGTTTCGTCAAGATCTTTGCCCACGGCCAGTTTTTTATAAAGCTCGGGTTTTTCGTTATAAAGCCGGGTCATAAAAGTGCGAAAACTGCCGGCATCTCCGGTAGATACCTTACCGCCGGCGGTAGAGCCGCAGGCCATCTGCACAAAACCATAAGAACAACCGCCTTTATCGGCGCCGATTGTATCCGGAGTATTGCCGTAACAGCCGTTATGTTTTGAATACCAGTTGGTGCGTCCGGCATCGTTTCCGGATTCGCCTGTGGCTGCCAACATCAGCAGATTGTCTTCCGGATATAGGGTAACGCAGTCGCCGGGGAGTTCTGACGGCGCCTGAGTGGATGAATCCAGTTCGCCGTGGCTAGCCTGACAGGACTGGGCATTTTTGTTGCAGTCGCGGCAGGCACTGGTGTCATATCCGGAGCCGCTCTGATTGGCATAAAAGGGATTGGAGCTTTTTTCTTCGCACAAAGTCTGGATGCCGCTGCACAACGGATCAAGCACGGCATGTCCTTGATTTGTATGGGTAGCATCTCCGTCGCGCATTTCAAAATGCAGGTGGGCGCCGTAACTGCATTGTTCATCACTGTTTTTGCATTTTGCACCGTTTTCATAGATGGTGGTGCCTATACAGTTTGAATCGCCGGAAAGACCGATTTGTTGCCCTTTTTTTACCTGTTGTCCGATAGAAACGGAAATTTTGGAAAGATGCATGTAAATGGTTGTATAAGCATCTGAACCGCTGGACATGGCCTGAGCCGAAGCCGATTTTTTATGTACGATTTTAACAAGTCTGCCGGCATTTTCAGCACAATCGTTGACCATAGTTACAACACCGTCTGCTGCCGCCGTAACCGGAGTTCCGATTGTAACGGCATAGTCGACGCCGCTGTGGTCTCTTTTCTTTTTCCAGCCCTCGCCGCGGTAACAAAGGTCTTCCGGGATTCTGGCAACACTGCCGCTCACCGGCATGGTGTTCAGACAGGTGTTTTTGTTCTGGTTGCGGATGCATTGCGGATTAATGTCATCCCGCTTGTTTTGCCCGTTGGGACATTGAACGGCAATCTGTCCATGTTCGTTTCTGGACGGTGTGCATTGGGTATAATTGTTTTGCGAGCTTGTCTTGGATGTTGTTGCGGGAGTTGATGAAACCGGAGGCGCTTCAAATTGAACGATGCCGTAATCCTCGCCCCAGTTGACCTGGCTCCGGGCGGCAAACGGCAGGCACAAAACCAGTCCCGCCCCCAAAAGAATTCTGAGAGCTGCCAGTTTTGCCGCATATCTTTTATCCTGTCGTATCATCGTGTTTATCCCGAATTTTTACTTTCCATACCTGTTTATTTTCTGCGCCGGAACAAATTGCCGATTCTCCGGAACAATCCCGGCTTTCCGCCGTTGCTTGCGCCGTTTCCGGAACTGCCTCCGCTTCCCGTGAAGAATCTTCTGGTGGCATTGGCTGCCCGTCCTGTAAATCGTTTAAAGCCTCTTCCGGCCTGTCCGGCTTTACGTCCCACATAACGGGAGGCGGCGCCGAGCGTAGCATCGGCAACTTTGTCCATTGCCCTTCCGGCAGCCCGCTGCACCGGAGACGTGACGACTTTTGTCAGACCGACGGCGCTTTTTTTGGCAATGTCAGTCATCATGGTCATATTGCTGTGCATCGGCGAAGCGCCGGACAACAATCCGCCGCCGAAAAATTTGCCGACATAAGTTGCATTGGAGCCGATAAGCTTCAGCGAATAAAAATAAGCAAACAGAAGAAGAATAAAATAAGGACCGGTAATGTCAAACGTATCGTTGATCCATCTCACGTCACCAGCCGCAATTCTTTTTTTAAGCTCGACAATATTGCGCAATGATTTGCTGATAAGCACCACGGCATAAGAGGTTGTAATGGCCAAAAAGGCAAATGTTCCGGCCGAAGTCAGCATGGTTTTGATACAGGCGGCGACTTTGCTTTTTGTCCATGAAAAAGGCCACAGCGCCATTGTAACGGGAAAGACCAGAATGGCAATGCCGATTTTGAACGAAATATCCAGCAGATAATAGCCGATCGACAGCGTCATCATAAAGCCGCTGAACCAGATGAGCGCGCCGCAGATCCATATCCAGATATTGGGAACGACAATGGAAAAACCGAATATGGTTTTATTGACCCAGGCGCCGGCATGGGTGGAGTGACAGGTCAGCGCATGCCCGATAACCAGATTGGTGGAGGTAACGCGGTCGAGGCTTTCCGTAAAGCCCATAATTTTGTTAAGCATATCGGCGGAAAGATATTTCACGCCGCTGTAAGTATATTCGGATGTCGGCGTCAGGCTCAGCAGTTCGTTGGTTGAGTCCAGCAGCGCTTTGCCGAAATCGGCGCCGGCTGTCAAAATCGGCGTTACCACATAAATCAGGAAAGTATCCATTCCGGATTCAATCACCACATAAGCAAACAAAATTTTAAAAAACTGCACCAACAGCGTCTGCACCAAACTTGCCGGCTCCAGGCTGGAGAGAGACGAAATTGTCCTGAAAGTCCAGAATGCCGCCCAGATAAGCGTTGCAATCAGCAGCACTTTAACCGCGGCTTCCCGGCACAAATCATTAACCCGTGTACAGGCATCGATAAATTTTTCCAAAATGGTTTTAATCACCAGACAGGAATAGCAGGAGGACTGATATTTTTTTTCCATTTGTTCTACCCGGCAGCTTTCATTGCTGAGTTTAACATCGCTGATAACGGCATTCGGATTAAAATCTCCGGTAGATTCCAGTTGTTTCAGGTCTTCATCATTTAAACGCCCGGCTTTATAATTATTTGCAACCACCTGATCAAAGGCAGAATTAGAAGTAACAATATTACTGCCCAATGCAGGAGATGCGGCAGCTTGGCTCATTGCTTTATTTAAAACTTCAAAATTTTTATCAACTTCTTTATTAACATATACCGCGGCCGTATACATTTTGCTATAAGCATCCTGCAACCCTTTTTGCGCAGTTTCAAATTCATCCCGCAAATCTTTGGGAAGTTTTGCTATTTGTTGCTCATGGCGTTTTTGATAATCATCAAAATTTTCTTTAAAGCCAAACAATCTTAAGAAAAAACCATCTTTTTTATGGCGTTCCAAATCAAGGCCTTGTTCTTTCAGCTGATCGCACAGTTCCGAAAATTTTTTCTTTTTTTCTCGAAAATCAGCCTTAAGTTTTTGCATTTCTTCGGTATCCGCCATAGATTCCATATAATCGTTGTCGCAAAGAGGAAGATTTGCCGCCGTTGCGGCATTAGCCGTAGCCAAAACAAAACACAGGAAAAGGAGGAATCCCAAGGCTCCTTTTCTCAAAATGCTTATGTTTTGCAACAATGCCCTCATGCCAAACATCCTTTTTCAACGTCTTTTGAAAGCGCGGGCGGCAACCCGTCTCAGGCTTTGCATGCCTTTCTTTGTGCCTTTTTTCATGCTTCTTCCAGCCGAAACGGCGCCTTGTTTCAAACCTCTTCCTGCCCATTTTCCGGCTTTGCTCAAAGCAAATTTGCCAAGTCCCAGCACCCCCATTGTCACAAATTTTGCCACCACGGCAATAAGCTTGGCTCCCTGCTTTGAAAAGTCGGAAGAAACATCGGAGCCGACCAACGTGCTGGTTAATTCCTGAGCCAGCTTCATGGTAGAAACAATCATAAAGGCCAAAAGCAGCAAACACAGCATCTGCACGCTGAATTCTTTAAAACTCTGCCGCACTTCGGCAACATTGTCGGTTGCCAGCCCGAGCTTCGGCGACATCATAATTTCCTGCAAAGCCAGCAGGGCAACCGCAATCATAATGGCAATAAACATCATATAGGCCGCCGAAGCCAGCGCCGTCATAAAACCGAACTGCGTCCACGAGCGCGTTTTCTTAAAGGCATAAGCCAGCACCAGCAGCGGCATGATGGCAATCACGATGGTAAAGCGAAACAGCGAATCCACCAGATAAAACACAAACGCCAGTTTGATGAATGTAAATATCAGAAAAATAATCATCCCGATGACAAAAGCCATAATGCCGGTGTCGCTCAGGGTTGTAAACGCCAGCATAAAGCCGATTCCCAACCGTTCGTTAATGGCGCAGGCCATACATTTCAGCATATTGATGGGCGCTTCGGGAAAAGAAGAAAAAGTTTCGTCAATAACCAGATCTTCCGCCACGCAGGCAATTTGCTGTCCATAGGTGATTTTTTCGCCCAGAATGGTAACTTCCTTTCCCGGATCCATGTTGGCCACGGCCAGATTAAGCACTTCCCCGCCGAATTCCAGAAACGTATAATAAATCGGAAAAACCAGATACCGCAAAACAAACAACAGCCCGTCCGTCGAGCTGGCCAGCAGCCCGCATACGAAACACACAAAAAACTGCTTAAAAACCTCTTTCCAGAATTCGGCAATATTTTCTTCCTGAAACGAACTGACATGTTTCATCAGCCTGAGAGCGAACCAAATGGCAAAAGCCACCATCATCAGCGGCATGGCGCCGTTAAGCATTTGTTGATACATGCCGAGGGAAATGGCGCCCATTTGTTCATACATCAGCTCCAGAATGCCGCTTTGCCAGCATTGCCGTTGTTCGGCGGCAAGCTGTTGCGGCGTTTTCTGGTCTTCGCAGACATTGCCGCTGCCCTGGGTCGAACTGCAGTCCGCGCTCATCGGCGTAATGTCCGGAAGTCTGGACTGCTGCCCGTCTGTAGATTCGGAACCGTTGCAGGCCGTCAGCAAAAAGCACACCGACAACACCGCCGTCAGTGTTTTTATTATTTTGCTTATGTTGCTGCGTTCCTTCACGCTGACTGTCCTTTTACATGGTTTTGATAAAAATCAAATTTTTCCTGAACTTTGCCGCTGTTTTGCCGCGCCGTGTCCAACAGGCTCTGTGTTTGCTGAATGCTTCGCTGGTTTGCGCCGATGCTGGCCGACATGGCGTTGATTTCCTGCTTTGCCCGGGCAACGAGCGCTTCGGCGGTCTGAATCTGTTGTTGATATTTGGCCTGATTCGCCGGATCTTTGTCATTGGCGGCCTGATTCTTGAGGTTTTGCAAAGCGGCTTCTCTTTGTTGCAGTTCGGCCTGTTTGCCCCGCATGGCGTTCCACGTATTGTCAACATCCTGTTGCCGTTGGTCAATGTCGCGCTGATAAGCCTCGATTTTATGCGCATGCGCTTCCGGAGAAATCTGTTTTTCATACTGTTCCTGAGTCAGTCCCGAGCTGGCCATTTCTGTTTTCATCTGGGCGATTCTGTCTTTGTTTTCCTTGGTTCCGGCCACATTGCTCAGCTTGCTTTGCAGTTGTTCTTTATAAGAAGAGAGCTGTTGAATTTGCTGAGACAGTCGGGCATTTTCCTGTATCAGCTGAGTGCGTTGCTGCTGTGCGGCGGCAATGGCGTTTTGATCGCTGGAAGAGGCAATTGTCTGATCCAGTGCCTGGATTCGGGAATTGTTGGCCGTTTGTTGTTGCTGAGCCTGAGACAGAGCGCCTTCCGTCCGAGCCAAATCATTGCGGTTTTGCAAAACATCAGGCCGCAGATCCGGATTTTGCTGAGGTTGGGGTTGTGGATTTTGAGCGCCGCTGCTTCCCGGATTGAGAGCGGCTGCCGCGGCGCCGCCAGCGGCGGCTTTCCCGCCGAATCTTCCGAGCCCGAAAGCCCGTCCGATACCGCCGGTAAATCTGTCGCGGCCTTTGTGATAAGCGGCTGTAAGCCCCGTAACGCGGGAAACCGTCCCCATGGCGCCCATGGCCGCCCCGGCAACGCCGCCGATTTTTCCGGCCTTGCTTCCAACAGCCAGGCCTTTGAGCCCGCTGGCGGCCAGAGTGCCGATTCCGGAACCGATTTTCCCGTCATATCCGCCGCCGGAGAATTGAGCCGCCAGCGAATTGGCTTGTCCGGAAATCTTAAACCCGAACAAACAACAGGCCAGCAGCACCAAAAAGCCCGAAAAACCAATATCCAGCATGTCTTTTAAAACAATAACATTATCCCCATTTATAGCATTTTCAAGTTCACTGGGGTTATTCTGCCCGCCGGTCAGAGACATCAAAATCAACTGGATGTTAACGCTGATAACCAACCCCATCATCACATAGGTGAAAAACGTATTTAAAAACATCACCCAGCCCTGCTTTGTATAACCGGAAGTAACGGAAAACGGCCAGCAGGCAATCAAAAACGGCATCAAAGCCCCCACAATTCCGAGCCGCACCGTGGCATCAATCAGATAAAAGGCAAAAGCCAGTGAAATCAACAAAGTAAAGCCCCAGATAACCAGTCCCTGAAAAAACATGCCGAAATCCCAAATGGCATTTTCAAGTTTTGTAACCACAATATTAATATCTGCGGCACCGGCATTTCGGGCAACACACATCAGGGTTGAGCCAATAGCCATTGGCTTGGATATTTCCGCCTGCACCGAACGGATAAAACAGTCAAGCTTTATATACAGATATTGAGGAAAAACACCTTTGTCGATCGGGGTTACACTGCTGTCTTTTTTTGCGTCTTCCTCTATTTTGGCAACCTGTTTAACCAGGTTTTGTTCCGATTGACACCATTCCGTATAGCCGCTGCCGTTTTCAAACAACAGTGACGAACCGAATTCCAATCCGGCCGACAACACCGGCCCCACAATCATATTATAAACAAAACTGGAGTTGGAAAGCAAAATAAAAGCAAACATCACCTTAAACGCCTGAATCAGTGTTTCGTTGGTAAATTTCGGGGCGTCCTGTTTGGTAAAAGCGCTCACATAACGCAAAACCAAAAAAGCCACAAAAATGGCAAACCCGAGCAGCATAACCATTGACAAAGGCCCGGCCAGAATAGCGTAAGCTTGGGTTGCCATAGTCTGCGCCGCGTTAAAAATAACCAGAAACATCGGGCAGAAAATGCAGCTCTTATATTCCGATAACTTGGCGGGAAGGGGAATGCACCCGCGTGTAACACCGCCGACGGTTTGATAAGAATTGT
The DNA here is from genome assembly GCA_949289935.1 of uncultured Pseudomonadota bacterium. GTDB lineage: Bacteria > Pseudomonadota > Alphaproteobacteria > RF32 > CAG-239 > HGM16780. Next base: position 2,686 of record CASEQD010000032.1, on the reverse strand, counting down.
CTTCTTTAATAAAATAAATGGTTTGCCCGTCCGATGTAATATACGTATAAACTTCATCATCCTTGCTCACATCGCCATAAGCGCCGATGCCGGCCAGGGCAAAAGTAACTTGTTCGGCAGGCTCTTTGGCTTTTTCAGCCAACGCAAGCAAAGTCGGATCTGAATCATAGGAATTTTTTATCAGCGAAATATAAGAATCAATCGCAGCGGTTTTATTGTCTCCAAATTCCTGAATGGCAGGAAGAGAATGTTGAAGAAGTGTTCCGACAGTGGTTGTAAATTCGTCCCAACTTGTAAGGTTCTTAAAAACATCTTCAGCAATATCGGGAATGCCATGTATAAGTGTGTCTTTAAAACACGTAAATGTTTTTTTTTCTCCTAAGCAACTTGCTGCATATTTCTTAACATCTCCGTTGAAAAAAGCTACTTTCAATGCCCATTCAAGATCATCTTTGGCTGTTTCATAAGCAGGATTGTATTTATCAAATATTTCTTGATATTCTTTTCTTTTAGCTTCAATTTCTTCGGGAGATGCTTTTTCCGAAGCAATAAACTCCCTCATTTCGTAGGGGTTTATCGGTTTTGAGTTTGACGTCACCTGCGCCGATGCCGGAACAGCCTGCAAAAATCCTGCCGCCGCAACCGGCAGCAAAACAAAAAGCAATATTTTTTTTATCTTTCTCATGGTCATTTTTTTCCTGTCCACGGGTTGCCGACAATCTTAAACGCAATAACAAATAAAATAATAATTGCGCCGCCGGCCGTCCATAAAACGGTCTTGCTGCCGAAAAACTCAAATACGCCGGAAACATACAAAGCGATTGCCGCAAAAATAATCATAAAATTCAATAAAGTCGACTTCATAAGCTCCCCGCGCGGTTTTTCATTTTTCATCATAACATAAAAAAGCCGGTAATTATGTTACAGTTTTTTGATTTTTTATTTAAACTTTCCTTTTTTGATAAAGTTCAGACTGGCGTTGACGATTCTTTTGTTCTTAAACGGATTCGCGCCGTTGTTGCGGATAACAACGGTGTCTTTGGCCTTGCTCCAGGCAGAATCTTCGGGCTTGTTGCACCAGTTTTTAACAAACCTGGGCAAAAAGCACAAAGCGCCCCATTCGTCTCTGTCATGAGTGGCAATAATCCCGATATCAATCCGCGGATTAATAAACGGCGTTTTTCTTCCTGTTGCGGTTGTTGGAGCCCCTGCTTCTTTAAGCATGGGGCCGAAGATTTTTCTGAAAACAAAAAAACGTGCAAGTTTCGCGGCAAAGGGGCTGCCGTTGATTGGCGGCGCCACCATCACGGCGCGGTTTATTTTCAGCTTTTTTTTCCATTCTTCTTTATCTCCTTGTTCCAGCAGCTTTTTTAAAATCACGCCGCCCATGCCGTTGGTAACAAAAGAAACCTCGTTAACATCTTCCAGATGATTTAAAAAAAAGTTTATCTGCTGCATATGGGCGTCAGAGCTTTTGCGTGTGGAAGGATAATTGATTGCCGCGGCCAGATAACCGTGTTTCAGCGCTTCCCGCCACAAAGGCTTAAACATGTTTTTTGTTTCGCCCAGCCCGTGCAGCATCACAATCATATGCCCTTTCTGCCGTGAGAGCTGATACATGTCTATATAAGAGACAAAAGCCTGACGGCATTCGCCGAAGCTTCCTTCATAACGGCGAATGTCCCACGGGTCAAGCAGGCGGAATTCCTGAGTTTTGTAATGTCTTTGGATTCGCCATTTCTGATAAAAAAACACATCTTCCCAAAACTGGCCGCCGCCGCAGGTAAAAAAGTCAAACTTCATTTTCAGTTTCCTCTTTTAACGACATTTGTGTTAGGAATGGCTGTCAGCGTAATGAGCGAAGAATCCGAAGAATCCATTTCAATCAGAATCTGCACGGCGCGTTGTCCGCGAATATAAGTCATATGGCTGACTCTGGCGCGCACGGTGGCAACTTCCACCCAGTTGAGCTTGGGCATTTCCGACATATAAAAGTCAAAAACTTCGCTGGGTGAATAAGGCGCCGTAAAAACCAGACTGCCGATCCAGTTTTCACCGCTGCCGAGAGCTTTTGTGTCGTCCAGATCAATGTAAGCCTGGTTTGGAAACGGAATATCCGGAAAATTTGCAAACGCAGGCGGAATGAGAGAACCGTCAATCCCCGTAATTGGTTGTTTTTCCGTTGAACAGGAAGCAGAACACAAAATAATGCAAACCAAAAAAACAAATTTTTTTAACATTGTAATATCCTTAAAATTATCATTTTTCCGGCAGAATAACACAAATATGGTTAAAATTTGGAAAATACGGGAGAACTAAAATACATTTTTTTCATAGAAAAAGAATATAAAGAAACATTGATTAAAAGCATCTGTCGCAATTGTCATTTTTTCTGAGAATTATCAATGAATTATAAAAAAATTAAAAAAAAATTCATTTTTTTTGATTTTTTATGTTGACAACAATTTATTCCTGTTCTATAAACCTCCTCACCGGCTGATGAGTTGGAAACAATGATTTGTGCCGGTCGTTATAAAGAGGTAGTGAATAAGGTAGAGAGGGGATACGCAGACGGTATATTGTAAAGATGAAGTCTGTGTTATTTCGAAGAAAAGGAACCAAGAGAGATTCTTTTGAAGTAAAGGTAAGACAGGCAGGATCGGAAGATCATTTTAAGATGAGAGTT
>CASEQD010000031.1:14540-14853 GCA_949289935.1 uncultured Pseudomonadota bacterium | reverse complement strand
TGACAAGCTCGCTACGCTCGTCATACCCTCCCTAACCCTCCCTATCTCAGGGAGGGAATTAGATAAGAGGATGACCTCAGGGAGAAAAGCAGAGGCGTTGTCCGTTTCAAAAGATGAAAAAATAATAAAGAAAAACAAAATCCGTGTTGCCTCCGTTTGTTTCATTACCGATGCGGGGAATTGTTCCGGAGACAAGTTCAGCAGCAACGAAACACCCGGCGGCGGTTCCGGTAATCCCGGCCAAAATCCCGAATATAAAACTCCGCAGGAACAATGCCTTGACGCCGGTTACGGACGTTCGCCCTGTCCCGCC
>CASEQD010000031.1:0-14500 GCA_949289935.1 uncultured Pseudomonadota bacterium | reverse complement strand
CGAAAAACCTTATTACGGCGTCGGAGAATCATGCGGCGGAAAATACAGACAATGCGAGTACGATGGTGAACGCGCCTGTCAGGAAGAAAATCCCGACTTTACCAATCATTGTCCTTCCGGATGGCAGATGGGCAACGAAACCTGTTCTTACGATCCGACTTTCGGCTTGTGCTGCAATACCTGCGTCGGCTATAATTATACCGAAGAGACCATTCCGGACGGCTATATTCTGGACAAAGAACCCTGCATCAACTGCAGCGGAGAAGAAACTTTCCGGATTATTCCCAATCCCTGCGACGGGTTTATGGACTGCGGTTATCTGGGGCCGGAACCCGGCGCCGAAACCTGTCTTTCCGGCACAATCACCAAATATGACAACTGCAAGCCCTGCCCCAACTTGGGAAATCTTTCCAGCTGCCCAACCGGGTATAAATGCGAATATGAAAAATGCTCCAATAAGTATTATAAAGTCGACGGATGCCAATCCGGTTACGACTGGAACTCTTCCAGCAAAACATGTACGGAACACTGCTATTACAGTTGTTCATTAAGCAGTTGTCCGGATCATGGTTATTGTTCTTATGAATCCTGCACCGGTAAATATTGCTTGAACAGCTGTGAACGCGGCTGGGACAAAGAAGGAGACAGTTGTACCTGCAAAAACAAGGGAACGTACAGCTCCTGTCCTACCGGATATGTTTGCAGTTATGAAACCTGCTCTGCCAAATATTATACAACCGGCTGCGATGACGGTTATGATAAAGTCGGCGATAAATGCGAAAAACATGTTCATGTTTGGATGTGTGAAAAAGAAATCGGAAATACTGTCGGCGGGAATCTCTGGACAGAAGTGAATAAATGGGGAGATCAGGCTTTAACCCATGAAAAAGTTTGTGCAAAATGTTATGAGCTTGACTCTGGACGAAAACATGGAAATTGTTATAAGAGCCCAAAAACATTTTATCGTTACGGGGATGCTGTCAAGCAATATAAAGCCAGTAAATGTACTTATTATAATTATAGTACCGGAGCAAGGTATGAAGTAAGTGTAAGTTGGACTGGAACATGCTATCCGGATGACGGAGGAGAACCTGTAAAAATTTACCAAGCTTCTTCCAGTAGTGAAAGTTATAACTTTTCTCTTGATGAAAAATCCGAATGTGAGGCATTTGCAAGTGATCCCAGCAATAATTATACGGAAGATGCCGGCCGTTGTACCATTCAAATGAATGAATTTGGCAGTATTAAGGGTGGTGGAGCCTCGTTTGACTGACATCAGGTTTTAGCGGCAGGACTTTATTAGAGAACGAAGGGACTTATTGTCTGATTAATCCGAATATATTCAAATGTTTTGGATGAGTCCTGAGTTCCAAATCCAGTAAGCCAGCAAAGCAATGCCGGCAAGAATAATAATTGCAGCCGTCCATGCCATAGGCAGATTTTTGCGGTAATAGAGTCCTTTCCGTCCGGCATGAATGTAATTTCCTTTCGGACCGCTTCCTATGCGCAATCCTTTCCCACCAACGGAAAGACCGATTCCCGATTTGGAAAAGTTAATTCTCAGCGGGCCAAAATTAAATCCTTTTTTGATATAAAAACTCATATTTTTCCTCTAATTTTTTAAATCGTTGCGTATTTTAATCTTCATTTGTTAAAGTTTTATGAAAAAAGCTTTTAAAATCAAACAATTTGTTGACAAATATTTAGAAAAATATTATTTTGTACAAAAAATATAGTTTTGTTTAATAACGGATAATGAGGAAATGATGAAAAAAGACAAACAAAGGCTTATTACAAAGCTTAAAATTTATGCCAAGGCGCAAGAAGGGCTTCCCGAACAATATAATATGACTGATTTTAACGCGGGGATGTATCAGTCCATTGAAAATCAAACCTACAGCGCATTGAAAGAATATATTCAGACGAACGAAAAGTTTTCTCAGGATATCAATCAGGAGCTGAGCAAATTGATTAATGCCGCTCTTAAAAGCAACAAAAGCAAAATTAAAGATTTAGCCGAACAAGCGCAAAAGAAATTATCCGAGTTTTATTCTCCCCGGGTGGAAAATAAAAAAATTCCCCAAAAAAATGTTCCGGAAAAAAGTCTTTTTGAAGATGATATTACCATGGGCATGGTTATCGGTTCCCAACGCAGCATTGAAAATAAAAATCCCGGCAGTAGAAGAAAGTATCGCAACTATTATAATATGATGGATATCAGTATTGAAGAACAAACCGGCAGATATCTTTCCGATTATCTTGCCACACGGGATATTCTTTCGGAAAAAGCTTATAAAAATATCCATGATTTGATTTTAGCCTCTTTATACAGTTCCAATCAACATCTGGCGGCAAAGGCTCATCAGGCTATGAAAAAATGGGATGTTGAACAAAAGGAATGTCAACAAATCAAAGAGCGCAAAAGTAAAAACCAAAGCATAAATTATATTTCTTCGGTTTTAAGCAGTAAGAAAAAAGCCCGCAGCCTCGCATCGGAAGACATGATTGATATGAAAGAGTTTCTTGACAGTCTGGACACAAAACAGGCGAAAGTTCTGTTAAACAAACTCAACAGTTACGGACAGGCAAAAATTCAAAACATTATTGAACATCAAGAAAAAGTTCCGGAAAACATGAGCGAATTCAGCCGGGCTTTCGGCACCTGGAATCAGCAGAATATCTTGCAAAAGGCTGTTCCGGAAACAAAAATGCCGGAAACATCCGAAAAGCCTCAAAAAACTCAAAAAGTTCAAAAGCAAAAAAAGAAAATATTTTTTGCCGGTTATGGTTTGGGACAATTGTTTGGAAAAGTCCGTAATGTTTTGGTTCGTTCGGCAAAAAAAATTGCCATTGTCGGAGGTATTGTGCTGACGGCGCTGATTGCCGGAAAGATTGGCAAAAATATTATAAAATCCATGAAAACGGATAAAACAAATATTGAAGTTTTGTCGCAAACGCCGACTTTTGAAACAAACAATGCCAAAACGGCAGTTTCTGCTTTTAAGGCGCCTGCTCTTTCTTCCGAAAAAGACAGCAAAGAGGAAGCACTCGAAAAAGCATATAAAAACCGTTTTGATACGTCATTGGAAATTTTGCTCGGAAAAGAAAAACGCGACAATCTTTATGCCCGGATAGACGAACTGGCCCGACAAGGCGCCATTCATTATCAAGGTGGCACTACCCGCGAATGGTATGCCCATGCGTTTACCATGTATGACAAGATTGCTCCGAACTCGACAGAGAACAAAAACATAAAAAAACTTTTGAAAGGCGGAAAGCTTTCTGCCGAATATATTAATAATCTGGTTTTGAAATCGGGACGCGGCGGCAAAGGCGTTAAAGGCAGTGGAACTTACAGTTCTTACGACCGTGCGCCGCAAGATTTGCAACAACGCCACACAACCAATACTCTGCAAATTTTGCAATTGCAAAATCAACGATGAAAAATACAATAAAAAGCGCCTTGCCGGGCGCTTTTTATTTTGTTTCTGCTGCCGCGCTATTTTTTATCGAGTTTGGCGCGTTGTTCATCTAAAAATTTTGCCAGATCTTCCGGTGTGATTTTTCCGTCTTTATCTTCGTCCATTATTTCAAATTGTTTTTCGGGCGGCAGATACAGACCTTTTTTCTTCAAATAACGGTTATTTTGCTTTACATCTCTGGTTTGCGCCTGATTTTTAAATTCTTCCAGCGTTAGTTTCCCGTCCTTGTCTTTGTCCTGGTTATAAAACATATAGCGGCTGGTTTTTGTTCCCTGGCTTTTTACATCCGCAGGCGCCCGATATTTTGCCTCGGAGAGACTCATTCCCGCCAAAATAAAGCCCATGCCGCATAACCATACATTTTTCAGCTTCATCCTTTTTCTCCTAGTAAAAATTTCCATTCATTCCGACATGCCGCGTTGTTTCCGACAAATGTCCGTCTTCAAGACCAACCCGGCGATCCATCCGTCCTGCCAAATCAAAATTATGTGTTGCAACAACGGCGGCCAATCCGGTTTCTTTAACGACAGACATTAATTCATTAAAAACAGTTTCCGAAGTCTTCGGATCCAGATTGCCTGTCGGTTCGTCTGCCAGCAAAAGTTTTGGGTTGTTGGCCAAGGCTCTGGCAATGGCTACGCGCTGTTGTTCGCCTCCGGACATTTCACTCGGGCGATGTTTCAGACGTTTGTCCATTTTCAGGCGTGAAAGCAGAAAAGCCGCCCTATCCTTTGCTTCTCCGTTTTTTATACCTGCAATCAGCATCGGAAGCATAACATTTTCCAAGGCATTGAAATCAGGCAAAAGATTGTGGTATTGATAAACAAAACCGATATAATCCCGTCTCAGTTCGGTTCTTTGCACATCGCCGAGTTTGCCGCATTTTATTCCTCCCAGCATGATTTCTCCGCTGCTTGGTTTGTCCAAAAGTCCGGCCAGTTGCAAAAGTGTTGATTTTCCGGAACCGCTTGGTCCCACCAATGCGGCAATTTCTCCTTTGTTGATTGAAAAATCAATCCCTTTTAAAACTTCGATAGTTTGTGTTCCCTGTTTAAATTTCCGGGTTATTTTTTTCAACTCCAAAACAGGCGTTTTGTTTTTATTCATAACGCAAAGCCTCCACCGGATCATATTTGGCCGCGCGATAGGCCGGATATAATGTTGCAAGAAAAGACAATGCCAATGCCATCAGGACAACAGCCGTTACTTCGGAAAAATTTACTTTGGCCGGCAGCTGTGATAAAAAGTATATTTCGGCGGAAAACAAATCCCGTCCGGAAATCTTTTGCAAAAGCTGTCTGATAGCCTCGATATTGCGGCAAAAAAGCAACCCTAAAGCCAGTCCGGCCGTTGTTCCCGCAAAACCGATAACGGCTCCGTCCATAAAAAAGATGCGCATAATCATTCCTTTTGTCGCCCCCATCGTCCGTAAAACGGCCACATCACGCGCTTTGTCTTTTACCAGCATAATCAATCCGGTGATGATGTTGAAGGCCGCAACCAAAATAATCAGCGTTAATACGACAAACATTACGTTGCGTTCCACATCAATGGCATTAAAAAAAGCCGAATTTGTCTGCCTCCAGTCGTAGACATAAGCCGCTGCTCCGACGCTTTTTTCAATGGCCAGCCGTACCGGTTTCAGTTTTTCTTCGTCTTCAAGCGTGACGTCAATTTGAGTTACGCTGTTTCCCAGTCCGAAATATTTTTGTGCAGTTTTAAGCGGCATAAAAATGAAATTGGCGTCATATTCGTACATACCGACTTCAAATGTGCCGATAACTTTATATCTTTTTATTCTCGGCACCGTTCCGAATGCCGTTATTTTTCCGTCAGGAGAAATTAATGTCAGTTCAGAACCTTTAACCAGCCCCATTTTTTGTGCAAATCTGCTGCCGACGACGACGACGTCTCCTTCAAAAGCATTAAGATCCGTTCCTTTAAATCCTTCTGCCAAAACAGGTTTCCGCATAATATCTCTTTTGGAAATGCCCCGCACCATGGCACCTTCCGCCGCTCGTCCCGAACCGGCCAGAATTTGTTTTTCAATCTGCGGCACCACCAGTTTTACATATTCAATATCTGCAATGTCTTTCACCGCCTGTTGATAGTTGTTAAAGGGAAGTCCTATGGCGGATACGATGCCGATATGGCCGTTGATTCCCAAAATGCGGGAAAGAAGCTCGGCGCGAAAGCCGTTCATCACCGACATGACAATAATCAGAGTAGCTACGCCGAGAGCAATTCCGACTATGGCAAAGCCCGTAATCACCGATATAAAACCTTCTTTGCGTTTGGCTCTGAGATAGCGCCAGGCTGTCAGCCGCTCAAATTTTGAAAATATCATGCCTGCTTTTCTCCTTTATATATAAAAGTTATACGAATTCGGGTGGAAAAAAGCAACTCTTCCTTCCCTGTTATGTGAATAAAATGGTTTTGGATAATGGTTTTGGATATAAGATTTTAAGATTTCAGCCTGTGTTGAAGACGTGAAAAATCCGCATCAGAAATTTTTATGGTAAAAATAATATATTCTTCTGCATATTCTTCATTTATGATTTCGGCATTTCTGTGTATCCAGGCTATTGTTTTGCCGTCAGCTGCCGAAAGTCTGATTTTCTGCATCCGGTATTTTCCGGACAACTGCCGCTCAATGATAGTTAAAAATTTTGACATTCCTTCGCCGGTTGCAGCAGAAACCAAAACAAAATTATCCTGACGGGCTGTCGCTTCTTCAATATAAGTTTTATCTGTTTCAGACAGTAAATCAATTTTATTAAGAAGTTCAATATAGTTTGTTTCATTTTCAACATGTTGTAGTCCCAGATTTTCCAAAACCTGAAGGACGTCTTTTCGTTGTTGATGCGAGTCAGGGTTGGCGATGTCTCTGACATGGACGATGATATCGGCTTCCAGAACTTCTTCCAATGTTGCGCGGAAAGCCATAATCAATTCATGAGGAAGCTCAGAAATAAAGCCAACCGTATCGGAAAGGATGATTTCCCGTCCGGACGGAAGTTTCAACCGGCGCATTGTCGGATCCAATGTTGCAAAGAGCAAATTTTCAGCAAAAACGGAGGCTTTGGTCAAATAATTGAAAACAGAAGATTTTCCGGCATTAGTGTAGCCGACCAGCGCTACCACGGGATAAGGAATTTTTTTGCGGGCACTGCGTTGAAGTTCCCGAGTTTTTTTTACTTTTTCAAGTTCTTTTTTTATACGGATTATTTTTTCATCTATAATACGCCGGTCAAGCTCTATCTGTGTTTCGCCCGGACCTCCGAGAAAACCGGCGCCGCCGCGCTGTCGTTCGAGATGCGTCCAGCTGCGGACAAGCCGACTGCGTTGATAAGTCAGATGAGCCAGCTCCACCTGAAGTTTTCCCTCACTGGTGTGAGCCCGTTCTCCGAATATTTCAAGAATTAAAGCCGTCCGATCGATAACTTTGACAGCAAGAGCTTTTTCAAGATTTCTTTGCTGTATCGGGCTTAATACGGAATCTACAATTAACAAGCCGGCTTTTTTTTCGTCAAGCCATGTTTTTAACTGTTCAATTTGTCCCTGTCCGAAAAATGTTCCGGGTTTAATGCTTTTCAGGTGTACTTCTTCAGAAAAAGCAATATTGAGCTTTATAGCCAAAGCAAGCCCCCTGGTTTCCTCCAGACGCGCCTCCGGAGAGAGGGAAAGTTTGGCATTGAGAATGTTGGGAAAAACGATGCCTGCAGATTCCGGCGTTTTTTGCCCGATTTGGAAAACAGTCAAAAATTATCCTTCTGTCGTTGTCGTTTCCGTAATATTTATATCTACGGGAGTTCCCGGCATAATCGTCGAAACGGCATGTTTATAGATAAGCTGAGTGTGTCCGTCTCTTTTCAATAAAAGAGAAAAATCGTCAAACCAGGTAATTATTCCCTGAAGTTTTACGCCGTTTACCAAAAAAACCGTTACAGAGATTTTGTTTTGACGAAGATCATTCAAAAAATCTTCCTGCACATTTTGAGACATTTACTTATCCTTTTTGTTATTATATTTGTTTTTTATGATGTTAAGGCTTTTATAGCAATTAGTAAAGATTTATTTTAGCGGGAAAATATTTTTTCCACCTTACGGACAGCTTTGGAACTGCAAAATAAGATGACCGTATCATCAACCGCAAGTTTATCGTATAATGTCGGATAAATAAAATCTTCTCCCCGGCAAATGATGCAGATTTTACTGTTTTCGGGCAGATCAAGCTCTATGATTTTTTTATCTGCCACCGGGGAATTTTCATCTATTTTAATCTCCCAAACTTCTCCGAATCCCCTTCCCAAAGAATGAGCCTGAATGATTTTTGCTTTGCGCAGTTCTTTCAGAATAGCCGAAACTGTCACCGACGAACTATCAACAATGACACTATCGCTGAAATTGTTGACAAGAGATGTGTAAGCTCTTGAATTGACCAGAGAAATGGTTGTTTTTGCGCCGTTTTTTCTGGCGATAAGAGAGGCAAGAAGGTTGTCCTTGTCTTTCAATGTGGCGGAAACGGTAACATCTGCCGTGTCGATGCCGGCCTCGTCAAGAATGACGTCACTCAACATTTCTCCGTAAATAATGCTGGTATTGTCCAGACTGCCGGCCAGACGCCGGGCGCTTTCGGCATCTTCGTCGATGATTTTGCAGCTTAAAATACTGTCGTCATTATTCAATTTGCGAGCCAATACCTGAGAAATGAGGTTTCCGCCGAAAATAACCACTTTTTCATTAGCCGGACGATTCATGCCAAAGGCCTGAATGGCGTCATCAACCTGTTCTTCTTCAACCAAAAAATAAAATTCATCCCCTTCTTCCAGGATAAAATCAGAACCCGGAATGAAATTTTTGCCATTGCGTACGACACTGACCGGAACAATTTTTAAATCCGGTACGGCAATGCCGATACTGTCGAGCGGCGTTTTAAACAACGGACAATTTTCGCTGCATCTGATAGAAATCAGGTACAGTTTTTTGTCGTAAAAAGCCATGGCGGAAGATGACCCCGGTGTTTTTATAATCGCATAAATGGCGCGGGCAATTTCAATATCCGGAGAAATGAGCAGATCAACGGGAATGTTGCGCTCATTAAAAAGCTCGCACCAACGCGGATCCATAAAATCTTTTGAATCTATACGGGCAATTTTTTTGCGAACATGAAATAAATATTCAGCGGCCTGACAGGCGATCAGGTTTACTTCGTCGTCATTGGTAACAGCCAGAAGCAAATCGGCATCCGCAGCTCCGGCTTTTTCGAGAATCTCGGGATGGGATGCCGATCCGGAAACAGGCATGACGTCCCATTCTTTGGAAATTTCGTCCAAACGGCGCTGATCCAAATCAATAACCGTAATGTCATTGTTTCCCTGACTGAGGTAACCGACAATACTTTTGCCGATACGTCCGGCACCGCAAACTATTATTTTCATCGTTCATTCTCCGTCAAAGCGTCAAAATAGTCATCAACAGCCTTCAAAGCTTTGTCATAATCGTTTATTTTCGTATAAATTTCACGAAACCGTTTGGCGTCTCGTAAATTTTTACAATACCAACAGGCAAATTTGCGGGAAATGGCTAATCCCATATCTTTCCCGTAATAGTCAACCAGGCCGGCAATATGTTTCAACAAAAGTTTTTTTATTTCCCTAATCGGAATTTGACGGGGCTCTTCCCCTTTATTAAGATATTTGTGTGTTTGAGAAATCAACCATGGATTGCCGAGACAGCCCCGGCCAATCATAACACCGTCTGCGCCGGTCTGATCCAGCATTCTTTTTGCATCCTGAGGTGTGAAAATATCGCCGTTTCCGACAACAGGAATGGTTACGGCTTCTTTTACCTGCCGAATAATATCCCAATCAGCTTTTCCCGAGTAAAACGCGCTGCGGGTGCGTCCATGAACGGTCAGGTAAGAAGCTCCGCTGTCTTCGCACATTTTAGCAAATTCTACCGCGTTAATATTGTTCATGTCCCATCCCTTGCGGAATTTTACACTGACCTTCAGCTTAACCGCATTTACAGTTGTTTCAATTATTTTTGAAGCCAGTTTTAAATTTTTCATCAGAGCCGAGCCAGATTGATTATTGACTATTTTTTTTACCGGACAGCCCATATTTATATCTATTGAATGGGCGCCCAGTTCTTGTACTAACCTAGCTGCATCGGCAAAAACATCCGGATTTCCGCCGACGAGTTGGACGACAACCGGATAAGGTTCGTCCCGGACATCGGCAATTCGGTAAGTTTTGGGATTTTTACGTTGAACGGCATTGACGGCAACCATTTCCGAAACAATAACGCCCTTCCCGAGCGAAGCAACCAGCCGTCGCAGAGGTTTGTCCGTGATTCCGGCCATGGGCGCCATAAAAACGTTGCTGTCAAAATCTAAAATCTGTTTCATTATACTTTAAAATCAAAACTGCGGTTATATTCATGCATAAAATCTATCAACACTTCTGCCGGTCTGTCAATATCGGAAGCAGTCGTATAACAGTTGACGGCGTAACCTCTTTCCGGACGGGAAAATTTATAATAATCTGCCGAAGATGTCAGTTGCTGCAATGAAAAAACAGCCTGTCCATCAAGGTATTCCGTCTTGCCGCCGAATGCGGCCGATGGCGTGGCGGGGATTTCTTTTGACGGTGCTGTTTTTTGATTTTGTTTTTCCTTGATTTTTGCCGCATAAGAAGAAATATCCGACAACAAACTGTCTATATTTGCTCTGCTATGTGCAGAAGATATCCCCATCCTGCATCACCGACTGTTAATTAATCCGATCCAGAGCTTTTGCCAAAACATAATACAGTTTGCCGACATCTGCTCCGGAGATAACCGATAAAAGCATTCCCGAATTTTCGCTGTCGCGTGCTTTGCTTACCAGACTTTCAAAATCTGAAAGATACCGGGTGACAATATCTCTGAATTCAGAGTTCTTTTCAAATTCGTTTTTAATGCCGATAATTTGACTCCGGCTTAGTGATTTTGCCAGGTGTCTGACAAAAACGGCCGTATCCCCGTTGTAATATTTCTTCCATAAATCTTCTTCCACTTCAGGATTAAAAATGCGGCTGATGTCGACTGCGGCGGCCTCAAGTTTTTCCAAGATATATGAAGCGTTGCGCAGAAACGCATCTACCCGGAGTCCCTCATAAACCTTTGACAAATCTTTCATTTTGAGATCGGCTTTTGTCGAAGTGTCAATCAACATTTCCAGTTGCTTTTTGAACAATGCGCCAAAACCGTTTGCTTTTTGGATAATATCATCTCCTTTAAGCGAAAAATCATGTGCAACATTGAGCAGGCTGCCGACAGCCGTGTTTACTTTGTCTATTGTGTCGGTGCTGGCGGTTGTTAAAACACCGCTTTGTTTCAAAAAGACTTCGCCGGATGTTCGGATGTCATTGGAAATGCGTTCGGCATTGGCCGCCGCTTCACTGAGTGACGCCCGGAGTTTTGTTCCCGCATCTTCCATATTGCGTGCACTCTGTTTGCTGGTGTTTTCCAACATAATGTTCAGTTTTTTAAAGTTTTCTTCCAATCCTTTCACTTTGTCATAAGCTTCATTTGCCCGATTGGAAAGTTGTACGGAAGTATCATTTAAAACCGTATTGAAGAATGTTACAAGTTCTTTGGTGCCGTCGGATAACTTCAGCATTTTATCGCTTTGCTGAGCAATTAAATCATTGATTTCCACGACTCCGGAGCTGGCTTCTGCCGTTACCGTATTAAATCCGGCAATATTATCTTGATAGTTTTTTATAATGGCGCTGACTTTTTCGTCCGATTTTGCAACTGTTCTGTTCAATTCATCGGAAGCCTGTTCAAGAGAAAGAGCTGTCTGCTGAATGCTTCGGATAGAATTCTTTGAATTTTTGGCTACTTCTTCGCCTGATTTGATCAGCTTGTCGTTGACGACATCCATTTCATAAGACAGTTTGCCTGCTTTATCTGAAAGTTCGTCGGCATTATTTTTAATCTGTTCGTTAATTTCGGCCATACGTTTCGCAACGCTGACGGATGTATCCGACAGGTATTTGTATTGCTGTGCGAGCGAAGCTTCTCCCAGCCTTGTTTGGGTTGCAACGACATTGGCAATGTCGCTCAGTCTTTCGGCTTGTCCGGACATCGTTTCCTGAATTTCTTCATGCTGCGATTTTGTCCGGATCAGGACATCTTCCAGATTTTTTAAGTTTTTGTTCATTGTGCCGGCGACAATGCTTCCCGTTTCCGATAAATTATCGTTCGCTTCATTCAAGCGGGAACAGTTTGCCGTGAGCGCTTCAACGACTTCTTCAGCGCCGTGCCTTATGCCGTCAACGGCGTTGTTCAAATCGGTTACATGTTCTTTTACCCTGTCGGCGGCGGAATCTATTTTCTTTTCGAATTCGCCGATTCCGTTTATAATTTCTGCATTCTGCTCATTAACAGCCTGATTCAACAGTTCAAGCCGTTGAATAACCTTATCGGTATTGTCGTTCATTCCCTGAGAGCGTTTGCCTGCTTCTTCTTCCAACACGGCCAAACGGGCAAAAAACTTGTCTGCGTTTTGTTCAATCGTGTTTACCTGTTTTTTTAGAACATTGCCGATGGTATTTGTGTTTTCGGAAATGCGGCTGCAGATGTTGAAAAATTCGTTTTCCTGATTTTTAAACATCATGCTGATATTATCGGCTTTTTCGTCAAGGACTTTAACCACATCCGCGGCAAAACTGACGGTCTCTTCCGCAACGGCATTAAATTTCTGGCTTTGTTCATAAAATTTTGAAACTATTTCATTGTGTGTTTTTTCGGAAATTTTAGTTGAGGAATCAATCAAATCAACGTGCTTGTTAATTGCTTCCACAACGTTGGCTGTTCTGTTTTCAATTTCGTGCGAAAAGCGATCCAAACGCTGGCAATTCTTATCCAGCATACCGGTCATACCCACGATTTTTTCAACAGTTTCATTTGTCGAACGGACAAAATTCTCATTTTGTCCGGCAAGCTCGTTCCCCAGACTGCGGGTTTTTTCCACAACCGATTCAGATGCAGCCAGAGCCTGTTCCATTTTGTCTTTTATGCCGTTTACCGTCTCAAGCGCGTTTTCGTTCATTAAGGCAGCCGCCCGCATCAACTCTTCCATTTCGCGCTTCAATTCTCCTTTTATTTCCGCAATATGATTGACAGAACCGCTGATATGGCGTTGCTGTTGTGCAAGAGATGCTTCGCTGACTTTGCTTTGAGCCACAATGACAGATGAGGCTTCCGTCAGGCTTTCGGCATTTTTCTTTATCAGTGCAGAAACATTATTCAGTTTTTCTCCAGCTTCGCCGCTTTCCTTTTTTAACAATTCAGCTTGATTCTGAAAAGCCTGGGACAAAGCTTTTATATTATCCATAACGGCTGCTGAAGATGTTTCAAACACATTTTTCTTTTCTGTCAGATCATCCGTTAAAGCTGTAGTTTTTAAAATCGATTTATCAGCCAAATCTGCAACAACGGATGCCTCTTTTTCAAGGCTTGCAACAACATTTCCGATGTTTCCAACGGCGATTTCAGATGTTTTTTGCAATCTGTCCGTATGTTCTTTGATTGTATTTTCAACATTCTGCATGGAAGTACAGACATCTTCCGCCGTTCCGTTTAATTCTCTGACCTGAAGTGCAATACTTTCTTCAACGGCTTTGTTGCGGTCAATCATCCGCTCAATTTCAGTATTTACCAATGCTCCGTGTTCTGACATCTTTTGCCGGAGCATTTCACCACCCTGCTCCAGAATTTTTACATTATCGGAAAGTCTGCGGTTTTGCTCGTCCATGATTTCGTCAATCCGTCCCACATTCTTGGACAGATCCAAACTCATACTTTTGCAGCGATCCAACGCCAGAGCCGTGCTTTGTTCTATTTGTCCGACCTGAGAGGTTAAAAGTTCGGAGGCATTGTTGATATTAGCCGAAGATTTTTCAAAAATTTCATGAACCAGTTCATTGGCTTTTACGAGATTTTCGTAAGCTTCCTCCGAACTGCTCTTTAATACAATTGAGGTTGCCCGGACATCGTTGACTTTGGGCGAAATTTTAACCAACAGGTTTTCAGTGTCTTTTTGCAATTCTGCATAAGAAGAAGAAAGGTTGTTGACGCAGTTGCGAAAATTTTCGGTGGAATTCAGCGTCCGTTCATTAATCGAATCCAGATTTCCGGCCAGCTCTTTTACTGTGCGAGCCAATTCGCCGACCGTATGAGAAGAGTAATTGTCAAGTACGGAGACCAGTTTTGAAAAATCATCCACGCGTCCGCCCAGTTCAACACGGATTTTTTCAGTTTGTTCCGTTGCCTGCCGGGTCGCTTCCTGCAGCTCAATCACCTGGGAACGAATGGCGTCGGCCATGGCTTTGGCTGTCTGGGCGCCGCCGTCTTCGGGGTAAACAAGCTGATTCATATAAGCTCTCAGAAAGCGTGCTTCATTTTTGAAGCTTGTTCCCCGGTCGATATAAGCCATAACTACCCAGATAATTGCCAGGGGCAGCGTAATTCCGGCCATAAACCCGCCAAACTCGTCCGGCATCATTAAAAACAAATTCGACCAGCCGAAAAACTGGGTGATGTAAATCAGTACAACGGCAAACCAGATAATGCTTATCCAAATCATCAGTTTATAAAGATTTTTCGTCAACCAGGTATTTTGCGAATCAACATCATCACCATAAGCACGGTAAAGCACTTTTTCGGAAGCTTCGTCTAATGCGGCTTTTTCCAATTCATTTTCCTGATTTGCCATAAATATATTTCCCCTGATTATAAATGCAAATTTCCCCAAATTTGACTTTTTTACATATAATCTATCGCAAATTTTAAGAAAATGAAGTTTTTTTAAGAAATTGTTAACAGCTTGTTTATTTTCTTTGTCGAAAAATTTTCGTACGGGCGGCAAATTACTTATTGCATGTTTATGTAAAATGTGCTATGTTAGAGTCGTGATGATAAGTATGGAGGATGTGATGAAAAGTATTTCCAGGGTGATACTGCTG
>CASEQD010000030.1 GCA_949289935.1 uncultured Pseudomonadota bacterium | reverse complement strand
AACTCTCATCTTAAAATGATCTTCCGATCCTGCCTGTCTTACCTTTACTTCAAAAGAATCTCTCTTGGTTCCTTTTCTTCGAAATAACACAGACTTCATTTCCAATATACCGTCTGCGTATCCCCTCTCTACCCTATTCACTACCTCTTTATAACGCAACGCCTTGTCCACTCTCGTTTTTTCTCAAGCGTCCATCGCGCTGACGAACTGGTTTATAAAACGCTGCTCGGATAAAGTCAACAACTTTTTTCAAAAAAAATAAACTTTTTTTAATCTTTATGAATAACATATTGAATCTATGAGCTTTTAAAGGATAAAATATTTTCTTCTCCAAGCAATTTTCGCCTCATAAAGAATTATCCGGACATAAAAAAACTTCTTTTACCTGTCAAAAACTTTCCTCAGATTCTCAAACCATACAAATTTCATATAGACAAACAGAGGATTCTGCTTGCCAATAAATAATAGTCTTGTAATATATATTCCTATTTAACAAATTTTGGGAGGTTACAATAATAAAAGAAAATACCAATGCGCCAGTACGCGAAAGTGACGGACCGCGCATTAATGACAACATCACATCCAAAGAAGTCCGCTTAATAGATGCTGAGGGGGAAAACCGCGGCATCATCTCAATAAAAGAAGCCTTAAAAATTGCCGACGAGGCCGGGCTCGACTTAATTGAAATTTCACCCCAGGCAACACCGCCGGTTTGCAAGGTTCTGGATTACGGAAAATACAAATATGAAGTCCAAAAGCGCAAAAACGAAGCGCGTAAAAATCAGAAAATTGTTGAAATAAAAGAGCTTAAACTGCGTCCGATGATTGACACGCATGATTATGAAGTAAAAGTCAAACAAGCAAAAAAATTTCTCAAAGAAGGAAACAAGGTAAAATTCACCATGCGTTATAAAGGACGCGAATTAAGCGCCAACGACATGGGCAAAACAGTTCTCAACCGCTTTGTTGAAGACTTGGAAGGACTTTGCAAAATCGATTCTGCCCCCAAACTGGAAGGTCGGCAGATGACCATGATTGTCAGTCCGGCATAAATAATCCCGATTCTCTTTATTCCAAACAGAAACGAAGGTTTCTGTTTTTTTATTTTAAATTCTTGCCAAAATTTCAAAATTATGTTACAAATACGTCAAATTTTATTATTTAATATTTACAATTATGGAAAAAATAAAAATTTTTTTACTGACGCTGTTGCGGATTTTAGTTTTGTCAGCCGCATTGTTCGTTATTCTTCTTTTCATTCCGGAAAATTCCTCTGACTTGGAAAAATTCGGAAAATATGAAGTTGTCGATTACATTGACTACAATCGCGAAATCCTCGACAAAGAAAAAGACAACATCTGCGCCGCATTGTCAGAACTGCACAAAGCAGCCGGAAAAACAATCAACCGCCCGGTAAATTTCGAATACCTGCAGGATTCGATTGTTCCCTGTCTGTTTTGCGTCAATCGCTATTTAACGCCGGCGGAATTAACGGGAACGGCTTTGTATATCGAATGTATTGGAGCCGATTCTTTTGGCGGAGAAACAAGTTGTGCTTTCATCGACAGTTTGAATGCCGAAAAAAACGCGGAAATCTGCGCACGGACGATGGCATCTTTCCCTGCGGGAAAAGGCATGGAAGAAAAAGCCGGAATGCTTTGGCTGGGCGGAGCTGTTTTTCTTAACAAAATCCAACCGGAAAACCTGCCGCTGAGACAGCTGTCCGAAACTTCTTTCCACAAACTTTACCGTCTGTCGCCGGACAGCATTTATGTACCGAAGTTCGAGTCGAGAATAATTTCCGAACTGCTGAACAACTAATAAAAAAAGGGCTGCATTCCGCAAAGGAATACAGCTCTTTTTTTAGTTTTTTTTACTTCACTCGCCGCTCAAGAATATAATGAACGGCGCCTGAAGCCGGATCAGACACGGTGGAAACCACCCGATAGCCCACATTGCTACAATTTACCAATTCGTGAGCCAGCGTCCGGCCGACATAATACTTGCCTTCGTAAACAAAGGTGCAAGTCTCATTGCTGAGCCCTGCATTTTTAACGATAAGCACAACATAGTCATACTTTTCGTTTGCCGGTTCAACATAGACCGTCCGTCTTGCAGCCGTATCCTGTTGAATGACGGGCGCAACAGCAGTAACACTGTCATTGGCAACACATGTACACACACTTTGGGCATTTGCTGAAAATACTGCTACCAAAGAAATGATAACAGAAAAAACTAATGTCTTCATAATTCTTATTTTTTTTTAATGTTTATAATAATATTGTTTAGGATTTCAGTATACCAGAAAAAAAGCACTTAATCAATCCTTTATTTTTATTTTATCCGAAATTTAGACACAAAACAGCCCGTCATAGATGCGGCGGTCGGCAAAACAAAAAAAATTCTTTTCCACATCCCCGACTTTCCTGAGGCATTTTTCCATAAAAAAATTTATAGTAAGATAACAATTTCAAAAGAGGAAACCAATGAAAGACATAAAGGATTTATCTGCTGCCGAAGCCGCGGCCGAACTTGAACGCATTGCCGCCGAAATGTCCAAAGCCGACATTGCTTATTATCAAAAAGACAATCCTTATTTAACCGATTCGCAATATGACGAACTCAAACGCCGCAACGAAGAAATCGAAAAACGTTTTCCCCGGCTCATCCGTTCCGACAGCCCTTCTCAAAAAATCGGGGCTCCGGTTCTCAGCGCTTTCAAAAAAGTACCTCACCGTTTTCCCATGCTTTCGCTCGGCGATGTTTTTTCCATTGACGAAGTTGAAGATTTCGTCATGAGCGTCAAACGGTTTTTAAACACTTCGGAGAACATTGTTTTTATGGCCGAACCCAAGATTGACGGCCTGTCTTTCTCTGCCCGTTATGAAAACGGCATCTTTGTCCTGGGAGCCACTCGTGGCGACGGAATCACCGGTGAAGACATTACCGAAAATCTTAAAACAATCAAAGAATTTCCTCAACGGTTGAACGGTATTTTTCCCGATGTTTTGGAAGTCCGCGGCGAAGTCTACATGAAAAAATCAGACTTTTTTGCCTTAAACAAAAAATATGAAGCCGAAGGCAAAAAAAACTTTGCCAACCCGCGCAATGCCGCAGCCGGTTCTCTCCGCCAGCTTGATCCAAAAATCACCGCCGAGCGCAACCTGAGCATTTTTGCCTACACCTGGGGCGAAGTTTCCGAACGTGTCTGGAATTCTCAGGCCGATTTTTTCAACCACCTGCGGGAATGGGGCTTTCCGACCAATCCGTTAAACAACCTTTGTGCCGACATCCGTGAAATCGAAAACAATTTTCAACACCTGATGGAAACCCGGGCCGCTCTTGATTATGACATTGACGGCGTTGTTTACAAAGTCAACGACATTGCCCTGCAGGAACGCCTCGGTTTTCTGACCCGCACGCCGCGTTGGGCCGTTGCGCACAAATTTCCGGCAGAACAGGCCGTTACCGCCATCAACAACATCCGCATCCAGGTTGGGCGCACCGGAGCGCTCACCCCGGTTGCCGACCTTGAACCGGTCAATGTTGGCGGCGTTATTGTCTCTCACGCCACTTTGCACAACGAAGACGAAATCAAACGCAAAGACATCCGCATCGGCGATTCGGTCATCATCCAACGTGCCGGCGACGTTATTCCTCAGGTGGTTCGGGTTTTAACCGACAAACGCCCGGCAGATTCCAAAGAATTTATTTTCCCTGACAAATGCCCCGTGTGCGGCGCCCACGCGATTCGCGAAGAAGACGAAGCCGTCCGCCGCTGCACCGGAGGACTTTCCTGCCCGGCGCAGGCAAAAGAACGGATTATCCACTTTGTCTCCCGTGAAGGATTTGACATTGCCGGCCTCGGAAGCTCCATCATTGAAGATTTTTACAACGAAGGCATTTTGCATAATCCGGCAGACATTTTCACGCTGGAAGAACGCAATGACGGCAGTCTGTTTGCACACCAAAAGAGTTCCGTTCTTCACCTGGAGCAACGGGAAGGATGGGGCAAAAAATCCGTTGAAAATCTGTTCAAAGCCATTAATGCCAAACGCACCATTTCCATGCCTCGTTTTATTTATGCTTTGGGCATCCGCCAGGTCGGCACGGCCACTGCCCGGCTGCTGGCGAAACATTACGGACGTTTTGAAAAATTTATGACCGAAATGAAAAATAAAGAAACCGGACCTTTGGTAACCATTGACGGCATTGGTCCGTCCATGGCCACCGATATTGTCGAGTTTTTTCAGGAGGAACATAACCTGAATATCATCGAACGTCTGCTGAAAGAAGTCCGGGTTGAAGAGTTTATTGACGATTCTGCCGCTGATTCTCCTCTCTCCGGAAAAACTGTCGTTTTCACCGGCACCCTGCAAAACCTGACCCGTTCTGAGGCCAAAGCCGCTGCTCTAAAGCTGGGAGCCAAAGTCGCCGGTTCCGTTTCAGCCAAAACCGACTTTGTCATCATCGGCGCTGATGCCGGTTCCAAAGCCGCCAAAGCCCGCGAACTCGGCATCAACATCCTGAGCGAAGAAGACTTCCTCAGCATGATGTAAGTAAAAAAGGAGCCGTCCGGCTCCTTTTTAATCACACAATCAATTATCTGTTTATTTGCTGTTCTGATACTTTCGAAGCGCCATAACATCTTTTACGGAAACATTCACGCCTTTCTGTTGGGCTTTTTTGACCTCTTTCAGTATGCCTCCTTTATTTGAAGCAATTTTTTCCGCTTCTCGCAAAGATTTCTGCACTTCCAGTTTTTTACGAATAAAACGAACATCCTTTTCAGAAAGTGCAACTCCGATATAGTCATTGCCAAAACAATATTCCTGCGGGGTTCTATCCCTGTATATCCAACCGGCAGCCAAATTTCCCTGTTGATCATACTTCCATTCCTCCAACGGAACGACAAAGTGAGTATTCCAACTCTCACGTACCATGTTTGGATTATACGGCGAAAAATCTTCTTTCTGCACGGTTTCGGTTTCTAATTTATTGTTTTTATAAAACTTACTGACCGATAAGACCCAATTATTGCCGAGATCTTCCTTATATTCCTTCAAACGTGAAACTTCATCCGTATGATGTCCGTCTTTATATTCAAATTGAATTTTCTGCTTCCGGACGCCGTCTTTCCAAATTCGTTTCTCATATATTCCCCCTCTCTCATAAAAAATTTCCTCCCCGTCTCTTTTATCGTTTTTCCACTCCGCATCACGCACTTTAATTTTTTCAGAATCTGCCCTTAATCGGTATTCAGTCTCTTTACCATGACGCTGACCGTTAACATACGTATTTTCAAAAACCCTTGGATGACGATAAACGCTATTCATTTCCATTTCACGAACTTCAACGTCTTTACCTTTTTTATTCAGCTGCAACATTGTACGGGCACTAACTTCATAAGCATAATCATAATAAACCGTTTTCTTTTGTATTTGAGCCTTTTCTTTATCAATCCCCACCATATAGCCTGAAACCTCTAAGCTCATCTCTCTCTCCGTTTCATAATCTCTTTTGGTCGGAAATAAAGGAATTTCAACTCCTTCCGGAGTTACGACCCGGGCACTGCTGTAAAGTTTTCTGCTGGTATTTGTTACCAAAATTTTACTCATATCCTGTATCAGCTCCCCACGTTCTCCCCACGGAAAATCAGCCTCACAGCCAGGCTCACGAAATAACTCAACTTTCAACCCGTTACTCAGCTCAACCACTTCTTTTATCATTCTCACTCATAACTTTTCTCCTAAAATATAACAATCCTGAAAAAGCCACCTCAAGAAGGTGGCCGGAGAGTTCGTAAATCATATTGAGTCAGATGATTCCTGAAGTTTTTAAAACCAGTGCCCCCAATTGTCAGGCACCGTTTCTGAACATATACGTCAGGCTCCCCGACCATGGACGCGTCACATAATCAAGGGGGATATAATACTGCCCGTTCAAAATTTACAGAGGCAGTTCAACGGTGTTATATCCGGCACCGGACTCAATATAAGGACTTACGACAGCCCCGTACCTTCTCAGGTACTCTGTTGCAGAACATCTGCAACATACTATTGTAATAGCATAATTTTAAAACAAAGTAAAGACCTTTTTGACAAAATAGAAAAAAATTAACTAAGAAAGAAAAAAACATAAACCCGGCTGGCAACCAAATAAAAAAAGACAGAAACCGGCGCCGCCAAAAGAACCGCCGGCAAAATAAAAACAACATCACAACGAATCAAAAAAATCAGCCCGACAAAAACAAGCTGAAAAACGACCATAATTGCCAGCATCGGAAAATAATTTCCTTTTGTTCTGGCAAACGCCGAAACAATCGACCCGCTCCGGCCGATAACCGCCCCCAGCCAGGCTAACAACGGACGCAGCACCAAAAACGGCGAAGCTGCTGCAAACAACACGGATAAAACCAAATCAACCGATTGGGAATCCTGCATATACTGTTTTAGAAAAAATGTATAATTATCTTTCACTTCCAGAGACACGCCGTTCATCACATAAGGCAGAAAAGGCAAAAGGCCGAGCACCAGCACCGACAAAAAAACCAAAAACACAATCTTCACCGCAGGCACTGCCGATGCAACCAGCCGCCAGGTCAAAACATAAGGCCTTCTGTCAAAAATGCGACGAAAAAAAGCATAAGCAAAAGCATAATACAAAATGCCCCATAACAAAAACCATTCCGTCGTCCAACCGCCAATGCCGGCCAAAAGAAAAGCAAATGCAGCTTGTCCTGATGCAAACAACCACATAACCCGATTGTTATCTTTCCAATAGCTCCAGGCTTCCGCAAACATTTGCCCTGCCGACAAAAATTTTTCCTGCTTCATCAACGCCACCTCTGAATTCAAAGTAAAAAATAGCATGATTTACACAATTGTCAATCTTCTCGGCAAAACAAAAAAAATCAACTAAAACATTTACTTTTTCAAAAAAACATCATAGAATTAAAATATAATCATTTCATCACTTCATGTCTCGTACGCTTTACAAAAACAGCGGCAAACGGAGCAAGTTTATGTCAAACACATCCTCATACGAGACCGGTCTGAAACAAACCCGGGAACATCTGGGCGAACAACTAGCCTATTTTCGGCGGAAACGACGCCTCACGCTTCATGATCTGAGCAGAATAAGCGGCGTTGACATCCGCTGCATCGACAACCTCGAAGCCGGAAAAACCGACAGCGGCATCCACACGCTTTACCGCCTGGTTCAGGCTCTCGGCAAAAAAATCCGCATTGAAATAACTGATTGATTAAACAAACGGATTCACTCCGGGAAACAGTCTTAACCCGCCCGGACTGTTTTTCCGGCGTTTTCGATTATTGCGGCGCCGGTTGTGTCGTTGTTTGCGCAGTTTTTCCCGCTGCTGCACATTTTCTTTATATTTCCGCTTCAACTTAACCTTGGTCATCCTGTCATCAAGTTCAATGACCTCTTTCCATGCCGGCGCCATATTGTTCAAAAGCATCTTCCGGCGGATTTTATAGCTGCTGTAATGAATCATAAAACCGAGATAGGAATTAATGCTTGAGGCAAAATACTCGGCATTGTTTTTAACATAACGTCTGTCCTCTTGCGCCAGCCGGTTAAACATTTGCAGTTTTTCATAAAAATTCCCTTTGGTTCGATTCGCCACATACTCGCGTCCCGGCTTAACCACCGAACCGATAAACTTTACCCCTTTTGAATAATGTTGCAAATAAATCTTGCGCGGATGAAGAGTCAGCAGCAAATTTGTTTTCAAATACGTTTTCAGTTTCGGAATGAGCTCAAGCAAAAACCGTTTGTCATGATGAACGATGACAAAATCATCGACATAGCGGCCGTAATAGCTGGCGCCGCACTCTTCCCGCACAAAATGGTCAAACCCATTCAGATAATAATTGGCAAACAGTTGTGAAGTCAGATTACCGATAGGCAGCCCTTTGGTCTTGGCGACATGGAACAAACTCTTGCTCGGCGGCAAACCGTTCCAATCCGAACGTTTTCCTTTAATCACGCAATTATCTTCGGGATTATTGAAAACTGTTTTATAAATAAGTTCTTTCAACAGTTCTTTATCCCGCCCGTCATATTTTTCATCCAGCAAAACCGCCAGTTTGTCATACAAAACACGTTTGTCCATACTCATAAAAAAAGACTGGATATCCATTTTCAAAATATAACAATCACGGGTATAATTTTCTGAACATTCGGCAATAAAAGCGGCAATTTGCTTAATGCCGTACATAGTTCCTTTGCCTTCACGGCAGCTGAATGTATCGGAAATAAATTCGGCTTCCAACAACGGCATAATTTTCGCCGCAATCAAATGATGCACCACCCGGTCGCGAAAATCTGCGGCAAAAACCTCACGTTGCACCGGCCTGGTAACAATAAATGCAATCGAACGTCCCGGCTGATATTTGCCGGAAATAATTTCTTTCCACAAGGCAATCAGGCTTTCTTCAAAATTCGTTTCAAAAGCCAGCGCGTTACAAGTGCGGCGTTTGTTCTTCCGGCAGTTAAAATAAGCTTCAAACACCTCTTCAAGCGAAACCGGCGGGTTTTTATATTTTTCAAAATCAAAAAGACTGCACATATCGCGATAAGCCGAAAATCCGTTATAAAAAACCATATGCCCTCACTATGCATTCACATCAAACATATCCATATACACACTCTAAAATTTAAATATAAAAAGTAAACAACTTATTATCTTTATAAACAACAAACCGTTTTTTCACAAAAAAACCTTCTTCCCTCAGGGGAAGAAGGTTATTAAACGACCTGCCTAGTCCTCAATAATCTCTTCAAGAAACGCTTTGGCTTTCTTAAAATCACGCATAAAAAGCCCGTTTACATCAGGACTTTGAGCAAAAACCTCTGCCTCTTTAAACGCCTGAGACTGCATAAAATCATCAAGTTCGTCATTCAAAAGAATCAAAGCCTCTTTATCTGAAAACTTTCCCAAATTCTTGGCAGCCTCACATGAAACTAACAAAACCGAAACCAGCTTAAACGTTTCCAGATTAACTTTTCGAATACTCGGAGCTTCATCTGAAAAATATTTTCTGATTTCACCCGAAACAACATCGCGGCAAAGGCCGAGCACGGCAATGGCATCATTTAAATCTTTTTTCATAATAATAATGTATTAATTAAATTAATAATAAAATGTCTTTTCCTTTATATAAAACTTTTCGGCAAAAATCAATAGACAAAATTTCATTTTTTATTCAAAATCCACCACCACGATTTCCGGCACGGCATTCAGTCGAAACGGCAGCAGACTTGTTCCCAAACCGGATGATACAATCATTTTTTTCCCGTTTTCTTCAAAATACCCCTGCGCATATTTTCGCCCCATCGGCGAAGGAACAATCAAAGCGCCGAAAAACGGCAGACGAAGCTGTCCTCCATGCATGTGCCCGCTTAAAGTCAAAAGCACTTTTTCCGGAACATCCCGATAAATATCCGGTTCATGGGACAACAAAATAACCGGATACTCCGTCTCCGGCAAAGTTTTTTTCAAATTCGGCCGTTGGGTATACATATCTTCAATTCCGGCTACATAAAACCCCCGTTTGCCGACGGAAACAAATCGATTCTCATTTTGCAGCAAATTAATGCCTTCCCGCCTGAAAGCTTCAATAAGCCTGTCTTTGTCCGTAAACAAATCATGATTGCCCAAAACACCGAAGACGCCGCCCGGAGCCCTGATTTTTCCCAACGCTCTGGCAATATCGCCAACCGGCATGAATGATTCCGGCTTATGCCCTTTAAGATAATCGCCGCCGAGCAAAACAACGTCTGCTTTCTGCCGGTTAATTTCCGCAACAATTTTTTCCGCCCGTTTCGAATGTGTTCTGCCAAAATGAAAATCACTGGCAAACACAAGCCTCATCCCGCCGAGAGACGGACAGGAAACTTTATAAAACCGGACGTGCAAAAGCGACGGCTCAATAAAAAAAGCCCAAACAGCCAGCATCACGCTGCAAACAAAAAACAAAATTCCCAATATTTTCATCAGCACAATCATATAAAAACCAACCGGAAATTCCATAAAAATTCTAACTTTTAGCCTGATATCTTCCGGCCATAGCCTTAAAAATATAATTTTCATATTTAATCAGCTGATATTTTTGCTGAACCAGATTTTTCTTCAGCGAATTTTCGTTGCTGACGGCTTCCAGAAAATCTTTAAACTCATTTTTTCCACTGTCATAACGTTTTTGATAATAAGAGCTTATCTGCCGGGCATTCTGATAATTTGCGCCGACATTTTCCAAAACATCGGCCGATTTTGAATAAGCATAAGTATAATAGGAAATTTCATTCAGAGCCTGCGCCAGAGTATCTTTAAACTCGACCAGCGCAATTTCATAATCGGCTTCGGATATTTTCACGTTGTTTTTCACCCGGTTCCAATCCAAAAAAGGCAGATTGACGGACACGCTTCCGAGAATATACGGAAAATCAAAAGTCGTACGCCCTTTTTCCGAAGACGATCCCGTTAAACCGTTGACAGAAACATCGGGATACCAGTTTTTTTCTTCGGCATTAAGGATTTTAAACGCTTTTTCCAAACGCTTCTGACTTGCCGCCAAATCGGGACGCCGCGCCAAAACCGCAGCCGGAACATCAAGCTCAACATCCAAAAGCTTTTGTTCCAAAATATTTGAATAATGCAAATCCAAACTTTCATCCGATTTCAAATTCAAAATATTTTTCAGGCTTGCTTCCATCTCCTTAAACTGTGTTTCCAATTCAAGCAGACGGTTCTGTTCCGAAAGCAGACTTTGCTCCGCCTGCAAAACTTCCGTATAATCGGCTTTGCCGTTATGATATTTCTGCCGGGCAATTGTCAGAAGCTCCTGATAGGCTCTGATATTTTCCTGCGTGAGATCCGCGGAATTCTTCAAATATTCCAAATTAAAATAAAGATCGACAACACTGTTGATCAAACTGAGTTTTGCAGCTTCTTTGTCCATCACCGTTGCCTGATATTCAAATTTCTGTGCAGACTGCAAATCCCTGATTTTACCATACAGATCAACTTCATAATTCAGACCGAACTCTCCCGAAAAATTGCTGTTAAAATGATCTTCGGTATAAATTTCCCGGCGGGAAGATGCACCCAAACTGCCATAAAGCGTCGGAAACAAATCAGAAGTGCTCAAATTCAGACTGTACAATTCTTTATTAATATTCAAAGCCGCAATCAGATAATCCGGATTATTGGCCAGAGCCTTTTCCACAAGAGCATTCAACTCATCATTTTCATATTGCCGCCACCACTCAGCATCAACTTCATAAGCCGAAGCAATGCTTGCGGTGTAACCGAGTTCTCCGTCCAACTGCAACGGCGGCTGCCGCACGGAAGCACACCCCGAAAGCAAAACCATAATCCAAACAACATATACCGCATATTTTCTTTTCATCTCATTCACTCGCCAACGCGTCAATAGGGTTAAGATTCGATGCATTTTTCGCCGGCATATAACCGAAAACAATGCCGATAGCCGAAGAACAAACCAAAGCCAGAACAATGGACGCCGTCGAAAAGATCATCCCGAAATCCTCCGAAAACATATTAAAACCGACCCCGATAAGCATAGACACCCCCACACCGAGAAAACCGCCCAACAGACAAATTAAAATCGCCTCAATCAAAAACTGCTGCAAAATATCGGCCTGCTTGGCGCCGATCGCCATGCGGATGCCTATTTCTTTCGTCCGTTCGGTAACGGAAACCAGCATAATGTTCATCACGCCGATTCCGCCGACAATCAGAGAAATAACCGCAATACTTGCAATCAAAAACTTCATGGTATTGGTCGTGCTCTCAATTGTCTGTTTAATGCTGTCGGTATTAATGGTAAAAAAGTCCTTCTTGCCGTGCAAAGCGGTCAGTATCTGTTCAATACTCTCCTCGGCCACCTGCGAATTGACAGAATCTGAAATTTTAACCGTAATGGAATTAATATCGCTGCTGCCGTTTATTTTATACATCGCCGTAGAATAAGGCGTCCAGATATTCATTGAATCGGACATCGGCCCCGAATTATTATCCTTGGCTGCAACCCCGATAATTTTCAGCGGTTTTTTGTTAAAAATCAAAATTTCGCCGATAGGATTCGGATTATCGGCAAACACCTGATTAAGGGTATTGTCGTCAATCACGACGACGGAAGCCATGTTTCTGACTTCATCCGGCATAAAAATGCGTCCCATGGCAATTTTTCGTCCCTTAACATCAAAATATTCGGCGCCCACGCCGTTCAATTTTGCCGTCATCGAAGCATTACCGTAAACAAGCGTGCCGCTGACGGAAATATTCGGCGTGGAATTATCAATAAAACCCTGTTTTCCCAAATATTCTGAATCGCTGATTTTCAAAGTTTTGACTCTGCCCGAACGCATATCGCCGAACCCGCGCCCCGGCATAATATCAATCGTATTGGTTCCCATGGAGCTTATCCGCTCCAAAATTTTTGCCTGCGAAGCATTACCCAGCGCCACGACAGAAACCACCGAAGCAATACCGATAATAATTCCCAGCATTGTCAAAAGCGAACGCATTTTATTGGCCAAAATGGCATGAACAGACATGTTCAGCGATTCCAGAAAACGATATTTCAACGCATTAAAACGGCTCCGCCGGACATCTTTCACCTGGTCTTTCAACTCATAAAAATCCGAAGTTTTTCTTGTATCGGCAATAATTTCCCCGTCCCTGATTTCAATAATCCGGCTGGCCTGGGCGGCAATATGGCTGTCATGTGTAACCAGAATAATGGTATGTCCCTGCCGGTGCAGATCTTTGATAATATCCATCACGATTTCACCGCTCTGTGAATCCAAAGCGCCCGTTGGTTCATCCGCCAGAATAATTTCCCCGCCGTTCATCAAAGCGCGAGCAATACTCACCCTCTGCTGCTGTCCGCCGGAAAGCTCGTTGGGCTTGTTTGAAAGCTTCTTTCCCAAATCCAGTTGTTTTAAAAGCATTGAAGCCCGCTCCTGTCGTTCGGCTTCGTTAATTCCCAGATAAACGGCCGGCAGGGCGGCATTTTCCACAGCCTTCAAACTGGGCAGCAGATTATAACGCTGAAAAATAAAACCAAATGTCTTGCAGCGCAGTTCGGCCAGCTGATCCTTGCCCATTTTACCCACCTCAACGCCGTTGATTTTATAAGACCCCGACGTCGGCACATCCAGACAGCCGATAATATTCATCATGGTCGACTTTCCGGAACCGGACTGGCCGATAATGGCGACAAAATCCCCTTTTTCAATAAACAGATCAATATCTTTCAACACGTGAACCTTGTTACTGCCCCGTCCGAAAAACTTGTTTATTTTTTTCAGCTCGATAATATTCATTCTAAAAACCTCTGCGCCGCCGCGTCTGAGCCGTTTTATCGGAAATTTCCGCAGACGACATCCGGGCAATAATCACCTTGTCACCCTCTCTGATATCGCCGGAAGCCTCAATATTCAACCCGTCTGACACTCCGGTAACAATGCGCCGCCGCTCCGCTCCTCTGTCTGTCAAAACTTCAACATACTTTCCTTCCGTATCTCCTTTGACGGCAATAACCGGAACCGTCAGTACATTGTCGGCATGCTCGACATAAAGAACATTTTGCGTTGTCATACCGATTCTGAGCTTTCCGTCCGCATTAGGAACGATAAGCCTGCCATAATAATAGATGGCTTCTGCCGAATCAACCACTTCCGTATATTCGGCGTTTGTCAGCAGGGTCAACCCCGGATCAATAGATTTCAGCGTTGTTTCATAAATCTGGTTCAAATCTGCCAGAGTCGAATATGTAACCTTTATGCCGGGCTTGACATTGCTGATATCGCCCTCGGAAATCTCAATCAAAATTTCCATATTGCTCAAATCGGCAATCTGCACAATAGCCGGCGTATCCATGGCGGCATTAACAGTCTGCCCTTCTTTGACGGGAACCGAAACAATCGTTCCGTCCAAAGGCGCCGTAATTTTTGTATATCCCAGATTTGTCTCTGCCGTACTCAGTGAAATTTCCGCTTCTTTAAGCGACGATTCCAACTCCGTCACCTTTGATTTTGCCGTCTCCCAAACATCTCTGGCATTTTCCAAATCCTCCGTAGAAGCGGCATTTTGTTTATGCAGCTTCTGCATTCGTTCATACTGCCTCTGAGCAATTTTCAAAGAAATCTTGGCCGCCCGCAGCTGAGCCTGATAACTGCTAAGTCTGGTTTTGTTAATATCGACGTCATTTTGCTGCGTCGTCGAATCAATCTGGGCAATCATATCTCCCTTTTTAACATTTTGCCCGATAGATACATACAGTTTTTCAATTTTTCCCGAAACCTGAGCGCCGACGGTAACCAGCTGCACGGCTCTGACTTCGCCCGTTGCATCCACAACTTTCTGAACATCCTGTCTGACCACATCTTCCGTAATATAGGAAATCTGATCGCCGTCGGCAAAATAACCATAAAACATCCCTCCGCCGACAAAAGCAGCCAAAAGCAAAAACAAAAATTTTTTATGTCTTTTCAAAAACGATGCCATATTTTTCATAACCTGTTACGCCTTAACATATCAACATGCTCATCTATTATAAACGATATGTTTTAACAGAAAGTTCAAAAAAATAAAAAAAACCGCTATACGGCGGTTTTTTTACAAAATGGCGGATAGAGTGGGATTCGAACCCACGGTACCCTTTAGGGGTACACACGATTTCCAATCGTGCGCCTTCGACCACTCGGCCATCTATCCACAATCTGGCACATAACCTATAAGATAATTTTTATTTTTGCAACAACAATTTTCATAAATATTCAACAAATTTCAATCAAATCTCCAAAAATCCTCTTCATTTTTTTCACCTCTGCATGAGATGATAAAGTGTGGAGGATGAAATGCGTGTGATTCTTTCCGCCGGCAAAAAGGTATATTTTACCCTGCTGGCTTCTTCTTTTATGTTCCCGATTTCCGTTTTTGCCCAGTGCGTGGATAATGAAGACTGTGTGAGTTTGGGCTATAAAGAAACAACCAACAAAGAAAATTGCCTGAAATGTCCGTTCGGCGAATACTGGTTTTGTCCGGAACCCGAAGAAGAAAAAGCAGTTCTCGGCCAGTGCACCGGTTATGCCAAAAACTGCAAAATCGGAGATATATTGAACAGCGACGGGACATGTACGAGCGATAAAGTCAGCAGCAAAACGCCG
>CASEQD010000029.1 GCA_949289935.1 uncultured Pseudomonadota bacterium | reverse complement strand
GGAGGATGAAATGCGTGTGATTCTTTCCGCCGGCAAAAAGGTATATTTTACCCTGCTGGCTTCTTCTTTTATGTTCCCAATTTCCGCTTTTGCCCAGTGTACGGAAACAGATTGTAATACTTTAGGCTACGATTCGACAACATCATGCGACAACGGCATCAAATGCCCGTTCGGTGAATACTGGGCGTGTCCCGAACCCGAAGAAGAAAAAGCCGTCCTCGGCCAGTGCACCGGCTATGCCAAAAACTGCAAAATCGCCGATATTCTTTATTCTGACGGCACCTGTTCCGCCGATGTCATCTCGGGTAAAACGCCAATTGCCGTCGTCGTTTATATCAGCGATGATAAAAACTGCGGCCAGGCCCTGGCATTGGAAGAACTGGGAAATTTTCAATGGTCTACGGAATATGTTGATATCCCGGATTTACCCAATCAGGATAATGCTCCTAAAAATGATTTTTCCAGCTGTGAAAATACGAAAATTGTTCTTGATTATAGCCATAAACAATATGGAGATAGTGCATCTAAATATTATCCTGCATTTTGGGCAGTATACAATTATACACCAGCCGGTGCGCCTGAAACAAAAGGCAAGTGGTGTTTACCGGCAGCGGGCGTTTTAAAAAGTGTTGATCAAAATAAAACAAACATTGACCAAAGTTTAACCAGAATTAATAAAGAAAATATTGGTAATAGTTTTTTGTGGACATCATCTGAATACAGCAACAGTAATCCATGGATTTTTAATGCATCTTCAGGTGCATTTGATTGTCATATTAACTATAAATATTTTGATCCTCCTGTTCGTCCGGTGATTGAGTTTTAAACAAAAATATTATCCTTAGATATAAAAAACGGCGGAAAGCATCAACATCCGCCGTTTCTTATGTTTTTTTTCGATGACGAACATTTCTGCCTGCCGCCGTTCCGGATAAAATAAATTATCAGAATTTATAACCGAGACCGGCGTTGATGGCATAAGCATCTTCGTCTTCAATATATTTGCTGAATTCACTGTACAGATTAAATTGTTTGTAGCGATAATCAAGTCTCAGCGAAAGAACGGCACGGCTTCTGCGGGCATCATAGCTGTTGACGTGATAGTTGAGGCCGGCATCGGTCATACGGGCTTTTTGAGCCTTAAACGGATCAGCCAGTTCATGATAATACGTGCCGCCGGCTCTGAGATTGATTTTGCCTTTTTCGCCGAGTTCAAATTCTTTGACGGCATACAAACCGATTCCCGTTTCAACCGAAATATTATTGGTGGCGGCAACTTCCAAAGCGCTGTCTTTTTCTTTGATTTTGCCCTGATACATGCCGAGCACGTTAAACTCCAGCGTCGGCTCCAACCCGAACCATCCCATGTCAAAAGTATGGTGGGCTTCGTTGGTAATGCCGTAATAGTAGTTTGTAACATCGCCTTTATAAGTGCTGCCGGATGTTTGACGCTGATATTCACCGAACCCGATACCGAGCCTCGGAACGGAAATCAGTTTTGTATTGCCGTAACGGAAAGTCATCGGCGCCAGCAGCTGCACCATAATTTCATCGCGGGAAGTTGTTTCATCTTTATAATCACTGTTATATTTGGTGATTAAAGCGCCGATGCCGTAACGGAAATTATTATTGTATTTTTTATCAATCAGGCCAAAAACGGAATGCGCCTGATCTTCATAATCAGCCAGATAAGCCGTTGCATCCTGCTTGCGGCCGTAAAAATCATACCCGGCCATTATCCGCAAATCATGTTCATCGGTGTTGTTGTTCAATGTCGCATTAATCTGACGGTTGGCGCTCTTAATAACGTCAAAATTCTGCTTGGTGAAATTGGCAAAGAGGTCAAGGCCGAGCTCGCCTTTGATTGCGGCAGCCAAAGCTTCAGCCGTCGGCGCATATTTCAGCGAGTCGAAAATCTGAGAATCCCGTCCGGCCTCGTAAGCATCATCAATCTGATCCAGCAGACTCAGATCCTGAATGCCGGAGGTTGCCGCGGGCAGAACATTCCGCAGCCGGTCTTTGCTGACAATAATGTCATAGTTGTCCAATTCATCCGGATTAAGCGCGCCGCTGTTGTCACCCAAACTCTCTTCATCCGGAGATGTTTCCTGAACGGAAGCGGAAAGGGGGCTGACGGAATAAGAGGCAGCAGCGGCTTGGGCTTTTGGGGCAACAGAAGCCTCATTGGTTTCGACGTCTTGAGAAGGCTCGGCCGTTGTCGGAATTTTGACTTCCTCATCATTTTTGACAATTTGTGTGTTACGGAACCAGGCCGTACCTTTAACGTCAATTTTATCGACGCTGTCAGTCGTCAGGGCGTTTTTCACCACATAAGAGGTTTGCATTCCTTCGGCGATAACGCTTTTGTCAATGCGGAGCGTTCCGGACATGTTTTTTACCGTAAAGTTGCCGACGGGACCAATGGTAAACGTATCAAGCGAATTAGTGGAAACACTTCGCGTTTCGGAAGATGTTTCGGAAACTTCTACGCCGTTTTCCATTTTTGTTTCGCCGTTGACAATAACTGTCCCGTTATTGACGCAGCTGGCGCCGCCGACGCAGGTCATGGCATTGTCCAAAGTAACCGAGCCGCCGTTAACCTCAATCAAACCGGTATTGGAAGCGGAACTTCCGCTGCCGCTGGCATACATGCCGTAACTGCCGTTGTTAAGCGTAATTGTTCCCGTATTGGTTATGGAAGAACCGCCGCTGGCATACATACCGTAAGCCCCCTCGACCGTAAGGGTTCCTTTATTCGTGGCACTTCCGCCGCCGACAACCTGAATGCCGATGGATTCGCCGCCTGAAACGGAAACACTTCCGGAATTTTCATTGATAATCGTGCCGCCGTTGCTGTATAGACCGACACTTTGTGTGCCGCTGATAGTCATGGTTCCGTCGTTTCTAATAGAACCGCCTGCTGAAGCCATGCCGCGGCTTCCTGTTCCGGTGACGGTAATCACGCCTTTGGAGTTGTTTGTCAGGCTGCCGCTGCCGGTGCTCTGAATACCGATGGTGCTGCTGTTTCCGTCAACATTGATGGTTCCGTTGTTGGTAACCCCGGCATTTTTTGTCTGTATGCCGATACCGCTGTCGCCGCTGACCTGAATTGTCCCGCTGTTGTCGATGGAACCGTCGCTGGCGGCAATGCCGACGCCGGTTGCGCCGGAAACAGACACGGTAATTGTTCCGACGTTGGAAATGGTTGAACTTCCACCGTTAATGGCATTAATGCCGTAAAGATTGCTGCTGCCGTTAACCTCAATTGTTTTGTTGTTGGTAATGGTAGCCCCGCCGGATTCGACATAAATGCCGGAAGCATTGGCGCCGCCCAGCGTGATTGTTCCGTTGTTGGTAGCCGAACCGCCGTCTGCCAGATGAATGGCATGAAAATCTTCATTGTTGTTGGTAATCTCGCCGTTGTTGATGGCAACGCCGCCGTTGTCGACATACATGGCGGAAGAACCGAGCGTATTGATAATACCTTTTACGCCGTTGGTAATGGTGCCGCCGTCGGCATACATGGCATAGCCGTTGGCATTCTGAACGTCGATTTGTCCGTTGTTGACGGCATTTCCGGCGCCGCTGGCCAGCATTGCTTTGGCGCCTTCGCCGCTGACGCTGATTGTCCCGTCGTTTTGTGCCGTTCCGGCGCCGTTGGCGTCCATACCGACGGCATTTGAACCGTTCAGAACAATGGAACCTGTGGCCTCGTTGGTAATTGTTCCGGTTTTTACCCTCATGGCGGTAATCCCGTCCGTATCCAGACTGATGGAACCGCGGTTGATTCCCGCACCGGCATTAACCAGCATGGCGACTTCGCCGATGGAACGCAGTGTGGCGCCGTCTTCGTTAATAATGGTGCCGCCGTCGGCCTGCATGGCAACGGCAGTGGCATTGTTGGCGTTGATAATGCCGTAGTTGGTTGCCGTTCCCTGCGTGGCTTTCATACCGATGGAATTGGCGCCGGTAATTTCGATTTCGCTGTTTTCAAGGGAGTTTGACGCCGTTGCCGAGCCATTGACTTCCATGCCGATGGAATTATCGCCGCTGAGCGTAATTCTGCCGCGGTTTTCAATACTTCCGGCTGTGGCATACATGGCTTTGAAATTGCCGTTTTCATTTTCAATAATGCCTTCATTGATGCCTTGCCCGCGGTTGACATACATGCCGATGCTGCCGTCGGTCAGAATTTCGCCTGTGGATGTATTCTGGATGATGCCGCCGTCGGCATACATGGCAATTGATGAAGCATCCGTAACGGTGATTGTGCCGCTGTTGACGGCAGTTCCCTGAGTCTGGCTTTCGCCGAGAATAACGCCGTGGGCGACCATGCCGTAAGAATTCGGCCCGTTAACCGTGATTACGCCGTCGATTTCGTTGGTTGTGGTAGAGTTTCCGTCAGCATCCATACCCGTAGAACCGTCGCCGCTGATAGTAATGTCTTTGTTATTGGTCAGTTGGGCTTCGCCTTCTCCCTGCATGGCAATGGATTTTGCCCCGGACAGATTGATGATTTTATTATTAACAGCCGTTCCGGCACGGGCATACATGGCAATAATTCCCTCTTTGGTGAAAGAGAGTGTGCCGTTGTTTTCGGCCGCGCCGTCCAAAACATACATGGCATAAATGCTGTTGTTGTCGTCATTGATGGTAATGGTGCCGTTCATACCGTTCACAATCGTGCCGCCATTGGCATACATGCCATAAGAATCGTCGGAGTCGATGATAATTTCTTTGTTGTTGGTGGCCGTACCTTCCGTGGCCTGCATACCGTAAGAAGAATCTCCGGTAACGTCAATCGTACCGCTGTTATCGATGGTTCCGCTTGAATCGGCCAGCATGCCGGAAGAAGAGGAACTCATGACGTTGATAGTACCTTTGTTGCGCGCCGTACCGCTGCCGGTAACCTTCATACCGGTAGAACCTGTTGAAGAAGCTTCCAGATTAATTGTTCCCTCATTTGAAGCCCCGACCAGACTGGTGCTGGATGTTCCGCCGTTTTCCGTCTGCATGCCGACGGAATTTTCGCCCTGAATGGTGATAACGC
This sequence comes from uncultured Pseudomonadota bacterium, assembly GCA_949289935.1. GTDB lineage: Bacteria > Pseudomonadota > Alphaproteobacteria > RF32 > CAG-239 > HGM16780. Next base: position 16,665 of record CASEQD010000029.1, on the reverse strand, counting down.
CGCTTGCTTTGTTAATACTGTCCGCGTTGGTGCTGTGCATGCCGACCGATTCGGCTGCGGCCATGGTAATACTGCTGGTATTTGTGCCGCTGCCGTCGGTTGTGGAAATACCGTAAGATTTTTCACCGTCGACAGTGATTGTTCCGTCATTCCAGGCTGTGGCGCTGCCCAGCATTTGCATGCCGTAAGAACGTTCGCCGTTGATGGTAATGACGCCTCCTTCATGGTTGATGGCGGCGGCGGTTTCGTTTTCCGTTGCGCCGGCGCCGTTGGCTCCCATGCCGACGCCGCCGTAATTCAGCACGATTTGGGCATAGTTGTCCAATGTTCCGCCCGTTCCGAGGTTCATTCCGTAACCGAACATATCATCCAGAGTAATGGTACCGTAGTTTTTGGCTTCGCCTTCGTCAAGATGCATGCCGTAGGCAATATTTTCCGTTGTCGGATATTGGCGGCCGGTAATGGTGATGTTGCCGTTGTTGGTCATGCGGCTGTAAACGCCGTTGGCGCCGTACATGCCGTAATTGTACAGACCGTTGTGTTCGGAGCTCATAACAATATCGTTATTGTTGATGATTTGGGCATTTTCGGCGGTAACGCTCATACCTTTTGAATTATAACCGGTAATATTGATAATGCCGTCATTTTGAGCATAGTTTTCAGATTCCATACCCGTGGACAGGGAACCGGTGATGTTAATCTGTCCCTCGTTAACAGCCTGACCGAGGCCGGATTTCATGCCCGTGCCGGAATCATCAATGGTAATGGTGCCGGTGCCGCGGTTAACGGCATTGCCGCTGGCTGTGGACATGCCGACGCCGCCGGCCTGCATATGAATGATGCCGTAGTTTTGATTTTGCCCGGATTCCGTATGCATGCCGTTGCCGCGCTTGGTGAAAACAATCTGGGATTTTTCCGAATTATAAATACTTGCCTCGTTGCCCCAAATACCGAAAGAACCTGTATCCAGATCAATTCCTTGAGATAAATCCCCGGTTGTGTTGATATAAAGGTTGCCGTTGTTTATCACGCTTCCTTTTTCGGCCTTGATGCCGTAAGAAGTCTTGTTCTGAGCCTGTTGGGTATTGTTTAGGGTTATGTCGGCATTGTTTGTAACAACGCCGTTTTCAACCGTAATGCCATATTCTTCGTTGGCATTGCTGATAGTAATATCTTTGTTGTTTGTAACGGAACCGACCCCGCCCTTAATGGCGTAGGCAATATTGGAAACAGCACCGGTATTGTTGTTGATGTTCAGCTCGCCGTTGTTGACGACGTTTCCGGCATCAGCGGCAATGGCATAAGCTTCGTTTTTGTTTGAAACGGTAATATTGGCATTGTTGGTGACGTTGCCTCGTGTCGACTTAATGCCGTAAGCTTTGGCATCAAGAGCGCCGGTTGAGTTTCCGAGCGTCAACGCGGCATCATTGGTAATTGAGCCGTTTTCCGTGGAAATACCGTAGCTTTCATCTGCATTATTGATAATAATTGTACCTTTGTTTGAAATATTTGTACTACCGCCCTTAATGCCGTAAGCAAGCTTTGAGGTCAGATTGTTGTCGGTATTAACGGTAATGTTTCCACTGTTGGAAATCGTGCCGGCCAAAGCCTCAATAGCATAAGATTCATCTTTGTTGAAAAGAGATATCGCCCCGGAATTCGTAACATCGCCGCGGGTGGATTTAATACCGTATGCCAAACTGTCAAGAGCGCCTTTACTGTTGGTCAGACTGATAATGTCGGTATTGACGACATTTCCGTTTTCAATGGTTATACCATAGCTTTTGTCATTATCGGTAATGGAAATAATATTGTTGTTGCTGATATTTCCTTCTTTGGTCTGAATGCCGTAAGCAATTGTCCCGTCAGTGCTTTCGGTATTGACGATGGTAATTGTTCCGTTGTTGTTAACGGAGCCTTTTTCCTGATAAATACCGATGCTGGCGTCACCATTCCCGGAGGTTGAAGCCGATCCTGCCTCTCCGGCGTCTTCGGTTCCGGAAGATGTTGTTTCGTTTTCCAACGCATTGTCAATATAGATGCTGCTTTCTTTGCCGGTGGTAATGGAGCCTTCCTGGGTCATTTTAAGACCGGTGCCGCCTTTTTCAAGAGTAACGGCTGCATTGTTTTCAATCAGCCCCGTATCATGCTGAATACCGGTTCCCTGTTTTTTCAGGGTAATGGATCCGGCATTGAGTGTATGTCCGCCGTTAAAAGAAGCAATGCCGAAGCCGTTTTTGCTGTCAATTTCGATTATGCCGTTATTGGTCAACACCGGAGAGTCGGAATCAATTTCGGGATTTTTGCCTTCGCCTCTGACGGCAATTATACCGTAACCGCCGATGCCGCCGTCAATGCCGATATACTTGTTGTTAATCAAAACGCCGTTGCGGATGGAAAACATGCCGGCGTGGCTGCCGCTGACGGTTTTGCTTTCATCGCCGTTGTCTGTAATATTAATCTGAATATTGCCGCTGTTCGTCGCGGTGGTATTGGCATCGGCGCGTATGCCCACAATTCCGCCCAGCCCCTGATTAAACAGGTTGTTTCCCTCGCTGTCTGTGGCGGAATAATTTCCGTTTTCTCCCGTAAGGGAAACATTGAGCGTAATATTTCCCGTATTGTTCATGGTAATGCTTCCGGCTCGGGACAACAGATAATCTCCGTCCAGAAATTCTTGTTCCAGATAACTGCCCATGCCGACCAGTCCGGTTCTGATTTCTCTGTTGTCGGCGCTGGCGCTTAGAGTAATGTTGCCGTTATTGGTCAGTGTCGTTTTAGAATAGGGAGAATATTCCTGATTAATAATCTGCCCGCGCATACCGACCATAAAACCGGCAGTGCTGTCGGCAGAACGCGTTGTTCCTGAGATTGTGCCGTTGTTGATAATGGCCGAACCGGTATCGGCATACATACCGGTAACGGAATGATTGTCTTTGTCTCCTTTAAACGACATGGATATCTGGGCATCGGTATGGTTTACCGCGGTGGAATTTTTGCTGGCAATCATCGCCAGCGTGCCGTTTTTGGCATCAATCCGGATAGTGTCGTAATTATTGGCGGTACTGTTGTTCAGTGCAACCAGACCGGCCGTATTGTTTTTCAGGGTAATTACATAATTTTTGTCGGGATCATACCGGCTGGAATCCTGGCTGTAACCGTTATTGACGGTTGATTTGTTGATTCCTTTCATCGCCACCTGAATATAATTGCTGTAATCCAGCGCACTGTGGCGGAAATCAATCATGTCAGTCAGCAGCTGCGATGTCTTGTTTCCGTCGGCGTCCATAACGTTAATGCTTGAATCGTTGCTGATAACCCAGCCGTCTTTTTTCCCGTCTCCGAAGTTATAATCCGGATAAGAACCGTTGGTAATTGTACCGCCGAACTGTTCCAGCAGAATAACTTTGTTATAAGAGCCGGATTCTGTTTTGTTGGGAGTAGAAGTTCCGGCCGTACCTCCAAGACTGAAATCTGTTTCATTGTAAGTGAGCGGATAGAAAACGTCGTTTCCGCCGCCGCCCCCGCCGCCGAGCAGGAGTGCCAGCGCGCCGCCGAGCAGAATAGCGCCGCCGATGAGCCATGTCCGGGTAGACAGGAAATAATCTTCTTCGCCGAGGTAGGCATAAGCATCACGCGAATTTGCAGTTGTCGGAACAACCCGCCGCGATCCCATAAAGGAGTCGTAGTTCCGCTCGACGATATTGCGCATGCAGGGATGATGGGGATTGGCGCCTGCAGCCCGCAATGTATTATATGCGGTATAATTGCGTTGTTTGACGGCATGGCAGAGAGCCGTATTGCCGTAGCGGTCGAGTGTGTCAATGTTTAATCCGCGCTGGATGGCTGCCCGCAAAGCGCGCACATTGCCCATTGTTGCCAGCGTATACATTTGGGCGTTGCTGATTGGGGGAAGATAATAAGATTGGGCCGGCGTACTGAAGAATAAGGCAAAACTTGCCGCCATAATGGCCGCAAGCCTGCTTATCAACATGTTTTTCAAATTCTGCATACTAAAACCAGTCAACCCGATAATTTTACGCCAATCCCAGTTATAACTAATATATTCCTAGCAAAGGAATATAACAGGGTCAATTGAAGCCCTGAAGTTATACAACGTTTTTTATATGCATTTTTTATGCCATTGCGGCAAAAAAGCTAAAAAAATAATTTAAGTTGACTATCCGTAACGATACCGTAAAATAAAACCATTGTTAAAAAACAAAAGAGGTTAATATGAAAACATATTATATAGTGAGCGGGGGGTTCGATCCCATACACGAAGGTCACATTTCCATGATTAAAGCCAGTGCGGAGGCCGGTGACGGAGTCATTTTGCTTCTGAATTCCGATGATTGGCTGATACGCAAAAAAGGCACAAATTTTATGAATTTCAACACCAGACGCATCATTTGCGAAAACTTAAAGGGCGTGATAGACGTTCTCTCTTTTGATGACACGGACAATTCAGCCAGCGACGGCATCCGCAAAGTTCGTGAAAAATATCCTGATGCCAAACTGGTTTTTGCCAATGGCGGCGACCGCACCAAATATAATATTCCCGAAACCGCCGTTTGTCTGGAATGCGGTGTGGAAATGAAGTTTGGCGTCGGCGGCGAGAATAAAGCCAACGCTTCGTCAAAAATCCTGAAAGAATATGTTGAAAAAGTCGGGGCGTAGAAATAATGAACCAAAAAGCATGCATCATCTTATCGCGGATTTTGCCGGTTAAAAGTTGGCGCAAAAAATTCCGGAGCAAAATCGTTAATCCGCAAACGGCAAAACTGGCTGCCTTGGGCGAAGGAACGATTATCCGCCGGTCGGCGCATTTGGATTGTGCCGAAAATATCTATATCGGTTCCACTTGTTATATCGGAGAGAACGTCCGGCTTCTCGGAATGGCCAAAATCATCATCGGCAATAATGTGTCTTTCGGTCAGGATGTGCTGGTTTATACTTCAAACCACGATTTTCGCAGTCCGGTAATGTTTCCGTATTCGCAGGACACCATAGCCCAGAATGTCGAATTTGCGGGAGATAACTGGATTGGCGCCCGCAGTATTATTCTGCCCGGGGTGAAAATCGGGGCAGGGGCGGTGGTCGGCGCCGGAAGCGTGGTAACCAAAAGTGTGCCGGAATGTGCGATTGTCGGCGGCAACCCGGCCAGAATTATCGGTTGGAGAGATAAAGAGACCTACCGCAAAAATGCCCCGCACAATAAATTTGTGCTTCAGGGCAATGATGTCATTACAGTCATTGACGGCTACAAACCGGAAATGACGGAAGCAAAAAAATAAACCAAAGCCCCGATGGGGCTTCTGTTTTTAATTAAAATTCAATGACCAGAAGAGAACGAAAAGAATGCCCAGTAGGGGAATAACATACGTCGTTGATGACCATAGAGCCTGTAAAGGGAGAACTTTTGCTAAAGGATAGATTCCACATCGTTTTTCCTTTATATTCTGTTGATGAAGGATAATAATCTATATAATCACCTTGAAATTGAATGGGAATTCCTCCGACTAAAATGCGAGAAGCATTAATTTTTGCCAAATTGTCTTTAATACTGTTTAAAATACCAGCAGACGGAATGCACCATTTTCCTTTAGTGTTTTCAGCACCTTTCGGATAAAATCTTTGAGAAAAATCAGCCAAAGAAAAATAGTCTGATAAAGTTCTATTATATAATTGGACCAATTCATTGCCATAAGTAATCATTTTTTGAGTATTTTCACAACTGTTAAAATCTTTCATAGCTTCCGTCTCAGTTAAAATTGACGGTAAGGTTGGTATATCATCAACAATTTCTTCATCATTTATAAGAGAGCAAAGAGAAGAATTAAAAATAGGATAGTAATAATAAGATCCATTTCCTGCAGGAGTAATTATTTCTTCCCAAGCCACCGCCTGACCATGCCCTTTCCCATCGGCATAGACAACAACACCGATCGGTATTTTGCCATCAATAACAAATGACGAACAAGTTTTATCGCTGTACAAAATCGAACCAATTTCACAGTCTGCCATCTTGGGCTGGCAGGCACCGTCTTTCCATTCGTATCCGTCTTCACAGTCTTTAGGACACCAGTAATATTCACCGAAAGGACATTTCAGGCAATTTTCTTTGTTGGTTGTTTCTGTATAACCCAAAGCGGAGCAATCTTCATTGTCCACGCACTGGGCAAAAGCGGAAATCGGGAACATAAAAGAAGAAGCCAGCAGAGTAAAATATACCTTTTTGCCGGCGGAACGGAACACACGCATTTCATCCTCCACACTTTATCATCACTGATTTTAGTGTAGCATGGATTTTGTTATATGTAAATCAATAATTTCATGCAGAGGTGAAAAAAAATAAAAAGATTTTTTTTGAAATTATCATTCTTAGTCAAACAATACATTCAGGGAAGTACAAAAAAAGCGTCTGACCTCTTGCCAGACGCTTCCAGAAACATTCGCTTAATTAGATTTCGAAATCAACTTTTCCTTCATAAGCATATTCATAAAGTTTTCTGATTTCTTCTATCAGCGGATAACGCGGATTGGAAACCGTACATTGATCGTCAAACGCCAGCACCGGCAGCGTTTCCATTGCTTTGTCCCAGTCTTCGCGTGAAATGCCCCAGTCTTTGATTGACATCGGAATATTCAGGGTTTTCTTCATATCCTGCAAGGCTTTTATCAATCCGTTGACTTTGGAGTCATCGTCTTTTCCGCCGATTCCCAAAGCCGCGGCAAAAGAAGCATAAGCAGCTTTGGCATCCGGATAACGATATTGCGGAAAAACGCATTGCTTAACCGGCTTATCCGTCGCATTAAAACGGATAACCTGACAAATCAGCAGGGCGTTGGCAAAACCGTGCGGAATATGAAATGCGGCGCCGAGTTTATGAGCCATAGAGTGGCAAACGCCCAGAAAAGCGTTGGCAAAAGCCATACCGGCGAGAGTGGAGGCATGATGCACACGCTCACGGGCATAAGGTTCCGCTTCGGTATAGGATTTTGGCAGATATTGCATAATCAGCTGCCCGGCCTGAATTGACAATCCTCTCGTAAATTCCGTCGCCATGGAAGAAACATAAGATTCCAAAGCGTGAGTCATCACATCAATACCGGAAGCGGCGCACAGGCCTTTGGGCATTGTCTGAACCAGGTTTGAATCGACAATAGCCATGGACGGCGTCAGGGCATAATCGGCAATGGCGTATTTAACCCCGACGGAATCATCCGTAATAATGGAGAAGGGCGTAACCTCGGAACCTGTTCCGGATGTCGTCGGAATGGCAACCATGTCTGCTTTCTGTCCGAGCGGCGGAAATTCAAAAATCCTCTTGCGGATATCCATAAACCGCATGGCCAGATCTTCAAATTTTAATTCCGGATGCTCATACATCAGCCACAAAATTTTTGCGGCATCAATCGGAGAACCGCCGCCGAGCGCAATAATAACATCGGGACAGAAGCTGTCCACCATTTTTATGGCCTGGCTGATGGTTGTCAAATCCGGATCAGGTTTAACATCGCTGAAAATCTGATAAACAATGCCGATTTCATCCAGAACGCCGGTGATATGCTTTGTATAGCCTAAATCAAACAACGGTTTGTCCGTTACGATAAAAGCTTTTTTCTTGCCTTTAAGTTCTTTCAGAGCCACCGGAAGCGAACCAGGCTTAAAATAAATTTTCTGCGGCACGCGGAACCACAGCATATTTTCTTCGCGTTTTGCAACAGATTTAATATTCATCAGATGTTTAATCCCCACATTTTCACTAACCGAGTTTCCGCCCCATGAGCCGCAGCCCAAAGTCAGAGACGGTTCCAGACGGAAGTTGTAAATATCGCCGATAGCGCCTTGCGCCGACGGACAGTTAATCATAATACGCCCGGTATGCAGCTCGTTCCCGAAATATTTAATCCGTTCGTCATTATGCTGAGCCGTATATAAAATGGAAGTATGTCCGGCGCCTCCGAAAGAAACAAGTTCTTTTGCCTTTGCGGTTGCGGCTTCAAAAGTGTCAGTCTTATACAAAGCCAGCACCGGAGACAGTTTTTCGGCAGAGAAAGGCTCCTCTTTACCGACGTTTTTACATTCGGCAAGCAAAGCTTTTGTCTCGGGAGCAACTTTTAAACCGGCCATTTCTGCAATGGTTGCAGCTTTTTGCCCGACGATTTTAGAATTAAGTTTTCCGTCGATCATAATTACTTTGCCGAGTTTTTCTTTTTCTTTCGGAGATAAAATATATGCACCGCGTTTGATAAATTCGGCCTTAACGGCATCATAAACATCTTTAACGCAGACAACCGACTGTTCTGAAGCGCAAATCATGCCGTTGTCAAAAGTCTTGGACATTAAAATCGAACTGACGGCTGTTTCAATGTCGGCTGTTTCATCAATAACCGCGGGGGCGTTTCCTGCGCCGACGCCGATAGCCGGTTTACCTGAAGAATAAGCCGACTTAACCATGCCGGGGCCGCCGGTGGCCAGAATAACGTCAATTTTCGGATGGCTCATCAAATGTTGCGTCATCGTGATGGTCGGGCTTTCAATCCAACCGATAATGTTTTCCGGAGCCCCGGCCTTGACCGCTTCTTCCAAAATCAGGCGGGCGGTTTCAACCGTACATTTTTTTGCGCGGGGATGCGGTGAAAAAATAATGCCGTTTCTGGTCTTCAGAGCAATCAGAGATTTGAAAATCGCCGTAGAAGTCGGATTTGTCGTTGGAACGACGCCGGCAATAACGCCGAGAGGTTCCGCTATTTTAATCATTCCGCCGGCCGGATCTTCATCAATAACGCCGCAGGTTTTGGCATTTTTGAATTTATTGTAAATATATTCGGAAGCAAAATGATTTTTAATCACTTTGTCTTCCCATACGCCCATGCCGGTTTCTTCCACGGCCATTTTTGCCAACGGGATTCGCAGGGAACTGAGCTTCAGCGCAACGCGTCTGAAAATCTCGTCCACCTGTTCTTGTGAATAGGTTGCATAAATTTTCTGGGCAGCGCTGACTTTGCTGACCAATTCGTCAATATATTTTTCTTCGTCAATTTCCTGCTGCTGAGTTTCAATTTTCTTTTCAGCCATATTAAAACATCTCCTTAGAATAATTTATTTCATCTAAATCATGCCCGAAATATATAAAAAATCTATTAAAAAACACGCTGTCAACATCAAGAAATATTACAGTTTATAACGAAATTGCTTTAACCTGAAATTTACTTTTGAAGTTTAAAATCACTTCCACAAATAAAACGGAGGAAGACATGCTTTTTTATATTTTCAGACACGGGCAGACAGATGGTAATGTGCAAAACATTGTGCAGGGTGCCGGAGTTGATATAACATTGAATGAAACTGGAAAAGAACAGGCCGCCGTTTTGGGAAAAACACTTGCGGCGTTGAATTTGCCGGTAATTTATTCCAGCCGCATGCGTCGTGCTGAGGAGACGGCGCAAATCGTGGCATCTTTCACGCAGGCTGAAGTTAAAACGATTCCGGGACTTGAAGAAGTTCATTTCGGCGAAGCAGAGGGAATGTATGCCGCTGAAGCCTTAAAAAAATACGCAAGTTCATTCCGTGCCGTTATTGATGATGAAAAATACGAAAACCACGATGCCGCAATTCCCGGCGGCGAAAGCATCAATCAGAGTATTGAACGTGCGTTGAAAGCTCTGGATGAAATTAAAAAAGACAATAAGCTGCCCAAAGCGGCTGTTGCTACCCACGGTTCTCTGATGCATAATCTTTACCGGCATTTTTTCGGACTGCGCCGCTCCTTTCCGAATTGCGACTACTTTGTTGTTGATTTGTAAATTTTATGAAGTCGAAATCCAATCTCGCTGAATAGCCTCTTCTTTTTTCTCCCTGAGCCCCCTACATTCCTCCCCCCCCAAGTAGCCTCTCCACTTTCTCTCCCCCTGAGTAACTCTCCGCTTTCTCTCACACTGAGTACTTTCCTTTCATTCCCTCCCTGAGTAGGGCTCCCCACTTTCTCCTTCCCTGAGTACATCCCTCTTTTTCTCCTCCCCTGAGTAGGGGAGGCGGGTGGGGTATGAGTCAAAACAAACTATTTTCAACGACAGAGTCTGAATTGTTAGATTGTGAACAGGCGGCAGCCTGAGGAAACAATCGTTACAATTCAGTTGACCGAAGCAGCTTCGCTGCAAGAAGGTGGGAGGGGTATGATTCAAATAAAAAAATCCCCTTCATTTTTTTTCACTTCTGTACGAAAATAATAATTTACATATAACAAAATCCATGCTACACTAAACCAGTGATGATAAAGTGTGGAGGATGAAATGCGTGTAATTCTTTTCGCCGGCAAAAAGGTATATTTTACCCTGCTGGCTTCTTCTTTTATGTTCCCGATTTCCGCTTTTGCCCAGTGCGTGGAAACAGATTGCAATACGTTAGGCTACGATTCGACAACATCATGCAACAACGGCATCAAATGTCCGTTTGGTGAATATTGGGCTTGCCCCGAACCGGCAAAACCTGAAGCTGCCATCCTCGGTCAGTGTACCGGTTATGCCAAAAATTGCAACATCGGAGATATTCTTTATTCTGACGGCACTTGTTCCGCCGATGTCGTCTCGGGTAAAACGCCAATTGCCGTCGTCGTTTATATCAGCGATGATAAAAACTGTGGTCAGGCGCTAAGTGCAAGGTCAATAGGAGAATATGAATGGAACTCTAGGGGAGGATCTGATATCCCAGGTTTACAAATTGCAGATTATACAACAGCCAAATATGATTATAACAGTTGTGGCAACACGCATGCCATGGGAATACATTCATCGGTATCTGAAGCTGCCATGAATTATGCTCCGGATAATGCGCCTGAAACAAAAGGAAAATGGTGTGTGCCGGCAGCAGGAATATTGGAAATTATTTATAAGAATAAAGGAAAGTTAGGAGCCATATCTAAATTAGGATGGGAAAGCGTTCCAAGAGATTATTGGTCATCTAATCATAACGGCTATACTTACGCATGGTATTTTAACAGTAGTTATCCGTTTCCGGATATAGAAACTTCTATAAAAAACACTTTTTTTGATGTTCGTCCGGTAATTGAATTTTAGAAACAATATTAAAATTTTATTGCCGCGCTTGCCTTGGAAGAAAAATAAAACACTGTTTATAATATGTTAATAAAATTATCGTAATATCCGCTCTGGTAAAACTCAGAATATAGATTATTAAGATGACGGAGATTACTGAAGAAATAGCCCATATAAACGGTGTTCCGGAAAAACTTGTTATATTTTTGCACGGTTATATAGATTGTGCGGAAACGGTGAATAAAATCATCGAAAAAGACTTTGTCGGATGCTTGGAGAACTGTGCCGTCCACATTCCTCAGGCGCCTCTTCAGTGTGAAATTCACGAACGTAAACGCCAATGGTATTCCATGCATCGTTTTGACCCAGAGGACAGCCGGAAAACGGTTCCGGAAATGAAAGAATGTGCGGCGGTTTACGAAAAAATGGCGCCGGGTTTTGCCGAGGCTTTCCAGTATCTTAATCCATATATTGACGGTTTGTTGAATGAATATCAGCTGCCGGATGAAAATTTGTATATCTGTGGTTTTTCACAGGGAGCCATGCTGGCGCTTTATACGGCTTTGATGCGCGAAGAAAAAATTGCCGCCTGTGTGAGCTTCAGCGGCATATTGGCGCCGGCGCTGTTTTTGGAAAGACACCACAAAAGCGCGCCTCCCGTTTTCTTGATTCACGGAGATGCCGACAATCTGGTGCGTTTTCAGGCAATGTCATTCACCCGGAACCGCTTAAAAAAAATCGGCTGTCCGGTTAAAACACATGTCATTAAGGGCGGGCAACACCGCATTACGGAAGATGGTATTGCCGCAGCTTTAAAATACATCAGAAAATCTTCTTGCTTATAATTATAAAAAGGGCTGGGGATTGATAAGACCGCCGTCTTTCAGATAACGGTTTTCGGCTCTGTCGATTTTTAAGTTGCTGTATTGCCCGAAATTACGTTCATAAATTTCACCATAATTTCCGATTTTCCCGACGGCCTGAATAACCCAGTCCGGCCGCAGTCCGAATTTGTTCCACAATTTCGGGTTTTTCCCCAGCAGATTGCGTTGGGAAGTATTTTTAAGGCCGATTTGCGCTGAAACGTTTTGCGAGTTCACACCATACATTTCAGCCAGCTGCAGGGCATTGATAATCCAGAATGAAAGCGACTGAAGCGACGGATTGTCTTTGGCGACAAGCAGATAGACGGGACTCAGTGCCAATACATCGGGAATAATTTTAACCTCCTGACTTTCTGTAAAATGTTCTTCCCACAAACTGCGCAGATAAATATAATTTCCGCTCAAAAGCTGGCAGCGGTTTAGTAAGAAAGCTTCCGTTGCCCGTCTTTCAGATAACAGGGTGAGCATTTTTAAATCAAGCTTATGTTTGCTGCTGAATTCTTCTATATTATTGGCATCATTTGAGTCGGCAACCACGCAGACGGTGGCGCCTTTGTAATCTTCCAGCGAATTGGCGCTTCCGGTATTGCGTCCGAGGAAAACCTGCCTGTCATAATAAAGAATGCCTGCCGGAAGCATTTTGCCTTTGGATGCGGCCTGAGCCGAAAAATTCTGTCCGCCGAGCATAATGTCGATTTGTCCGGAACTCAGGGCAAAACCGGCTTGATCGGCTCTCACGTCAACCATTTCAAAACGTTCCGGCGTGCCGAAAACCGCCAGTGAAAATGCCTGACAGACATCTACGTCAAACCCTTTCCACATGCCGTCTTCATTGCGGGAGGCATAAAAAGGGGAAGATAAGTTTGTGCCGCAGCGGATTTTTCCTCTCGCGGCAATATAGCGCAACCCGGCATCACCGGCTGCCGCTGCGGTATGAACCGCGGCAAAACACAACAAAAACAGAAAGGCAAAGAATTTCAGTTTCATTTTATTAACCAATTCGTGTTATAAAAAAACAAGATAAACTCATCATAAGGCATTTTTTATGAAAAGTAACAATTTTTTACGAGTTATCATATTTTGTTTTTTGCTTTTTGGAGCGTTTCGTGCCGATGCCGGCGGTTTAAGCTCCAAAGAAGCCCGGGAATGGGCTGAGGATAAAGGAGAAAAGCTGCTTGAAGCCTTTTCGGTTGATGATTTGAAAACAAAATATGCGCTGCTGGACAATTTGTTTTTAAGTTATGTCGATCTTGACTATGTGGCACAGTTTGTCGTCGGAAAATACTGGAATGTAATGACGGGAGAAGAACGGCAGAAATACAAAGAGCTTTTCAAACGTTATGCTTTGGGAATGTACAAAGGTTTTCCGCTTTCTTTTCAATATAAAGTTAAGTTTCAGATTCTCAGGGCTGCGGTTAACGGAAACAATGCCGAAGTAACGGCGCAGATTCGTTTTGTCGGCCTTCCCGATGACGATCCCATGCAGAATATGTCCCTTGATTTTAAACTTTACAAAGGAATAGACGGTATAAAAATAAGGGATTTGTTGTTGGCCGGAAGCAGCCTGATTTTATCTTACCGCAGCAGGTTTTACCGGATGATTGCCGCGGATGACGGAGAAATAGCCTGGTTTATTGAAGATTTCCGCCTGCAGGTGGAGTCAATTGAATACACCAATCAGCTTCGTCTTGAAGGCGAATACCCCTATCGTCCCTGAATTATAAAAAAAGGTTGAATTTATAAGGCAAAGCTTCTATTATCCACTTTAGTTTTTTTATACTGAAGTGGATTTTTTGTAAAATGAGCAATATCAAAGTAAGATTTGCCCCCAGCCCGACCGGCTTTATGCATATCGGAAACACCAGAACGGCATTGTTTAACTGGCTGTTGGCTCAAAAACACGGCGGAAAATTTATGCTGCGCATTGATGACACGGATGTTCTGCGTTCAAAGCCGGAATACGAAGCGGCTATCCGCGATGCTTTGCATTGGCTTGGACTGGAGTGGACGGAAGAAGCCCGCCAGTCGGCTCGTTTTGAGCGCTATCGCGAAATAACCGCAAAGCTGAAAGATAAAGGACTGATTTATGCCTGCTATGAAATGCCCGAAGAATTGGAATTTATGCGCAAGCGTCTTTTGGCAAAAGGTTTGCCGCCGATTTACGACCGTTCGGCATTGAAGCTGTCTGATGCGCAGATTGCAAAATACCGAGCGGAGGGAAGACGACCGCATTACCGTTTCAAACTGGAAGAGGGCGAAATTTCCTGGAACGATTTGGTGCGCGGAGAATGTCATTATTCGGAAAAAAATCTGAGCGACCCGGTTGTCATCCGTGAAGACGGAAGCTTTTTATATCACTTGCCGTCGGTTATAGATGATGTTGATTTTGGCATCACGCATATTGTCCGCGGCGAAGATCACGTTACCAATACAGCCGCTCAAATACGAATGTTTGAAGCTGTCGGCGGCAAAACGCCTGTTTTTGCTCATTTGCCGCTGTTAACCGGAAAAGAGGGAAAGTTGTCCAAACGGTTGGGCAGTCTTGGCGTAAAAGAGTTGCGGTCGGAAGGAATGGAGCCAATGGCGATCTGTTCGTTTTTGGCAAAGCTCGGAACATCGGAGTCGGTAGAACCTTTTTATAATTTACGGGATTTGGCCGCGACTCTGGATTTTTCCAAAATAGGGCGTGCACAGCCGAAGTTTGATGAAGAAGAACTGAAACATTTTAATCTGCGTCTGATTCATGCCATGCCGTATAGTGCCGTACAAAAGCGTCTCAACATTTCCGAAGAATTTTGGAATGCCGTTCGCGGCAACCTGGAACAGGTTTCGGATGTTGATGTCTGGTCTGAAATCTGCAATGACGAAATTGAACCTCTTATTGAAGATAAAGAGCTGACGGAAGCGGCCGCAGAGCTTCTGCCGGCGGAACCGTGGAACGAAGAAACGTTCGGTTTGTGGTTGTCGGCCGTCAAAAACAAGAGCGGAAAAAAAGGAAAAGATTTGTTTCGTCCCTTGCGTAAGGCTCTGACGGGAAAAGAAAACGGACCGGAATTAAAAAAATTGTTGCCGTTTATCGGCAGAGAACGCGCATACAAACGTCTTAGAGGCGAAAAAGCGTAAAAATATAAGGAGAAAAAAATGGTAGACATATATTTGAACAATACGTTAAAACGCAGGAAAGACAAATTTGTTCCGATAAACGACGGCAATGTTCGTATGTATGTCTGCGGGCCGACAGTCTATGACAAGGCTCATCTCGGCAATGCCAAAACACCGGTGGTTTTTGATGTGCTTTACCGTTTGCTGCGTTATGTTTATGGGGCGGATCATGTTACCTATGTATCTAACATCACCGATGTGGACGATAAAATTCTCAATAAACACAAACAAACCGGAAAACCCATTCGGGAAATAACAAAAGAAACCTATGAATGGTACATTGAAGATATGAAAAAACTCAATGTCCTCAACCCCGATTATCGTCCCCGGGCCACAGAATATATTCAGGAAATGATAGAACTCGTCAAACGCCTCCTTTCCAACGGCCATGCCTATGAGGCCGGAGGACATGTTTTGTTTTCTGTAGATTCCATGCCCGATTACGGTTTTCTTTCCGGGCGTTCCATGAAAGAAATGCTGGCGGGTGCACGAATTGAAGTTGCCGATTATAAAAAAAATCCTGCCGATTTTGTGTTGTGGAAGCCCTCCGCGGCAGATCAGCCGGGTTGGGACAGCCCCTGGGGGTACGGTCGTCCGGGATGGCATCTGGAATGTTCGGCCATGAGTTCAAAATTATTGGGAAACGATTTTGATATTCATGGTGGTGGTTCCGACCTGATTTTCCCTCATCATGAAAACGAATGCGCTCAGTCCCGTTGTGCTTTTGAAGGTTCGCATTTTGCACATTACTGGGTTCATACCGGAATGTTGATGGTCGACGGCGTAAAAATGTCAAAATCATTGGGAAATTTTTTTACCGTGGACGAAGTTTTGGCAAAATATCCGGCCGAAGCGTTGCGCCTGTTGTTTTTAACCACGCACTACCATCAGCCTTTTAATTTTACTTTTGAAGGGTTGGCCGGCGCACGCCAGACTTTGGATAAATTTTACAATGCGCTTCGCAATGTCGAAAAAACGGCCGTCGAAGATTCCGCCCCTGATGAAAGGGTGGTTGAAGCTTTGGCTGATGATTTAAACACGCCTCTGGCTTTATCTTATCTGCATGAAATTGTCAATAATCTGAACAAAGCTGAAACCGAAGCCGAAAAAAGCAAATATAAATCCTTATTGCTTTCGAGTGCCGCCATGTTGGGATTATTGTATCAGGATGCCGAAACATGGTTCAAAGGCAATGCGGCGGAAGGCGGCTTACGAGAAACGGAGATTGAAGCTAAAATTTCCGAACGGGCAGAAGCTAAAAGGAACAAAGATTATGCCTTGGCGGATAAAATCCGCAACGAGTTGAAAGAGCAGGGAATAGCCTTGGAAGATTCCCCCTCCGGCACGATTTGGAAAAGAATATAATATCTTTTTGATTTTCATCCCCGTTTTGGCAGCGGGGATTTTCTTTGTCATTTTTTTCATATGCTTATGAAAATAATGCTTTACATCTTGCAGTTTTTATGTTATCCTCATAAATGTGATGACAAACAGGGAGGATGTGATGAAAAGTATTTCCAAGGTGATACTGCTGTCAACCGTCGGCTTACTGGCTTAC
>CASEQD010000028.1 GCA_949289935.1 uncultured Pseudomonadota bacterium | reverse complement strand
CTTTTCATGACACATCCTCCATACTCATCATCACGACTCTAATGTATCATACTTTACATAAACATGCAATAAGTATTTTGCGGGAAGTGTAAGAAAAAATGACATAAAAGAAAAAAATTATTCTTGATAAAAACAAACGGCACACTAAAATAAAAAAACAAAAAAGGAGAAAACAACATGTCCGATTTGTTTGATGCCATAGTCCGGCGCCGTTCCATTTATTCACTGGATGACAAAGTTGAACTTTCAGAACCTCAGATTATGGAACTGATAAATCACGCCGTCAAACACTGCCCCAGCGCCTTCAACTCTCAAACGGCGCGTATAAGCGTTTTGTTCAACATTCATCACCACGCTTTCTGGGAATTAACGCTTAAAGAGCTGCAAAAAGTAACTCCGAAAGAACGCTTTCCGGCCACAAAACAAAAAATCGCCGGATTTGCGGCGGCACGCGGAACAATTCTCTTTTTCGAAGATCAGGAACCTGTCCGAAACTTGCAAAAAAGCTTTCCTCTTTACAAAGAAAGTTTTCCCGTTTGGTCGGAACAAAGCAACGCCATGCTACAATACGCTGCCTGGTGTCTTCTCGCTGACAACGACATTGGCGCATCTCTCCAGCATTATTCGCCCTTAATCGACAACGCCGTCCGCAAAGAATGGAAAATACCCGAAGATTGGAAACTTATAGCCCAAATGCCTTTCGGACGCATCACAGAAGAAGCCGCTCCCAAAGATTTTCTTCCTCTGGAAAACAGAGTTAAAATTTTTTCATAGCGAGTTAGCTTTTTAAGCTTACGAGCCAGAAGAACTCCCGAGGGAGTTCGAACCTCTCTTTTTTTCATAAAAAGAACCGCCTCCCGGCGGTTTTAATTGGTGGGCGCTGAGAGGCTGGAGAAAAATAAAAGCTCCGGCGGAGCTTTTATTGACGACAGGTGAGAGTTTGTTAGTTCATCCGCCGCTGTGGCAAACAAGGCAGATGAACGTTACAAACCGAATGACCGCAGCGAGTTAGCTTTTTAAAGCTTACGAGCCAGAAGAAAGCTTACGAGCCAGAAGAACTCCCGAGGGAGTTCGAACCTCTCTTTTTTTCATAAAAAGAACCGCCTCCCGGCGGTTTTAATTGGTGGGCGCTGAGAGGTTCGAACTCCCGACCCTCTCGGTGTAAACGAGATGCTCTTCCAGCTGAGCTAAGCGCCCACACCCTTTACAAACCGTTTTATACACTCATAAAAATAATTAATCAAGCAAAAAAAATATCTTTTTGAAAAAAACTAAAAACAAACAAATCCCCTCTTTGACGACCATCCTGTAAAATATTTTTTGGCCATTTTGTCATTTTAACCACATTAATCTCTGTACTTTTCAAAATTTTATGCTACAATAAGCCTCTGAATTTAACAAAGGATTTGAACCCGTGAAAAAAATCATATCCGCCGCAGATGCAGGAAAGCTCATAAAAAACGGCGCTTCAATAATGATTGGCGGCTTTCTGAAATGCGGAACGCCCACCAGAATTATTGAAGAACTGCTGGCCGCAGGTACGCATGATTTAACCCTTATCGCCAACGACACATCCTACCCGGACAGCGACCGTGGCCGACTGATTTCGGAAAAGCGTATAAAAAAAGCGATTGTTGCCCACATTGGCACCAATCCCGAAACCGGAAAACAATTCCACAATGGCGAAATTGAAGTGGAACTCGTTCCCATGGGAACGCTGGTCGAAAGGATTCGCGCCGGAGGAGCCGGACTGGGCGGCGTTTTAACACCGACCGGCATTGGAACCGTTGTTGAAAAAGGCAAACAATCATTAGAAATAAACGGAAAAAAATACCTTCTGGAAATGCCTCTTAAAGCTGATATAGCACTAATATATGCCACCAGGGCCGATAGATTCGGCAATGCCTATCTTGAAGGCAGCACCCGGAATTTTAATACGGTCATGGCAACCGCCGCCCAAACGGTAATTGTCGAAACCGATGAGCTCGTGGATGAATGTCTTGACCCGAATATGGTAACAATACCCGGGGTTTTTATTGACTACATTGTCGCATAACCGCCAAATCAGGAAACAAACCATGGAATTAAACAAAGAACAAATAAGAGAAATCATAGCCAAACGCGTCGCAAAAGAACTTCATGAAGGAGACTATGTAACTTTGGGAATAGGATTGCCGACAGAAGTTGCCAATTACATTCCTCCCTCCATGCACATTATGATTCAGTCCGAAAACGGCGTCGTCGGCGTAGGTGCAAAACCGTCTCCGGACAACATTGACCCGAAAATAACCAACGCCGGCGGCATTCCCGTAACCACAAAAAAAGGAGCGGCATTTTTCGACAGCATGACATCTTTTACCATGATTCGCGGCGGACACATTGATGCCACCGTCTTGGGCGCCTTACAGGTAGACCAGGAAGGAAACATTGCCAACTGGATGGTTCCCGGCGTTTTGGTTCCGGGCATGGGCGGCGCAATGGACTTGGTCGTCGGTGCAAAAAAGGTGATTGTCGCCATGGAACACATGTCCAAAAACAATATAAAGATTCTGAAAAAATGCACTCTTCCCCTGACGGCCGCGCACGAAGTCGATCTCATCATTACCGAACGTTGTGTACTTCGTGTAACTGAAAAAGGCCTGCTTCTGGAAGAAATCAACCCGTTGTTCAGCCTGGAAGACATCACTTCCACCGTCGAGGCCGATTTAATCATTCCGCCTCATCTGCAAACTATCGCTGCTTAAACTCTTTATAAACGGAAAAGTTCGTCTTTATAGCAGAAAAAACAAAAGCTCCCTGAAAAACAGGGAGCTTTAAACTACCGTAACTAAAAGAAAGGACCGGCAAAACGCCGATCCAAATCTGATTAGTTTACAGAGTCCTGAAGAGCCTTGCCAGCCTTGAACTTAGCCTGCTTACGGGCCGGAATTTTAATTTCGGCGCCGGTGCGGGGATTACGGCCGGTTGTAGCAGAACGCTTAGAAACAGCAAAAGTACCGAAGCCAACCAAACGAACTTCGTCACCGGACTTCAAAGCGTCGGTAACAGAAGAAATAAAAGCGTCAACAGCCTTAGCTGAATCAGTTTTTGTTAAACCAGTATTGTTAGCAATGCTGGAAATCAATTCATTTTTATTCACGGTGAGGACTCCCTCTAAATATTTAAGTTACAAACCAAATAACTGCATTTCTGCGGTTACAGGAAAATTTAAGAACGAAAAAACACAGGAGTCAAACAAAAATCAACGCTTTCCGCAGAAAAAGCTCAAAAAGACCAACAAAAAAGCCCAATCTAACACTTTTTTTGAGTTATTCACAATATTTTCATCATTTTTCAAGGATTTCCGCGCCTTACAAGACATCCCGCTAATAGAGTCGCATTTTATGTGGATTCCTTAGATTTCTTTTCTCACAAAAAATCTTCGTTATTTTTTTCATCTCTGTATGAAATTAGTGATTGAATAACAGCAAAATTCATGCTACACTAAGACCAGTGTAATAAAGTGTGGAGAATGAAATGTGTATGATTTCCTATTCCGCCAGAGGTAAATATTTTACCCTGCTGGCTTCTTCTTTTATGTTCCCGATTTCCGCTTTTGCCCAGTGTGCGGAAACAGATTGCAATACGTTAGGTTATGATTCGCCAACACAATGCGACAACGGCATCAAATGTCCGTTCGGCGAATACTGGGCTTGTCCCGAACCTAAAGAACCTGAAGGAGCCATTCTCGGTCAGTGCACCGGCTATGCCAAAAACTGCAGCATCGGAGATATTCTTTACACAGACGGCACCTGTTCCGCCGATGTCATTTCCGGTAAAACCCCGATTGCCGTCGTCGTTTATATCGGCTCTGACAACTGCGGTCAGGCCTTGGCATTGGAAGGACTGGGAAATTTTTATTGGTCAACGGAATATGTTGATATTCCGGATTTGCCGAATTACAGCAGTGCTCCGACAAATGATTTTGACAGTTGTGAAAATACGAAAACTGTTATTGATTACAGTTATAAACAATACGGAGACAGCGCCTATAAATATTACCCGGCGTTTTGGCAGGTGTATAACTACGCGCCGTCAACCATGCCGGAAACAAAAGGTAAATGGTGTTTGCCATCCGGTGGTGTATTAAACAGTATTTACCAGAACAAAACAGCTATTGACCAAAGCCTGACCAGAATAAACAAAGAAAACATCAGCGATAGCTACTGGTGGTCGTCGTCCGAGGACAATAATAGCCTCGCGTGGCGCTGGCGCGCGTCTTTGAATGAATTCTACACCAGCAGCAGTAAGAGCAACAACCGCTATGTTCGCCCGGTGCTCGCTTTTTAACCCGCCGCTTCTTCCTTCCTGCTCAGAGAAAGAAACAGAAGGAAACGTTATCTCAGAGAAGAAAAAAAGTTCTCCGGAGAACACCCCGGAGAACTTTTGCCATAAATCCAGAAAATTATTCCTGAACCTTAAACTCGGCCATATGTTCCAACAGCTCGCGTTTGGCTTTAAGATTCTCTTCAGATTTCTCCATCAGAGTTTCATAACGCTTCGGATCGGCCTTATTGACAATCTGGAAACGGACTTCATTTGACATAAAGTCAGACAACGGACGGAACGGCGCCTTGGAATCAAGCATCAAAGGAGCCTTTCCTTCCTTAATATTTTCCGGATTATAACGATACAGCGGCCAGCTTCCGGTTTCAACCGCAGCTTTCTGATGCGTCAAACCGTCTGCCAGATTAAAGCCGTGGGCAATACAATGAGAATAAGCAATAATGATGGACGGACCGTCAAAAGCTTCTGCTTCATTCATTGCCTTGATAACCTGGGCATCATTGGCACCCATGGAAACCTGCGCCACATAAACATTTCCGTAAGACATGGCAATCATGGCCAAATCTTTCTTCGGAAGTTCTTTTCCGGCCGTGGCAAACTTAGCCGAAGCACCCATCGGGGTAGCCTTGGACTGCTGTCCGCCGGTATTGGAATAAACACCGGTATCAATCACCAGAATATTAATATTCTTGCCCGACGCAATGGCATGATCCAAACCGCCGAAACCGATATCATAAGCCCAGCCGTCGCCACCGATAATCCAGACTGATTTTTTAATCAGATAATCGGCAACTTTATCCAAATGTTTGGCTTCGGCATCGTTAATACCGGCCAGCTTGGCACGCAGCTCAGCAACATAACCGCGCTGAGCCTCAATTTCGGCATCCGTCGACTGCGGATTGGAAAGAATTTTTTCGGCCAAACCGGCGCCGATTTTGTCTTTCAAACCTTCAAGCAGCGTTTGAGCCACATTCTGCTGCTGGTCAATAGAGAAACGCATTCCCAAACCAAATTCGGCATTATCTTCAAACAACGAGTTTGCCCACGCCGGACCATGGCCTTTTTCATCCTTGGCATACGGCGTCGTCGGCAGATTGCCCGAATAAATAGAAGAACAACCGGTTGCATTGGCAACAACCATTCTGTCGCCAAACAGCTGAGTCAGAAGTTTGATATAAGGCGTTTCACCGCAGCCGGCACAAGCACCTGAGAATTCAAACAACGGCTGAATCATCTGGGTTGTCTTCGGCAAATTCTTCACAACTTCCGTACGTTTGACATAAGGCAGGGTTTCAAAGAACTTCCAGCATCCTTTCTGCTCGTCCAGATGATTTTCAATATGATCCATATTAATCGCCTTGCGCGACGGATCGGCCTTGTTCTTAGCCGGACAGGCGCTGACGCAGATGCCGCAGCCGGTGCAGTCTTCCGGAGACATTTGCCAGATAAACTGTTTTCCGGCAAATTCCTTGCCTTTATAAGGCGCAGATTTAAAGCCTTTCGGAGCATTTTTCAATTCGTCCTCCGTTGCAACTTTCATACGGATAACACCATGCGGACAAACGATAGAACATTTACCGCACTGAATGCACGTATCCGGATCCCAAACCGGGATTTCCGTTGCAATGCAGCGTTTTTCATACTGGGTTGTTCCCGTCGGCCATGTGCCGTCGGCCACTTCGGCAAAAGCAGAAACCGGCAGTTTGTCGCCACGATCGGCAATAAGTTCACCTGTCAGTTTTTTGACAAATTCAGGCGCATCAGCCGGAACCGGAGCCTGCATATGCAAAGAAGAAGTCGCCTGAGCCGGAACATCAATTTTGGTCAGATGTTCCAAAGTAGCATCAACGGCGGCAAAGTTCTTTTGAACAATGGCATCGCCTTTTTTGCTGTAAGTCTTCTTAATGGCATTTTTAATCTGCGCAATAGCTTCGTCTTTTGGCAGAATATTCGAAATAGCAAAGAAACAGGTCTGCATAATGGTGTTAATGCGTTGTCCCATACCGGTCTTACGCGCAACATCAACCGCATTGATGGAATAGAAGTTGATTTTCTTGTCAATAATCTGCTTCTGAACTTCAATCGGCAGATGATTCCAAACTTCCTGCCCGTCATACGGGGCATTCAAAAGGAACGTGGCTCCCGGCTTGGCAATTTTCAGAATATCCACTTTGCTCATAAACGGAAACTGATGACAAGCCACAAAATCGGCCTTGTTAATCAGGTAAGCGGCCTTAATCGGATTGTCTGAGAAACGCAGATGCGAAGTTGTCATGGAACCGGACTTGCGAGAGTCATAAACAAAATATCCCTGCCCGTATTTTCCGGCATCTTCGGCAATAATCTTAATCGAGTTTTTGTTGGCACCAACCGTACCGTCCGCTCCAAGTCCGAAAAACACGGCACGAACCACGTCTTTACCTTCGGTATCAATATCATCGCTGAAAGGCAGAGACTTATGGGTAACATCATCATCAATACCGACCGTAAAACCGTTAATCGGTTTTGCCGCGGCGCCGTTGTCATAAACGGCTTTGACCATACCCGGCGTAAATTCTTTCGAAGACAAACCGTAACGGCCGCCGACAATACGCGGCATGGAAGCAATCTCGCCATTGGCAAAAGCCTGAGTAAGAGCCGCGACGACATCCAGATACAAAGGTTCGCCGATAGAACCGGATTCTTTTGTTCTATCCAGCACATTAACCGTCTTAACCGAAGCCGGCAAAGCTTTCAGGAATGACTTTGTCGGGAACGGACGATACAGATGAACCTTGACCAAACCGACTTTATAACCGTTATTGTTCAGATAATTAATGGTTTCTTCAACCGTTTCTGCACCTGAACCCATAATCACGATAACCTGTTCGGCATCTTTCGGCCCGACATAATCAACAACATGATACTGACGGCCGCTGATTTTGGCAAACTTATCCATTTCTTCCTGAACAATTCCTTCAACCGCATCATAATATTTATTGCAGGCTTCGCGACCCTGGAAAAACACATCCGGGTTCTGAGCCGTACCGCGGATAACCGGAGCCTCCGGACGCAGGGCATGTTCGGCAACAAAATTGGTATTAATGCCTTTGAGCATTTCCCGCAGATCATCATCAGACAAAAGTTTGATTTTCTTAATTTCATGAGAAGTACGGAACCCGTCAAAGAAATGCATAAACGGAACACGGGCGCGCAATGTCGAAGTCTGGGCAATTGCTGCAAAATCATGCACTTCCTGAACCGAATTCGAACACAACATGGCAAAACCGGTCTGACGGCAGGACATAACATCTGAATGATCGCCGAAAATAGACAAGGCATGATACGCCAGTGAACGGGCGGCCACATGCATAACAAACGGACAAAGTTCGCCGGCAATTTTATACATATTCGGAATCATCAAAAGCAATCCCTGGGAAGCCGTAAAGGTTGTCGTCAGCGAACCGGCCTGCAAAGCACCGTGACAGGCGCCTGCGGCACCGGCTTCGGACTGCATTTCCTGAACCTCCGGAATAATTCCCCACAGATTCTTTTGTTTCGCCGCCGACCACGCATCAGCCCATTCACCCATCGGAGACGACGGGGTAATCGGGTAAATAACGCAGACTTCGTTCATGCGGTGGGCAACGGAAGCCGCAGCTTCGTTACCGTCCATCATTTTCATCTTAACTTCAGACATTATGTTATTTTCCTTAAAGTTAGTTAATAAAAAAGCTTTTTCATCCGTCTTTCCAAACAAAAAACAGACGCTAGAGGCTCACAGATTCTCTATGCGCGTTTTTATACCACCAAAAGAATCAAAAATCTATTAAAAAAGTGCCTCTTTCCCGAAAAAAACATAAGCATCCGGACAATTACGCCCCTTCCCCGCTCTGATAAAAATGATGGAAACATCCATTTTTTTATGTTATAATTTACAAAAAACAGGAGAAAAGACATGCAGAAGGAACAAATATTTTACTACCATTTCAAAACCAACTATATCTGGCTGATACTCAACCTTCTGGCTCTTGGACTGCTTGTCAGCTGCGGCATAAAGCATCCCGTACTCTGGCACTGGGGACAAATGCAGACTCTGCTTGCGCTGTTTGGAACAACACTTCTGATGTGGGGATGGAAATACCTGTGTAAAATTCCTGTCGCCGTTGTCAACAGCGAAGGCATCAAAATTGACCACTGCCGGATTCTGCCCTGGAAAGATATTGCCGGCGCCGAATATCGGATTGTCAACTGCTGCTTCAAAAAACTTCCGGTTATTGTTCTGCTGCCGCGTTCCGGTTTCAGTTATCATTACAATTTTTTGCAAAAAATGATAATTGATTCCGGCTTCACCGCATTTTCCATTCCTCTTTACGATATTCGCCGGGAAGATGGAGACAGCCTGAAAAAAATCATCACCGGACACACCGGCCGTATTAAAGGAAAACTTCCCCAAACAAGTGCCTCCTGATTTTTCTTTTTGAAATCACCCGGCAAAACCGACCGCCTGTCCGGCTTGATAAATCACAAATGCAACCAGCCACGCAATCAGGCATTGCAGCAAAACAACCGACAACGCATAAGAAGTTCCAAGCTCTTTTCTCACGGTGGCAATGGCTGCCGCACATGGTGTATACAACAATGTAAACACCAAAAAAGAAAAAGCGCTCAAAGGAGTCAAAAGCTCCGGGAGCATATCCAGCCGCCCGCCAAGCAAAACGCCGAGAGTGCTGACCACGCTCTCTTTTGCGGCAAAACCGCTCAAAAATGCCGTAGACAACCGCCAGTCATCTATGCCCAGCGGACGAAAAACAGGAACAAGCAAACTGCCGATAGCGCTAAGCATGCTGTCGGCAGAAGAAGCCGCCGCATTCAAACGGCTGTCAAAACTGTTCAAAAACCAAATAACCAGAGTTGCAGCTAAAATAATGGTAAAAGCCTTGGTAACAAAATATTTGGCTTTATAATAAATCAGACGCCATACGTTTTTAATTCCCGGAAGCCGATAAGTCGGAAGCTCCATAACAAACGGCACCGCCTCTCCCTGAAACACCGTCCGTTTCAAAAGAAGAGCCATTCCCAGTCCGACGACAATCCCCAGAGCGTAAAGACAAATAATCACCACCGGCTGCCAACTGTCAAAAAAAGCGGCCGTGAGCAAAACATACACGGGAAGTTTGGCCGAACAACTCATAAACGGCGTCAACAAAATAGTCATTTTCCGGTCTCTTTCCGAAGGAAGCGTCCGGGCGGCCATAATTGCGGGAACCGAACAACCAAAACCGATAAGCATCGGCACAAAACTTCTTCCCGAAAGCCCGAACCGCCGCAGCAGCTTGTCCATAACAAAAGCCACCCGCGCCATATATCCGCTGTCTTCCAACAAAGACAGAAAAAAGAACAAAAGCACAATCACCGGCAAAAAACTCAAAACCCCGCCCACACCGGCAAAAACACCGTCAACAATAAAAGACTGCACCACGGGATTCAGCCCGTATTCCTTCAAAAAACTTTCAACATAATATCCGGACAGTGAAATTCCTTTCTCCGTCATATCGGAAAGATATGTTCCCAACGGCCCGAATGACAAATAAAAAACCAAAGCCATCAACAAAACAAAAACCGGAATAGCCGTCAGTTTTCCGGTCATGATTTTATCAATTTTCTCGCTTCTGAGCCTTTCTTTGCTCCGCACGGGCTTAAACACACAAACCCGGCAGAGTTTTTCTATAAAACCAAAACGCATATCAGCCACGGCGGCTTCCCTGTCCAGTCCGCTGTCTTTTTCCATCTGGCAAATAATATTTTCGGTCATTTTTTGTTCTTCACGGCTCAACTTCAGCGCCTGAAGCACAAGTTCGTCACCTTCTGCCAGCTTTGATGCGGCAAATCTCACCGGCATTCCGGCCGGTTGGGCATGATTTTCCAGCAAATGAGCCAAAGCATGCACACAGCGGTGCACGGCTCCGTCTTCTTTTCCGCCGCACAGACAAAAATCGACCTTATCCGGAATTTCCCGGCGGCGTGCCACATTGACGGCATGCTCAATTAACTCGGAAATGCCTTCGTTATTTACGGCAGAAATCGGGATGACGGGAACACCAAGCATATGTTCCAGCCGGTTAATATCCACCGAAGCCCCGTTGGCTCTCATCTCATCCATCATATTCAGGGCAATCACCATCGGCAGCTGCAAATCCAAAAGCTGCAGCGTCAAAAACAAATTACGCTCAATATTGGAAGCATCAATAATATTAATTACGGCATCCGGACGGTTTTTAAGCAAAAACTCCCGTGTAACGATTTCCTCTTTTGAATAAGGGGAAAGAGAATAAATTCCCGGCAAATCGGTAACCTCGGCATTATAATTTCCCCGGACGGTTCCGTCTGTCCGGTCAACCGTAACCCCGGGAAAATTTCCAACTCTCTGGTTAGCGCCGGTCAGCTGGTTAAACAAAGTCGTTTTACCGCAGTTCTGATTTCCGACCAAAGCAAATCGGATTGTTTCCTCATCGGGAATAACGCCGCCGGCCGCCTTCATAAGCAGAGAACTTTCCCCTTTACGAGGCTCAAACTGAGGCTTCACGACATGAAACTCTACCGGGCAGGCTTCCGCCTTGTGAATATGATCTATTTCGATTCCTTCGGCATCTTTGCGGCGAAGAGTCAATTCATATCCTCTGATTTCAATTTCAAGAGGATCTCCCAGCGGCGCTGCCTTAATCAGCGTAATTTCCGTTCCCGGGGTAAACCCCATTCCCAAAAGATGCCTCCGCAACGGTGTTCCTTTGTTTCCCGCTTTCACAATAATCGCGCTGAAACCTGCCGAAAGTTTATCTAACGTTGTCATTTTTTACCCTCTGTCGATTTCCGCTCCACCGGATTTTCGCCCAAATACCCGGATAAAACCTACAACAAAACTAAAATAAAAACAACAAAAAACTCTCACCGCTGCCAGCTCAGACCTTTTTCTCCACCGCAAAAATTTTCCGGCCGCTCTGCCTGCCATATGTCAAATAATGCAGCAGCGGATTGATTTCCGCATTGGCCACATCCTGATTTTCAGCCAGATATAAATTGCCGTCAAATGCCGGACCGGGGTTTTGCCCTTTTTTCCATCCTTCTTCCAGATAATATCCCGGCACGCCGCCCTTCATGCCGGCGGCTTTGGGATAATGCCTGCAATACCATTTTCTGTCAAACAATCCCGATGCTTCAGTTTCTGCCTGGCGGCAAGCTTCCTTATATTCTTTTTTATCAATAACATGCAAAAATTTCTTTACCTTCAGCCACAGAATTTTAAAACTTTTTGCTTTCTTTTTTTCCCTTTTGATGCCGGTGGCTTCATCAAAACGGCGGCACCAGTCTTCATCCCGGGCATAACAAAAAAGGCTCCTGTCCAAAAATTCTCTGAGCACGGGCAGTTCCTCTTTCAAATACCTGTTTTCCGCCGCTTTTTTCATAATAATTTTACACACGGTCAAAATATTTTCTTTCCGGCGTTTTTCTTTTTCCGGATTAACACTGACGCTGTCAGTCTGCAAAACATATTCATAAGAAGGCTCGTCAAGCAAAAACATGCTCTCCGCCCGGTTTACGGCATCAAACAAATAAATATTGTCAGCACACAAAAGCCCTTCTTCAAAACGCACATCGCGAACCCGGTCAAAACGGTAAATTTTATCCCACAAAGCGCCGTTTTTCAAAGCGCCGAGCATTTCAGTGCGCGAAGTCAGCCGGCGTTTCCGGCTCAAATGTTTCAATTTGCAATACGACGTATAAACAATATCCGCCTCGTTTTTCTCCGCAGCCTTATATAAGGCCTCAAAATAATCCGCCGGAATAACATCGTCAATATCAAAAAAACCAAGATATTTCCCCGAAACATAAGCCAAAGCTTTATTGCGGGCAGCCGCAGGGCCGCCGTTTTGCCCGGAAGAAACAACCTTAAAACGCCCGTCATCTTTAAGCGCTTTCTGCAAATAAGCAAAAGTTCCGTCGCTTGAACCGTCGTCAACAATAATAAACTCAATGGCTTCAAGCGTCTGCTTCCGCAAACAGTCAAGCCCCGCATCCAGCAGCTGGCGGCGGTTATAAACCGGAATAATAACCGAAATAAAAATCTTCTCAGACATAAGAACTTTGTCCCGCTTTGCAGTTCAAAACTGCAAAAAGCATAGAACAAGCCCTCTCACAGGTCAATATTTATTTACCGGATGTCCGAAAAATTTGAAAAAAAACGTTCTCTCCGGTCTCAGATTTTCTTCCGGTAAACCGGAATTTTACAAATTTTCACAATTTCTTTTCCGCTTTTGGTTATCTTTTTCTGATAACAAAATTCCACTGCAAAATGCAGGCATTGAAACAGTCTGAATTTTACTTCGTAAAAAGACGGATGAACGCCGCAAAGCTTATATCCCTGAGCTTCGACAATCACAGCAAACAACCGTTCAAACACATGCGCCGGCGTTCCGTCAATAACATGCCCGCCGGAAGACGGATGTTTTTTTACGCTTTCTTTTCCATCCGAGGGAGGAAAATAATCAATGGAATAATGCAAAAGAGGTTTCAACAGAGAAGCGCGCACCCAAAACATCGTTCCCGCAAAAAAAGAAATTTTCTGCACCGGCGCAAAACCAAGCTCCTGCAGATTTGCATTAATCTGCGGCAAAAGCGCCTCCGAAAACTGCATATCCGATGTCAGACAATAAGACGCGCCGACCATTCCGACAGACCTGTCCCGTTGAAAAATACGCAGATTTTTCAACACCTGTTTCACGGAACCGGCAAGCGCGTCATACAAAATCCGCCCCCATAAAATACAATTATAATGCCGCCCGTTGATATAAACATAATAGCGGGCTCTTTTTCCCTTGGTATGCAATTTCAGCACATAATCATAAGCATCAAGATCAATTCTGTGCAAAAAATCAATAAACGGCCCGATGTCATAGCCTCTGTTTTCAGGAACCCATATGCAGGCGTCGGGACAAAATTTTCTGATTTCCGTCGCAATTTCCAGGTTTTCCTTTGCCATAGAGACATACAAATCATAGTCCAGCCCGGAGAGATTTTTGAGTTTTTTCAAAATATAACCCAGCTGGTTTTCATAATACAAATGAAGATGAACGGCAATTTTTCCGCAGCTGTTATCAGCTTTTTTCATATCACTTATTCCCGGAAAACTTTTCCAAATACCATTCAACCGTTTTCAAAATTCCCGTTTCAAAATTTTCATCTGCTTTCCATCCAAGCTCTTTTTCCAATTTTGAAACATCAATGGCATACCGCCGGTCATGCCCGGCCCGGTCGGCAACAAACGTAATCAAATCGGCATAAGATCCGTTCGGACGGGGACGCTTTTCATCAAGTATCCGGCAGATTGTATGCACGATTTCCAGATTCGTCCGTTCGTTTCTTCCCCCCACGTTATAGGTTTCTCCGGCTTTTCCGTTGTGATAAATCAAATCGATTGCCTTGCAGTGATCCGCCACATACAACCAGTCGCGAATATTTTTGCCGTCGCCGTAAATCGGTATCGGCCGTCCGGTCAGACAATTGCCGATAATTTTCGGAATAAGTTTTTCCGGATGCTGTTTCGGGCCGTAATTGTTAGAACAGTTGGAAGTCGTAACGTTCAGCCCGAAAGTATGAAAATATGCCCGAACTAAAAAATCAGAACCGGCCTTGCTCGCCGAATAAGGCGAGTTCGGCGCATAAGCGGTCGTCTCATGAAACAACCCCTCAGCCCCCAGCGTTCCGTAAACCTCATCGGTCGAAATATGATGGAAACGACAATCTGCATAACCGTTTTTATATTGATGCGGCGCTTTCATCCAATATTTGCGGGCAGCTTCCAGCAAATTAAACGTTCCGCAGATATTTGTCTCAATAAACGGCCGCGGCCCGCTGATGGAATTATCCACATGACTCTCCGCGGCAAAATGCACCACGCCCCGGATGTCATATTTTTCAAACAAAGCCTCAACAAAAGCAAAATCGCAAATATCCCCCTGTTCGAAAACATAATTTTCCATCCCGGCGCATTCGGACAAATTCTGCAGATTTCCGGCATAAGTCAGCTTGTCCAGATTAACAATCCGGTAATCTTTATGCTTCTCTGCAAAATACGGCACAAAATTCGAACCGATAAAACCGGCGCCGCCGGTAACAAGAACAGATTTAAAGTTCATGATATTCCTCATAAATTTTCTGCAAATACTTTTTATATTCAATACCGTTGCTCAGCTCGTCAATCAGATTTTCCATCTGCTTGTCGGAAATAAAACCGCGGCGGTAGGCAATCTCTTCAATACAGGCAATTTTCAATCCCTGCCGCTGTTCAATCAGCCCGATAAAATTCGATGCATCCAGCAACGACTGCGGCGTCCCCGCATCCAGCCAGGCATTGCCGCGCTTCATCGGCACCACGCTCAGCCGCTTTTCTTTAAGATACAAATTGTTCAAATCGGTAATTTCAAACTCGCCCCGTGCGGAAGGTTTGAGCGTTTTGACCTTTTCCGTCACGTCAGAAGGATAAAAATACAATCCCACCGAAGCGTAATTCGATTTTGGTTTTTGGGGCTTTTCCTCTATGGACACGGCCTTGAAATCCGCATCAAACTCCACCACGCCGAACCGTTCCGGATCAGAAACATGATAAGCAAAAATCGTAGCCAGTTTTCCCTGGTTTTTCCACACTTCTTCCTGAAAAAAGTGAAATTGTTCACCCATATAAAAAATGTTGTCGCCCAAAATCAGACACACATCGTCGTCCCCGATAAAATCCGCCCCGATGGTAAACGCCTGGGCTATTCCTTTGGGTTCGTTCTGAACGGCATAACGGATGGATAGTCCGTATTTGCGGCCGTCTCCGAAAAGCGCCTCGATATTCGGCGTGTCTTTCGGAGTCGAAATAATCAGAATATCTTTGATTTCAAACAACATCAGCGTCGACAACGGATAATAAATCATCGGCTTGTCATAAACGGGAAGCAGCTGCTTTGACATGGTCTTTGTCAGCGGATACAGCCGGGTGCCGTTTCCTCCGGCAAGAATAATCCCTTTCATTTCTTTCTCCTCACAACCGGAAACCCGAAATTCTCCGGACATTTGAAAATACAATGCCACCAGCATACCGTAAAAAATTTTTTTTTCAAGCCCGGATTTCCGCCTGCGGACAACCCGGCAGAATATTCATATTGATAAAACAATCAGATTATGATATACTGAAAATGACAAAATATTATTAACTTAATTTTTTTTATAATTATGAAAACGCTCAGAATAAACAAAACAAAACTCGAATTCAGACGCGCAGAAAACATCGTTGAAAACTTCCAAATCTTGAAAATATCGGAAATGGAAGCTTTAACCTGCAACTGCCATGAATTTAAATCATGGAAAGATGTCATAAACCGTTACGGTTCCGCCAATCTTCTCCGTGAAGGCGAAAAATATTACGGATACGCTCTTGTCTGGCGCAGAAGCGGCGCAGAGGTCAACAAAATTTACGGCGCTTTACACATTGAACGCAACCCGGATTCCGTATACTGGGCATCCCCGGTATATAAAGAAGCATTCAAACGCGGCGCTCTGCTGGATAGCGGCATATTAATGACCGCCGTGTGGACTTTTGCCGACTGCTGTTTTGACGAACGCATCTGCAAAAAAATCTGCAACGCCCTGCGGTCGTCAGATCCGGTCGTATCTCTTTCGGATGATGAGCTCAAAGAAATAAAAGAATATTTGGGCAATTATTACGAAAAATTCTTCACCGAAGTTTAATCTGAATCACAAAGAGGCTTGACAATCACATGTCAAACCTCTTTGTTTTTTATTAGAGGATAAAACAACCCTTCTTCAAACCTCACAAAAACAACACAAGCAAAACAATAAAAAGCACCCACAGAGCAAATACGATCCCCAGTCCCACAAAAAATCGGTCAGAACACAACGCCATTAGTAGTGTAATAAAAGACATACCAATAAAGCTTAAAAGGACCAAATCCATTATACTGTGAGTTCTTTCATATTTCCATCCGTCTGCGGACAAACGTTGCAGATATTGTTCTTCGTCTTGAACATCTGCTAAAGAAAGTCGGGCTTTGACAAAATTTTTTTCCAGAGCCACGACATTAACCCGGGAAAAATCATTCATCACTTTTTCCAAAGAATCTATTTGCGCTTTGCTGACGGCATCTTTTCCGGCAATCAAAGAACCTATGTTTTTCAACAGGTTATTATTCAAAATATCTTGCTTTTGCGCTTCATCCAGTTCCCTTCTGGCTTTCCAGTAATCGGCTATAGCCTCGTCAAGCCGTTCTTGCACTGCTTCCAATCGCCTTTGCTTATAGCGAAAAACTCTCAAAGAAAGTCCCTCTGCGGCAGCCTGCTGCTTCTCTTGCAAGGCAGCAATCCGTTTCGCCAGATTTTCTGTCCGGTCTTGTATCTTCTGAGATTTCTGTTCTTTCTGAGCCTGCGCCAGTTCTCTTTCGGCCGCCCAACGATCCCGCTGAAGTTTTTCACGTCGGCGTGGTCAAAAGCTTTGCGCAGCTTCTTCAGATAACCCATTGCAAAGAACAGAATCATCAAAAAGATAACTGCTCCAGAAATTAAAATAATACTTTTCATAATGATATAAATTTTAAAATTAATAATAAAGTTAACGCATTCATTATAAATAATTTCGAAATTTTGTCAATAAGTTTACACAAAAAAAACTCTCTGAAAAACCAGAGAGTTTTTAAGAGTTTATGCATGTTTACATGCCTGGAATCCCCAACGAGATAAGTATAACACCAACTATGCCAATAAAAAAACCAAGTGTGAGTTCAACTTTGTTATCTGGAATCGCTGAAATCATAACCACTACACCAATCCCAACTATAAAAAATCCAGAAAAATAAAGCCATGGTGCTATAACGGCGAAGGCTTGTTTTTTCATATCCTTCCATCCTTGTACCGTCTTTTGCTGTAAATTATGCAGAGTTTGTTCCGCACCTTTCCAGTGATCGTAACAAGTAAGAGCTGTTTCCACTAAGGAAATGTCTTTATCAAAACAAGCAACTTGTTGCTGATATGCATAACTATCGACAGAACTCTGCGCGGCCTTTGTACAATAATCTTCTTTTTGAGCAAGAAGTTTTTTCCGACATTGCCGATACACGCTTCCATCAGCCGTTTTTCCCTGAAAGCCATTTGCTTCAAGCACTTCGACACAAGCCGCTTTAGCTGTCAAAAAAGCTTCATATTTTGCAACCATAGCCTCCCGCGCTTCTGCCAGCTTTTTCTGTTTAAAGCGAGACTCTCTTTTTGTCAGCCCCATTGCCAAATCCTGTTGCAAAGCATCTTCAAAATCTACGTTCTGTTCTTTACGTTTTTCTGCTTCCAAACGTTCTTGTTCCTTACGCTTTTCTGCTTCCAAACGCTCTTGTTCCTTACGTTTTTCTGCTTCTAAACGCTCTTGTTCCTTACGCTTTTCTGCTTCTAAACGCTCCTGTTCCTTACGTTTTTCTGCTTCCAAACGTTCTTGTTCC
>CASEQD010000027.1 GCA_949289935.1 uncultured Pseudomonadota bacterium | reverse complement strand
GTTATGGCCGCCGTCAACGTGGTCTTCCCGTGGTCGACGTGTCCTATCGTTCCGATGTTGCAGTGCGGCTTGCTCCGCTCAAATTTCTCTTTTGCCATTATTATAAATCCTAAAGTTTAATGTTAAGACTGAGTTCAAAACAGGGAAGATATTGGAGCGGGTGAGGGGAATCGAACCCCCGTCATAAGCTTGGAAGGCTTCTGCTCTACCATTGAGCTACACCCGCTTAATCAACCTCATTTTGAGAGCGCCCGTCCTGAATTAAAGTGGTGGAGGGGGAAAGATTTGAACTTTCGTAGACCGAAGTCGACGGATTTACAGTCCGTTGCATTTGACCGCTCTGCCACCCCTCCATGTTAATCCAAACCGGGTAGAGGATCTTACTGTAATTGTATAATCACTACCCCGCAAATTAATAGCATTTGATGTGAAATGTCAATCTTTTTTTTATGAAAAAGTCAAATTTATTTTTTGACCTTTTGTTAATTTCCTTTTTTTAGAATGGAAGCCGTTAAAAAATAAAGAAGCGGCAAGACGGAGGAATTATATGGATAAAGCGATTTTGACCGAAAAAAGGAATCCCCGTACGACGGATATTGATCTGATGAGCGGTTATGAAATTGCCGAGGCAATAAATAATGAGGATAAAAAAGTTGCTTTTGCGGTGGAAAAGGTTTTGCCTCAAATCGGCGAAGCGATAGAGTTGATTGCCTCAGCTTTCAGAAAAGGCGGCCGGCTGGCTTATTTCGGTGCCGGAACCAGCGGGCGAATCGGCGTGCTTGACGCCTCGGAATGTCCGCCGACGTTCGGCGTTCCGGCGGAGATGGTTTGCGCATTTATTGCCGGCGGAGAAAAAGCTTTGCGTTTTGCCGTCGAAAATGCGGAAGACAGTGTTGATGCTGGATTGAATGATTTGCAAAAATTTGCTCCCGGAGAAAATGATGTTGTGGTCGGTGTTTCGGCCAGCGGAAATGCCCGGTATGTGTGTTCCGTTTTGAAAAATGCCAAAATTTCAGGCGTCCGCACCATCGGTGTTTCGTCGAATCCGGAGGCGGCGCTGCGGCGGTTTTCGGATGTTTTCATTAATCCGGAAACGGGGGAAGAAGTTATTGCCGGTTCATCCCGCATGAAATCGGGGACGGCTCAAAAAATGATTCTCAATATGTTAACGACGGGGGCAATGATACGCATCGGCAAAACATATGAGAATTATATGATTGACGTTCAGATGTCGAATGAAAAACTGTCGGAAAGGGGAATACGCATTGTTTCCGAGATTGCAGGCGTTGCGGAAAATGAAGCGGCAAAATATATTGAACAGAGCGGCCGCAACGTTAAAACAGCCTGCGTCATGGCTTTGAAAAATGTTTCCAAAGATGAGGCCGAACGACAGTTGTCAGCAGCCGGAGGCTTTTTGAGAAAAATTATAAGATAAGGGAAATTTCGGTGTTTTTCTGTTGCAAATTGGTTATATTTCGTTTAGCCTGAAGGGCATTCCGACGGGGCTTTAATGGGGATTGTTATGAGAAAAAAAACGGGACAAAATTCCGGTGGAAATTTATGGATTTACGGACGGCATGCGGTTGCCGCAGCTGTCGGCAATTTGCGGCGTGAAATATTGAAAGTGCTTTGTACAAAGGAAACGGCCGGAGAGATTAAGCCGCTTTTGGAGAAAGCAAGAAGAAACGCGGAAATAATGAAAATCACGGATCGCAGGGAAATTGAAAAAAATTTGCCGTCGGATGCCGTACATCAAGGGTTTGCCGCTCTTGTAAAACCTTTGGAAAATATTTTGCTTGAAGATATTTGTTCTTTGGCGGAAGTTAAGAATGAGTGCCGGGTTTTGATGCTGGATCAGGTAACGGATCCGCAAAATGTCGGTGCAATCATCCGTTCCTGTGCCGCTTTCGGAGCAGATGCCCTGATCGTACAGGATAAAAATTCGCCGGAAGAAAGCGGTGCAATGGTTAAAGCTTCGGCCGGAACAATTGAGCTGCTGCCTGTGTGCCGCGTTACAAATTTGTCCCGGGCGCTTGAAATGCTTAAAAAGAAAGAATTTTGGATTGTCGGATTGGACGGCTATGCCCGAAAAGACATAAATGACATGAGCCGGGCGGCCAAAACGGTTGTGGTTATGGGAAGCGAAGGAAAGGGGATGCGCCGGTTGGTGGAAGAATCGTGTGATGAAACAGTCAGGCTGCCGATCAGTTCCAAGGTGGAAAGTCTTAATGTTTCAACGGCGGCGGCAATCGCCTTGTATGAACTTGGCAGAAGGTAAGGCAGAAAAATGAACACAATAGAACTCGCCGGCGTGAATAAGAATTTTGGCAGTATTCAGGCTATCCGTGATTTTGATTTTGCGGCAGGTCGTGGGCAGATCGTGGCGCTGCTGGGGCCTAACGGCGCCGGAAAGTCGACGCTGATGAATATGATGACGGGGTATCTGACACCGAGCAGCGGTGTGATTAAAATTATGGAAAAGGATATTTCGCTTTTTCCATTGGAGACCAAAGCCAGAATCGGTTTTTTGCCGGAAGGGGCGCCGTTGTATCCTGATATGAACTGTCGGCAGTTTTTGTCTTATATGGTGGAACTGAGGGGATTTTCGGGAAAGGAAAAAAAAGAGAGAATCGCGCAAGCGGCAATGCTGGCCAAGATTGAAAATGTTATGGAACAGAGGATTGAAACCTTGTCCAAAGGATATGTCCGCCGCGTCGGTTTTGCTCAGAGTATTTTGAATAATCCCGACGTGTTGCTGCTTGATGAGCCGACGGACGGGCTTGATCCGAATCAAAAACAGCATATCCGCCGGCTGATCGGGACGATGGGAGAGGAAAAGACAATTTTGATTTCCACTCATTTGCTTGATGAAGCAGAGACGGTCTGCAACCGGATTGTTCTGATTAACAAAGGGAGGATTATGGCGGACGGCACTTTGAAAGACGTGTTGAAACAAGCCGGAACCCGAAGTCTTGAAGAGGCTTTTGAAAAACTGACCACAACGGAAGAAGAGGCGTGAAATGAGAAAAATATGGACGGTTGCCAAAAATGAGCTGATCCGGTATTTTATTTCGCCGCTGGCGTATGTTTATCTTATCAGTTTTTTGTTGTTGAACGGTTCTTTTGCCATTTATTTCGGTCATTTTTTTGAACGGGGAAATGCTGATCTGTCTCCGATGTTTGCTTATCAGCCCTGGTTGTATCTTTTGTTTGTTCCCGGAATTTCCATGCGCTTGTGGGCGGAGGAGTTTCGGAGTAAGACAGTTGTGCAAATGGTTACCATGCCGGTTTCCATAACCCAGCTGGTATGGGGGAAGTTTTTGGCTTCATGGCTGTTTTGTCTGCTGGCGCTTTTTTTGACGTTTCCGTTTGTCATAACCGTTAATCTGTTGGGAAATCCCGACAATGGCATTATTGTTTCGGGGTATCTGGCTTCGTTTGTGTTGTCCGGTTGTATGCTGGCGATTTCTCAAACCATGTCGGCTCTGACGAAAAATCAGGTTATTGCTCTGGTGTTGGCGGTGATTGCCAATTTGATTTTCTTTTTAAGCGGGTTGGAATATGTTTTGGCTTTTTTCAGGCTTTTTACCCCGCCGGCAATCGTGGACATGATTGCTTCCTTTAGTTTTCTGACGCATTTTAATACAATGATGGCCGGTCTGCTTGAATTAAGGGATGTGGTGTTTTTTGCCTCGTTGATTCTGCTGTTTAATTTTACGACCGTTCTGGCGGTCAGTTTTCGGACATCCGGAAGTTCGCGGCTGTTGCAGTCGACATCCCGGAATTATTATATTTTGGTATTTGTTTTGCTTTTGTCCGCGTTTGCCGGGCTGAATCTGCTGGGTAATGCTTTTTTACGCGGCATCAGACATGATTTCAGTGAAGAAAAGATTTTTACCGTTACGGATGCGACTGCGCAGGTTTTGAAAAATTTGAAATATCCGGTTACGGCAAAGTTGTATTATTCAAAAATTCTTGAACAAAAGAATCCGGATTTGCGCCAAATGTTTGATAAGGTGCGCATTTTGTTGGGGCAGTATGCCGAGTTGTCGGACGGAAAGTTTGATTACCGGATTTATCATCCCGAGATGCTCAGCGACCGGGAGGATCAGGCTTTAGCCGCCGGGTTGCAGCCGTTGCCTCTTATCGGAGAAAATCAGAATGCGTTTTTTGGCATGAGCCTGACCGATGAATTGGATAACCATGCCGTTATTCCGTTTTTTGCCGCGGAAAGGTTTGATTATTTGGAGCAGGATATTACTTCCGAAATTTATGCCCTCGGGCATGAAAAAAAGACTATCGGTATTTTGACGCCGCTTGATGTTTTTGATACAGTCCAAAGCAATAATGTTGTTACGCAAAAGTGGGCTTTCGTTTCGCAGCTGGAAAAATTTTATCAGGTGAAGAAAGTTGAAACAACCGATGATGTTGACGGGCTTGATGCTTTGATTCTGATACATCCGAGATCGTTGTCCGATGCCGTGGTGGAAAAAATCAAAGATTATTCCGAAAAAGGAGGACGCATTTTGCTTTTTGCCGATGTGGCGCCTGAAGCCCCGCGAATTTATTCGCCGAGCAATAATGATTTGCTGCCTTCGGATTTGAAAGGGCTTGATGCTTTTTGGGGATTTAAATTTGAGGCGGGAAAGGTGGTTGCCGATTTGACAAATTCTCTGACCGTTGATATTACGGATAATTACAGAACAAATCCGTCTTTTACGCAGGATGTTTTGCAGTTTGTTCTGAAACGGAAAAATTTTAATCCGCAGGCGCCGGAAGTGAACAGATTGAAAGAAATTTTGTTTGCTTCGGCTTCTGCGGTTGAACTTCTTCCCGAAAATGAGAGGAGGGTTGATTTTATTCCGCTGGTAAAAGCAAGTATTAATTCGGAACTGATGCCGGCTGCCGTCGCTCAAAAAAGTGTGCCGCCGGAAAAAATTTTGCAGAATTTTCAACCTGATGCCAAAGAAAAAATAATAGCTGCAAAAATTGTCAGCCGGGATGAAAAGCACCCTTATCAGGTTATTGCCGTTGCTGATACGGATATTTTGTATGATGCTTTCTGGTCGAGAACGCTGCCGGTTTTGGACCGCCGTTATATTATTCCGTTGACAGACAATATTAATTTTGTGCTGAATGCTTTGGAGAGTTTTTGGCCGGAGGAGATTAATCTTATCGGGCTGAGAGGAAAGTCTTCCAGCCGGAGGCCGTTTGAAAATATTGAAAGAATGCGGCGGGACGGCGAGCGTTCTTTTAAGGTCAAAGAAGCCGAAATTTTTAATAAAATCAGGCAGACGAAAAATGATTTGCAGGATATCTGGGATAAGAAAGATTTTGAAGAAAGGCGCAATTTTACGCCGGATGAACTGGCGGTTATTGCCGGAATCAGAAAAAATCTGGAAAGTTTGCGGCGGGAACTGCAATATGTGAGAGCCGGGGCTAATGCCGCCGTCAGAGCTTTGGATAGGCAGGTGAAATTTTTTAATATTTATGCGGTTCCTCTGTTGTTGTTGTTGTTTTTGACAGGGTGTTTTTTGCTGAAACAGAGGAAAAACAAAAGGCCGGCGGAGATGGTACTGAACCGGCAGTTCCTGCTTCTCGGCGGAGTTGCTTTGTTTTTGTTGGCAGCGGGGTTGGCGGCGGCGTATCGAACAGGACGCAATTTGACGGAGCAGACTGAAGGGCTGCCGGTGTTTGAAAATTTGTCCGAAAAAATAAACAATGTTTCGGAAATTGTGTTTACCGGACATGTGGCTGTGCTGCGTTTTTATAAAAAAGGCAGTGTCTGGCAGTTGGATAATCCGGCCGGTGTTCCCGTTTATCAGGAAAGAATCCGGAGTTTTCTGAGTGCATTGCTGGAAGCCAGATTTTATGAAAAGAAGACTTCAGATGCGGTTTATCTGAAGAAATTTGATCTGAATCCGCCCGGGGAGGAAGGTTCTAAAAACATTCGTGTTGAATTGAAAGACAAAACGGGAAAAATTGTGGAAGGTTTTGAAATCGGGCGGTATGATATAGATATCGGACGAGGGGCAAAAGGCGCTTATGTCAAATTTGACAATCGTTTTCAGGTTTGGCTGGTTGCGGCTGATTTTATTGATTTGTCCCCGGATTGGCGAAACTGGACGTATTCTTCTTTGTGGAATTTGCGTTTCGGGCGGACGGAACGTATTAACAATTCAACAGATGCAAACTATATTACCATGGTGATGAAGTATATTTTGAACACGCCTCTTGAGAGTATGGCAGAGAAGAAAGACTGCAATGACGAGGGAAAACCTGCCGCGGAGATTGTTTTGATTGCGGAAGGCGGCAGCCGGACGGTTTTGAGTCTTTATCAATGCGGTGGTCATTTTTATGCCGGATATGATTTTGCCGAAACGGCCGGAAACGAGCATTTGCAGTTTTTTGCATCCTATGCCCGGAACCGGTTGTATCGGGTTGAGGCCGAAAATGCGGAGAAAATAAAATATGTCCTTGATACAGAAACAAAACAGTGAACAAAACAGACTGAAGCATTTGGCGTCTTTGTTCAGCGTCGTCCTGTCGGGCGGTTTGACTTTATTGAAGATTTTTGCCGCCGTTTATACGGGGTCGCTTGCCATTTTGTCGTCAATGATTGATTCTCTGGCGGATATTTTTGCTTCGTCGGTTACTTTTGTTGCTGTGAAATATTCTTCCCGCAGGGCGACGGACAAACATCGTTACGGTTTCGGCAAGGCTGAAGCCGTCAGCGCTCTGGTGCAGTCGGCCTTTGTTGCCGGTTCGGGAATCTTTGTGTTATATGATGGTATTAAGCGTTTGTTTTTGCAAGAAGAAGTCAAATCTCCCGAAGTCGGCATCGTAATTATGGCTGTCAGTTTGTGTGCAACATTGGTTTTAATCGCGTTTCAGAAATATGTTGCGAAAAAAACCGGTTCTTTGGCAATTGCCGCGGATTCCGCACATTATACAATGGACGTTGTTACAAATTTGGCGATTATTGCCACGCTGGTTGTGGTTAAGTTTTTCGGCGCTTATTGGTTTGATACGCTGATGGCTTTGTTTGTTGCTTCTTATCTGTTGTTTAATGCTTATAAACTGGCCTGCAATGCATTGAGCGTTTTGACGGATGCCGAGTTGGGAATGGATGTCCGCAAGAAAATATGCCAAATTGTGATGTCAAGTCCGTTTGCCAAAGGAATTCATGATTTGCGGACGCGGGATTTGGGCGGTACTTATATGTTTGAGTTTCATTTGGAGCTTGACGGCGATTTGCCTTTGTCGGCGGCTCATGAGTTAACGGAAATGGTGGAGGATAATTTGTATGAAGCATTTCCGAATGCGCAGATTATTATCCATCAGGATCCTGCCGGTATAAAGGAAGACAGGCTGGATCACCGTTTGGATTATACCCGGAAGAAGAAAGAATAAGATGTCAGGAAAAAGCGGGGATATTTGCATCCCCGCTTTTTTTCTAGAGTTTTTGCAAAATTTCGTTCACGATGTCGAGGCGGTAGACTTTTTCCAGAGCGGCGGTTTGGGGAAAGTGTTCCTGAACTTCCGCGGCCAGAATTTCAGCCTGCCGGTTTAGAAAATGTCTGCTGTTTTGTAATTCTTCCCGATGGTTCAGCAAAAAGGCGCCGTAGTTTTTTGCTTCTTCGATGGTTTGGCGAAGAAGGCCTTCGCGCCGGACGAAGAGTTTAGCATAGGATAAAATGACAATGACGGCGCCTAAAATGCACAAAACGCTGAAAAAATGAACCGGTGGCCACATAGCTGTCAGACAGCAGAGTATGGCGGCGGTGCAGAACGTTTTGCAGCAGATGTTGAAAAACTTCCAGCGGGGTTTTAAGCGGAAAAGCAGGAGCAGCGCGAACAGGACGACTGTTCCGCCCAAAAGGGTAGAAAGGGTTTGTTCCGGGTTGAGCTGTAAGCGGGATACGGCTGTTTCGCCCAAGATAAGCATTCCGGTGCCGAAAATCAGGTATATGGCGTTTATTCTGAAAGAAAAAAGGCGAAATCTTTTTTTTGTTCCGACAGCGGCGCACTGGTAGGCCCGTTTG
Organism: uncultured Pseudomonadota bacterium; assembly: GCA_949289935.1. Classification (GTDB taxonomy): domain Bacteria; phylum Pseudomonadota; class Alphaproteobacteria; order RF32; family CAG-239; genus HGM16780. The sequence continues at coordinate 8,246 of CASEQD010000027.1, read as the reverse complement.
ATTTTCAGGCTGTTTTCGCGGTTGATGTCCAAAGATGTTTCCCGACCGGGGAATAAAGCTTTAAGTGTTTTCTTTTCGTCAGCGTCCAACCCTTTGAGAGAATCTTTCTTTTTGATGAGTTTGAATGTTTCGTTTTGTTTTTCAAAGTCGATGAGGCCTTTTTTGAACAATTCGAGCAAAAAGCTTCCGAAAGAAATTTTATCAAATTTTTCAAGCGCCAGATAACGCAGCAAGGGTGCATTTTTTTTCAGGTTGTATTTTTGCCGTCCTTTTTCAACAGCTGCCGATTTCCAAGATAAAAAGTAGGACAGGCAGATGGCCGCCAGCATGAACAGGCTGATGAAAATGTCTCCGTAATCGCTTAGAAACCATGAGAATTTTTGACTGAAACCGGGAGAAAAGAAATCTGTTCCGGACATGGAGATGATGATATGAAGTCCTTCGCCGATGAACAGGGGAACGGTGCTGATGAAGCCGACAGCGTTTCCTTCACCCCGGACGATGCTTACATCGTCTTTCATGCTGCCGGGATAGCCTCGCAGAGCTATCAGTCCCAACGGTTTTTCTTTTCCCGGAAGCGTAACTATGGCGCCTATGCGGCTGACGACCATATTCCAACTGCTGCCGGTTATGTTCCAGTAAAATTCATGAAAATTTCCATAATCCCAAATATTTCGATTGATAACGTAGTTGAAGGTATAAGTGTATACGCCGGGTTGCAGGGTATAATCTTTTGCGGGGGTTATGACAATTTGTCGGCCGATTTTTTTTATTTTATGGGGAATTTCAGTGCCGTTGACGCTGACTTTTCCCAAATTGTAATCAATCGGTTTGATTTTTCCGGTTCGGGAACGTGCGTATATCGGAAGGGCTCGGGAAAGGCCGTTGCGGAGTTTTTTGCCGTTGGCAACGACCATAATCGTTTCTTCAATGTTTATCTGGCCGGTGGGTAAAATTTCGATGTCGGAAAACATGTAGGGAATGTGTTCTAATGCCGGAACCATAATTTTTGTTTTGTTGTCGGGAAGCGTGATGTCTATAACCGGAAAATCAGGTTTTTGGCCGGCGGATGATTGCCTTTTTTGCGTTTGTCGTTCCGACCGGTTGTTCCAAAGAAGAATTTTCCGGTCTTTTTCCGCAGACAGGTTTTGTTCTTGTTCTTCGCGGGACATGCGGCGCAGGGCATTGTCATATATTTTTTCAAAGGTGGATTTTTGTCCTTCTTCTATTTGTTTTATATATTCCTCGCTGTGCTGGATGTTAAGCGAGCTGGCTTTGCTCAGGCTCTCTTCATCGAAAGAGGCGTCAATGATGAGATTGTCGTTTTGAAAGCGTTTTTTTATGAATTCGGCGACGCTGTCCTGATCCGACAGATCAGGCAGGCGGGGGTCTTCCGCAGCAGGAGGGGGCGTCATTTCCCGTTTTTGAATTTCCGCCGGGCTGTCAACATTGATGATTTCCGCCCGGATGTTTTGAAAACAGGATACGGCGCTAATGAAACAAATTGAAAGAAAAAGTTTTTTCATAATTCTGCTGCCTTTATTAATAAATAAAATATATTTGATATGCTAATGTATATTTATTAACAGAAAATAAAGGAGATAATTTGATGACGAACAAAAAAACGGCAGTTGTTATTCTGGCGGCCGGAAAGGGATCGCGTATGAAATCCGATTTGCCGAAGGCGCTGATGCCGGTGTGCGGCAAGCCCATGATAAGACATATTCTGGATACGGTGGACAGTCTGAATGCCGATGAGGCGGTGGTGGTTACCGCTCCGGACGGCGAATCGGTTCGGAAGGAAATTTTTCCACATAAGTTCTGTATTCAGGATAAACAGTTGGGAACAGGGCATGCCGTTGCCTGCGCCAAAGATGTTTTGCAGGATTTTGACGGGAAGGTTTTGGTTGTTTACTGCGATCATCCGATTATTACCCATCAAACGTTTGAGCGGGCTCTGAACAAACTTGACGAAGGCTATTCTATTGTCGTTTTGGGTTTTTATCCCAAGGATGCTGCAAAATACGGGCGTTTAAAAATGAACGGGGATGAGCTGGAAAGCATTGTTGAATATAAAGATGCCAATGATGAAGAAAAAGCCATCGGTTTTTGTAATTCCGGCGTGATGGCTTTTGACGGAAAAGTTTTGTTCAGGCTTCTGTCTCAGTTGAAGAGCAACAATGCCGCCGGGGAATATTATTTGACGGATACGGTGGCAATTGCCCGTGCGGAAGGTTTGAAATGCAGCGCTATCGAAACATCGGCCGAAGAAGTCGCCGGCGCTAATACGCTGGAAGAACTGGCTCAGCTGGAAGCTTATCTTAAAGCCAGAAAAGCTTCGTAAACAAAGGATAGAAAATGACGTTTTTGAAGAATCATTGGTTCGGGCTGATTGTGTCGGGAATCGTGGGGGCGTATTTTGTTGTGTTTCTGCTTGCTGCTTTTGCGCCGAGGCATGATGTCCGGCAGCGTGGATTTTCCAAATGTTCGACGGCTTTGACCGAAGCGGCGGTGCAATGCGGCAGCGGTTTCAGTTTTTGTTTGTTGAAAGCCGTTGCCGGGCACGGCCTGTGCCATGCGGAAGTCGTTTGGCAGGGCGTTGTTTTCTGGTTGCAGGGAAAGCAAAGTACTCCATGGGCCAATTATTTTTTTGAAACAGAAAATGTTGATGAAGAATTGTTGAAAATTTATGAAGAAAATCCGGAACTGGCCAAAGGTGTCAGCCATATGACGAAAAAATACAGAGAACTTGAAAGCAAGGTGTTGGACAATGAGTGACAAAAAAGAATTTCCGGCATGGAATTTGTCGGATTTATATAAGGGAATTGATGATCCGGAAATTAAAACGGATATGGAAAAATACAAACAGTTGAATTTGATGTTGGCAGAGAAATATAAAGGAAAGCTGGCATCATTGTCTCCGGCCGATTTTTATCAGGCGGTGCAGGCTTATGAACAGGCATCGGTGCTTTCAGCCAAGCTTGGAATATTTGCTTATCTGAATATGATTACACAGATGTCAAATCAGGAAGCCATGGCATTTTATCAGAATACAAGCGAGACTATGACGGAATATGGCAAGCCGGCGATTTTCTTTACGCTGGAAATTAATGCCCTGCCGGAAGACAAGTTTGTGGTTTTGTTAAAGGATAAACAGACGGCTTATTATGCTCCGTGGCTTAAAAGAGTGAGATTGTTTAAGCCTTATGAACTGGCGGAAGATATGGAAGCTCTGCTGGCGGACAAGGCGTTGACATCTTCCGCTGCCTGGGTTCGTTTGTATGATGAGACGGCTTCCAAACTGAAATATGTTGTCGACGGCAAGGAATATAATGATGCAGAGCTCAGTAAGCTGCTGCAGGATAAAAATCCGGAAATCAGAGAAAAAGCCGGAAAGGAAATGAACAGAGTCAACCGGGAAAACGGCGATCTGTTTGCTTTTATTTATAACATGATTGTCAAGGATTGTGCGATTGAAAATGAAAAGCGCGGTTTTAAATCGCCGATTGCCGCCCGCAATCTGTCCAACCGGGTTGAGGATGAGACGGTTGAAACCCTGGCTCGGACGGTCAGAAGTAAATATCAGGATATTGCCGGGCGTTTTTATAAGCTGAAAGCCAAATGGCTGGGCAAAGAAAAAATTCAGTATTGGGATAGAAATGCGCCGCTGCCGTTTTCGGATGACAGTATGTATTCCTGGTCGGAGAGTGTGGATTTGGTTCTAAAGGCTTATGAGGAATTTTCTCCCAGACTGCGGCAGATTGCAGAGGACTTCTTCTCGCATGACTGGATAGATGTTCCGCCGCGCAAAGGAAAAAGAAGCGGTGCGTTTGCCATGCCGCTGCCGTCGGGTTTCCATCCGTATCTGCTGCTTAATTTTACCGGCAAACAGAATGATGTTCTCACTTTGGCTCATGAATTGGGGCATGGCTGCCATATGCGGTTGAGTATTAAGGCTGGAGATTTGAATGATGATACGCCGCTGACGCTTGCCGAGGTCGCTTCGGTTTTTGCCGAGATGCTGACATTTCAGTCGCTGCTGCGTTCATTGAAGGATGACAAGGCCAAGCTGTGTCTGATTGCGGCGAAAGTTAATGATATGATTAATACGTCTCTCCGGCAGATTGCCTTTCATTTTTTTGAGACTAAAATTCATGCCGAACGCAAGCAGGGCGAGCTTTCTTTGGAACGTATTTCGGAAATATGGCTGGAAGTGATGCGTGAAAGTTTGGGCGAGTATGTTATTGTTGACGACGACAGTAAATATATTTGGCCGATTGTCAGTCATTTTTATCATTCGCCTTTTTATGTGTATGCTTATTCTTTTGCCGATTGTCTGGTTAATTCGCTGTATCAGGTTTATCGGGAAGGAAGTGTTGCCGATTTTCCGGAAAAATATTTGCAGATGCTTTCGGAAACCGGTGTTAAGAAATATGACGAGTTGTTGCAGCCTTTCGGACTGGATGCGCATGATGCCGGTTTTTGGCTGAAAGGGCTTGGGCTGATTGAAGAATATATTGATCAGCTGGAGGTTTTGGATAAAAAACTTGGTTGAAAGAAACGTCCCCGCTTTTAAAATCAAAAGCGGGGACGTGTTTTTATGCGATGATTTCCGGTTTGGCGCGTTTGCGCTGAATCGGATCAAGGATGCGTTTTCTCAGCCGCAGACTTTTGGGCGTAACTTCTAAAAGTTCGTCTTCCTGAATGTAGGACAGCCCTTGTTCAAGCGTCAGTTTGCGCGGCGGGATGAGGTCAATGGCTTCATCTTTTCCGGCTGCACGAATGTTGGTCAGCTGTTTTGTTTTGGTCGGATTGACTTCCAAATCGTTGGGTTTGGTGTGTTCGCCGATAATCATGCCGACATAAACAGGAACGTTCGGATCTATAAACATCGGGCCGCGATCCTGTAGTTTCCACAGAGAATAAGCGATGGCGGTGCCGTTTTCGGAGGAAATCAATACGCCGTTGCGACGTCCTTCAATTTCTCCTTTGTAGGGTTCGTAACATTTGAACAACCGGTTCATGACGCCGGTGCCGCGCGTGTCGGTTAAAAATTCGGAGTGATAACCGATTAATCCTCGGGAAGGTGCGTTGAAAATCAGACGGACTTTGTTGCCGAGTTGCGAAGGAATCATTTCAACCAGTTCGGCTTTGCGTTGGCCGAGCTTTTCGACAACGGCACCGGAAAATTCTTCATCAACATCCACGACAACTTCTTCTACAGGTTCCAGCAGCTTTCCGTCTTCGTCTTTTTTCATCAAAACGCGCGGACGTGAAATGGAGAGCTCGAATCCTTCGCGGCGCATGGTCTCGATTAAAACGCCGAGCTGAAGTTCGCCGCGGCCGGCAACTTCGAAAGAATCGGCGGAGCTTGTCCGGGAAATGCGCAACGCAATGTTGCCTTCCGCTTCTTTTTCCAGTCTGTCCCAAATAACGCGGGATGTTACTTTATCTCCTTCACGGCCGGCCAGCGGTGAATCGTTTACTGAAAAAGTCATAGCCAGCGTCGGCGGGTCAATCGGCTGTGCATGAATGGCTTCATTAACCTCCAAAGCGCAAATGGTATCGGCGACGGTTCCTTTGGCAATGCCCGAAACAGCGACAATGTCGCCGGCAAAAGCCTCTTCCAATGCAACACGGTTTAATCCGCGGTAGGCTAGAATTTTGGCTATGCGCGTACGTTCGATTTCTTCTCCTTTGCCGTTAAGAATTTTAACGGTATCATTGACTTTCAGTTTGCCGGAATGAATTTTTCCAGTCAGAATGCGTCCGATAAATTTGTCGGATTCCAAAGTCGTGGCCAGCATGGAGAAGGGTTTATCCGGTTCGCAAACCGGTTCCGGAACATAAGAACAAATGAGTTCAAACAACGGCGTCAGATCTTTCTTTTCGTCTGTCAGTTCTTTAACCGCCCAGCCGTTGCGGCCGGAAGCGTATAAGACAGGAAAATCAAGCTGGGCATCTGTGGCGTTCAGACTGACAAAAAGATCAAAAATTTCATCCAAAACTTCATCCGGACGGGCATCGGGTTTGTCGGCTTTGTTGATAACAACAATCGGACGCAAGCCTATTTTTAAGGCTTTACCCAAGACAAATTTGGTCTGCGGCATAGGGCCTTCCGAAGAATCTACCAACAGGACGACACCGTCGACCATGGATAAAATGCGTTCGACTTCGCCGCCGAAGTCCGCGTGTCCGGGGGTGTCGACAATGTTGATTCTGGTGCCTTTCCATTCAATGGATGTGCATTTTGAAAGAATGGTGATGCCCCTTTCGCGTTCCAGTTCGTTGCTGTCCATAACGCAGGTTTCGACTTTCTGGTTGTCCCGGAAGGTTCCGCTTTGTTTCAGCAGACCGTCGACCATTGTGGTTTTGCCGTGGTCCACATGGGCGATTATGGCAATATTTCTTAATTTCATCTTTGTTTCTTTCATAAAAAAGGCCGGGAATAAAATTTTATATCGGAAATCCGGCTTTCGCATTTTGTTTTCAGCACAACTTTTCTTTCCGGAAAAGCCGCGCTGTTTCAAGTTGTTCTTAAAATAACAAATTAAAATTAAATTTCAAGAAATTAGTATGTAAAAAATAAAGATTTTTAGCGGGGCGTGTTATTTTTTTAAATTCTTTTTAAGTTTTTAAGATGATAATCAGAACATAAATGTATTATTAACGTATTAAATATTTATCATTATGACAGTTTTATTAATTATGTTGACATTCGGTTTGCTGTTGCTGGTTGCTCAGTATATCGGAGAAGCAAGGTTTGGCGGAAATATGCTGCTGTTAACGGTTAGATTTGTCGCATATGCACTGGTGGCAGTTTCATGTTGTCTGATGGTTTTTATTAATCCAAGCCTGTTTAAGGATTGTGACGGGTATAATCTGGCTTTGTTTGTTTCTCTTTTTTCACCAAGGTTTTTTGAATATGTTGTGGGAGCAGTTTTCAGAAACGGGTGATGCAGAGCAAAACAGCCGCGAAAATTGTGAAAAGACTCTTTCGTGTTGGCGAAAAGAGCCTTTTTTTGTTGCTTTAGTTGTTTCTTTTACAGTGTTTTTCCATATTTTATCAGGTTGTTGCGGACGTAGCCGCGCAGAGATGTTTCCGGACGAGCTCCGTAGTGGCTGATGATTTCGGCAGCGGTCAGTCCGCCGATAATGGCGCAGGTGCCGAGACTCCGACTGTTAATGAGTCCGTATAAAAAGCCTGCGGCATACAGATCTCCGGCTCCGGTCGTGTCAACAACGTTTTCAACAGTTTCCGATTCTACGAAAGTTTTTACTCTTCCGCTGACAATGACTGATCCTTTGATGTTGCGTGTGATGGCTGCAATATCTACCATCGGTTTTATCAGGTCAAGGTTGGCTTCGAAATCGTCGCTTTCAAACAGGGCGTTGAGTTCGTCTTCATTGCCGAACAAAATGTCAACATGTTTTTCGATGAGATCCATAAATTCGCTGCGATGGCGTTCTACACAAGATTTATCTGATAAACTGAAAACAAAATCCCGGTTATGTTTGTGAGCAATTTCCGCGGCTTTGATGATGGCTTCTTTTGCTCCGGCATCTTCCCACAAGTATCCTTCTACATAGGTCATACGCGCCGATTTTATGATGTCTTCGGCAATGTCTTCGGCGCTTAGATGTGTAGAGGCGCCAAGGTAAGTGAACATTGAACGTTCGGCGTCAGGCGTAACTAAAACAATGCTGCGTCCGGTTGAAGGGCCTTCAGTCAGAGGTTTTGTGAAAAAGTCAATTCCGGCGGCGCCGATGTCGCGGCTAAAAGCCTGACCGAGCTCGTCATCATGAACTTTGCCGATAAAAGCGCAGGCAGAGCCCAAAGATGCCATTCCGGCAATGGTATTGGCGGCAGATCCTCCGGAAACCTCCCGTTCGGGCATAATATCCTGATAAATTTTTCCGGCAGAAAGAGCATCCAACAAAACCATTCCGCCTTTAGGAAGGTTTCGTTCACTTAAAAACCTTTCTCCGATTTTGGCCATAACATCAACGATAGCGTTGCCGATGCCGACAACATCATAAAAAACAGCATCGTTAGATTTTGCGTTCATTTGTATGTTCCTTGTTTTTTATTCGTTTCTTTCAATAAGTTAATACAACTATTGTAAATTGCAATAAAAAACCAATTTTTTGTGTCAAAAAAATGTGGGTTGGGGGAGGAAATGATAGTTGACTTTTTAGAAATAATAATATAAGATTGAGGATGTAGAGATGAAGTCAGAGAAGGA
>CASEQD010000026.1 GCA_949289935.1 uncultured Pseudomonadota bacterium | reverse complement strand
TAGGCTGCCGCCTGTTCACAATCTAACAATTCAGACTCTGTCGTTGAAAAACAATTCACCGGATTGTTTTTCTGCCTCCAGCCCTACTCAGGGGGAGAGAAAAAGCGGAGGGCTACTCAGGAGAGAGAAAACGGAAGATTACTCAGGGGTGGAAAATGGAGGATGATTCAGGGGGAAAATGGAGGATGATTCAGGGGGAAAATGGAGGATGATTCAGGGGGAAAATGGAGGATGATTCAGGGGGAGAAGAGAGAATTTTTTCTCCAGAGGTAGAATACTTTCTTATTCGCTGGCTGAGGGGGGCTTGTTTTTCCTTCCTGAGGTAGGAAACTCTTCTGTTTCCCTCCCTGAGGTTATCCTCTTATTCCCTCCCTGAGTAGGGAGGGTTAGGGAGGGTATGAATTCCAAATATAGAATCAAAAAAAATATACTTTAACTAAAAACAAAAATTTCGCCAAAAAAATAAATTTTATAAAAAAAGAAAATAAGTTATAATCAGATAACAAGAGGATAAAATATGTTTGTTTCACAATATATGCAAAATAATGCTCAAAAGCTCAGAACAAATGCTACGGAAGCAGAAAAATTTGTCTGGCAGAAGCTCAGGAAAAAACAGTTTGGTTATAAATTTACCCGTCAATATGTATTGTTCAATAAATATATTGTTGATTTTATTTGTATGGAAAAAAGATTGATTATTGAACTGGACGGCGGACAACATTGTGAAAATCAACAGGATATTCAAAGAGATAAAGAACTTTCCGCTTCCGGATATAAAATTTTGCGTTTATGGAATAATGAAGTTTTTACAAATTGGGAAGCTTGTCATAATAAAATTGTGGAATATTTAAGTTGATGTTTTTTTAGTAGTAGATGATTGATTTTGAATCATACTCCTCTTCAATTCAGCCTCTGTCGTTGAAAAACAATTTTGATAGTTTGTTTTGACTCATACCCCTCCCGCCTCCCCTACTCAGGGGAGGAGAAAGTGGGGGGCCTACTCAGGGGAGGAGAAAGTGGGGGGCCTACTCAGGGGAGGAGAAAGTGGGGAGCCCTACTCAGGGGGAGAGAAAAAGCGGAGGGCTACTCAGGGGAGGAGAATCGGGAAAGAAAATGAATTAGAAATTGAGGAAGAAAATTGAGAAAGAAAATGAATTAGAAATCGATAAAGAAAAAATTGAGAAAGAAAAAAAGGAATAACATTAATTTCAAAAAAAATCGGAGGAAACTTTAATTTCAAAAGAATCGGGATAATATTAATTTTAGAAGAATCGAGAAAATTTTAAAAGAATCGAGTGATATTTACCTTAAAAATCAGGGAATCGAAAAGAAAGCGCAAAAGAAGCGCATGGGGCGCCGGGGATTTTTGTCAGCTACCATAGGGCGGAAAACAGAAAATTTTGCTGACAGAATCGATTATATGGCGAAAAAAATGATTTTTTTTAATATAAATTGTGTACAAAACTAATAATTTCTTTACTTTTTTTATTTAAATTTTAAAGTGCAATTGTATCGATGATATGATATGTTGATGTGATTATATAAATGAGGTCATATGGTTCTTTATAACGAATTACCGGTTTACCGAGACACGTACAGCCTGATGGTTGAAGTTTATCAGGTAACCAACAAATTTTCGCACGAATATAAATATAGTCTGGGACAGGATATGAAACGCGATGTTTTGTCTTTGTTCCGCAATTTGTACCGGGCGAATCGGTCCATTGTCAAGCAGGAGCATCTGGATGCTTTTTTGAGCGACTTTGAGCTTTTGAAAGTGGAGATGCGCCTGTGCGTCGATTTGAAGCTGCTGCCAGTTAAAAGAATGGCGCGGATGTCAATGTTGACAGATGGAATCGGTAAGCAGGTTACGGCCTGGCGTAATAAAGCCAAAAGTACTTCAAGCGGGAATCTGTTCAATTAAGGTTGGCAGAGAGAGCAACTTTTTATCAAAAAAGGGCTGTCGACAGCCGCGGTGACAGAGCGGTTGTTAAGATGAAACAGACAGCTTGTGTTGGAAGGTCTGGTCGTCGTCCGAGAACTCAAACAACAACGCGTGGATCTTCTGTACGAATAATGGCGCTAACAACGGCGGCGTGAACAACAACAATAAGAATAACAACAACGTCGTTCGCCCGGTGCTCGCTTTTTTGATGAAAGTTTTCAGGCGGGAATCTGTGCGATTAAGGTCGGCAGAGAGAGCGACTTTTTGTTAAAAAAAGGGCTGTCGACAGCTACGGTGACAGGGTGGTTGTTAAGATGAAACCGGCAGCTTATATTGGAAGGTCTGGTCGTCGTCCGAGTATAATAACAACAACGCGTGGGTCTTCTGTACGAATAATGGCGCTGATTGGGGCGGCGTGAACAACAACAATAAGGATAACAACAACAGCAACAACGTCGTTCGCCCGGTGCTCGCTTTTTTTGCAAAAAGTTTTACAGGTGAGAATCTGTGTGATTGCGGCCGGCAGAAAAAAACTGCCGGCCGTTCATGTTGTGCGGGGATTTGTTTAAGGAAGCAGGGGCGACCAGGCCGGATCGGAAGCATCAGCCGGGGTTATAACCATGCGTTCGTTGTAGCCGGTGAGGTCGATGGTGTAAAGTTTGACCGGGGCATTGCGGCGGGCGTTTCCTTTTTCCTGGCGGAAGTACATCAATACGCGCCCGTTCGGCGCCCAAACAGGCGCTTCAACCAGGTAGCCGTTTGCCAGCAGCCGCTCGCCGCTGCCGTCGGGATACATGACGCCGATGTAAAATTGTCCGTTGGCCATTTTGGTGAAGGCGATGTAGTCGCCGCGCGGCGACCAAACCGGCGTGGCATAGCGTCCGGAACCGTGGCTGATGCGGTGAATGTTGCTGCCGTCGGCATCCATAATGTAAAGCTGCTGGTTGCCGCCCCGGTCAGAGTTGAAGACAATTTGTTTTCCGTCCGGCGAATAGCTGGGAGAAGTGTCGATGGCATTGGAATTGGTGAGGCGTTTGGCTTTGAAAGTTTGCAAGTCCATTTCGTAAATGTTTGTTTTGCCGTTGTTGGCATAGCTGAGCAACAGCTTTTTGCTGTCGGGCGAAAAAACGGGGGCAAATGTCATGCCCGGAAAATTGCCGATGAGCTGTTGTTGTCCGCTTTCAATGTCAAGCAGGTAAACTTTCGGAATGGTGCCGGAGTAAGACATGTAAGTGATTTTTTGCAGGTTGGGCGAAAAGCGCGGCGTTAAAACCAGCGATGCTCCGGAGGTGAGAAACTTGTGGTTTTCGCCGTCCTGATCCATGATGGCCAGACGCTTGATACGGCGGGTGGCCGGGCCGGTTTCGGACACATAAACAATGCGGGTGTCAAAGTAGCCTTTTTCACCGGTGAGGCGTTCGTATATGGCATCGGCTATGACATGGGCTATGCGGCGCCAATTGTCTTTGGTGGTGGTGAATGACTGGCCTTTCATCTGACTTTCGGCATAGACATCCCACAGGCGCATTTCGACTTTGATGTTTTGCGGGCCGACTTCGCTGACGGCGCTTTGAACCAAAGCGTGGGCGTTGATGGCTTTCCAGTCGGTGAATTCGGGCTGGTCGTTGACGGATTTCAGCTCCTGAATGTAACTGTTTTCGGGAATGATGCGGAACAGTCCCGAACGCTCCAGGTCGGCGATGATAACTTCACGAATGTCTTCGCCGTAGCTTTCGGCCGCTGAATTTGCCGCGGACATTTCCGGAAAAGCCAGAGGCAGAGGATCGCGCACGGCACCGGTAACATCAATCTGCAATTCGGCCCGGGCCGGGACGGCGGCAAAAAAGACCGCGGTTAACAAAGCAAAAAATCTGCGCCATTTCATTCATTTTCTCCGCATAAAAAACATTGTGTGGGCAGTATAGCGCAAGATGGTTAAAATACAATAAAAAACCATGCTGTTCAGCCGGGTGAACGCATGGTTTCGGGTTTTAAGGCCTGGGACTCAGAAATGTGAGAATTTTCCGGCTGAGTTGTTCCGGCGCAGATGCCAGGCGTTTTAATTCCGTTTTGACCTCAAGATAAGACAGCGTGTCAATGTGTCGACGCAGGTTTACCGGTTCGCGGACAATAAATTTTTCGCGGATTTTGGTGATGAGTTTGTGCCGGTAAATCCTGATGAGGTTTTCCAGATAGTAACACGCAGACAGAGCCGCGATTGTTACACAAATCAAGATAATAGTTTCTTTCATATGAAAAACGGATTTAATAATTTAATAATTGTAATTTTGCCAGAGTATTGTTACTTTATTTGATGCCGCTTGTCAACAGAAGAGAGGAGTTTGAGTATGGATATCAGGGAATTTAAGGCGCAGCTGAAGCCGGGACGCGCTGTCGCCGGTTTTGATTATGGCAGCAAGAGGCTGGGCATAGCGGTTTCGGATTTGCTGCTTTTGACAGCAACACCGTATAAAATTTTGCAGCGGACGAATCTGGAAAAAGATATTGAGGAAATTTTGAAAATTATCAGAGAAAAAGAGGTCGGGGCAATGGTTTTCGGTCTGCCGCTGCAGATGAACGGCGAGGAAGGCGCAATTGCCGCGGAAGTGAGGACTTTTGCCGGAGAAGTCGAAAAGGCTGCCGGGCTGCCGGTTTTGTTTTGGGATGAACGTTTGTCGTCTTCCGCCGTGGAAAATTTTTTGATTAAAGAGGCGGATTTGTCACGCGCCAAGCGCAAAAAGGTTTTGGATGCCGGCGCCGCCGCCTATATTTTGCAAGGGGCACTTGACCGTCTGAATCTTCTTCAGCTTTGAAGAGACGTGTAGACAAAAGCCGTACGACGCAAAGCGTTGATGAAAGTTTCGGTTTGCATAAAGTCAAAATTTTGCGGAAGAACATTGTTCAACAGGCGGGGAAGGTCAAAGTCCGGCGTTACAAGCTGTGGGGCAAAGCGGCGGCAGAAAGCCCAAGCCGAAGCATTGAGGCAGTCTGTCGAGCTTGTGTCATAACCAATGGCGGAAAGCAGCTTTGCGATATTTGTTTCTGCGGATAAGTGTGTGAGGCCGGGGTAAAGGCCGATGCCTCGTGCGGCAAGTTCTTTCCAGGGAAAACAGATGCCGGGATCCGGTTTGCGCGTCGGGGCTGAATCCGAATGGCCGATAATGTTTTCCGGTTTGATGCCGTATTTTTTTATGATTTTCCGGCTTAGTTTTATCAGGGAGGCAATTTGAGCCGGTGAATAAGGTTTTTGTCCCATGGTTTGACTTTCCAGCTCAATGCCGACGGAACGGGCGTTAATGCCGGTCAGGCCTCTCCAACTGCCGGCGCCGGCATGGTATGCCTGCTTGTCTTCCTCTACCAGCATGGTGGTTTGTCCGTCTTCGGCAATAAAGTAATGCGCGCTGGTTTTGTAATTGTGCATGCAGTTGATGAATTCGTCCAGACAAAAGGCGCTGCAGTGAAAGACCAGCAGTTCAACGGGGTTCCGGCGTTCTTCAAAATATGGCAGAAGTTTTTTTTGCATGTTTTTTCCTATAATTTGCGGCTTTTCATAATGTGTTGGTAGGCGTTGTTGATTTCGGCCATTTTCAGCGTATGTTTTTCGATTTCTTCCGCCGAGCCGCCGTGAGCCTGGATGTTGTCGGGATGCCAGATGACAATGAGCTCTTTCCAGCGGGCTTTGATTTCGTCGCTGCCGGCGTGAGGCGAAATGCCGAGAATGTCGTAATATTCCTGCAGGGGCGAATTGGTATTTGAGTGCGGTTTATAACGGTCGCGGATGAGTTCGAAATTGCCGTCGGGAAGCTCAATGATGCCGGCGACGTTTTTCAAAATATCCAGCTGTTCTTTGCAGATGTCTCCGTCGGCCGAAGCAATTTTAAACAAGTTGTCGATGATGTTTTCTTTGAGTTCAAGATTGCCGCGGACAATCAGTTTCAGCTGTCTGGCAAAGCGTTCGCTGCCCTCGGCGCTTCTTTTGGCTTTGTTAAAAATTGCGGCGATTTTGCTGTTTTGGTCGTAAGTCAGTTCAAACATTTTTTTGAATATCCTGATTTCGTTTTCGCTGACGACGCCGTCGGCTTTGGATATTTTTGCGGCCAGTCCGGCCATCGCCTGAATGAAAGAAAAATGACGAGCCGTCGAAGAATGAAGATAAAATTTCAGTAGGTTCAGCTTTGATAAAAAAGGCAGCGTGAAGTTGAGTCCAAGTTTTTGTCTGAGGGTGCCGAAGCGTGCCGCATCGGCGAAAAAGCCAATGATGACGCCGATAAAAATGAGCAGATTGTTTTTTAGCGAAAAGCCGATGAGAGCGCCGAGGATTTTACACCAGTGGCGGTTCCAGAATGTTTCAAAAAAAGATTTGAACAACATAGACCAACGGTTTTCAGGCCGGCCGAAAACAAAGTGTCCGATGATGAATAAGGTGATAAAGCCGGGAAAGCCAAATGTGAGCGCTCCCAGCGTTCCGCCCCAGATGACGCCGAAGAGGTTGTTTTCCAGCCGGTTGTAGTATTTGTAACAGCGATAGGGGAGAAGAAGCCGGATGTTGTCGTCAAGACTGCTGAGGTATTGTTTTATTTTTTTGCGGAGAACAGTGCGGTCAATGAGCATGTGTCCGAGAAACATGCCCCAGAAAAAGCCGACGGCACCGGCCAGGCGCAGTCCCAGTACGGCCAGGGTCAATTTACCTATCGGAAACATTATGCTCCTCCGCTTTGTTGAAATACAAACGGAGTTTACTTTATTTCGGGCAATTAATAAAGCAGATTATAAGACAATGGTTGATAACTCTGTCGGAAAGTCGCCCGAAGAATTAATCAGGTTTCGGTGGGTGTCGCGGCGGTAGCTGAAATAGTTTTTTTCGTCGGTATAAGTATCTGTTCCTGAAGCGGAGATGTTTTTTAAGCCGAGGCGGCGCAGTTTGTTTACAATGCAGCCTTCAAGATCAAACAGATAGTGTTCCGGCCGGGGCGCTTTCCTGAAATAGCGGGCGTTTTCAGGCGTCTGAGCCGAAAACAATTTCGGAACTTCCGCTCCCATTTCGAAAGAAGACTGCTGAATGCAGGGGCCGATTGCGGCGGCGATATTTTCTGCTTTGGCTCCACGGCTGAGCATCAGTCTGACAGTGTTTTCGATGATGCCGTTTAAGGTTCCTTTCCAGCCGGCATGCGCCGCACCGATAATACCTGCTTCTTTGTCCATAAACAACACGGGAGCGCAGTCGGCCGTCGAAATGCCGAGAATGATGTTCGGAGAGTCGGTTACCACGCCGTCGGCTTCAATCTTTTTTTGCGAGGCCTGCCGTGTGAAAATGCAATTGCCGCTGATTCCCTGGCAGAGAAGCATGAGATTGGTGTATTTTAAGCCAAAACATGCGGCAATGATTTCGCAGTTGTGATGTATGTTTTCGGGGGCGTCTGCTGATTTGAAATTAACATTCAGGCTGTGGTAACGTCCGATGGAAACGCCGCCGCAACGTCCGAAGAAACAGTGCTTTTCTGCAGGAAGGCATGGCGCTTTCCATGTCATTGGAGAAAACTCCTTCCGAATTTGAGCGGGGTGAGGCCGAAATATTCGGCGATGGTTTGCCCCAGGTCGGCATAGGTGCTTCTGGAGCCGATGTTTTCAGAAAGAATGCCGGGGCCGAACATGAGAACAGGAACCTGTTCGCGGGTGTGGTCCGTGCCTTTATATGACGGGTCATTGCCGTGGTCGGCGGTGATAAAGGCGATGTCGTCCGGACGGAACAATGTTTCGATTTCAGCCAACCGGGAATCAAAATATTCCAGTCCTTCGGCATAGCCTTTGAGGTCGCGACGGTGTCCCCAGAGCATGTCGAAGTCTTCAAAATTGGTAAAAATCAAGCTGTTGTCCGGGGCAGATTTTATTTCGGACAGCGTTAAGTCCCACAAGTTTTTTAATCCGCTGCCGCGGATGCCTTTTGTGATGCCGCGATGTGCGAAGATATCATTTATCGCGCCGATGGCAATGACATTTTTTCCGGCATCTTTCAAATAGTCCAGCAGGGTTTTGTCGAAAGGTTCGGCCGTGAAGTCGCGCCGGTTGGCGGTGCGGGTAAAGCTTCCGGCTTTTTCGCCGACGAAGGGACGGGCGATAATCCGTCCGATGTTCCATGGTTTTGCCAGTTCGTAAGCAACTTTGCACAAAGCATAAAGTTTTTCGAGGCCGAACCTCTGCTCATGGGCGGCAATCTGAATGTTGCTGTCGGCGGAGGTGTAAAAAACGGGTTTTCCTGTTTTGAGGTGTTCTTCCCCCAGTTCCTGGATGATAACGGTGCCGGAAGCCGCTTTGTTGCCTAAAATGCCATTGATGTTTCCTTCTCGGCAGATGCTGTCTATCAGCTCTTCCGGAAAAGAAGGATATTCGGGCGGAAAGTGTCCCCAGCCTTTGAGATTGGGCAATCCGGCCATTTCCCAGTGCCCGGAAACGGTGTCTTTGTCTTTGCTGATTTCGGACATGTGGCCGAATTTTGAACCCAGTTTGATGAAACCTTCAGGCTGGGAGCCTATTTCAGGTATTATTCCCGAAGCTTCGGCAGCGGCTTTGGTTAATCCCAGACTGTGGAGATATGGAATTTTCAGGCCGTGGTTGAAACGGGCAATGTGACCAAAAGTGTTTGCTCCTTCGCTGTCAAAGGCATCGGCATCGGCGGCTCCGCCAATGCCGAAAGAATCCATCATCAGGATTATGGCTCTTCCCATTCCGTTTTCCTTATTTTATTTTTTTGATAACCGGATTGCGCCGTTTTTTGACAGGTTTGTCTCCAAGTCGGATGCACAAACGGAGTTCTCTTTCCGCCTGTTCAAAGTCTTGTTCGCTTTGCGCGTGAATGACGGCGATGGGTTTGTCTTTGGAAAGATAGTCGCCGATTTGGCAAAAATCGCTGAATCCGGTTGCATAATCCAAAGGTTGTTCGGGGCGGATGCGTCCTCCTTTCAAACCGATGACGCTCAGACCGACGTTGCGGGTGATCATGGATTGAACGTATCCTTCCGTTTCGGCATAAGCCGGGCGGATGATAGCTGCCTTAGGCAGATATTTTTCAGGTTTTTTACAGAAATCAGCGGGACCGCCGAGCGCCGTAATCATGTCTTGAAATTTTTGCAGGGCACGGCCGGATTTGAGAGCCTGAAGCAGTGCTTTTTCGGCTTCTTTCAGGTTGGGCGCCAATTTTGACAATGTCAGAATTTCGGCACAGAGAGCCATGGTTACTTCATATAAGCGGGAATCGACCTCTTTTCCTTTCAGAAAATCTACGGCTTCAATTACTTCCAGTGCGTTGCCGACATTTTTTCCGAGCACCTGATTCATGTCGGTGATGACGGCGGCTGTTTTGGTGCCGCTTTCGTTGGCAACGTCGACAATGGTTTCTGCCAGAGTTACGGCATCTTTCATATGTTCCATGAAAGCGCCGTTTCCGCATTTCAGATCAAGAACCAGGCAGTCCAGTCCGGCAGCGAGTTTTTTTGAAAGGATGGAAGCGGTTATCAAAGGGATGGATTCAACCGTGCCGCAGACGTCTCTGACAGCATAGATTTTTTTGTCGGCCGGCGCCAGTGTTTGTGTTTGTCCGATGACGGCGCACCCCACTTCGGCAACGGTTTTTTTAAACAGTTCATTGTCCGGAGAAGTGTTGTAGCCGGGGATGGAATCGAATTTATCCAATGTGCCTCCGGTTGCTCCCAGTCCGCGTCCGGAAATCATCGGAACATAGGCTCCGCAGGCGGCAATCATCGGCGCCAGCATAAGGCTGACTTTGTCTCCGACGCCGCCGGTCGAATGTTTGTCTACAACGGGACCTTTCAAAGAACTCCAATCAAGGATTTCTCCGGAATCACGCATGGCTTTCGTCAGATGAATAATTTCGTTGCGGTTCAGCCCGTTTAAGCAGATGGCCATGGTTAATGCCGCCGTTTGTCCGTCGGTTATTTCTCCGGTGGTAACGCCGTCGACGAAAAATTCGATTTCGTCTTTGCTTAAACGGCGGTTGTTGCGTTTTTTTCGAATAATTTCCTGCGGTAACATTTTAGTATCCCCTTTCAATGGTGTTGATTAAGTCATCGAGCAATGAGCTTGCACCGATGCGAAAGTTTTGCGGCGATATCCATTTTTCGCCCATGACGGCTTCGGCCAAGGATAAATATTTTTTTGCATCTTCGATTGTTTTTATGCCGCCTGAGGCCTTGAAGCCGATATGCCTGCGGGCGGTGGAAATGGTTTCCAAAATAAGGTTTGCGGCTTCCGGCGTCGCGGAAACGGGTGTTTTTCCGGTTGAGGTTTTGATAAAACCGGCGCCGTTGTCAATGCACAACCGACAGGCCTGGGTGATGAGAGAGGGTTTGGAAAGCATGCCGCTTTCTATGATTATTTTGATGGTTGTATTTTCTGTGTCGCAATTCTCATTTATGGTTTTGAAAAACTTTTCGCAGCTTTTGATGTCTTGTTCCATCAGAGCCCGGTACGGCAAAACGGCGTCTATTTCATCGGCTCCGTTGTTCAGTGCGGTTTTTATTTCTTTATCCATGGCGGAAAAATCTGTTTCTCCGCGGGGAAAGTTGACGACGGTTGCGATTTTGATTTGTTTTTTTTCCAACAGTTTTTTAGCCAGAGACACAAAACGCGGGTAAACGCATACCGCGGCCACATTGCCCCAGGGTGTTATGGCGCGTTGGCAGAGCTTTTCAATGCGCCCGCTGTTGTCGTCGGCGTTCAGGGAGGTTAAATCCAGCAGGTTTATCAGTATTTTTGCAGCAGTAACATCATCCATTTTAATATTTTCCGAGATAGTTTTTTATCAGTGTTGTGAGGGCGGCAGAGGCTTTTGATGCCTGTAATATTGTTTCAGAATGGCTTTGAGCCGAATTTTTCAGTCCGGTGCCGAGGTTGGTTATGACGGAGATGCCCAAAACTTTTATGCCGGCATGAACGGCACAGACGACTTCCGGAACAGTGGACATGCCGACGGCGTCGGCGCCGAGAAGCCGTATGGCGCGGATTTCGGCCGGTGTTTCAAAACAGGGGCCGAGCATCATTAAGTAGACGCCTTCGAACAAAGGAATTTGTAATTCGGCGGCTGTTTCTTTTATTTTTTTGCGGCTGTCGGCATCGTAAGCATTGCTCATATCGGGAAAGCGGGGACCGTATTTTTCATCATCGGGACCGACGAGCGGGGTTGGAATGTTCAAATTGATGTGATCTTTTATCAACATCAGACTGCCGGCGGGCATTTCTTCGTGAAGAGAACCGGCGGCATTGGTGATTATTAGTTCTTTTATTCCCAGCAGGCGGAAAGCCGTGATGACGGTATTGATTTTTTTTGGCTCAATACCTTCGTAAAGGTGAAATCGTCCCTGCATGCAGAGCACTTCTTTTCCGGCCAACGTGCCCGAAATGAGACACCCTTTATGTCCGCTTACGGTGGAATGGGGAAAGCCGTTGATTTCTTCATAGGGAATGGTGAGAGAATCCTGTATTTCTTCGCCCAGATTTCCCAGACCGCTGCCAAGAATTATTGCGGTTCGCGGCTGTCTGGTTCCGAGGCGCTTTTGAATTTGCCGAGCGATTTCTTCCATCATTTTTTTAACTCCTCCACATTAAAAGCCATCGGCAGCATTTGTTCCAACGTACAGGTGCAGATGATGCCGTCCGGGGAAGCGAGATGTATTTTGGTGCCAGTGCCGGAAAATTCTTTTATTCTTTGCAAGCAGGCGCCGCAGGGTTTGATGAGACTGCCGCCGCCGGCCAAAATTAAAATTTCTTCAATCAGAGAATCGCCGCCGCAAATCATGGCCGAAACAGCTCCGGTTTCGGCACAGGTTCCGCAGGGATAAGAAATGTTTTCGACATTGCAGCCGCTGTAAAAATTTCCGTTTGAACTGAGAATTGCCGCGCCGACCCGGAAATCAGAGTAAGGGGCATATGCCCGGGCGAAAGCTGCTTTTGCCAAGTCGAAGAGTTTTTCTTTTGTTTTCGCGATAGTCATGTTTTTTTCTCTGTATTAATTAAATTTTATGCTTTAGAGTATAGTTTAGAATTTATAATTAGCAAAGAATAATTAACAATATCCGAAGAAGCAGGAGAAAATTTGTGAAAAAGTTTTTTTTGATTGCTGTTGCCGTTTTGGTTTTGTCTGCCGCCGGAATATGGATTTATGTCGCCAATATTGACTGGAACAAACATAAAGACAAAATTTCCGCCCAGCTTTTTGAACTGACCGGGAAAAAAGTTGTTTTCAGCGGGCCGGTCGGGTTGTCTATTCTGCCTTCTCCTACTTTAACGGCGTCGGATGTGAAAATATATAATGAGAACGGAACTTATAAAGACAAGCCTTTGGCCGAAATTAAAAGTTTGGTGGCGAAAGTTTCTCTGAAATCGGTTTTGAGCGAAGAGTGGGATGTCAGCCGATTATCAGTTGTGGAGCCGGAGATTGTGTTTGATATTGCCGAAGACGGGAGACTGAACTGGCAGTCGGAGAACAAGAAATTTCAACATGAAGGGGCGCCGCTGCTGACAATCAGCCTGAACAGCGCAACATTGGAAAAAGCGAAAGTTCATCTGATTGATGCTAAAAACAATATAGATGCGACGCTTGATAATCTGAATGCGGAGATTATTGCCGAAAGCATTTTCGGGCCTTATCGTATTGAAGGAAGTTATCTCAGAGACAGAAAACCGGAAGGTTTTGCCGTTTCACTCGGAAGGTTTACCAAAAATTTTGCCACAACGGTTAATATGGTGATTAATTATCCGTCAACGGAATCTTATGTGCGGTTTGACGGTTCGGTATTTTTGGAAAACAGAAGCGTTAACGGCAATGTTATTTTCGAATCGCAAAAAATTGCTTCTTTTCTGAACGAAATGACGCCGTTGAAAAATGTTGATTTGGCATACAATCAGCCTCTGGTTGTTACGGCAGCTCTGAAAAAAGATCAAAGCAGGCTCGATTTTTCGAATGTGGTGGTTAAATACGGTGCAACCACAGGTGCCGGAAATGTTTTACTGCCGCTTGCAGAAACGGAGAGGCAGGAAAAAATCGAAATGGCGTTTAATATGACGTTTTTGGATGTGCAGCCGGTTGAAAGGTTTTTGAAACAGCTTTTTGACGGGGTCAGAAAAGACGGAACCCGTTATTTTCAAAATTCCGATATTGATTTTATTTGTGATATTACCGCTCTGAAAGCATCGTATAATAATGAAGAACTGCGGAATTTGTCTTTGAGTTTTGACTGGACGGGAAGGAAGTTTCTGTTGCGCGAACTGAAGGGCGAAATGATGGCTGATACAATGTTTGAGGCAAACGGCAGCGCCGATGTTGCAGGGGAGACTCCTTCTTATGATTTTGATGTTTCTTTTCAGACAGGCGAGTTTGCCAAACTTTCATCCTGGGCGGGGTATCCGTTGAAGCAGGTTGCTCCGGCGACATATCAAAAAGCCAAGGGAACGGCCAGACTGCAGGGAAATCAGGAAAATATGCAGATCGCGCCGTTTGAACTGGCAATAGACAACAGCCTTTTGAAAGGCGAAGCCGGGATTATCTGGGGCGATAAAATCAAGTCGATGCTTGTGCTGAATGCCGACAGCATCAATTTTGACAACTATGTGGAAAAACTTCCGGAAATCGATGCCGATAAAAGAATGGTTGAAAAAATCGCCGCCCGTTTTAAGCAACTTGATTTTCTCGGAGGATTGGATACGCGGGTGATTCTTAATCTTGGTTTGGGAATTTACGGCGGCGTTCCTTATGAAAATGTTGTTTCCGAATTTGTGTTGGCAGATAATGTGTTGACCATCGGCAAGCTGGATATCGGTAATGCCGCAGACAGTAAAGTGCAATTGTCAGGTCGTATCGGCGGTTTTGGGCAGGAACCGGTTTTTCAGAATTTTCGTTATCATATTGATACGGACAATGCTTCGGCTTTAATGGCTGCCTTGGGCGTGGATAAGGAGAAAAACGCCGCACCGGCATTGTTGAAGAAGTTTTCGATTCAGGGGGAAGCCAGCGGCGATGTTCGTCAGGCAGATGTTAAAATTGAGAGCAAACTTGAAAATCTGACGGCCAATTATCAGGGAAAAGTTGATTACAGCGGCAGCAGTGTGAATTTTAACGGTGATTTGGAGCTTAAAAATCCGGATTTTGTCAGGTTTGTGAATAATCTCGGTTATGCTTACAAACCCAAAGCTTTTTCTTTGGGGCTGTTGCAATTTAAGTCAAAAGTTTCGGGAAGTCCGGATAATTTTTCGTTAACGGATGCAGATTTGAATATAGGTTCCAACAATTTTAAGGGAAGTTTTGTTTTTGACCGAAGCAACGGGCGGCCGAGAATCCAGACGACAATGCATGTCAGCCGTTTTGAAATAGAGCGTTTTGTTCAGGAAGAAAAAGCTTCAGCCGTGCAAAATAATTTTAAAGAGACGGTTTCGTCTTTCGCCGATTTTTTGCCAAAGCCGGTTTTGAGTCAGGATAAATTTGATTATGCTCCTTTGAATGAAATTGATTTGAACGGTAGTTTTGTTTTTGATTCTCTTTCCTGCCGCAGTGAAAAAATGACGGATGTTTCTTTTGATGCAACAATGCAGAACGGCATGGTTAACGTTGCAAATTTCAAGGCGGCTTATAAAGGCGGAATGCTGACGGGAAATCTGGAATTAGCCGCCGGCGCCGAACCACATGTTAATGCTAAACTGCAGTTGAAAGATATGGATGCGGCCGGGTTTGCTTTATCCGGGAATTTGTATGGATTGTCCGGCGGAAAGCTGGGCGGGGCGGCGGATTTGAACGCTTCTGCGGAATCGTTTGCGGATATGGTGAAAAGTTTGAGCGGAACGGTGCGTCTCAGTGTGGCGTTGCCCGTGGTTAAAGGCTGGAATTTGGAGGCAATCGCCAATGATTTGAAAAAACGTGAAAATTCTTCGGGATTGGCGGAACTTATCAGAGATAACATGCAAAAAGGCAGTACGTCTTTTGATGTTTTTTCAGCGGATTTGGCTTTGAACAACGGCCAATATAAACTGGAGAATGCATCTTTTTCGTCACAAACGGCGATTGTTTCAGTTGCGGCTTCGGGGAGTGTTTCGGAATGGACGGTTGACGGAATGTTTTCTGTTCGTTGGAACGGAGAAAAAGCCATGCCAGGGTTTAATTTTATGATGGCCGGAACTTTGGATACACCGCAGATTTCGGTGAACAGCGATGATCTTGTCCGGTTGTTTGATGAACGGGTTGCCCGGCAGGAGGCTGAAAAAAAAGCCAGAGAACAGGAACGGGAAAAAATGCTGAAAGACAATATGGATGTTCAGCAAAACAGGGCAAAACAGCTGAAACAGGAACTGGAGGGCAAAACAGCTGAAAATCTGAAGAAACAAAGTGAAGCCGCTTATGGTGAAAAAGCAAGGGAACGTCTTGCCGCTTTGGAGGTTGGCCGCGTCGAGAATATTAAACAGCTGGAAAAAGCTTTTACGTTGGGAATGACGCCCGAGTTTGACGAGGCTCTTGTTCAGACAGTTCGGGAAATTAATGATTCCGTAGAACAAAAGCTTGAAAAATTCCTGGAGGAAATGGCTGCCGTTTATCATGACGATTTGACAGAGAAAGTTGATTCTTATTATCAAAAAATTAAAGACAAGACTCAAGAAGCGGAAACGCTGAATAATGAATGCGGGGTTCGTTTGAAGGCCTTCCAACAGCGGCTGATCAGGGTCGACAGTCCGTTGATTTTGGAAACGCAGGATGATGTCAAAAATATTAAAAACACTGCAGACAGCGCTTTTGTGGCCGTAAAGGGGGCGGAATTCGACGCAACAAAAGATTACGGCGTGGTAAAAACGGAAAATACAGTTCCCGGACTGGAAAATTTTGCGGCGGTTCTTGAAGAAAAGTATGCTGCAGCGCAAAAGGCTTTTGACGACATGAAAGCTGCCGTTGAAAATTTGTCCGAATTGTGTGAAAACAAAGTTTCGGCTGAGGAAGAAAAGGATCGGCAACGCCGGGAGGCTGAGGCAATCAAGAAAAAAGTCGAGGAAAATACCAGTACGATTTCGGTTTCGGGCAGCGGAAAAGTTATGCGCGTAGTGCCTGATATTGAAGATGTTCAGCGGGCGGAAGAAGCCGTCAGAAATGAAGAAGTCCGGGTGTTGGATTTTAGCGGGAAAAACAGCGTGCAGGGCGTTGTCCGGCAGGATAATGCGCCGCAAAACATCTCTGAGAAAAAGCAAAATTCTGGTTTTGTCATTAAAGATTCCGACGGATCGGCAAAAACAGGCGGAACGGTTGTGAGACAATAAAAAAGCTGTGTTAATTGTACTTATGTGCTTGAGCGGAAGTTATTTTGCTGTTATCATTCCTGTATTATTTTAAGTTTTAGTCAAGGAGTTATGGATATGAGCAAAAAGCCAGAAGTGTGCATTCTTCCGGTGGCCGGGTTGTCTACCCGGAATCTTCCCGCAACCAAAGTTATTCATAAAGGTTTTTTAACGCTGCATGGTAAGCCGATTATTCAATATGCCGTTGATGCCTGCCGGGAAATCGGTATTAAAGAGGTGGTGTTTATTTATAGCGATGAAATCGGAAAAGATTTGTTTGAAAGTTATTTTGCTCCCAACGAAATGCTGGAAAGACATTTGCAGACACATAACAAACTTGATTTGCTGAAAACCGTCCGTGAAATTATTCCCGAGGGCATGAAGTTTTCGTTTGCCCGTCAGCCGGAACCGAAAGGCAACGGCCACGCTATTCTGATGGCAAAAGAGATTGTCGGCGACAGAGATTTTGTGGTGATGTGGCCGGATGATGTTTATATTAATTTTCATGGCGCAGGCGTTTTGCAGCAGCTGCAGGATGTGTATGAAGAAACCGGCGGCATGGTGGAAAATGTGATGGAATTTCCCCGCGAAGAAATGGTGCGTTACGGTGCATTGGTCGGCGCTGTGCGCAGCGGGCGTGTGATTAAAGCCAACGGACTGGTGGAAAAACCGGCGCTGGAAGATGTTCCGTCTAATTATGCCAGCATGGGGCCGTATATTCTGCCGAATGTTATTATGGATATTTTGCCGGAAGTACGGAAAGGCAGCAACGGCGAAATTAATCTGACTGATGCGATGGAACTGGCAGCCAAGCGCGGCGTGCCGCTGCACGGGGTGTTGTGCGATGCGGTGCGGTTTGATTGCGGAACCAGCCGGGAGCTGGAAAAATCAAATTTGAAGTTGTCGTTGATGGAAGATAAAGGCCTGCGGGCTTATGCGAATGAAATTTTAACACATATGGTGGGGTGACAGGAAAATTTCTGTTTTATCGGAGAGGCTCCCGGCAGTTGTATCGGCCGGGAGTTTTTGTGTTTGCGGAAAATTTTTATCGGGTTTGTGTTACTTCTTTCAAAAGGAAAGTATTGTTAGATTCGGAAAGTATTGTTAGATTCATACCCTCCCTAACCTCTTGCAGCGAAGCTGCTTCGGTCAACTGAATTGTAACGATTGTTTCCTTAGGCTGCCGCCTGTTTGCAATCTAACAATTCAGACTCTGTCGGCGAAAAAGATTCAGATAATTGGTTTTGACTCATACCCCCTCCTGCTCCCCCTACTCAGGGGGAGAGAGAGAAGGAGGAGCCCTACTCAGGGGGAGAGAAAAGGGTAATGGTTACCGTAGGGAAATGTTGGTTGCTTTTGGCTTCGGCCGTCTCCCCTACTCAGGGGAGGAGAAAGTGGGGAGCCCTACTCAGGGGAGGAAAAGATAGAGTTTCTTCCCTAAGATAGAACATTTACTCTTCTTTCCTCTGAATAATCATTCATATATTCTTCCTCAGATCAACCTTTTCTTTTGTCTCCTCCCCTGAGTAGGGGAGGCGGGAGGGGTATGATTCAAATAAAAAAATCTTCTTTATTTTTTAACCAATTTCCGCTATACTTATAAATGCAGGCAGGAAAGCTGCCTGTGGTGTCTCAAAAACACCTCTCAATGAAAACGTCCACTCAATGAGTGGAGTGTTGGTAATATATTGAATAACAACGACTGTATTGAGACAGTTTTTGAGCTCCACTCTCCTTTGTTTTGAACAGCAAACGGAGAGTTTGTTTAATTTGAAAACAAAGGAGCTAACAATGAAAATCAAAACTTTACTTTTAGGGACGAGTCTGTCTTTAATTCCTCAGTTTGTTAATGCCCAATGCGTGGCAACCACCGACTGTGCGACGCTCGGTTACACCGAAACTTCCTGTCCGAACGGAAAAGGCATTAAATGCCCGTTCGGTAACACCTGGGCTTGTCCGTCAACAGAAGATGAAATCTGTGCCAAATACGGTTTTAAATATGACTGTTCCGGCACCGGCTATGTTTCAGGCAGCGGAACACCTTGTAACAATAAATATACTTCCTGTACCTGCGCTTCCGGATACGAATGGAAAGACGGAAAATGCGAAAAGATTCCTGAACCGGAAGGCGCTGTTCTCGGCCAGTGTACCGGCTATGCCAAAAACTGCAAAATCGCTGATATCCTTTACTCAGACGGCAGCTGTTCCGCCGATGTCGTCTCCGGCAAAATCCCGATTGCCGTTGTCGTTTACATCGGTGGGGACGGCTGCGGAACGGCTGTCGGATTGGAAGAATTGGAAAATAAAGCGTGGTCGACGAAACTTGATGATATTTCACAAGTTGAATTGTCTGGAAAGATAGAAGATGATGTTTACAGCTGTGAACATACACGAGCAGTTTTAGACTACAGTTCCGAAAAATATGGAGATTATGCCGCAGAATATTATCCGGTATTTTGGCAGATATATAATTATGCACCGCAAGGAGCGGGCAATACGCAAGGTAAATGGTGTTTGCCGGCGGAAGGAATGTGGTATAAAATATTTGATAATTTGGAAGCTGTAAATAGTAGTTTGAAAAAGCTTAATAAAGATATTATTGCTGAAAGTGTGTGGTGGTGGTCATCGACGCAGCAAGATATTTCTGATGCCCTTGCTTTTGATATAGTTTCCGGACATTTTCCTCCAAGCAAAGATGAAGTTATGGATGTTCGCCCGGTGATTGAGTTTTAGAAAGAGGCGGGCGGGATTATTGGCAGGCGAAAAAACCACCACAGGAAAATTTTCCGGTTTTTTTGCCCATAGCCTGGCAGTCTTTTTCCGTATAACGATAATCGGCCGGGCAGCATTCGGCATAATACATGGTGCTGTAAGGACAACGGCCGCGCGGCACCATTCCGGCCGGGCAGCGGGTGTAAACATAGCCTTCTTTCTGGCATTTGTTTGGCTGGTCTTTTTTGCTTAAGGAAGAATTGTAAGAGGATGATTCTCCGAGAACATTATCGTTGTAGCGCATTTCTCCGTCCTGCACCAGAAAATGGACGCCGGCCTGCGCTGCAGAAGCACCCAGCAAAAAAATAGACAGCACATATGTCCATCTGCTCATGTTTAATCCTTAATTTTTTTGTTCTACACATTATTCAGGATAATTTATTTTTTTGTTTTAGGCAACAGAAAAAAGCCTCATTCGGGGAATGAGGCTTTCGGAGAAACATTATCTGCCGGTTACTTTTTGTTGCAGAGCCATGCGCAACAGCATGTCTTTCTTTTGGAGCTTTTGTTTTTTGAGCTCTTCAATCCGGATCAGGTTTTTCCAGACATGCTGTTCTTCTTCATGAATAACAGCCTCCAAGTATGCATGTTGAACCTTTAGATTCTCCATGCTCATTTTATTGTTCAACATGTGTCCCTCCCTTTAGTATAACAGTTTATATTATAACCTATTTTTTTATAAAAACCAAGCATAAACTGTTAAAAAAACAGACTATTTTTTGAAATTGGTATGTATAATCCGCAGTTGACAATTTGTGCAAAGAGGATACTTTAAGCCGGAGAAAAAGATTGGGGTGAAAAATATGCAAAAAAGTCTGACAGAAGGGAATGTTTTCCGTTCTATGCTGTGGTTTGCCGCACCGTTGATTTTGGGTAATCTGTTGCAGCAGTTGTATAACATTGCGGATACGATTATTGTCGGGCGTTTTGTCGGCGCCGATGCCCTGGCTGCGGTTGGTTCGTCTTTTACGCTGATGGTGTTTCTGACTTCGGTGATGCTTGGGTTGTGCATGGGGAGCGGAATTGTATTTTCTATTTTGTTCGGCGGCGGAAAATATCATTTGCTCAAGTCGGCGATTTATGTTTCTTTTGTTTTTATCGGGGCGGTTTCGGTTGTTATCAATGTTGCGGTGTTGTTTTTTATTGATGAAATTTTGATGGTTTTGCAAATTCCGCAGGAGATTTTTGAGCCGACGAAAGTTTATTTGACGGTTATTTTGTGGGGCATGTCTTTTACGTTTATTTATAATTATTTTGCTTCGTTGCTGCGGGCGTTGGGCAATTCGGCAACGCCGTTGTGGTTTTTGGCTGCGGCGGCAGTGCTTAATGTGATTTTGGATTTTGTGTTTATTCTGGTCTTTGGCTGGGGTGTGGCCGGAGCCGCCTGGGCAACTTTTGCCGCACAGGCCGTATCGGCTTTGGGGTTGATGTGGTATTGCCTGAAAAAGCTGCCGCTTTTGCGTCTGGAACGCCGGCATACGGCGTTTAAATTCAGCCTGTTTAAAATGATTGTGGAATATTCAGTGCTGACATGTGTGCAACAGTCGATTATGAATTTGGGTATTTTGGCGGTGCAAGGGCTGATTAACAGCTTTGGCGTGGCGGTTATGGCCGCGTTTGCCGCCGGGGTGAAAATAGATGCGTTTGCCTATATGCCGGTGCAGGATTTCGGCAATGCTTTTTCAACATTTATTGCCCAAAATTACGGTGCCGGAAAAAAAGAAAGAATTGCCGCCGGCATAAAGTCGGCGGTTTTGACGTCGTTAGTTTTTTGTCTGGTTATTTCCACGGTTGTTTTTGTTTTTGCCCGGGAGTTGATGTTGATTTTTGTGAAGGCCGAGGATGAAGAAATTATCGCCATCGGGGCGGAATATCTGCGAATTGAGGGAGCCTGTTATGCCGGCATCGGTTGTTTGTTTTTGTTATATGGCTTATACAGGGGATTGGGACGTCCCGGAATTTCGGTGGTGTTGACGGTAATTTCTTTGGGCGTCAGAGTGGCGCTGGCTTACTGGTTGGCTTTTGTCCCGGGAATCGGGCTGACAGGCATCTGGTGGTCGGTTCCTATCGGCTGGCTTTTGGCTGATATCGCCGGTTTCGGGTATTATTACAAATATCGCCGGGAGCTTGCAGCATAAGTATTTAACGACAGTTCTTTTTCCATACTTTTTTCATTAAAGTGGAAAAGGGATAGTTTTCAAGTCCGGATGTTGGGACGAATTTTCCGTCAAGGGGAATGTTTTCGGCATTCAGCGTATAAATATCCAGTGTCAGTTTGATGTGGGTAAAGATGTGGGAGACGGATTGTCCGGTGTTTTGCGGATTAAGCTTTGGGAAGATTATGCCACTGTCCGTCCAGGGAAATTCGTATAAGCCGGAAAGCAAACCTTTTTCGGTTCGTTTGCGAATGAAAATTCCGTCTTCGTGATTACGGACGAGGCAGACGCTGCCATGTTTTCCTTTTTTTTCAGTCGAGATGCGGGCTGGAATGTTTTCCAGTTCCGGCAGGCCTTTGCTTTGGCAGAAAGTTTGCCAGGGGCAAAGCAGGCATTGCGGATTTTTCGGGGTACAGACGGTGGCGCCCAAATCCATAATTGCGGAAGCATAATCTGCCGGGCGGGTGTGACTGGTGAGGGCGGCGGCTTTTTCGGCAATCAGGGGTTTGATTTCTTCAAAGGGTTGTGTCAGGTAATACAGGCGGCAGATGATGCGGATGACATTGCCGTCGATGACGGTTTCCGGCCGGTTAAAGGCCAGAGCCAGAAAGCTGGCAACAGTATAAGGGCCGATGCCCTTGAGGCGGAGAACGTCGGTGCGGTTGTCGGGAAAACGGCCGTTGAATTCGCTGACAATGATTTTGGCGGTGGCATGCAGCGAGCGGGCGCGGGTGTAATATCCCAGCCCCTGCCAATAGCGGTAAACTTCTTCTTCATCGGCTGCGGCCAGACTTTCGACAGTGGGAAAACGATGCATGAATTTTTCAAAATAGCCGAGCACGGTTTTGACCGTGGTCTGTTGCAGCATAAATTCGGAGACCAGCACGGCATAGGGATCAGGGTGGGCACCGCCTTTGACGCGCCAGGGCAGATTACGCCCGTTGGCGTCGTACCAGTTTAAAAGAAAAGTTGATAATTCCAAATTTGACATAAGGCAAAGTATAGCCGGAAAATGAGAAATGTCCATGTAAATTAAAAGCAGAAAATTTTTAAGGTGTTGTGTTTTGCAAGAAGAATTCGATTGGTAGAAATAAAAAAAACAGCTTTAAGTTTGAACTTAAAGCTGTTTTTTAGCTAAACATTTAATGCCGAGGAAGGTAAAACGCTAAGACAGGACGGACGAAACAAGGGTCATTCTTTTTTGAATAACTTATTATATTTCTTCCATCAGTAAATTCGATTGCAGTCATCCAATCTCTTTCACAATCGTGATGAAAACACCAATTCTTTCCATGACGATATTTCTTGTTAATCTTTTCGAAAGCATCTCGTACATATGGATAACAGAAACATGATGTATCTGTTTCGACACAACAATTTGCTATAGCAAGATCCTGTATTTGGTACAAATCGTAGCTGACAATTTTTTCGCCGTTCTTACATGGATAAGAAAAGTTCGCAAGATAATCTTTCGCCTCGTACCAGTTTAGGTATTTTTCCTCAATATCAAAAAGCTCTGATGCCGTGAGGTCGCCATAGATATACCCATATCTGACAAGTTCAACGATTGCTTTTATTTTCTTTCCTTCTATTTTATCGGATGAAAAAGTGTCGTCCTCAAACCAAAACATTCCCGGTTTAATTCTGCATCCGGGTTTGGGCTTATTCTCCTTTTGAACCAATTCCAAAAGCTCAATTGCTTCTTCAGGGCTTAATCCTAAATAAGCGAGCACGTCATTAAGTTTAGCAATTTTTTCTCTAGTTTCCATAATTTATAAAAATTTAGGTTAGACATAATAATTATTATTGTTAATCAATATAGCATCAATTTTTGTTTTGCGCAACTTAAATTTAAGTCCGATTGAACTTGACAAAATTTTCACAATAATGTATATATTAAGCTTGTCAGTTAATTTTTATGTCGAACTATTAAAAAATGTTATTATGGAGAGAGAAAGTTCTAAAAGTGAACAACGGGATCTTGATCTGGCACTGGAACAGAAATGGAAACAACGGTACCTGGAACTGAAGCGGGAACAGGAACGACAGGAACGACAGGAACAGATGTGGGAACAGGAACGGAGACAAAGGGAATATGACCGGAATTTGGAAGGACGGGACCAGGCGCAGGAACGGGAACGGAGACGGGAACGGAAACGATGGGAATATTGGTTCGGATGGTTTTTTGACTGAATGGGGCTTTCCGATCCGAGGGCTTTCCGATCCGACCAGAAGTTCTATGTATATAGGTTATTCTTCCTATTGATTGTCGGAAATTAATTTAAAAAGCTCTTCGTATGAAGGGCTTTTTCTGTTTGCCTGTTTGCGGAAAAAATTTGTTTGGCGCAAGAGACATAAAGAAACATACCTTTCCGGAAGAAAGGTATGTTTCAGCGCTGCTTAGCCGATAATTTTTGTTCCGTTTAAAGAACAGTCGATTATCTGGTATAAGCTATTCATGCGGAGAACAGCACAGTGATAACGTGAAAAATATTTGTCACCGGGAAGGTAATAGTTTGATTCGGATGCTCTTCCGATTACGAAACATTCCCCTTCGGGCATGTTTTCTATGGCTTCTTTTACCGTCGTTAAGTCTATTTCTTTCATAAACCTAATGCCGTTGATTCCCGCCAAACCTAATTTCGGAAGCTTAGCCGTCATTCCAATAACCTTCAGTTCTCTACCACATTCGTTTACTCTTTTTAATAATTCTTCAGTCTTCATAATTGTTAATTTTAATTGTTTTACATTTGTTTTTTTGTTTTAAGTGAAGTTTATTACCTAAAGCATAATCAAAAAATGAAAAAACAATTTTCAGATTAAAATTATGAAGCTTCCAGAATAATAAACACATACTTAAGTAAACACTTGTAGTGTATCAAAATATTTTTCTCATGTCAATAATTTATTATGTCATAAAGTAAAAAATTTTGGCAAATTTTAAATTTTTTTTTCAAAGTCTGAGTTTCAGGATATTTGTTAGTATGAATATGGTTTGGATTTTGTGTTATGAGTTCAGTAGTTTTTTTGTTTGACAAAAATGTGTTTTTAATATATGTTTTGTCTGTTAATTAATTTTTATGTCAAACTATTAAAATATGTTATTATGGAAAGAGAGAGTTTTAATCGTGAACGACGGGGCCTTAACTCGGAACAGGAACCGACATGGGAACAACGGTATCTGAAACTGGAACAGGAATTGAAACAACGGGAACAGGAACAGAAATGGAAACAACGGTACCAGGAACTGGAACAGAAAAAGAAACAACAGGACCGGGAACGGGAACAGAAATGGAAACAACGGTACCAGGAACTGGAACAGAAATGGATACAACAGGACCAGGAACTGGAACAGAAATGGATACAATTGCGACAGGAACTGGAACAGAAATGGAGACCACGGTACCAGGAATGGAAACGGATGTGGAAACAACAGGACCAGGAACTGGAACAGAAATGGAAAGATCTGGAACAATGGTACCGGCATTGTAAACAAAAGGAACGGGAACATGCCTGGGAATGTGCATTGGAACGGGAATGTTTACAATGGGACCGGGAACTGGACCAGATAAGGAAACCATGTACCCAGAAAGCACTACAGTTATATAGCCAACAGGAACTGGAACTGGAACAGGAATGGGAACAATGGGGCGTTGGCCAGGAGCAACGGAAGTTGGACAGGCAACGGTATTGTAAACAACGGAACCTGGAAGAGGAACGGGAAGATGAACGGGAACAGGACTGGGAACAGAACCTGGAATGGGAACGGGAATATAGACAAGTGTGCCAGAAACGTGAACAACAGGAACTGGAAGAGGAACGGGAACGTGAACGACTGGAACAGGAACGGGAACGTGAAAATGAACGAGTGCAGCAGAGGAATGAACAGTTCCTGGAATGGCACCGACAGGTAGTGAAACAACAGGAACAGGAACGGGAACAATGGGAACGACCGAGACGGATAAGGGAATGTGAACTGAGAAGGGAACAGGAACTGAAACGGGAACGGAGACGGGAACAATGTGAACGATGGTTCGGGCTTTCCGATCCGACCAGAAGTTCTATGTATATAGGTTATTCTTCCTATTGATTGTCGGAAATTAATTTAAAAAGCTCTTCGTATGAAGGGCTTTTTTGTTTGACAAAATTTCCGTAATAATGTATATATTAAACTTGTTAATTAATTTTTATGTCAAACTATTAAATATTTATTCTTATGAAGAAAGAAATTTCCAAGCAAAATCAGAATTATTTTCTGTTGCCGACTGCATTGTTGCAAATGTGGTTTGAGCGGCAAGCCGTTAAGCAGAGTGATTTGGATTCGCGGCTAAAGGCTTTGCCATCTTCTCAGTCGGAAGAAAAAGTGGATATTGATTTTTCAGACTGGGACGGATCTAAACACGGAGCAAATTTGGTGATTGAAGAATATCTGTGGGGTGTGCGCTGCGGTATTTCGCAATTTGTCAATCCGGATGTTTGTTCTTTTAATGCGGTTTTGACAGCGGCCCGGACGGATCAGATGTGTGAAATATATTCTCCGGCGAAAGTCCAGTATTTTGCAGATGGCAGCCGGAAGGTTATTCCACATGAT
The DNA here is from genome assembly GCA_949289935.1 of uncultured Pseudomonadota bacterium. GTDB lineage: Bacteria > Pseudomonadota > Alphaproteobacteria > RF32 > CAG-239 > HGM16780. Next base: position 5,935 of record CASEQD010000026.1, on the reverse strand, counting down.
GTGTCAGCTTACAACACGGATGCTGAATTTGGCAGCTGGGAGCTTATCGGAATTCAACAGGCCAAGAATTTGTTTCCTCAATACGGGAAAATTTTTGACCGGCTGCCTCGAAAGACCAAATTTTTGTGTTCGCCCGAACTGGACAAGCTGAGAATTGCCAGTCAGGAAAAGGGGGAAATCGGATTCAGTTTTAATGCTGTCGACGTGAAACAGCCGATGCCTTTCTTTTTGGGCAATTTGCGGCAGGCGTTTCAGTATGTTGCCGATGAAATAGCCGCAGGCAGAGGAGCTCGTTTCTGCCGGCCGGAAGAGAAGCAAAATCTTGATTTTCTGAAAAGCAGGATTTGTCTGATGAGCGGCGGTCTTTATCCTTATAATCTGGCAATGACACTGGCTTCGGAAAAAAGCGCGGCTCAAATCCTGAATATTTATCTGAAGAATTGTCTTAAAGGCAAGGATTCTTTCTGGCTGCTTATCAACGGTGAATGTGTTGACGGGCTTGAGGGGCTCAACCGGATGGTTACCGAAGACGGAGAAGATATTAATATCTGTGTTCCGCCGTCGGTGTATCGAAGCTGGGGAAAACCTTTTACTGCAAAGGAGCTTCAAATTATTAACGCTTCGCGGCGTTTTGTTTTTGATGACCAGGCGGAAAATGATTATTTTAACAAAATCAACCGATTGCGTTTTGATAACCGTTTAATCAATATTGTGAAATGGGAAAACGGAGGTAAAATTATTGAGGCTGAGGAAGTTGAAAAAATTATCGAGCGCCGGTTTAAAAAACTGGATGAGCAGTTGAAAGAAGTTTTGGAATACGAGCAACTAGTAAGACGTTCTGAGGTGCCGGGGTTGTCTGCTACGATAAGAAGCTATATATATACAGGTTATTATCTCGATTGATTGTCGGAAAATTAAAAAAGCTCTTCGTTATGAAGAGCTTTTTTGTTTGACAAAAGTACATTTTTGATGTATATTTTTGTCTGCTAATGTATTTTTATGTCAAACCAATTAAAATATTTTTATTATGATTTTAGGAAATATTATCATCGGAACGGTTAGTGCTGAACAACAGATTAAATTTGTTCGCAACAAAGAACTGAAAAAACTTTGGGCGTTACTCAATAAAGGACGTTTGGACGAGGCGGCTGAAACGGAAATGATTGAGCGTTTTGCAGGGTTGGAAGATTTTATAAAGGCTTATTTGCAAAAATATAAGGAGGTTGAGGCGGCGATTTTGTTGCCGGAGAACCGGAATTTCTTGTTTCCGTTTCTGGGGTATGGCGGCAGATTTCAACATCATGAAAACGAGTTTCGTTTTTTGACTGGTTATGAAATTTATCCGCAGCAGGCCGGGGAATATTTGGCAAAATTCGGGAAAGAGCTTGTTTTGACGGAAGACGAATGGAAAAAGCTTTTGGTTTATCTTCTGAAACAGAAAGCTTGGAATTTTGTCGGAGCGTATCTTGAAAAATACGGCAATGCTATTCTGAAATTTGATCAGCTTGACGAGTATTTTCATGTTTGGTTGGCCTGTCCGCAATATCGGGATCGTTATCTTGTTTCGAAGGAGGTTGAGGCGGCGTTTTTGCTGCCGGAGAACAGGGATGTTTTGCTTCAGTTTCTGGGGAATATGGGTAGATTTCAACATCATGAAAACGAGTTTCGTTTTTTGACTGGTTATGAAATTTATCCGCAGGAGGTCGACAAGTATCTGGAAAAATTCGGCAAGGATCTAAATTTGACGGAAAAGGAATGGAGGCAGCTTTTTTCTCAAAATCCGAAAGCGATAAGATATGTCGATATTACGTCGAATCTGGTTCTTTTTAAAGAATTTGCTTTGCCTGAAATCAGAAGACAACGGTTGCCGGTTTTGGAAGATGATTTTTCGCTGCTGGTAAAGCTTTCATGGGATTATCCCGATTGGTTGAGAGATTATCTGAAAAAGCACAGCTACTTGGAGCCTGAACAAGAAGCAGAATTGTTTTTTTGCGCAGATACGCAAATTCGTCTGGAGTATGGGCAAAATTTTGGTTTTGATGTTGAAAACCTTATTGAACAGGCTCCCAGATTTGGTATTGAGTCGCGAATTGTTTCTGCACTGAAGAAGGAGATGGTCTTTGTGCGAGAGTATATTTCACGTGAATTGGTCTTGAGGTTTAATCTGCATTGGATTAAATTTGGAAGATATAAACGCTTTTCAGGGTATTGTGATTTGTGTAAAATGCTTCGAGGATATTCTTATGGTGATCAGTTTTATGCCGATAACGAACGATATTTTTCTCGTAACGTGTTAAAAGACTCTTCGTATTATGAAGAGTCACCCCATTTTTGTCGCTTTTGGGAGTGTCCATGCAGAATAGATCAAAGGCTATTTAATGGCAGCTTATCGTATAGGCTGATAGAAACGTTACGAAAGGTGCGATTGTTGCTTGAACATGCAGCTGAACGGCATTATCTGACCGCTTGATGATTATGGTAAAAAAACAGTCCGGATGTTGTGTCCGGACTGTTTTTTATGGCGCACCAGAGTTGACGAATTGCTGAACTCTATTGTTGACGAGCTGTGATGAGATAAATGGGGCAGAAATGTAGAATCCTGTATGTTTATATTTGTGTAAACTTTTTTTGATTTTTTTATATACAAATAACTTAATGTCAATTCTGTTATACACTAATTGATTTGTGTATAACTTATGCCTTAAATGTTTTACACAAATTATTTTGTGTAAAACAGACTTTATACAAAATATTTTGTGTATAACATGTTGCTTTTAAATTTTATACAATGTATATTATGTAAAATAAAGTGTGCATAAATTTTAAACAAAGAGGTTAAAATGTATTTTATTCCCGATAAATTACCAATTAGTGGTTTAGATTGGCAAGCATTAGCACCCTTAATTGGTAGGGCAAATGCTAAACTATCTAATTATAATGGAATTTTACATAATATGGTAAATCCTAAAATTCTTTTATCCCCCTTAACCAAACAAGAGGCTGTTTTATCTTCTAAAATTGAGGGAACGAGGGCATCATTGTCGGATATCTATCAAAAAGACCTGGGTGAAAAATATGACCAAGAAAAAGAAAATGATATTGAAGAAATTAATAATTATAGAAATGCTTTAGCCTTTGCTACTGAGGATTTGACCAAAAGACCTATTTGCTTAAATATGTTGAAGGATATACATTTTAGATTATTGGCTGGTGTTAGAGGACATAATAAAAAAAGAGGAGAATTTAGGACAACGGATGTTTTCATTGGTGCTGCAGGTGACACAATAGAAAATGCCAAATATGTTCCTCCTCAATATGTTGATATGATTCCAGCTTTGGATAATTTTGAAAAATATATGCATAAAGAAGATGAAGAAACATTGGTTCAATTAGCTATTTTACATGCTCAATTTGAAATTATCCATCCTTTTAATGATGGCAATGGAAGAATGGGAAGAATCCTTATTCCCTTATATTTATATTCCAAAAATTATTTGAGGTCTCCTGTATTTTACTTAAGTGAGTATTTGGAAAATAATAGAGGAGAATATTATAATAGACTTAATAAAATATCTGCTGAAGGAGATTGGCAGTCTTGGATTGAATTTTTCTTGAAAGCTGTGATTATTCAGTCAGAAACCAATACACAAAGGGCAAAGAAAATATTAGAGCTTTATGATTTGGTTAAAGAAAAAATTCCATCTATTACCCATTCATATCATTCAACAGCTATTTGTGATGCTCTGTTTGAAAGTCCATTTATAACAACAACAAAATTGTTAAATGAGGTTAAAATTAATAATAAAGCCACCTGTAATAACATTTTATCTAAATTGGTCGATGCAGATATTTTGAAAGTTCATAAAAAAGGTGCAGGACAAAGACCGACAACATATGTTTTTGCTAATTTGTTGAATATTGTTGAGGGTAATAATAATTTTTAGAAAAGTATGAAATAATTTTAAGAAACATAAGTATTAAACTTCTATTTTAGAAAATTACCCATATTAGGTATTTTCTAAAATGAAAACAACAAAAATCCCGACTATTTTAGCATTTGGCGATAAATTAGTCGTATTTTTCTTGACTTTAAAGTTTATTTCGACTATTTTAATATCAGATGATAAATTAGTCGGAGTTTACAAATGTATATTCAAAGAACTATTGAAAATGCTATAAAACGGATGAATTCTTCCTTTCCTGTTGTGTTAATTACAGGACCAAGGCAAGTTGGTAAAACAACAGTATTTAGATGTTGTGAAGAGAATCGTAATTATGTGTCCTTGGATACATTGGAAAACCGTAAGTTAGCCAAAGAGAATCCTGCCTTATTTTTACAACGTTTTGAAGCTCCTTTATTGATTGATGAAATTCAATACGCTCCTGAGCTTTTGCCATATATTAAAGCTATTGTAGATGAGAAAAAGCAAAAAGGAATGTTTTGGATTACTGGGTCGCAGCAATTTCATTTAATGCAAGGTGTATCGGAAAGCCTTGCTGGAAGAGTTGGGATTCTTAATTTGGAAGGTTTTTCTTTACCAGAATTGGCTGGAAAACCTTTTTATGACAAATTCGTTCCTACTCATGAATGGATTTCGGCAAGAAGTAAGGATGCCCAAAGTTTAGATTTAAAGAAACTTTATGAGATTATCTGGCGAGGCTCTTATCCTGCTTTGAATAATGATGAAAATGTTGATTGGGAAGATTTTTACAGTTCTTATGTTCAGACATATATTGAGCGTGATATTCGTGATTTGACCGATAGCGGTGATGAAATGCAGTTTTTTGAGCTTTTAACAGCGTTAGCTGCAAGAAGCGGACAATTACTGAATTTTTCGGATGTTGCACGAGATATAGGAAAACCCGTATCAACAGTTCAGCGTTGGGTGTCTATCTTACAAACATCTGGGTTGATTTATTTATTGTATCCGTTCTCTAAAAATATTAGCAATCGGATGACCAAAATGCCCAAAATATATTTTATGGATACGGGGCTGGTTTGTTATTTAACAAAATGGAACACCCCTGAAACATTGGAAGCAGGTGCTAAAAGCGGTGAAATATTGGAAACATTTGTTATTGCAGAAATATTGAAAAGCTATCTTCATAATGGCAGGAGGCCTAACATTTCTTTCTACCGTGATAAAGATAAAAAAGAGATAGATGTTATTTTGGAAGAAAATGGCAAAGTTTATCCCATTGAAATTAAGAAAAAGACTAATCCTGATAAGAAAGACATAAAGAATTTTGATATTTTAGAAAGAGCAGGTCTGCAAGTCGGAGAAGGAGCCGTTGTCTGCTTAGCGTCGACGCATTTGCCGTTGACGGAAAGTGTAAATATTATTCCTGTTTTTTATTTATAGCTCACATAATAAAAAAAGACCCGTTGGGGTCTGTTTTTATTATGGTGCACCAGAGTTGACGAATTGCTGAACTCTATTGTTGACGAGAGCTTTGGTATAAATGGATGGAAATAGATAAAGTATAACAACTTTTCTAAAATAGAAATACTAAAAATACTGGACATTTAAATAATATTAGATAAAATAAAAGAACATTAAAGAAAATAAAAGAATATTGGAGAAGGTTGATGCTTAGCCTTAGAAATGTCCGTATTTCAACGGAAATGCTGGGAATTATTGCTCAGATTGATGAGTTCAAAGGTTCGTGGAATGCTTATCTGCGCTCACCTGAAAAGCTATCATCCTTAAAGAAAGTAGCAACGATTGAAAGCATTGGCTCCTCCAATCGTATAGAAGGTAATACCTTAACGGATAAGCAAGTAGAAACTATTCTCTCTAATATTAAAAAACAGTCTTTTACCACCAGAGACGAGCAAGAAGTCGCTGGATATGCTGATTTAATGGAAAATATCTTTGATAATTATGAGATTATCCCTTTTACTGAAAATTATATCAAGCAGCTTCATAAGATT
>CASEQD010000025.1 GCA_949289935.1 uncultured Pseudomonadota bacterium | reverse complement strand
AAATCAAAGCGATATTCTAAAAGTATTGCTTTGCTTGATGATTCCCTCCTCTTGTTCTTTCATAAAAATTATATGCTCAATATTATGTGAACAATCTCTTTGGCGAAGGCATCAGTTTTGACGACCTGACTTTTACACAGGAGTACAACGACTTAATCATCAGTTTGTTCGGCGATCCTTCTCAGGGGATAAGAATTGAGTATTTCTTTAACGGCGGAGCATATCTGCTTGAAAAGCTCGAATTTGCCGACGGGAGCTCTTTTGACGTAGGGAACTCCGGACTGACGCTGCAACAAACAAATAATGATGAAAATATATCCGGAACGGAATATGACGATGTTATTTACGGAAACGGCGGAGATGATGATGTTTTCGGCGATGAGGGAAATGACATGATTGTCGGCGGACAGGGAAACGATGCTTTGAACGGAGGCAACGGTAATGATGTGTACGTCTGGAATTTGGGCGACGGTTTGGATAGTATTTTTGATAATACCGGAGATGATAAAATTGTTTTTGAACATGGAATAAGCCAAGATAATTTATCTTTTGAACAATCTGAACATGATTTGAAAATTTTTGTTAATAATGATGAAAACAGCGGTTTCCAGATAAAAAATTATTATGTTAACAGGATTGAAACGGTAGAGTTTCATGACGGCAGCTCTTTGGATATTTCAAATGCCGATCAATTGATTCAGGCGATGAATTCGTTCGGCGCGGAGACGTCTTCAACCATGGATGATTTTTCAAACCCGGTGCAAAATGTCAGCGATATGTGCAATCTCGCCGCCGGCGCAGATTTGATTAAAAGAGCCGGATAAAAACATTGCCATAAAAAAACAGGTATTCCGTTTTGGGCGGAAAGCCTGTTTTTCTTTTGCATCATTCGCCATAAGGCTTAATAAGCTGTCCCCGGTAAATGTAGCAGCGTTTTTCTTCGCTTTCTTCCTCATAAACCAAATGGAGCAAGTCGTGGATAGTGATAATCAGGCAACCCTGAACAACATGACGACACGGCAACATAACGGCTCCCTTGTATGGCTGCAGATTTTGCGCCAGAATTTGAGCGGCATAGTCCGGAAACAAATCCATCATTAATTCCTGCGATTTCATAGCATAATTATTTTTTTTGTAAAACATAATGATAATAAAGTATTTTGTAGATTAGCGCAAAAACTTTTTTTTGTCAAATAAAAACTCAGATCAAAGCCTTTCCTGACGTTGGCTGAATGCCTGCCACCTGTTGAAAGGACTTAAAAAAGGCGTTTCTTTCTCTTGTTTTTTGTCTTTATATTTTGCCGAAAGATTGAGCAAATATGCCACGGCCTCTTCTTTTTTCATGGATTTTATTTTGCCGGAAAGCTCTTTTTCGCGGATTTTGTTGATATCAATTACAAATCCCCGGCCGCTGACATTATATTTGCTCTCGGAATTGAAACTGACGAATTTTTCACCGTCAAAAGTTACCGTATGGTTGCCCGTAAGCGTCCGCGCGCCGTTTTTGTCGTTGCGGGCGACTCTGGTTACCACAATGTCGCCTTTTTTCAGTTTGCCGGCGGTCAGCGCCGCTTCATAACGAATGCAATCCGGGTGAGCCTTTTTTACATAAGAGATAAAAGCTTCACACAAAGCCGGATTGTTCAAATTATTCAAAAAACCGTTCATATAATCATCACCGGTCTGCTTCAATACGCGAATAACCGCCATGTTGCAATAATTTCCCGGGCCGAACAGGCTGCGCGTATAGTCGCGCCGCCCTGCCCCTTTGCTTTTGATGTCGTCATACTGACGGTTCAGAGCTTTGAGAAACTCTTCATTCTCACTGCTCACAATATTCTGCACCGCCGTATCTATGTTATAGCGGCCGACAATGGTCAAAAACATATGCCGTTTCAAACCTTCATCAAAAGAAATTTCCGTTTTCGGAAATGTGTTTCCGAGATTTCCCGAACTTTCATCCGAGGCCTGCGCCGGCGAACAAAAAACAGCCGGAACAGATATATAAGCAAGCATTTTTGCGGCAATGGCATTTATCTGTACATTACGACGGTAATTTTTTATTTTTTTCATTTGCCGATAGCGTCTGATGCGCGCCAATCTTTCTCTTGCTGCTTTTTCCATTTCCGTTTTTGCCATGTTTTTCTTCACCCGCTTTGTTATATGTTATTTACAACACAAGTTATCAACCCCTGTTTACAGGAAGTTGAAATTTAACTTTACATTTATATGAAATTGCCTGTAAATTAACATGAATTTATTTATAAGTCATTAACGAATTGAAGAAAATATGAAATATATACACAAAATTTTTGCTGCAGCAGGCCTGGCAATGCTGGCTTCCTGCTCTTTTCAACAAAAAACCGTCCGTCCTGAGATTGTGCCGGCCGTGGAAGTGAAAAAGACTCCGAAACATTCACTAGGAATTATCGGCGAAACAGAACCGATTTATTTTCTTCCGATGAAAATGCCTTTTGCCGCCCGGATTGATACCGGTGCCGAAATGTCTTCAATAGACGCCAAAAATATTAAAAAATTTGAACGGGATGGGGAAAAGTGGGTATCTTTTGACCTGGTCAACCGTCAGAACGGAGAATATCATCATTTTGAAAAGAAAATCCAGAAAATCGTCGACATCAAACGTATTCATAAACATGAAAAGCGCTATGCCGTCGACATGGACGTCAAGTTCGGCAAAGAAGTTATTACCGGCGTGCGTTTTAATCTGGCCAACCGTGAAAAATTTGAGTACCAGGCTCTTATCGGCAGAAATATTCTCACAGGGAGAGCTCTGGTGGATACAGCTTTGTCCAATACACTGAATTAAAGTTTTTGTTGAGGCGGAACAATTATGTTATACAGATTGAAGAGATTATGCACCGTTCGTTTTATTCTGACGGTTTTTCTGCTGTTTTCCCTGGCTTATGCCGCTTATACGGCTTATTATAAAATCAGATACTGGGGATTCAGCCCGGCTCCGAAAGCCAATACCAACGTCTGGACGGTTGAGGCAAATATTCAATATGAAGCCGACGGAACACCGGTTAAAATTTCGCTGGCCACGCCCCAGAGCAGCGATGAATATAAGGTTCTTGACGAGGATATTGTCGCAGCCGGTTATAAATCCGAGAAAAAAGACGGCCGTCTCATTCTTTCTTCTGCCGGAAGAGAGGGCGTACAAAATGTTTATTACCGCATTCTGCTGTTTGATAACGAATCTGCCAAAGGAAAAGTCGAAGCACCCCATCCCCCTGCTCCGAAAAAACCGGTATACAGCGAACAAACCGAAGCCATTGCAAAAGAACTGCTGGCTTTGGCAAAAAAACAGCCCGGAGATCTGCCGCAACAGCTCATACGTCTGTTTAACCAGGTCCCACCCGAACCAACCGTGGTTGCCTTTCTGCCCATGAAAAAGACACCTAAAGACACAGCCGAAACAATTGAACGTCTGCTGGCTTATAAAGGAATTCCCTCCCGTCTGGCCCGGGGTATTAAGCTGGAAGAAGACAAGAAGTCTTTTGCTCCGGATCTGATGCTTGAAGCTTATATCGGCAACCGCTGGAAACTTTATAATTTAACAACCGGACAAATCGGACTGCCTGCCGACTTTATTATTTTTCAACGCGGAGGAAATTCGCTTCTTGACCTTGAAGGCGGCTTTGATTCTACCGTTAAATTTTCGGTTTTGAAATCGGTTACCTCTTCTTTCGGGCTGGCCGGAAAGAGAGCCAAACTGGCCGACGGCGGTAAAAGTTTTGAAAACTCCATCTACAACCTGCCGGTTAATGAACAAAACACCATAAAATGGCTGATGATTTTTCCACTGGCTATTTTGATTATTGCCTTAATCCGCAATTTTATCGGCCTGCAGACAATGGGAACGTTTACCCCGATGCTGCTGGCAATGGCTCTGGTCAAAACCGGCCTGGTTTCCGGACTGCTCTGTTTCGGCGCGATTATTGCCATCGGACTGGCTATCCGCACGCTGCTTTCACGGCTTAACCTGTTGTTGGTGCCAAGAATTTCGGCTGTGGTTATCTGCGTTATTCTGATTATTCAGGCCATGACTGTTTTCGGCTATCATTTCAATATCAGTCTGACGACTTCGGCCTCGTCTTTTCCGATTATCATTATGGCCTGGGTCATTGAGCGCGCATCAATTACCTGGGAAGAAGAAGGCCCGTTTAATGCCGGCAGGCAGATTTTGTTCAGCATGATTGCAGCCATCCTGACATATTTTATTATTTGCAACGAAACAATCCGCCACATTATGTTTGCGTTTAACGAGTTTAATCTGGTGATTTTGTTCCTGGTAATGCTGCTCGGCACTTATACCGGCTACCGTCTGACAGAACTGAAGCGTTTTCGTCCGCTGGTTAAATAAGGAGACGGCAATGTTTAAATGGCTTGCAAAATATTTTGCCTCTCCTTCAGAGCTGCATGAAGCCGGCATTCTCGGAATGAACAGCCGTAATTTCAAATTTATCTCAAAATATAATAAGCGCAATTTATATCCTTTGGTCGACGACAAAGTCCAGACCAAGGCTCTGGCGTTGAAATTCGGAATCAATACACCGCGGCTCATCGGAACGATAGAATATCAGCACGAGGTAGACAAACTTCCGGAAATGGTCAGAGACTGGCGTTCTTTTGTGATTAAACCGGCGCATGGCAGCGGCGGTAAAGGTGTTTTGGTTGTTAAAAGCCATGACGGAGAAACTTATACGACTCCTTCCGGGCGCGTTTTGAGCTATAAGGAAATTTATCAGCATATTTCCAATACTCTGAGCGGATTATACAGTCTGGGCGGACAATATGATACGGCCGTGTTGGAAGAAATGGTGAATTTCAGCCACATATTTGACAATTACAGCTATCAGGGTATTCCGGACGTGCGCGTCATTGTCTACAAAGGATATCCGGTTATGGCGATGACCCGGCTGGCAACGGCTGCTTCCGGCGGGCGGGCTAATTTGCATCAAGGCGCAGTCGGCGTAGGGCTGGATATCAAGACCGGCAAAACACTCAAAGCCGTTATGCGTAACCAGCCCATCGGCCGTCATCCCGATACGGGCGCCGACCTTTCAAAAATAGAAGTTCCTTTCTGGCGCGAACATTTACTCATCGGCGCCAAGGCCTATGAAATGACCGGGCTCGGTTATCTCGGCGCTGATATTGTTCTGGATGCCGACAAAGGGCCGATGATGCTGGAGCTTAATGCACGACCGGGATTGGCCGTGCAGATTGCCAACGGAACCGGTTTGGGCAAGGTTTTGAAAAAAGTAGATAAATATTATCCCAAAAAACTTTCGCCCGAAGAACGGGTCGATTTTGTTCTGACCGGAAAAAAGCCTGAAAAGAAAAATAAATTTTAAAACCTTAGTGTATTTTTAATTTTCAATTCCTATATTAATGACAGGTTGTTAATTTTGAAGAGGATTGAAAATGAAAGCTGTAAAAAAATCTGCCGCACCGAAAAAGGATGATACGCCCAAGCTGGCAAAATCTGCAACAAAATCTTTGGGAAAGAGCGAAACAAAAGGCTTGAAAGCTTCTGATACGAAAAGGCTTTCGGTTAGTTCGACCCGCGCTAAAAAAATTAAGCATTCCTACAAGGTTAAAGATGCCGAAAATGCCCTGTTGCTCAAGCTCAAAGACGGGGATGTCGTTATTGAGATGTTTCCGGATGCAGCGCCCAATCATGTCGCCCGAATTAAGGAACTGGTACGTGCCGGTTTTTATAACGGGTTGAAATTTCATCGCGTTATTGACGGTTTTATGGCGCAAACCGGATGTCCTTACGGCAACGGAACCGGCGGCAGCGGTAAAAAGCTGAAAGCCGAGTTTAATACCCGTCCGCATAAGCGTGGAACGGTTTCCATGGCGCGCTCAATGTTTCCGGACTCTGCCGACAGCCAGTTTTTTATCTGCTTTGCCGACTGCGACTGGCTGAACGGACAATATACGGTGTGGGGTGAAGTCACCTCGGGTATGGAATATGTCGATAACATAAAAAAAGGCAGCGGAAACAATGGCGAAGTTTCAGAACCGGACGAAATCGTTTCCATGCAGGTTATTGCCGATATCGGATAATTATTTTAAGGAAAGGCATCTCAAATGCCTTTCCTTAAGTTTTCAAACAAATTTGCATATCTGCTTATATTTCGTGTCCTATCCAACACTGAAATGTTGAAGAGTAGTCATTTGCATTGCAGTTTTCCTGACATCCTGATAACCAAAAACCATTGGTTGATGTTTCTGTTCTTCCGTCATAGTATGTCGTTGTTGTTTGTGTTGATACATAAACTCTGTCACAGTGCATCATTCCGGAATCATATTGACATGAACATCCTTGAGAAATTGTTTTTTTCTTGGAATAAATACAACAATATCTGCTTCCGCCACATCCGTCATCACAACTTTCTACTCCCAAGAAGCAATCGGTTTCGTCCGGATACGGTTCACATTGTTTTGAACAAGAAGTTCCATTCCATTCATAACCGGAAGCACAGTTGCAACTTTTGTATTTTCCACCGCATTCATCAGTTCCCGGTTGTTCATTGCTATTGATACACGCATATTTATAGCTTTCATCACATTGCTCGCCGGCACAGGCCCATGTGTTTCCGAAAGGGCATTTCAGGCAATTTCCGGTATCTTTCGCATCGGTATATCCGAGTGCGGCGCAATCCTGCGTATCCACGCACTGGGCAAAAGCGGAAATCGGGAACATAAAAGAAGAAGCCAGCAGGGTAAAATAAATCCTTTTGCCGGCGGAATGGAACACACGCATTTCATCCTCCACACTTTATCATCACTGATTTTAGTGTAGCATGAATTTTCTAACTGTTCAATCATTATTTTCATGCAGAAATGAAAAAAATGAGAAGATTTTTTTATCTGAATCATACCCCACCCGCCTCCCCTACTCAGGGGAGGAGAAAGTGGAGGGGCTACTCAGGGAGAGAGAAAAGAGGAGAGGCTATTGGGGTGATAAAAAGGAGAGTTTCCTTCCTGAAGTGAACTGTCCCCGGGACTTTTTTTATTGTCCAATTTTTAGGGGACAGTTCAGGAGAGGATGGGGCTATTCATAAGACTGTATTTATAATTACAGACAATAGACGTAGTTGGTGTCAAACGGGCATTTGATGGCTTTTCCGGTACAGGTTTGCTGCGCATACCCCAATGCCGAGCAATTCTGGTTAATGGCACACCAGTCGATACCGCTGCAGGTGCACGCCCCCTGCGATGCATTCCAGGTATAGCCGTCCGCACATTTGCATTTTGCATATTTATTATTGCAGCTCTGCCCTTCCCCGCCGGCATATCCGGTTCCCGTACAGCTGTATTGATAAGAGGAAGAACAAACGCAATCTTTCGCGCTGGTGCTCCATTCATATCCGTTCGGACATTTACATTCGGTATAGTGCGTTCCGTTATCATCGCTGCAGGAACTTCCCGTTCCGCCACTGGTTCCGCAAGCGGCAGCTTCCACATATTTTGACGGATCACACTGGGTTTTGTATTTTGTTCCGTTACAGGACTGGCATTCACCGATTTTGACATGTCCAGACGGAATTGAGGTTTCGGGATAATCTTCACAGGCATTGCAACATTGTTGGTATTTACCGTTACAGGCTTCGCCTACGCCCTGTTCTCCGGCGCCATCACAACTTTTATCATATCCGTCAGGACATTCGCAGCCTTCATAATAGCCACTATCGGCCGGACAAGGGTTTATGGGATGCTGGCCGTTCGGACAAGATGTTACCGTATATCCGGCATTTCTACATTGCTGTCCCGGGTCTTCGTAATCAGGATTTGACGGATTGCCGGAACCGCCGCCGGGCGTTTCGCCGTTACCGAATCTGTCTCCCGAACAATCTCCCGCATCGGTGATGAAACATACCGATGCGACCTGTTTGGTTTCAACAGGAAACAACTCTGCTTGCAAAGCAGATGCGTTTAACTGATTTTTCAAGGAAATTATCTGATTAGCTTCCGTTCCGGACGACTCATACGCCCAACAGCCTGCAGACGATGCCATCAATACAGCCAACGACAGCAAATGACTGCGCAATCCACACACAAACATACTACACCTCACACTCTTTCTGCCATGCGGCAGTAATTCACACACATTTATATTATGTCATGTAATTGTTAAAGTTTCAATAAAAAAATCATTAAACTTATGTTACAAAGAAGGAAATTTTATTTTTTCCAAAAAAAACGGCTGTTTCTTCGGAAGCAACCGTTTTTTTATCAAGCAATATCTAACGTCGAATATCTTTTAACAACGGCCGGCCGCGTTTGATGGCTCTTTTGCGGATTTTGCGGCGTAAAATGTTTTCTTCGTCAAATATTTCGCCAATCAATGCAAACATCATCGGAACAAAAACTGTCGCAACAAAAGTTGACATCAGCATTCCGCCGATCATGCCCGTACCGATGGCATGTCGGCTGTTAGCTCCGGCTCCAGTGCTTACAGCCAGCGGCAATATACCGAAAGTGAACGCCAGAGATGTCATGACAATCGGACGAAACCTCAGTTTGGCGGCTTCAACCGCCGCTTCTGCATAGCTCAATCCTTCCTGTACTTTCATAACGGCAAATTCAACAATCAAAATTGCATTTTTTGCCGAAAGGCCTATCAGTGTAACCAAACCAACCTGAAAATACAGATCGTTGTTCAATCCCCGCAGCCAGGTTGCCAGCAAAGCTCCGAAAACAGCAAAAGGAACAGACAGAATAACAACAAAAGGCAAAGACCATTTTTCATATTGAGCTGACAAGATAAGGAAAATCATTATTAGGCCAAAGACAAAAGCCTGTGTTGATGCGCCGCCGGCTAATTTTTCCTGATAAGCCGAGCCTATCCATGACAGAGAATAATCTTCACCAAGGACTTCATCCGCAACTTTTTCCATAGCTTCAATCGCCTGCCCGGAACTGTATCCCGGCGCCGGATCACCCAAAATTTTTGCTGCGGGGAAAATGTTAAAGCGGTTTATCAGCTCCGGTCCGTTAACTCTTTGTACATTAATCAGAGTAGAAAGAGGAACCAAACTGCCGTTATTTGATTTGACATAGACATAGCGCAAATCATCGGGCGAACGGCGAAACTTTGATTCTGATTGCAAAGTGACGCGGAAATTACGTCCCATATAAGTAAAATCATTAACATAAAGATTGCCGAACGTTGCCTGCATAACGGAATAGACGGCATTGATGGGAATATCAAGCGTGCTGGCTTTTACCCTGTCCAAATCTATGCGGTATTGCGGCGTGCCGACGGAAAATGTGGTTTTGACATTTTTTAAGGCCGGTTCCTGCTGAGCCCGGTTTATGAACTCCTGCGTTTTGCTCATCAATTCCTGAGGCGTTTTGCCGGCACGATTCTGAATATATCCTTCAAAACCTCCGGTAGTGCTCATTCCCATAATCGGCGGCATACTGAATGCGTAGCCTATTCCTTCGGGACGGCTCATTCCCATGCCGGTAAAAACCTGTGCCAAAACATCGGACGACTGGCTTTTTTCTTTTCTCAGGTTCCAGTCTTTCAGGGTGATAAAACTGATTCCCGAATAAGTGTTCTGGCTGGAAGAAAGCATGTTGAAACCATTAATGGTCAGAACATCCTGAACATTCGGATCTTTTTTGACCATCTTCGAGACACTGTCCGTAAAAGCCGTCGTCCGGGACAAAGATGAGGCCGGAGGCATGTCGTAAGCCATCAGCAAACTTCCCATATCTTCATTCGGCACCAGGCCGGACGGAAGGGTTCTGATAAACTGCATTATTCCAAAAATCAATGCGGCAAAAAGCAACAGAGCCGTTTTCCGATATCGGAGAGCCAAATGTACGGCAGACAAATACAATGCCGTGACTTTGTCAAAAAACGCATCAAACCAACGGAAAAAACCGGAAGTTTCTTTTTGAGCACCTTTTTTCTTTTTAAGCAAAAGCGCACATAGAGCCGGGGTCAGGCTTAAGGCCACCAACGCCGAGATAAGAACGGAAACGGCGATGGTTACGGAAAACTGTTTATACATGACCCCTGTCATACCGCCCAAGAATGCAATCGGCAGAAACACCGAAGACAACACCAAAGCCACGGCAACCACCGGTCCTGACACCTCCTGCATGGCTTTTATGGCGGCTTCTTTGGGCGAAAGCCCTTCTTCATCCATCAGACGTTCGACATTTTCAAGCACGATAATGGCGTCGTCAACCACAATACCGATTGCCAAAATCAACCCGAACAATGTCAACAGATTGATGGAAAAACCTAAAATATACATTCCGGCAAACGCGCCGATAATCGACACGGGAACCGCCAGAATGGGTATTAATGTTGCCCGGAACTTCTGCAAAAACAGGTAAACGACAAGAATAACCAGCACAACCGCTTCAAAAAACGTATGAACAACCTCTTCAATCGACACATTAACAAACAGGGTCGTATCGTACGGGATGTTGTAGGTTATGCCTTCCGGGAAACTTTTGGAAAGTTCCTGCATTTTTTGCTTGACCAGTTCGGCTGTTTCCAAAGCATTGGCTCCCGGCTGCAGATAGACTGCAAAAGCCACGGCATCTTTTCCGTTAAATTTTGATTTAACACTGTAATCCTGTGCGCCAAGCTCTATACGGGCAACGTCTTTTAAAAGTAAAAGTCCGCCCTGATTGTCTGTTTTTAAAATAATTTTACCGAATTCTTCCGTGTTGACCAAACGTCCTTTGGTGTTTACCGAATAGGTATAAGCCTGCGGTTCGTCCATCGGTTCCTGTCCGAATTGTCCGGCGGCAAACTGAGAGTTTTGTTCCTGAATGGCCGCAATCACATCCTGCGGCGTTAAATCATAATCTGCCAGTTTGTCCGGACTGAGCCAGATGCGCATGGAATAATCCTGCGACGAAAAAAGCGTGGCGCTGCCGACGCCTTTGATGCGTTTGATCTCGTCCAAAACATTCAGCAATGCATAGTTTGAAACGTAAATCGTATCATAACGCGGCGAGGAAGACTGCATGGATATAACCTGCAGAATGGAATTTGACTTTTGTTCAACGGTAACTCCGTTTTTGGTTACTTCGGAAGGCAGCTTCGGTGTCGCCATCTGTACTTTGTTGTTAACATCAATCGTTGCCTGATCGGGATCGGTGCCGATATCAAAGACGACGCCGATGGTCAGATAGCCGCTGGAAGTTGCGTTTGAATACATATATATCATGTTTTTAACGCCGTTGATTTCCTGTTCTATCGGCGCGGCAACCGTATCAGCCAAAACTTCGGCCGTTGCTCCGGGATATGTGGCGGAAATCTGGATTTCCGTCGGAACGATATTCGGATATTGCTCTACCGGCAGGACTTTCATGGAAACCAACCCGGCCAGGACAATAATCAGAGACACTACCGTTGCAAAAATCGGCCGTTCAATAAAAAACTTAGAAAACATGGATATTCTCCAAACTGATTTTATTTTTTATATTTAAATTTCAGGCTTCGCCATCCAAAATCTCTTCTTTTTCAGCCTCTTTTTCCAACCGCGGACGGACATTCATTCCCTGTCGCAGCTTCATTAAATCCGAAACGGCAACAACATCTCCCGGCTCAAGCCCTTCATCTATAATCCATCCTTCCTCCTCGGTGGTGAAACCTGTTTTTACATTGGTTATTTCAACCGTTCCTTTATCGTTAATTTTATAAACAAAGGCTCCGTTTGCTCCCTGCATAACAGCATTTTCCGGAACAACTATGGCGTTTTGCCGCACAAGCCCTTCCAAAACCAGCCGCAAGAACTGTCCCGGACGCAGACGGCCTTCAGGATTGGGAAAAACGGCGCGAAGTTTGATGGTTCCGGTATTTTCGTCAATGGTCGGATTGATAAAGTTGATTTTTCCGGAAAGAGGATAATAAGCGTCATTGCCTAATTTTACCCGGGCTTTAATGTCTTTTCCCTTGACAGGATCGGCAATCATTCCTTTATCGGTCATAACCGTCAAAGACAGGATTTCATTTTCAGACGCCGAAAAAATAACGTAAATCGGATCGACCTGGGTAATACTGGTCAACAATCCGGCATCGCCATTCACGGAAATAAGGCTGCCTTCGGACTGATCCTGAAGGCTGGTTATGCCGCTGATGGGCGCCGTTACCGTCGTATAATCAAGATTGAGCTGCGCCTGATCAACCTGTGCCTGAGCCACCTGAACGGCAGCTTTGGCCGTATCAAGCGCCGCAAGAGAATCATCACGCGACTTTTCGCTGACAACATGCTGCTTAAACAGAGTGGAAATGCGGTTCCAATCATTCTGCGCCGATTTCAACTGCGCCTGACTTTGCGCCAACTGAGCTTCAGCCTGCGCCAAAGCAACTTTGTAGGGCGCCGGATCTATTTCAAACAAAACGTCTCCGGCATTTACTTTTGTTCCCTCAATATAATTTCTTTTCAGCAATATGCCGCCGACACGCGCCCTTACCTGCGTTTCTTTTGAACCCTGAGCACGAGCGCTGTATTCAAAACTCAACGGAACATCCCTGGCTTCCACACGAATGGCATCTACGGTCATTTCCGCCGTTTCCGACGCCGTATCATCATTTTTTTCAAAACAGGCGGAGATGAGCAAAACCCCCATAAAACCGGCTAAAATTTTTTTGTTTGGCAGCATGTCTTTTGTCCTTTTGCTTAAAGTTCACATACATAATGTATTCTTTTTATTATAAAATTCCAGATTTATTCTTTGCAATTGATTTTATTTGTGGATATCCGGCATGGTATATAAAAAAGGAGCGGCAAAAATCCGCTCCCATACAAAATTTACAACGGAGAACTAATATCCTCTTTCCATTCCTTCAGGAAAAGCCGTAAATCTTCGGAAATTTTTCTTTTGCTGTTTTTTTGTGCAAAATACATCCTCAGATATTGGAACGGTGCAGACATAAAACTTCCGCTGATGTACAACGGATAATGACTTTCCAACCATTCCGCCGCTCTTTTGGCCTTTAATGACAATTTTTTTTCAAAAGGCGCCGTATTTTCATTCCGGTATAAATATGCATGCATCGCGGCTATTTCCGAAAGCAGAGGCAGACCTCCCGCCAAACCTTTGCCGTTGTACAACTGCGCCATGTCCACAATATATTCTTCCGGACAATAAAAATATGCATTTAAAGACTCAGCTTCGGGAATGCGTTTGGGACTGAAACTTTCTTCTCTTTCCAGATACAAACTATAAAGCATTGTCGGACAAAAAATAACGGGATCACTGCTGCCGCCAACATAATCAATGATTACTTTCAACCAGCCGCCTTCATTTTTCCTTCCATCCAGCGTTTTTACCGTCAAAGCGCCGAGCTCTCTGCAAATTTGAGCTGCATCCTGATTTTCGGAACAATCTTTTCCGAAATTTTTGATAAAAGGATTTTTCCATCCGGCACAAATAATTTCAGGTTCATACCCGAACTGCTTTTTGCTGTGAAAACATACTTTTACAGCATGATATGCCGACAACGGAACATCTTTGAGGCATATGACATATGCCGGTTTGATCGTCAACTCATTGTTTTTGACACAGTCGGTTTTGTAACGGAGTTCTCGCAGCACTCTTACCGCCTGCATCCATTTTTTTCCAAAAAAATTTATTTCTTCCATAATAATATGTGATTAATTAATAATATTTATTGCGTGGCACAGTATATTTTCTTTTTCGATAAAAGCAAGTTTTATTTTGTCTTTTTTTTCAATAAAAAAACCGCAGAATCCCGTTCTGCGGTTCGACTTTTGTTTTTCAGAGGCGCCGGAAGCTTACATTGATTTTTTTGCGGCTGTAACGCACGTACAATCGTTTAATCTGCGCCTGCTTCTGGTTATTTCCAATCGGGTAGCGGATGTCGATATTCTGCCAATGGCAGCTTTCCTGACCGGTGAAGATGTTCAGATATGACGCCAGCGTAACCTTTTTGCTCATTTTGCGCTGAATTTCCCAGGCAATGAACATATTTTGCGCCGAAGTTCCCAATATGCGCGGTATCAGCGTATATTTTTGCGGCAGCGCCGGATAGAGCTTCAGCCATGCATTTCCGGCCTTTTTCCGGCTTCCGTCCTGACATTCGAAAGTTTTTTTGTCTTCTTCCCGAATGAAATTTTCAACATCATCACGGTTCAGGCTCCAAGACGGAATGAGAAGAAAATTGTTGTTAAAATCGGCAACAAGTTTGAATTTTCTGCCATAGACATCTGTTTCCATCTCTTCAATATGGTCATCTTTGACAACCAAAAGAGGTTTGTTTTTTTCGATTTTGGTGGTTATTTCTTCCTCTGCATCGCTGATATTGCCAAAAACCGTCTGCGGAAGCAGGTAACGAAATTTTTCCGTTTCCTTTTCTTCTTTCATAATTTTGGGAATGGCTACATAATGTTTGAAAACACCCTGTTTTTTCATATAAACATTACAAATCCAAACATCATAGCTTTGCCCTTTGCAAAATATGTTTTCACTTATGCCTTCCAGACCGCCCCAGTCTTCCAGACATATCAGACGACGAAACGTCGGTTTTCCGATTAATTCCACAAAATGGCTGTTTTTGTATTCTCCGGCGACATTTTTCTCCGAAAAATTCAGAAATTTTACTTTTTTCATAATAAATAGGTATTTAATTATTAATAAATAATATATTTGTATTTGGTTTTATAACATATTTGACAAAAATTTCAATATTTAAATTCTTCTTTTTCTTATATGAAAATAATGATTTACATATAACAAAATCCATGCTACACTAAAACCAGTGATGATAAAGTGTGGAGGATGAAATGCGTGTGATTTTTTATTCCGCCAGAGGTAAATATTTTATCCTGCTGGCTTCTTCTTTTATGTTCCCGATTTCCGTTTCCGCCCAGTGCGTGGACACGCAGGACTGTCAAACCCTCGGATATACCGAAACTTCCAATTCCGGAAATTGCGTCAAATGCCCTTTCGGCGAATACTGGTCTTGTCCGGAAACTGAGGATAAAAATGAAGTACAATGCAGTTCTTCCTACCGGTACACATGCTCCGGAGAATATGAAGAGAAGCCCTTTACAGGCAGTTGTAACGGGAAATACCAAAAATGCGATTGCGTTTCCGGATATATGTGGTCAAACAACAGCAGGTGTTCTCCGACAGGAAAGGTATCTTATTATGTAACATCTATTCGCGGTTGTGAACGAATCGGCAATAGTTCCGGTTATTCTTTAACAGGCGTCCTGTTTGGCAAAAAATGCAGTTTATGTTCCGATAAAATTAAGGAAGAAAGCGGTGGAAGCGGCGTGCAAATATATCAATATATTTATGGCACGCAAGAAGAAAATAAGGCTGAATGTGAAGCTGCCGCGGCTTCTTTTTCTCCTTTCTGGCTTGAAAGAACAAGTTCCTGCAACTTTGACGATGATTGTGAATAAAATCTGTTTTTTCCGATAAACGAACCCCGCTGAAAAAATCCGGCGGGGTTTGTTTGGATTATTCAAACGCTTTTTAATCCGTCTGTTCGGTAACACCGGGTTCGGTTACAACGTCAATGGAAGCTTCATCCGTATCAGCCGCTCCCTCACCCAAAATTTCAGAACCAGTTTCTTCTTCCAATTCCTCATCGTCCCCGTCATCGGCTTCAAGCTTGGTCACGGAAACAACACGTTCGTTTTCGGCCGTGCGGAAAAGAATAACGCCCTGTGTTTTGCGGCCGGCAATACGAATGTCGGCAACAGGCATGCGAATCAGTTTTCCGCCGTCGGTTACCATCATCAGCTGGTTGTCGTCCTCAATCGGAAATGAACTGACAATTTCTTTATTGCGGGCGGACATTTCCATGTTGGCAATTCCCTGCCCGCCGCGGCCGGTAATGCGGTATTCATATGACGAAGACCGTTTGCCGTAGCCGGTGGACGTTACCGTCAGAATAAATTGCTCATTGGCTTTCATTTCTTCATATTTTTCCACCGTCAGCGATTTTAAGTCCAAACCAACAGCGGCGTCTTCAAAGCTGACCGGCACCGTCTCTTCTTTTTCCGACTGAATCCGTTTTATGGCAGAGACAACGCGGCCGTATTCATCACGCTCTTCAGCCGTGGCATCGCTGTGATTTAAAATCGACATGGAAATGACTTCGTCTCCGGAAGCCAGTTTCATCCCCCGGACACCCGTCGAATTGCGGCCGATAAACATACGCACCTCGGTTACGGGAAAACGGATGCATTTGCCGTCTTTGGCCGCCAGCATAACGTCTTCCGCCTCCGTGCAAATGCGGACATTAACCAGCTTGTCGCCCTCGTCAAGTTTCATGGCGATTTTGCCGTTGGACTGGACATTAACAAAATCCATTAAAGAGTTGCGGCGGACATTTCCCTGAGAAGTGGCGAACATGATGGACATGTCTTTGCATTCTTCCTCATTTTCCGGCAATTTCATAATGGTGGTAATATTTTCGCCTTCGCTCAAAGGCAGAAGGTTTATAAACGGTTTGCCCTTTGAGGTCGGCGAGCCGAGAGGCAGTTTGTAAACTTTCATCTTGTAAACCAGACCTTTGGAAGAGAAGAACAGCACCGGCGTGTGGGTGGAAGCCACGAACAGCCGGGTAACAAAGTCTTCTTCCTTGGTGGCCATGCCCGATTTTCCTTTGCCGCCGCGTTTTTGCGCTTTGTAGGCGTTCAAAGGCACGCGCTTGATATATCCGGCTTCGGTTACGGTTACGACCATTTCTTCGCGCTGAATTAAAGATTCAATATCCGTGTCATATTCGATATCTTCAATTTTGGTGCGGCGCGGCGTGGCGTATTCGTCTTTAATGGCAATAAATTCATCACGCATAATGCCGAACAGCTTTTCACGGGATGCCAAAATTGAAAGACATTCTTTAATTTCATCTCCCAAGCCGTACAATTCCTGATGAATTTTGTCACGTTCCAAACCGGTCAGGCGCTGCAGTTTCAAATCCAAAATCGCCCGAGCCTGGTCTTCCGACAAACGGTAAAATCCGTTTTCCACCTTTCTGTCGGGTTCGTCAATCAACTGCACAAGAGCCTCTACTTCTCCGGCCGGCCAGTTTTTGGCCAACAGGGCGTCTTTTGCTTCCTGCGGGCTGGGAGATGTGCGGATTAAGTCAATAACCGGATCAAGGTTTTCTACCGCAATGGCCAGGCCGACCAAAATATGCGCCCGGTCGCGCGCCTTGTTTAATTCGTAAATCGTGCGGCGGCGGATGACTTCTTCACGAAAATCAACAAAGGCAGAGATGATGTCTTTCAGATTCATCATCATCGGGCGGCCACCGTTGATGGCCAGCATATTCATACCGAAGCTGGTTTGCAGCGGCGTAAATTTATACAACTGGTTCAGAATTACTTCCGGCTGAAAATCGCGCTTTATTTCAATCACGACCCGAACGCCCTGGCGGTCGGATTCATCGCGTATCTCCGAAATCCCGTCAATTTTCTTGTCTTTTACAAGCTCGGCGATTTTGGCAATCATTGCGGCTTTGTTCACCTGATAGGGAATTTCATGAACAATGATGGCTTCTTTGTCTTTGCGCAGTTCCTCAATGCTGCATTTGGCGCGCATCATCACCGAACCCCGGCCGGTATAATAAGCCGACTTTGCCCCGCCGTAACCCAAAATCAGTCCGCCGGTCGGGAAATCGGGCCCGGGAACAATGTTAATGAGATCGTCAATCGTGATATCCGGATTGTCAATATAGGCGCAGCAGGCATCCAGAACTTCGCCCAGATTATGCGGCGGAATATTGGTCGCCATACCGACGGCGATGCCGTTGGCGCCGTTAACCAGCAAGTTCGGATAACGCGCCGGGAGCACCGAGGGTTCCTGCAGGGTTTCATCGTAGTTCGGAACAAAATCAACCGTATCTTTGTCAATATCTTCAATCAGCGCGTGGGCGACTTTTTCCAGGCGGGCTTCGGTATAACGCATGGCCGCGGCGCTGTCCCCGTCCATGGAGCCGAAATTGCCCTGCCCGTCTATCAGCGGCAGACGCATGGAAAACGGCTGAGCCATTCGCACCATGGATTCATAAATGGCCGCATCGCCGTGCGGATGGTATTTACCCATAACATCGCCGACAATACGGGCGGATTTTCGATAAGGTTTGTTATAATCATAACCGTTTTCATACATGCCGTAAATAATGCGACGGTGCACCGGCTTTAAACCATCCCGGACGTCCGGCAGCGCACGCGCCACAATAACGCTCATGGCATAATCAAGATATGAACGGCGCATTTCCTCCGAAATTTCAACCGGCAAAATGCCTTCCGCGTTCGACGGCGCGGAGGATTCTTCAATTTCTTCAGTCATTTTATTCCTTTTCTTATACTTTAAACTGTCCTGATTATAACCGGTTTGCAAATCAATAACCAGCTTTTTTACAAACTTATAAACACTTTGGAAGCCGGGGCGGGGACACCTGACGAGGTGAGCGCTAGGTTAGCGGTATCCTGTTCCGGGGCGGATAAGGCGCGATGCTCAGATTGTGCCGGCGGAGAGATTGGTTTTATTTTCTCTTCTGAGGTTACTCTCTTATCTAATTCCCTCTCTGAGACAATTCTCTCTCTTTTCTCCTCCCCTGAGATAGAAAACTCTTTCTTCTCCTCCCCTGAGATAGGGGAGACGGCCGAAGTCAAAAGCAACTGACGTTGCTTTTGGCGAGGAAACGCAATGAGACTTTCCTTTTGGAGGGAGTAATACGAACCGAACAAAAGGATATAGTCGGAATTGAAGGAGGGGTATGA
>CASEQD010000024.1 GCA_949289935.1 uncultured Pseudomonadota bacterium | reverse complement strand
CTCAGGGAGGGAATTAGATAAGAGGATGACCTCAGGGAGAAAAGCAGAAGCGTTGTCCGTTTCAGAAGATGAAGAAATAATAAAGAAAGACAAAATCCGGGTGGCATCGGTCTGTTTCATTACCGATGGCGGAAATTGTTCCAGTGGAAATTTCGGAAATGGTGAAAATCCAGGCGGCAGAATACCAAGTAATCCGATTTATGAGGATCCGCAGGAACAATGTGTTGCCGCCGGTTACGGCGTCACCTCCTGTCCAGCCGGGTCGCATGGTTCAAATTCCTGTCCGGCCGACAGCAGTTATTACAAAGAATGCGTCTGTGATGCCAACATGACCGAAACCTGCGAAAAACCTTATTACGGCGTCGGCCCTTCCTGCGACGGAAAATATGCCCGATGCGAACGCGACGACGAACGCGCCTGCAAAGAAGACGGCTATACCCAAATAGGTTCCTGCGGAACGTTGCAGACGGCTTCAGGGATTTGTCCTTACAACGATTCTTATCATAAAGATTGCGTCTGCCAGCCCGGACTGGTCTCCTGTACTTCGCCGCAGGTCGGGGTTGGTTCAAGCTGCGACGGAAAATATCTTTCCTGCCAGTGCCCGTCAAGCTATCGCTCCTGCGACTGTGGCGGTGAAGCCGGCGCTTCGTCCTGCAACGATGGTTCCGGCACCAAATATACTTCATGTAAATCCTGCTGCAATTCCAGTTCGCCGGACTGGTGCTCCGTTCATGATACCTGCCACGGCGACTGTTGTACCGACGGGACAATCGATTCCTGCGACACCCGCTGCGGCGGCTCCGGCTGCTCCTCTTCCAGCGGCAGTGATTCCGGAAGCGGTTCTTGTCCTTTTGGATATTCCGGCCCCTATTATTATTCTGATACACCTCCTTCTTGTTCCTATCCCTACGAGTTAGTTACATATTATATTCCTGGTGTCAATATCGGTTCTCTCGATCGTTGTTATAAATGTGGAAGAAAAAATTATATAGGCAGCATGAAATTTGTCAGTTGTCATGCACTGAATCTAGAAGGCTACGGACA
Organism: uncultured Pseudomonadota bacterium; assembly: GCA_949289935.1. GTDB lineage: Bacteria > Pseudomonadota > Alphaproteobacteria > RF32 > CAG-239 > HGM16780. The sequence continues at coordinate 30,087 of CASEQD010000024.1, read as the reverse complement.
AATAAGATACAATTGTATATTGGATCAAGAATATCAATGCGAAGGTTCTCCCGTAGAAATTGTAGAAGGAAGAGGTCAAGTTGTAATCGACCAGGACGAGAGCTGCGAAGACGAATGTCGTAGCGTATTTGAAAATAACCGGCCTTTGACATGGAATGGAGGTTACTGCGATTAAACATAAAAATTCCCTCCGAAAAAACTCTATCAAAGGGAATGCTGTCTCAAACACGTCTAAAACTTAACCAGATGAGCCAGAAAAGCTTTCACGAAATCCGCCCGCCGGTTCTGATAATCCAGATAATAAGCGTGCTCCCACACATCAACCGTCAGCCATGGTTTCAGCCCGTGAGCAATCGGCGTATCGGCATTTGAGGTTTTCACAATGCTCAACTTGCCGTCTTTATCTTCAACCAGCCATGCCCAGCCCGACCCGAACTGAGAAACAGCCGCATTGACAAAAGCTTCGCAAAACTTATCATACGAACCGAAGGCTTCTTCAATTTTCCTGAGTTTGGCGCCTTTGGGAGGCTGACCGCCTTCCGGAGACATACAGTGCCAGAAAAAATCATGATTCCAGGCTTGTGCGGCATTGTTAAAAATTCCCTGAAATTTCTCTTCACCGGAAGTTTCTCGGATAATCTCCTCCAACGTCAAATTCTCAAACGGCGTACCGGCAATCATCTTGTTCAGATTATCAACATACGCTTTGTGATGCTTACCGTAATGAAATTCCATCGTTGTTGTTGAAATATAAGGATCCAGCGCATCGGAAGAATACGGCAGGGCAGGAAAGGCAATAGCCATGTTTTTTCACTCCTCTAAAAGTTAATTTTGATGTCTTTTAATATAAGCATTTGTTCCGATTTCATCAAGAGTTTGTTGCGTTTTGTGTTCTTCTTCTTTCTGTTCTCGTTCTCTCCGGTTGCGCTCAACAATTTCATAGGTCTTTTGTTCTTTGAACATATCCGAAATAACATCTCTGATTTCCTCAATTTTCCGCCGCACTAAAGCCAACGCGGTATTCAAATCTTCCTTCTGTTTCAGATATCGCCTGACATAAGCGCCGAAATCGCCGACATTTCCGTTTTTTCGCGCAAAAGCTTTTTCATCTTCAAACTGCCTGTCAAGTGTTTCCAATCCTTTCAGAATTTTCTCTTCCGCATCCAACTGCTCGTTCAAACGCTTACGCTGCTCGTCAATATTAAATTTTTGAATTCTGGCCAGGGTTTTCAGCGAACTTTTCATATATCAGGCCTCATGGGACAAACGGAGTCGCAAGAATATCCGCCAGCTGCTTATATCCCTCTTCCAGCGTAACTTTTTCATTTTTCTTCTGGCTGAGAAATTCCTCAATTTTCGGATAATAAAAAATCGCCTCGTCCACTTCGCGGTTGGAACCTTTTTTATAAGCGCCCAAACGAATAAGTTCCGCCATATCTTCATAAGCAGCAATATATTTTCTGGCTTTTGCCACCAGAGCATATTCCTCGGGTGTATCGCAATCCGGCATTGTACGCGAAATCGAACGCAGAATATTAATGGCCGGATAACGATTGCGCTCGGCAATAGCCCTGTCCAAAACAATATGTCCGTCCAAAATTCCCCGCACAGCATCCGCCACCGGTTCGTTATGATCATCCCCGTCAACCAGCACCGTAAACAAACCGGTAATTGTACCGTTTCCGGCGCCCGGCCCTGCTCTTTCCAAAAGACGTGGCAATTCGGAAAACACGCTCGGCGTATAGCCTTTGGAAGCAGGAGGCTCACCGATACTCAGCGAAATTTCCCGCTGCGCCATGGCAAAACGTGTAATCGAGTCCATCATGCACAAAACATTTTTGTTCAAATCTCTGAAATATTCCGAAACCGCCATTGCCGTATAAGCGGCCTGCCGACGCATCAGCGGGCTTTCGTCGGAAGTTGCCAGCACCAGAACAGATTTTTCCAACCCCTCGCACCCCAACACATCTTCAACAAATTCTTTGGCTTCGCGTCCGCGCTCTCCCACCAACCCGATAACCGCAATATCCGAGTCGGTATTCTTGGCCATCATCGACATCAGTGTTGATTTTCCCACGCCCGAACCGGCAAAAATCCCCATGCGCTGCCCTTTACAAACTGTCAAAAACGTATTGACCGCCCGCACGCCCAAATCGACTTTTCCTTTCACCCGGTCGCGGAATTGCGCCGGCGGCGGCGAATTTTTAATCAGATACGCTTTGTCGCCGCGGACAAGCGCCCCTTTGCCGTCTATCGGTTCACCGAAAGCATTGATGATTCTCCCCAGCCACGACGGATGCGGATAAATAACCGGCGGTGCGTTTTCCACATCAACCCGGCATCCCGGGCCTATTCCCTGCAAAGAACCGTACGGCATCAACAACAGCCTGTTGTTATTAAAACTCACCACCTCGCAGACAACTTTTTTGCCTTGTGATGTATGAACATTGCACCTGTCGCCGATAGTCAGATTTGCCCGGATGCCGCCCACTTCCACAAAAAGCCCCTGAACAGCCGTAACTCTTCCGAAATACTCGGTTGCCGTCAAACCATCAAGCTGTTTTGTAATACCCTCAAAATTCAAAACCAAAACTTTTCTCCCTGTCTGGAAGAAAATAACACACTTCCTTTCCGAGTGCAAAAACAAAAAGCCTTTTCCCCACAATCAACGGCAACCAAAACAAAAAAACATAATTTAACAAACATCAAAGACAATTCATCGTCTCATCCTCATAAAAGAATGTTCCCTGAGAAGTCGACGACAAAGCCGATTGACAGGACGATAAAGAACCATAATGCCCCAAATCGTCATAAGAACTTGATGTTCCCGTTTGTCGGCCGTCCGGATCAAAATAGTAATAAACCAAATCACAGCGTAAAACATAATCAGCCGGATAAGAAGTCCCTTCGTTCAAATTTCGGCAGCTGCAATTTTCATGCATCCTTCTTTCGTGAACATAAGTCACACAACATTGATAACAGGCATTACCGCACTCATCGCTGCTCGTTCTAACATGATACCCGGACGGACAGGAAGAAGGACGCACCGATCCCGCACAACGTCCGTCGCAGCCTTCGCTGATTTCGCCTTTAACACATTTTCCATTCCCGTCATCCCAATAATATCCGCTTTGGCAATCACATTTCTTGTATTTATAATCACAAACATCCGGAACCGGAATTTGAAACGGTCCCGTACACAAATATTTATAAGAGCTGTCGCAATCTTCCATGCATACCCCGAGATAACTGTTCCATTTATACCCCGCATCACAAACGCATGTCTGATACTTTCCTTCACACGCTTCTCCTGATGGATTTTCATATTCTCCCGTGCAATTATACTTAAAAGAAGCATCGCACGTTTTTTCTTCCGGACAAGCCCAATAATCCCCGAACGGACACTTCAACCCGCCGCTGCATTGCTGTTCCGCCTCATAGCCCAATATTCGGCAATCCGTTTCGGCGCACTGCGCCCAAACCGGAAAAGGACATAAAACAGAACATACCGGCAAGAATACAGACCAGCCTGTCAGTTTAATTACCGCAGTCATCACACCCTCCACATTTGGTTATCACTGTTTTAGTATATCACAATTTCACAAAAAGTAAAATTATATTTTCAGTAAAAATACAAAAAAACTATCCGAAAAAACAGCGTCTCATCCTGAAATCAAAACTTCTTATATAAAAATTAACCTCTCTGAAATAAAATCCGGGTATGAAAAAATTGTGGAATTGCATAGGAAGTGCATTACTGCTTTCCGGTTGTGTTTTTCGCCCGGCAGAAACAGAAAACGAAGCTTTTCTGCCTTTGGCCGAACAATATCGCCGCTGTGGCATCCGCCAGGCTGAACATCGGGTTGAAAACGGCAGTGCTTTCGCCGCCGGAAAAGACTGGCATTCATATGCCGTCGCTTCCGCTTGTCTGGCTCATCTCCGGGCAGAAAACGACATTTTTCCCGGCGAAGCATACCGGCTTGCAGGACGGGCGTTGCAATATTCCTCCGGCGCACGTTATTACAGCCGCCAGTGCAAGCACCGCCGCCGGTTTTATACAGCCGGTTCCGGATGGGAAATGGAAACTTTCTACAATTTCAGTCCCAATAACTATTCTTACATCACCCCGCCGCGAAAGGAAAAACAATGAAAATCAAACTTATTTTGACATCTCTCGTTTTGCTGTCCGCCTGTGCCGAACTTGAAAATTTCACCCGACTGGATGCAAACAGTACGCCTAAAGAAAAATTCCGGGCCTGCGCTGTCAACGAAGCAACAACCAAGCTCAAAAACGGCACGCTTTTCACACAGGATTTTACAACTACAAAAAACGCCATTGTCAAAACCTGTCTGAAAAAATTAGCTTACGAAGCCGCAGGATTTGATTCGGAAGCTTCGCAAATTGCCGACACCATCCTCTCGCAATTTCGAAACTAATCACAAAAAAAGGCGGAAAACCGCCTTTCTCCTCTAGAACTCAATCACCGGCCGGACATAGCGGCCGGCATTATCATGTTTAATGTAATAACCAACCTTACCGGAAGACGCATCCCAATCCCACGCATAATTGTTGCTGTGTTCTGACGACGTCCACCATTCATTATCACCAATGCTTTCCATGCTAATTCTGGTCAAACTTTGGTCAATAGTTGTTTTATTCTGATAAATGCTGTTTAATACACCAACGGCCGGCAGACACCATTCGCCTTTTGTTTCCGGCATGGTTGACGGCGCATATTTATATACCAACCCAAAAGCCGGGTAATATTTATAGGCGCCATCGCCATATTGCTTAGAACTGTAATCAATAACAATCTTTGTGTTTTCACAACTGTCAAAATCGTTTACCAGATTGCTACTGCCGTAATTAGGTAAATCCGGGATGTCTACATATTCTGTTGACCAACTTGCATATCCGATTCCTTCCAAAGCCAGAGCCTGACCGCAGTTGTCAGAGCCGATATAAGCAACGACGGCAACCGGAGTCTTACCGCTGACTTTATCGCTCGTACATGTCCCGTCGGCATTCAAAATTTGTCCGACACTGCAGTTTTTGGCATAGCCGGTGCATTGGCCGAGAACGGCTTTTTCTTCCTCATGTTTCGGACAAGACCAGTAATCTCCAAACGGACATTTTACGCAATTTCCGGAATTGGAAGTTTCGGTATAACCTAGGGTTTGGCAGTCCTGCGTGTCCACGCACTGAGCAAAAGCGGAAATCGGGAACATAAAAGAAGAAGCCAGCAGGATAAAATATTTACCTCTGGCGGAATAAGAAATCACACGCATTTCATCCTCCACACTTTATCATCACTGATTTAGTGTAGCATGGATTTTCTTATGTGTAAATCATTAATTTCATATAGAGATGAAAAAAATCTTATTTATAACTGAAATATTCTGCTTCCTGATAAAAAACAATCCTTTCGCATCCTTGGAATCTCAATTGCTTATTGCCATAAACAATAATCCCCTCACGTTTGGGAAGCCTTCCGTTCCGAAGCTGATATTCCCGTACATCCGCCAAAGTCAGCGTCAAGCCGTTATCAAACCGGATGCTCCAGCCATAAGTTGATTTACCGACATCCAAACGAATAAATTTCTTTTCTGCGTCGGCTATAAATTCCCCCTCCAAATTTTCAGCAGAATACGATGCATAAACATCCGACAAATTTCCCGCATATCTCTTGGCTATACGCCTTTGCATATCATCATACGACTGCTGCACGCTTTCCGCCGCGGGAATCACAATTTTAACCACTTCGGCAAAACAAAGCAAAGCCCCGTCCGGTCCTGTCAACATCCCGGAACGGGGAGTGTCAAACTTAAGTTCCTTGCCGCCCAAATTCTGCAAAGGCTGTATAAAAACATCATTTAATATAACCGCTTTGTCGCTATCGGTTCCGGATACAATCTTCCCTGCCGGATAAGTCTGTATACCGGACAGTGTTTCAAATTCAAAATTTTCCACATTATACAAACGAAGCGAATACCCTCCGGCCTGAACAATTTCGGCAATACGAAAAGCAGCCTGCCCCATGGGAATATTAACTTTATCCGCTCCCTGAGATATCTCCTTCCAACAACTGTCCAAAAACAATAAATTCCAACTGCTCAGCTCATGCTTTTCATAATCAAGATTATCCAGCACGATTACACCGTTACGCCCTTGCGAAACAAACCGCTGCACACCGCTTTTTCTGTTAAAATGATAAACATCTTCTGATTTTGCGTTTTCTTGCAACGCCTCTTCGCTTTTCTCTGCCGCAACTGTTTGATTCATGAGGTTGTTTTCAGTCCCGGCAACATCCGGAAAATTCTGTTCTTCCGGTCTGGCAACCGGCTCCCATTTTTCTGAAAGTTTTGTCGTCTCTTCAGAAAAAAACTTTTCATTATTATCCAAACTCTGAACATTTCCGCCTGCAGGATAAGCATCTTCTTTTTCCACCTGTTGTTCCGGCAAATTTTCCTGAACATAAGGAGAAATTTCTTCCATTCCTCCCTGAAAAACACCAGTCTGCACCTCTCTCTCATCCGCAGCTTTGTCAACAAAAACATCTTCCGCTCTCATCGGATTCTGTTCAGTAGCAGCAAAATTTTCAGAAAAAACATTTTTCTCCCCGTTCCCGGCAGAAGAAGCAGCAACCTCCGCTTCATTCAATTTTTCATCTTTAATAAGATCTTCAACAACGGAAACATCATCACCCGTATCATTTTCATCCAACAGTTTTCCAAGCAGTTCGTCCGCATCTTCACCATTATCTGACCATTCATGCAAAAAACTCGGAAGCTCGTCATTACCGCCGGAAGTCTCAGCTTGATGGGAAACTTCAACCATTTTTTCATCGACAACGAACTCCGATTTAATCTCATCAGAAGCAGCAGCTCCGGAGACATCATCGCCGACAGGAGAGCGGGAATATCCGGCTTCAACCGATTGTCCGGCAGCCGGAGAAAAATCTTCATAATCGGTAATGCCCACCTCGGACGCATCAATTCCGTCGTCTCCGTTGTCCTCTCCAAAATTGTTATTCAAAACATCTATTCCCACGCCGGCAGGCTTTACATACATCGGCTTCACATCCAGTTCGGCATTATGAGGAGAAAGCTTTTGCGGCGGAATAGTTAAAGCCACGCCGTCATCGTCAACTTCCGGTTCTTCAAAAACCACTTCCGGCAAAACCGGTTTGACAACTGTTTTTTCAGGTTCGGCGGCTTCTTTTTTTCCAACTCCGGCAACAGGGCTATACCCGCCTTTAGGCGGAATGCTCAATTCCACCGTCCCGGGCTCTGCGGTGTCCTCAGCCGTCAAAAACTCACTTCCTGTCAAATCGGCATATTGTTCTGCAGCCGGTTCCCCGGGTAAAAAATTCCCATTCTGTTGCCCGTTTTCCATATAAAAACCTCCGGATAAATAAAAAATAATTTTTATGAGTATAACAACATATTGTTAACATGCTTTTAACAAAAAATCCGGCATCTTTCCTGATACCGGATTTTTTCAAAAAAAGCTGAAACGGCGTATAACCGTACTATAAGGGAATACTGATGAGAACCCTCAAGCCTCCCATATCACTGTCTTCCAGCTCAATTTTACCGCCATGCGAAGCGATAACGTCTTTGGCAATAGACAAGCCCAGTCCGACGCCGCCCGTTTCTTTATTGCGGGAACCTTCCACCCGGTAAAAAGCCTTAAACACATCCTCCCTTTTATCTTTGGGAATTCCGGGACCGTCATCATCCACCGTAATTTTCAGATGATTGTTATTGCTCTCCAAAGCCACGGCAACCGTTTTTCCGTAATCAAAAGCATTGGAAATCACATTGGTCAGCGCACGTTTCAAAGCCTGCTCACGCCCCTGAATAGCGCTCACCTGATCATTGGTGGAATAGCGGATAAGAGCGTTTTTATTGCGAAACTTGTTCAATATGCTCAAAATCAGCTCATTCATATCAATAAAGACCGACTTTTCGCCGCCCTCGCCGCTGACAAAGTCCAAATACCCGTCAAGCATTTTTTCCATCTCGGAAATATCCTGAATAAAATCTTTCTTATCTTCTCCGTCAGGCATCATTTCCGCCTGCAGCTTCATCCGGGTCAGCGGCGTCCGCAAATCATGCGAAACACCGGCCAGCATCTGCGTCCTTTCGCTGATCTGCCGTTGAATTCTTTCCTTCATTTTAATAAAGGCCAAACCGGCTTTGCGCACCTCTGAAGAACCATAAGGCTTAAAATCTTTACTGTCTATGCCTTTACCGAAATCTTCCGAAAATCGGGCCAAATCGGCAATGGAACGCACCTGGATTCTAAGAAACAAAACCGCAACCAAAAACAACAAAATCGATGTACCGACCATCCAGGCTAAAAAGCTGAACATTGCCGTACTGAAAATATTTTTGCCCGAAGTCGTAAACCGGTACATTCCTTTCGGCGTATCGACAAATATCCACAAAGCATCACGCTTGGCATTCATATAAATGCTCGTATCATAACCGGGAAAAGTTTTCTTCAACGATTCTTCCAGAAAGCCGGTAATCATCTTATTGTTCTCGCCGGCCTTGCTTAAAACAATATCTTTTTCCTCATTTGAAAAATAAGTAACGGACAAATCCCAGTTATTAAAAGCCAAATCTTTAATTTGCTTAACTTTTTTCGGATTATCCTGCGTATATTGAATCACAAAAGAAATATCGGAAGTCAGGTTGTCCGAAAGTTTCCGCCCCATTCTTGACCAGTTGCCGTCAAAAAAAGCCACAATCAACACCACCTGAACCACGATAAGCGGAATAAAAATCAACAACATTGTCCTGAAAAACAATGTTTTGGGAAGAAGCTTAAGTTTCAAATATCTCAAAACATTATCAACCTTGCTCGGAAATTTCACATGCATTATCTTTTCTCCTCAGATTTAACTGACTTTGATACTAGAATCAAAACAAAATAAATTCCAGTAAAATAAATTAACAAAAGATTACAAAATATTTTCACTTCCGCGCAAACTCTCCAAACATTTTCTTCCTAACCCTGCCGCCTTCTCATTTACCCCTCGGAAAAAAATCATCTAAAAAGCAATTACCGGCCGGACATATAAATCATCGCTGCTCTTAGTATAACCATATAAATCATCAAATCCATAATTCCAAGCCCATGAAAAGCTGGAATGTCCTTCAGATGACGACCAATTCCAATAATCGGCATCTGATAGCGACGGTAAAACTTCACCTCCGGCTTTCGACAATCCGGAATTAATTGCCAAATAATTATTTTTTCTCATTGAGCGGGCAATACCAGCTGCCGGCAGACACCATTTACCCTTTGTGGTCGGAATTTCTGTCGGGGCATAATTGGCAGCAGCCCAAGCAGCCGGATACATAAAAGCATCACCTTGTTTAATAATTTTTTGCGTATTGCCACAACTGTCAAAATCATCTTTCGCTGTAGAAAAATCATCATAAGTCGGTAAATCTGGAATATCGACAATCTCTGTTGACCATACAAACATTCCCAGACTTTCCAAAGCCAGAGCCTGGCCGCAGTTGTCAGAGCCGATGTAAACAACGACGGCAATCGGAGTCTTGGCACTGACTTTATCGTTCGTACATGTCCCGTCGCTGTTTAATATTTGTCCGATACTGCAATTTTTGGCATAGCCGGTGCATTGGCCGAGAACGGCTTTTTCTTCCTCATGTTTCGGACAAGACCAATAATCTCCGAACGGACATTTTACACAATTTCCGGAATTGGAAGTTTCGGTATAACCTAGGGCTTGACAGTCCTGCGTGTCCACGCACTGAGTAAAAGCGGAAATCGGGAACATAAAAGAAGAAGCCAGCAGGATAAAATATTTACCTCTGGCGGAATAGGAAATCACACACATTTCATTCTCCACACTTTATCATCACTGATTTAGTGTAGCATGGATTTTGTTATTGTTCAATCACTAATTTCATGTAGAGGTGAAAAAAATGAAGAGGATTTTTTTATTTGATTCATACCCCACCCTCCTCCCCTGAGTAGGGGAGGAGGGTGGGGTATGAATCAAAACCAATCATCTGAATTTTTTTCAACGACAGAGTCTGAATTGTTAGATTGTGAACAGGCGGCAGCCTGAGAAAACAATCGTTACAATTCAGTTGACCGAAGCAGCTTTGCTGCAAGAAGCAGAAGGGGGGTATGATTCAAAACCAACTATCAGAATTGTTTTCTATATCCAGCCCACCTCATAAAGAAAAAAAACAACCGCTTAAAATTCAATCACCGGTCGAACAATACGGTTGTTGCTACTGAAGTAGTAGTCCTTATTGGTAGTAGTGAAGCTCCCCGAAGACGCCTCCCAAGCCCACGCTCTGGCGTCATCATACTCAGACGACGACCACCAAACACGGCTGCCAATATTTTCTTTATTAACGCTGGTTAAACTTTGATCGATAGCCGCTTTATTTTGAACAATACTGTTCAACACACCGACAGATGGCAAACACCATTTTCCTTTGGTTTCCGGTATGGTTGATGGGGCGTAATTATATACCATCTCAAACGCCGGATAATTTCTATAGTCGTCGTCACCATATTGTTTGTAACTGTAATCAAGAACAATCTTCGTATTCTCACAACTGGCAAAATCGTTTGTCGGAACACTGTCATAATTAGGTAAATCCGGAATACCAATCCAGTCAATTGACCATTGGTAATCTCCCAGCCCTTCCAATGCCAGAGCTTGACCGCAGCCATCTCCACCGATATAAACAACGACGGCAATCGGGGTTTTACCGGAAACGACATTGGCGGAACAGGTACCGTCAGAATAAAGAATATCTCCGATTTTGCAGCTTTTGGCATAACCGGTACACTGGCCGAGAACAGCGGATTCAGGTACGGGAATTTCTTCGCATTTGCCGTCTTTCCATTCATAACCGGAAGCGCAGGTGCAGGAGGCATATTTATTGTTGCAGGTTTGACCGACTCCGGAAGCATAGCCGGTGCCGGAACAGTCATATTTGAAGCCGTATTCGGCGCAGGTTTCTTCCTTGCTGGACGGACAAGCCCATTTATCGCCGAAAGGGCATTTGATGCCTTTGCCGTTCGGGCAAGAAGTTTCGGTGTAGCCCAAAGCCGCACAGTCGGAAGTTGCTATACATTGGGCGGAAACGGAAGGAAACATAAAAGAAGAAGCCAGCAGGATAAAATATTTACCTCTGGCGGAATAGGAAATCACACACATTTCATTCTCCACACTTTATTACACTGGTTTAAGTGTAACATGGATTTTGCAATTGTTCAATGATTATTTTCATACAGATGTGAAAAAAATGAAGAGGATTTTTTGTTAGATTCATACCCCACCCTCCTCCCCTACTCAGGGGAGGAGGAGGGAGTATAAGTCAATGAGACTTTTCTGTTGGAGGGAGTAGTATGAACCAAACAAAAAGATTAGTCGGAATTAAAGAGGGGTATGACGAGCACAGCGAGTTTATTTTATTCGGAAATTTGTCATTTGTGAGATTCTCACCCCTCTTCAATTCCGGATAAATTTACTATAAACCAGACAACGCCTGAGTAAGCCCATACAAACTTTTACATTTCCGGCAGCAGCATATACCCTTTACCCCGCACTGTCTGCAAATAGCGGGGATTCTTAGAATCTTTTTCAATTTTTTTGCGCAAACGGGTAATCTGCACATCAATGGAACGGGGGCTCTGCCCGGCGCCTAAAAGCTCCGCAAGTTTCTCGCGGGAGAAGACCTGCCCGTACTTTTGCCCCAAAACCGAAAGCAGCGCCTGTTCCACCGGCGTAATATGAATCACCTGCCCCTGCTTGGTCGTCAGCTCTTTGGTCTGAAGATGATAAACACACAACCCCAGATTCAGCCTCTCCAAATTCTGAGAAACATTTTTCGGCGCCCGCTTCAAAATACTCTTAATTCTGAGCACCAGCTCTTTAGGCTCAAAAGGCTTGGGCAGATAATCATCCGCACCTGTTTCCAATCCGGCAATTCTGTCACTGGTTTCACCCATTGCCGTCAGTAAAATAACCGGCACATCGCTTTCACCGCGCAATTTTTCCAAAAAAACCAACCCGTTTTCATTCGGCATCATAATATCGACAATCAGCAGATCAAAATCATATTCCTGCAAACGCACTCTGGCTTCGGCCGCATTTTTGGCTGCAGAAACCATAAAACCGCTCTCCCGCAAAAACCTTTGCAAGAGAGAACGGAGTCGCGTATCATCGTCAACCACCAGAATATGAAATTTTTCTTTTTCCATACGCCCTCGGAAAAACCACGTAAGACAGCTCACTTCTGCCGGGAAGTCCGGCTGCTTTTCTTCTTTGCTGCGGCGCGTCTTTTAACAACGGCCTTTTTGGTCTTGTCTTTCACGGCGTTTTTAACTTTTTCGGCGGCCTTGATAACTTTTCTGGTTGCGGCTTTCACTTCATCTTTAATAACTTTTTTTCCTTCCATGCCTTTAACATAAGCCAACCCCCGGTCAAAATACTGATAACCGGTAACAAAAGTCAGCACGCCGGCAACCCACAGCAAAACCTCGCCCGACCAGGCAAAAACGCCGCTGGTTTGTCCCAGCAGAATCAAAGACAACGCCGTCATCTGAAAAGCGGTCTTCCATTTGGCCAGACGCGTAACCGGCATACCGACGTTCACCTCGGCCAAAAACTCTCTCAGTCCGGAAACCAGAACTTCGCGGCACAAAATCACCACCACCGGAATATAGCTGATTTTATGAACCATGCCGTTTGCCACAATTATCATCAACGCCGAAACCACCAGCAGCTTATCCGCTATCGGATCAAGCAGACGGCCGAACGCCGAAGTTTCGTTACGGCTGCGCGCCAGATAACCGTCAAGATAATCCGTAATTGCGGCAATAATAAACAAAACGGCGGTCAGCACCGACCACGCAATTGAATGAATATAAATCGACAGAAAAATAACCGGAATAACAACAATCCGGGAAATCGTCAGAATATTTGGAAGATTATACACGACCTTTGCACTCCGTTCAAACAGTTATAAACTGCTCTTATATTAAAACATTTTTTTTAACTGTGAAAATAATTATAGATTTTTTCCGCTGTTTTTTTGCTTATGCCTGAAACCTTTTCAATATCTTTCACGCTTGCCTGCGAAATTTCTTCTGCCGAACCGAAAAAGTTGAGCAAATCGCGCTTCCGCCGCGCTCCGATTCCCTCAATCTCGTCCAGCCGTGACTTATAAACCGATTTTCCCCGGCGTTTCCGATGAGTTCCGATGGCAAAGCGATGCGCCTCGTCGCGCAGGTTTTGCATATAAAAAGCAATCGGCGAACGAAAAGGCAGTGAAAAACTTTCCCGTCCCAGCTGATGATAAAATTCTTTCCCCGCATTACGATCCGGTCCTTTGGAAATCGCTATAATATGAATCCCCGTCAAATCATATTTGTTCAGAGCCTCATGCACGGCATGCAGCTGCCCCAGCCCGCCGTCAAGTAAAATCACATCCGGACGGTTTTCCGGCGTCATCCGTTCAAACCGGCGGGTAAGAACCTCTTTCATCATCGCAAAATCATCATTGGTGATGTCCGGATTTTTAATATTAAAAGTCCGGTACTGCTTCTTGTCAAATCCATCCGGCGTCGCCACCACCATTGCGCCGATGGCATAACTCCCCTGAATATGCGAGTTATCATAAATTTCAATGCGCTGCGGCAGGCGTTCCAACCCGAAGATACGCGCCATTTCTTCCAGATTGGCATTAACCGAAGCCTCCATCGCCAGCTTGCGCTCAATCGAAGCCAGAGCGTTTTCCACGGCATTCAGCATAAGTTTGCGCTTGTTTCCCCTCTGATACATATTGATTTTGCAGTGCAATGCCTCTTCCAGAAACTCTTTGTTCGGCAAATCCTCTGAAACGACAATCTCTTTCGGCGGAATATGCTGGTTATAAAACGAGCTCAGAAAAGCCTCGAGAATTTCGCCGTCTTCGGCGCCCTCCGCCTGTTTAGGAAAATAAGGCACATTGCCGCAGTTTTGTCCGCCGCGGATAAAAAAGACCTGAATGCACACCATATCGCCCTTGCGCGCCAGTCCGATGACATCCGTAGACTTAATGTCTGCATATTCCACCAGATTTCCGGCCTGCACGCTGGTCAACGCGCGGATTCTGTCACGGTAGACCATCGCCAGTTCATAATCCGTCCGTTCGCTGGCTTCTTTCATCAGAACCGAAAGCTCATCCTGGATTTTGCTGTTTTTGCCTTCCAGAAAATCCACGGCTTCCTGCACCAGCCGCCGGTAATCTTCCTTGGAAATTTTTCCCGCACACGGCGCCGAACAGCGCTTAATCTGATACATCAGACAGGGGCGGTCGCGGTTGCTGAACACACTGTCGCGGCAGGACCGGAGCAAAAAAGCCTTCTGCACGATGTCCAGCACGCTGTTGACCGCGCCGATGCTGGCAAACGGACCGAAATATTTGCTTTTGTCGTTGCGTTTACCGCGATATTTTCTCAATGACGGAAAATCCGATTCCACATCAATCACCAGATGCGGAAAAGTCTTGTCGTCTTTCAGTAAAATATTATATTTCGGCTCCAGCTTTTTAATCAGCTCATTTTCCATCAGCAGGGCTTTGGCCTCGTTCTCGACAATAATAAACTCCATCCGCCTGATTTCCGAAACCATGCGCTGCAAACGGAACGGCAGGCGGGCGACATGCGAATAATTGACGATTCGGCGCTTGATGTTTTTGGCCTTGCCCACATACAAAACCTTGTCGTTTTCGTCAATCATACGGTAAACGCCCGGTTTTTCCGGAGCATTCTCAATATATTTTTTCAAAATTTCCAACCCGCGCTGAATATCCGGCAAAGCACAACTCCCCTGCAAATAACGCCTTCATAAAACTCTGTTTCTTTAGATAGCACGAAAACAAAGAATGTCTAACATTTTTTTGCCTTTGCTGCCGTCTTCCTTCAAAAAAATTGATGAAAATTTAAACATTTTGTGCTATACTAAAAAAGTAATTTTGAGGAGAAAACACAATGTCGGAATTAGGCGCTGTCAGTTCATACGCCCTGGCTGTACAAAACATGCAGATGTCCCTGATAAAAACTCAGGTGGAACTGCAGCAGCAGGCCGTTGAAGTTCTGCTCGATTCGTCGCAGTCTGTCCCGGTTTCTTCCAACCTCGGACAAAACATTGACATTTCTTTATAACGCGGCCGGCAGATGTCCGGTCGTTTTTTTTACGATTAAAAGCGGGAATTGGCATTTTCCCGCTTTTTCTCTGTCCGGCTTTTTCACATAGCCTTAATCAGACTGTCCTGAATCGTAATTGAACTGTCCAGATCCGATTCGGTCATATAAGACAAAATCCCCGCCATCATCGAAATCACAATCAACCCAATGATAATCGCCGACAACCACTTAAAATTAAAGTTTCCGAAAAACCCGCCGATAGCAATCGCCACAATCCCGAAGCCCGCCACCGCATAAATAATCATCTTCATGCCTTCAAATATTTCCGAACCAGCCTTCAGCAGCTGGCTGAACATGCCGCCGTCTTTATCCCTGGCATCCTTACGAAAACCGCCGTTTTCATCAACATTTTCCGGCTGTTCGTTTTCCGTTTTTGCCGTGGAAGCCGTCGGATCTGCCCCTTCCCCTTTCACTTCCTGATATGCTTTTTTCTCTTCCGGCTGCGATGATTCCTGAAGCTTCTTAACCGCATCCTGCGCCGCTTTGTTGTTCAGCGCCTGCAACTCGTCTTCGTCCAGTTCATACTTTTTCCGGGCTTTTTCCGCACAGGCCGCCCGCGTTTCCGGCGTGGCAATCATGGCTTCGCATTCCGCCAGTGCATCTTCCATCTTCTCTATTTTTTCATTGGCGTCATCCACCAGTTTATCCTGTTTCTTCTGAGCTTTTTCCTGGGCTTTGCGTTCTTTTTCAGCCTGTTTTTCCGCTTCTTTCCGCGCTTTTTCCGCTTCTTTCTCTTTTTCTTTTACTTCATCATCAACCGCTTCTATCTTTTTATTATAAGCTTTAACAGTATCTTTTAATTTTTTCTTTAATTCTTCATATCTTTCATCCGTTATTTTTCCGGCCCGCACCTGATAGACCAGCACATCGTTAATCATTTTTTCATATTCTTTGGCATAATCCTTCATCAATTCAGACTTTTTTTTCAGATCTGTTTCTGCTGTTATTTTTCTCTTACTGTCAATCCTAAATTTGTCAAGATAGTTTAGCTCCTCCTGCACCGGATTCAATTGCTGCAACATCCCCTTCTGTTCTTCCGTCAAATTATCAAGGGGACTGCTGCCGTCCGCAGTCTGAGCACAAACAACGCCTGCACCGCCGACGCATATCATCAAAAACAATAAAAAAACAAAAAATTTGCGCATAACAAAGCTCCGGTAAAATGAATCCTGTAAAAATCATTTTACCGCATTTTATGCCAATGCGCAACCTTAACCTTTTCCTAACCGGCAAAACCTCCCGTTTTACCTTGTTTCACAATAATATTTTTAAACTTCACATAGCCTTAATCAGGCTGTCCTGAATGGAAATCGAACTGTCCAGATCCGATTCGGTCATATAAGACAAAATCCCCGCCATCATCGAAATCACAATCAGCCCGATGATAATCGCCGACAACCACTTAAAATTAAAGTTTCCGAAAAAACCGCCGATGGCAATTGCCACAATCCCGAAGCCCGCCACCGCGTAAATAATCATCTTCATGCCTTCGAATATTTCCGAACCGGCGCTCAGCAGCTGACTGAACATGCCGCTGTTTTCCCCGCGCGCCTCCGCCCGGAAACCTTTTCCTTCTTCAGCCGCCTGCTTTGTTTCCTCTTCCTCATTCTGAGAAGTAAGCGAGTTCAAATTTTCCTGCATATTTTTCTGCCATGGAAGCGGATTATCGGAGGTACCAAGCGTGTCATCCCCCTCTGAAGCGTTCAATATCTCGGAAGCCTCCTGCGCCGCGGCCTTCTGTGTATTTTCATCCGCCGCCGCTTCATCTGCTTTGTTTGTCTCATCCTTCGGATTGTTTTTTTCTTTCTCTTTATTAATAAGATTCGTCAAAACAGTCTGATAAGACTTCTCCCACGCATCCTCTTCAGCCATGTTTCGCATCTCCAAATCCATCATCACATCATCTGATATCAAACCGCTCACCATCATCTGGTTCAATACATTATCTACAGCTGGCTTTACATTGTTATTGTACCATGAAGCAAATTCTTTATGATCATTTGAAGTTAAAGTACCTGAATCAGATTTTTCTATCCACTCAGAAAGCCTTGCATTGCTTTCCCGCGCCACAGCATGATATTCTGAAAGTGCTTTTTTCATCTCTTCAGTTTGTTCATTCTCCGGAAGCTCATTAATGATCCGCATAACATCGCTCATCACCTTCTCTTCAGCCGACGCCCCGGAAACAACAAAACACAATGCAATAATTAATGTTAAAACAAAAAAAATACTTTTTCCCCGGCAACACATAACAAGCCTCACATGATGTATTTTTTCAATCACGATATGATATGTGTAAAACAAACAACTTCTTGAGAAAAAAACAGATACTACCCATAGAAACATTCCTGCTTTTTACACATATGTATAGCCTATCACACTATTTAAAATTTTTCAATATTCAATAAAAGCAACGTACAAAAAAAATACCGGAAAAATTCCCGGTACCGCCAAACATGCCTTTTATGCAAAAAAATTAAAACATCAGAAAAAGATAAACATAACCAGCGACGCCGCACAAAAAACCGAAATCAGAAACATCGCCGCCGCGCCCAGCGTATTACGCAGCATCACGCCATAATCAAATGACTCGCCGCCGTCATGGTAACGTTTTTGAAACCCGAAGTTATAAACCGCCGCCCACATCAGCGCCAGCAGATAAAAATGCCAGTCGGCATACAAAGAAAACAACTTCGGCAAATCAGCCTTAAAAACCAGAACAAAACCCAAAAGAACGCCCGACCACACCATCGGGTTCAAAATCAATCCGCTTTTAAATAAAGCCAAAATTCCTCTGAGCATAATTTGAAAAGAACGCCTTACCGGCTCTGTCCCCAAACCCGCCGGGTCAAAATCCGGCTGCCGCTTTCTTCCAGTCCCCGCGGCCACACAAAACGCTGGCGGTTTTGCGGCATAACCAGATTTCCGCCTTTTATAACCGTTGCCGCAATCATCGACATATCGCCGCGCTTCACCGAAGCCGGCTTGACTTTTGACCAATCATAACTTTCCTTAAGAGTATAATTCATCATAAACTCCTGCTAAAACCACAGCTAAGATACAGCATAAAAGACTAAAGTAAATAAAAAATTAACACTTTTATTTTTTCAGGCTCAAAACCGCATTGACAATTTCAGCACTCAGCTCTTTGACCTGGGCTTCGTCTTTTCCGCCCACCCAGATTCGCACCAAAGGCTCGGTTCCCGAAGGACGGAAAACCACCCGGCCTTTTCCTTCAATGGCTTTTTGAGCGCGCGCTACCACGGCGTTAACTTCCGGCGAAGCAACAGCTTCCCGGACGGCATCCCCGCTGCTGAAACGGATGTTTTCAAACACAAACGGCTCAAATTTGAATACGGGAAACAATTCGCTCATTTTCCTGCCGCTTTTAACCAACCCCAGACACAAAAACAACCCGACCACCAGAGCATCGCCGGTTTTGGAATAATCTCCCAACACAATATGTCCCGATTCTTCGCCGCCGACGGCGCCGTTGACTTCTTTCATTTTTTCAATAATGTAGCGTTCGCCGACCTTTGTCGCATAATAGGCAACGCCGAGACTTTCCACAAAACTGTCCAGTCCCGTGTTGGAAAGGATGGTTGACACAACCGGCCGTCCTTTCAGCAGGCCGTTTTCTTTCATATATTTTGCCAAAAACGCAATCAGCTGCTCGCTGGGCACTTTTTCGCCTTTTTCATTGCAGACGATAATCCGGTCGCCGTCGCCGTCGCAGGCAATACCGATGTGCGCATGCGATTCTCTGACTGTTTCCAGCATCTTTTCCACATGCTGCGACCCGCAGTCTTTATTGATATTGCATCCGTCCGGTTCACAGCCGAGAGAAATCACTCCCGCGCCGAGGCTCATAAACAACGACGGCATAATGCCCGAAAAAGCGCCGTTGGCACAGTCAAGCACCACTTTAAGCCCTTTTAACGGACGTTCCGCCTCACCGCAGACAGAACGAACAACAGCCAGATAACAGGGCAGCGCCTCGTCATTTTTCAGCACCCGTCCCACGGCATCCGGACTGGCCGAAAACTCACCCTGCATAACTGCATCCTCAATCCGCGCCGTCATCTCGTCCGAAAACTTGTTGCCGCGGGCATCAATCAGTTTAATGCCGTTGTCATGAAACGGATTATGCGATGCCGTAATCATCACCGACATATCAACCCCCAGACTGTCGGCAACCGTTGTCAACGCCGGCGTCGGCATCACGCCGAGATGAATCACGTCCACGCCCTGCGCCGTAAACCCCGCCGTCAGCGCCGCCTCGAGCATATCTCCCGAAAGCCGCGTATCTTTGGCAACAGCCGCTTTCTTCTTTTCCGTGCAAACCAGCATTGCACAGGCCTGCGCCAAAGACGTAACAAATTTAATATTCATCGGATATTGGTTGGCAATTCCCCTGACACCGTCAGTACCGAACAGCTTGTTTCCCATACTCAAAACCTCCGTTGTTCAAAAACATACGACGATTATAGGCAAACAAACCCGTAAATGCAACCTCTAAAACACCCTGTTCCCATTTAATATTCATTTTCACACCGAACATAAAAAATCCCCTACGATAACCTCAACTTTTAGCTTGTCTTTCCGTCGGATAGTGCTAACCTGTTACATCATTGCAAGCAAAAAGGAAGTAAAAACATGATAAAAACAATTTCGACAACGCCGTATTCCGATCAGAAAATGGGCACCGGCGGCCTGCGTAAAAAGACCAAAGTCATGATGCAGCCGCATTATTTTGAAAACTTTATTCAAAGCATTTTCAACACCATCGGCGATTTGCACGGCAAAGTTTTTGTCATTGGCGGCGATGGTCGTTTTTACAATCAGACGGCCATCCAAAAACTTATTAAAATGGCCGCAGCCAACGGTGTCAAAAAGCTCATCGTCGGACAAAACGGTTTTCTCTCCACGCCGGCAGGCTCGCACCTCATGCTCAAAAACCACACCAACGGCGGCTTCATTTTGTCGGCTTCGCATAATCCCGGCGGTGAAAACGGCGACTTTGGCATAAAATATGCCAACGAAACCGGTGGTCAGGTTCCGACTTCCGTCAGCGACAAAATTTATGCAAACAGCAAAACCATTTCCGAATACAAAATTTTTGACGCGCCCGATGTTGACCTCTCCCGGCTCGGAACATTCACTCTCGGCGACATGGAAATTGAAGTTATTGACTCTGTCAAAGACTATGTCGAAATGATGGAAGGCATCTTTGACTTTGAGGCTCTGAAAAAGCTTTTCAAATCAGGTTTCACCATGCGTTTCGACGCCATGAACGCCGTTACCGGCCCTTATGCCGTCCGGATTTTTGAAGAAATTCTCGGCGCCCCCGAAGGCTCTGTCACACAGGCGGTTCCTCTGCCTGATTTCGGCGGGCTTCACCCGGATCCCAACCTGACTTATGCCAAGCATCTGGTCGATTTTATGTTTTCCGACGAAGCGACCGACTTTGCCGGGGCAAATGACGGCGACGGCGACCGCAACATGATTCTCGGCAGAAAATTTTTTGTAACGCCAAGCGACAGCCTGGCAATTCTGGCAGATAACTATCATTATATTCCCGCCTACAAAAACGGCATTTACGGCGTGGCAAAATCGGCCGCAACTTCCACCGCCGTTTGCCGCGTGGCCGAAAAAAACAATCTGCCCTGCTATGTTGTGCCGACCGGATGGAAATATTTCGTCAACCTGATGGATTCAAAACGCATCACCCTTTGCGGTGAAGAAAGCTTCGGCTCCGGCTCGTCGCACATCCGCGAAAAAGACGGCATCTGGGCAATTCTCTTCTGGTTGAGCATTATTGCCGCCACCGGAAAATCCGTTGAAGAAATCACTCGTGAAAATTGGAAAAAATACGGACGCAGCTACTACATGCGTTTCGACTTTGAAGGACTTGACACGGCTGTTGCCGACAAGCTTATGTCCGACCTGGAAAACAAACTTTCCTCCCTGCCCGGCAAAAAATTCAACGAATATGAAGTTGCCGCGGCGGCGCCGTTTGTTTATCACGATCCGGTAGACGGCAGCACCACCCAAAACGGACTGGTCATTGATTTCGGCAACAAATCCAAAATAACCTACCGCCTGTCGGGAACCGGTTCAACCGGCGCCACCCTGAGAGTTTATCTGGAAAGATTGGAATATGACAACCTCAACGAAGACACGTTCTCCATGCTGAAAGATCTGCTCAAAATCGCCATGGATATTGCCGAAATCACGGAAAGAACGGGAAAAGACAAAGCCGATGTCAACACCTAAAAACACCGCCGCATTGTTTTCCCTGGCTTTTGCGCTTGTTTTTTCAACCGGCGCAAAAGCCGGATTGTCTGGTTTTACGGAAGCTCACCCGTTAACTCAGGAAGAAAAAATCCTTGACATGACGGTTCCGCCCAAAACAATCCTGAACTATCGCGAGTTGATGCGAAACAACATCAACATGCTGGCCGCCTTTGCCCGGGAACACAACCCTGATTTTCAGATAATCATCCACGAAGGCGGCGAACTTTTAACCAAAAGTCTCTGGGAATACCACCTGGAAGGCTATGAAAAAGCCCGCGCTCACGGAGAAGACACCTCTGATCCGAGCTTTTTGGTGCGCTTAAAACAAACCGGAGCGCCGGACGGATATCTCCCCGGCACCAAAGCCGCCGCTTTCCGCAAAAACATCAACGGCATAGCCTACAATGACCTTTACTGCTCCCCGCGCAAATTGGATAAAAACATCAAAAAAACCGGACTGAGACTCATCTCTGTCAGCCGCTGCCCGAATATTGAAGCGTTTGATAAGGCCGCGGCATTATCTGCCCGCGACAACATTCTGCTCTATGCATTCATTCACCCTTCCCGCGCTTTCAGGCATATTCTCCGCCAGCCGATAATCAACGAAAATGCTCGTAACATATTCAACATCAACGAAGCTTCAAACATTTCGCTTCTGCTGGATGACAGCCACTATGACAGTAAAGCCCAAATGATAAAAGACATCAAAAATTCCAATTACGACATTCTCGTCATCAATCCGCTGTTTCATGAAAAAAGCCCCTTTTCCGCCGACGAAATCCACAGCATGAAATTCAAAAAAAACGGCGCCCGGCGGCTGGTTATGGCAGAACAAAACATTTCGGAAGCCATAAGCGGCGCCTATTACTGGCATTCCGGATGGGAAATTGACAATCCCTCATGGCTCCGCCGCCTGTCTTTTGCCAACGAAAACGGCATCATAACCGAATATTGGCATCTTGAATGGCAAAAAATTATGGCGGAATATTTCAAAAGCATTATTATGGTAAACTATGACGGCGTCTTTTTCACTGGCGTCAACAATTACCGTTATTTTGAAAAACTAACCCCGTTGGAATAGGAGCAGGCCAATGAACGAAATTGAAGTTCTGGAAATTTCCCGCGAAGCCGTTTTCACCCTTTTGAAAGTTGTCAGTCCGATTCTGCTGGTAGCTCTGGCTATCGGGTTGATTATTGGTATTTTTCAGGCTTTAACACAGATTCAGGAAATGACATTGGCTTTTGTTCCCAAAATTCTCGGTGTTTTCATCGCTCTCATTTTGCTTTTTCCTTTTATGCTCAGCCAGATGCAAAAGCTGTCGGAAACCTTGTTTGACAAAATTGTAAGCGGCGGTTGATTATGACGGAACTGCTTAATCTTGAAATATACAAATACATACTTATTTTTCTGCGTGTCGGTTCGGCGCTCATGCTGCTTCCCGGTTTCTCCGCCGCTTACGTCAGCGTACGCCAGCGCCTGAGCATTGCTCTGGTCATAACCATAGTGCTCAATCCCTATCTTGGAGAATATCTCCCTGAAGCCCCGGCCGATTTTTCGGAAAATCTGAAACTGGCTTTCACCGAAATCACCTGCGGCATAATTATGGGATTAATAATCCAATGTTTGTATTTTGCCCTGAACCTGGCCGGAAACTTTGCCGGACAAGCCATTGGTTTTTCCAACGCCACTTTGTTTGACCCCACCACGCAAAATCAATCCGTCATCATAGAAAATTTTTTAAGCATCACCGCTTTAACCGTCATTTTTGTAACGGACCTGCATCATGTCATGCTGAGCGCGGTCATCGACAGCTACAGCCTTTTTCCGGCCGGAAAGAGCATCATGCCCGGTGATACGGCGCAATTGTTTGCCCAAACCGTCAACAAAAGTTTTGTAATCGGTTTTCAGATTGCCTCTCCCTTCATTGCTTTCAGCATCATTTTTTACTGCGGCATGGGACTGATTTCGCGTCTTATGCCTCAGCTCAACATTTTTTTTCTGTCCCTGCCTTTACAAATTTACTTAGGCATCGGACTGCTGTTCATCACCACGCCGGTCATGATTCTCTGGTTTGTCCGTTTTTTCGACAACGGTCTTCAGCTTTTTCTGCATTAAGGATATAAGACAATGGTGCCTGAAGACGACGATGAAGCCTCAAAAACCGAAGAACCTTCGGAACGAAAGATATCCAAAGCCAAAGAAGAAGGCGATGTTGCCATATCGCAGGAAGCCAAAAGCTTCGTTATGATGCTGGGAATGTTGTTTGTCGTATGGCTTGTTCTGCCGTTAATGGGCAAATGGTTTTACCTGTTCTCGTTAAAATTCATTGAACAACCGCAAAACATCCCCGTCGATCCCAAACATCTGCAAATCGTGTTTTTTGACAGCATAATAAATTTCTTCAAGATTATGGGCATTCCTTTTGCCCTGTTTATGCTGCTCGGTATTTTTGCCAGCATCATGCAAACCGGTTTTGTTTACGCCCCCAAAAGACTTTTGCCGAATTGGAACAAACTGAACATTTTTGCCGCTTTGCCACAATTTATCAATATGAAAAAAATTGTCGAAAGCCTCAAAGGCATTATCAAAATTACCGTTGTATCATACATAGCCGTTCTAATTCTGACCCCTTATCTGCAAAAAAGCGAACTTCTGCCGACAATGGAACCTCTGGCAATTTTAATTTTTATTCATAAAGTTGTGGTAATATTGATTTTTACGATTCTGCTGGCGGTCTTGGCCATTGCCGTCGCCGACTTCGCTTATCAGAAATATTCTCATTTGAAAAAACTGCGTATGACCAAGCAGGAAGTCAAAGACGAATACAAGGAGATGGAAGGCGATCCGCTGGTAAAATCGCGCATCAGGCAGCTGCGTACGGAACGGGCGCGTCGCCGCATGATGGACAATGTTCCCAAAGCCGACGTCGTCATCGTCAACCCGACCCATTATGCCGTTGCCCTTCAATATGACATGAACACAATGGATGCCCCGGTCGTTGTAGCCAAAGGACTGGATCATCTTGCACTGCGCATCCGGGAAGTTGCCGAAGAAAACGATGTTCCCATAGTGGAAAATCCGCCTTTGGCCCGTGCGCTGTTTGCATCGGTAGAAATCGACCAGACCATCCCGCAAGAACACTTTAAAGCCGTAGCAGAGGTAATCGGATATGTTATGCAGCTCAAAAACCAAACGCCCTGATAAAATTCTGGAACACAGACTTTTATTTCTGGCTTATTCACTGGTATTCCTGATTGCCGGCATCATTGCTCTTATGTTATATCCGCAATATGCCGCCGCACTCATCTGGATAATATTTCTCATCAGCGCCTTCAGCCTTGTCTCCGCCATAAAAACTCTGAAAGCCGGAGAGGAAGCCATAAGCTATGGCGGTTTTGCCAACGAAATATTAAAAGATGAACAAGTTCTGCGGCGCATCGACAATGCAGCTTTTGAAGCCGTTATTGAAAACAGTCTTGCCCGCGATTTTTTCAAAGACAGTACGGTCATGGGCTTTCTAAAAAGCCGTTTATCCGACAACAGACAAAACCAAACGGCGCTGAACAGACTGGAAAGCGCCCTTGAAAACCTCAGTCGCGAAAAAGTTTCTCTGGCTCTGTCTCTGAAACAAAATCCCGGCCACTTTTTCACCGATGAAGAATGGTTTGAAATTTCCGTTCGTCCGGTTTATTTGAAAAAAACCGATATTTTTGAAGGTCCCTATTCCATCAAAACCATCAAAAAAGATACTTATTTTTACTGGAATATCCGCAACATCACGTCAAACAAAAATATGGAGCAAATATTTCAGGAAGAGCGCCGCAGTCTTCACGATTTCATTGACTATCTCCCGGCTGGTTTATATGTTTGCAACAAAGACTATCGCATAGAACACTGCAATCATGCCTTTGCCGCTCTCGTCGGACGCAGAAAAGACGAAATTGCCGGACGCGATTTCCGGGAACTTCTGGCCACAAACACCGAACTTCCTCCCGTTCACACGGCTTCATGGAACGGAATACTTTACATCGCAAACAACGGCGTCTCCGTAAAATGTTTCGCCGCGCAGGAAAACTTCAGAGAAAATGCCGAAATAAAAACCAGAGGCATTCTTATTTCCGGCCTGCCGGATGAAACCGCCGTCCAAAACAGACTCGAAAATGACGAAAAACGCATTTCCGGCCTGTTCGATTTCTCACCCGTCGGCGTCATTTTCTGTGACAAAAAACAAAACATCCTTGAAGGCAACATTTCTGCAGCTCGTTTTATCAATGTCGAAAAGAAGCGCCTTCCGGGACATACGATAACCGAATTCATAAAAAATGAAGACCTCGACATTTTTACAAAAGCTTTCGGACAAGTCGTCTCTGCCCGGGAAGAATTTTCTTCCATTGAGGTCAGACTGCAATCCGGCAGCACAGAAGGACGTGTGGCAATGATGTATATCAGTCCTCTGCGCAAACTTCACGCGGCTTCTCCCGAAGATATGGACGGTTGCGTCATTTCCATGATTGACGCCACCGCCCGCAAGAATCTTGAACTGCAATTTGCACAGGCGCAAAAAATGCAGGCCATGGGACAACTGGCCGGCGGAGTTGCACACGATTTCAACAATCTGCTCACCGCCATGATCGGCTTTTGTGATCTTTTACTCCAACGACATGGAATTGGAGATCCCTCCTACAGCGACATCATCCAAATCCGTCAAAACGCCAACCGGGCTACCGGTCTGGTTCGCCAACTGCTGGCTTTTTCACGCAAACAACCCTTCAAACCCAAGCTCATTGATGTTACCGAAAACTTCGTGGAACTCAGCCACATGCTGAAAAGAGTCCTCGGAGAACAAATTACGTTAAACTTTCATCATGGCAGCGAACTTGGTTATATCCGAGTTGACCCCGTACAATTCACACAGATAATTATCAACCTGGCCGTTAATGCAAAAGATGCCATGGACAACCACGGTACACTGTCAATATCCACCCGCACCGAAACGCTTCTTAAGCCGTATCAGTTCGGAGCAGATACCATCAAACCCGGAGAATTTGTCGTTATTGAAGTCAGTGATACCGGATGCGGCATCCCCATAGAAAACCTGACTCGTATATTTGAACCTTTCTTTTCCACCAAACAAAATGTTGTCGGCTCCGGAACCGGACTGGGATTAGCCATGGTCTACGGCATTGTCCGCCAGGCCGAAGGCTTCATCAAAGTAGACAGCATCATCGGCCGGGGAACAACTTTCGCCATATATCTTCCCCGTTTCGAAAAAGGAGAAGAACAGGCGCCTGAAAGTATACCGCAGGCAAAAGAAAATCTGACCGACAAAACCGGCAGTCCGGTTCTGACTGTCAACGAAAAAAGAACATCTCCCCTGGCCATGAATCAAAAACTCATTTTCGGATTAAATGTTTCAGCCATTGACCGGGGACAAAACAACAGTCTTCCCGGAGATATCCGCATTCTGTTTGTCGAAGACGAAGATTCCGTCCGGGCTTTTGCCGTTCGGGCTTTAAAGAAAAAAGGTTATGAAGTCGTTGGCTGCAATTCCGCCGAAAATGCCCTCAAGCACCTGGAAACAGACACAACCTTCAATCTGATGATAACCGACATGGTTATGCCCGGAATGAACGGAGCCGAACTTGCAGGCATTGTTAAACAGAAGATTCCCGGCATCAAGGTCATTCTGGCTTCGGGTTATTCGGAAGAAATTGCCCGGCGCGAACTTGCCGGTTCCGGTGAATTTACGTTTATAGCCAAACCATTCAGCCTTGGAGACTTGACTAAAAAGGTTTTTGATGTTCTAAATAATAAAGAGGAATAATCAGAAATTGAAAATGAAAAACAACACTGCCAGACAACTTCCCTTGGAATTCTACCACCGCCCCTACATGAACCGGGAAGATTTCATGATGGCCGAATGCAATTTTGAAGCATTCCGCCTGGTTGATTCCTGGCCGAACTGGTCTTATTTTGCCGCCTGCATTTACGGTCCCGAAGGCTGCGGAAAAACCCATCTGGCAAACATTTTCTCCGACAAAGTCTCTGTTTTGGAGCACTATCCGTACAAAATTCCCTGCATCAAAGCCGCAGGACTGACAACAGAACTTCCCCGACGCCTGTTTGAAACATTTCCCTGCCTGATTATTGAAGATTTGCAAACCAACATCAATCAGGAAGCCCTTTTCCATCTGTACAACATGTACCGTGACGAAGGCGGTTTTGTTTTGTTTACATCAACCCGGGCGCCCGCCCGCCTGAACTTCACTCTGCCGGATTTGCGTTCCCGTATGAACATTGTCCCGAGTGTCGAAATAAAAGAACCTGACGACGGCCTTTTGTCTGCCCTGCTCATCAAGCTTTTTGCCGACCGACAGATAACTCTGTCGCCGGAGGTTTTAAATTATACCATTGCCAACATGCAGCGCTCTTTCGCCTATGCCCGCAAATTGGTAGCCGAAATCGACAACATATCGTTGGCGCGCAAACGGGCAATAACCACGGCCATTGTCAAAGAAGCCTTCAACAATCTGGCAAACGATACGCAAGGAGAACTTTTTTCGTTTTCTGCTGCTGACGGTCAGGGCGAACTTTTCAAATATTAAAATAAATAAAGAAAGAAACAAAAAACAAGGATCGCAATAAATAATGAAAAAAAAATACTTTTTCACAATCTCGTCCCAAACTTACATTTACATTTATGCCTTGTTCACGCTGGGCATTTTTAACCTGACTTTTTTCGAAAAGCTGTACGCCGTCAACAACAGCATCTCTTGGGTTCTTGGCGGCGGAATTGTTGTTTATGCCGCATTATGCCTGATATTAAACATTCTCTTTTTCAACAATGCTCTCGCCAAAGGGTTGGGAATCGCCCTGCTTTTACTCAACAGCATCGCCTTTTACTTCATGAGCGCTTACAACATCCTGATTGACAAAATCATGATTTTAAATGTCATCCGCACCAACATTTACGAAGCCGGAGACCTTTTTCAATGGAAACTGCCGCTATTCTTCTGCTTATCCGGCCTTCTGCCTTCATACATCGTATATAAAACCCGCATTTCTTTCCTGCCCTGGCGCCTTGAATTTTTCCGCCGCTTAAAGCATTCGGGAATGGTGCTGCTTCCGGCCTGCTTTTGCATTATGTCCGCGCCCAAAGCGGCACAAAACGCCTTACAAAATCACTATGAACTGCGCTACGCCCAGGTTCCGTCCAACTACATCGGGGCCATCATCGGCGTTGCTAAAATGCATGAAGAGTTGACGCGCCCGTTTACCCCGGTTGCCACCGATGCCAAAGTAACAAAATATTGGAACAATGACAAAAAGAATCTCTTTGTTTTTGTTGTCGGAGAAACAGCCCGGGCCGAAAACTTTTCTCTCGGCGGATACAAACGCCCCACAAATCAGGCTTTGACGCCCCAACTTGACAACATTGTCTACTACCCCAGATTTTATGCTTGCGGCACTTCAACGGCCGTTGCGGTTCCCTGCATGTTTTCCAAAGACGGGCGAAAGAATTTTGTCCCCGGCTCCGAACTCAACACCGGCAATCTGGCAGATGTCATGAACGACAACGGTTACCATGCCTTGTGGCGCGAAAACAACACCGGCTGTCAGGACAACTGCAACCGGATTGAAGTTGAAGAACTCTGCAACCGCCCTTCCTGCCAAGACGATATTTTGCTCGAAAACCTGCCGCAAAAAATAAGTGATATCAACCAAAACACCTTTCTCATTTTGCACCAGCGCGGCAGCCACGGACCTGACTATTTCAACCGCTATCCTGATGATTGGAAAGCGCCTTACATGCCCGTATGTACCGATGCCGGACTGAAAAGCTGTTCTTACGAAACGCTGATTAACGCTTATGACAACACCATCGCCTACACCAGCATCTTTTTAAACAAACTGATTAATCAATTGAAAAACTTTGAAAATGAATACAACATTGTCATGATTTACGCCTCCGACCATGGAGAATCGCTTGGTGAAAAAGGCATGTATCTCCACGCCTATCCTTACGATACCGCCCCTGAAAATCAAAAACACATCCCGGCACTGATCTGGATGCCTGACAGCTCCGCCTCAGCTTTTGGCATAGATATCAAATGTCTGCAAAAAGAAGCAAAAAAATACCATTCCCATGACAATTTGTTTCACAGTTTTCTGGGACTGGCCGGCATATCCACCAAAGACTACAAACCGGAACTGGACATTTTCCGCTCTTGTCGAAAATAATCCCCTTTTCCTGCATTCCCCTCCCCTTTCCTTCCCCTCCCCTAAGGTAAAGGAAACAACTTTCCAAATTTCGCCGACAGAGTCTGAATTGTTAGATTGTAAACAGGCGGCAGCCTAAGGAAACAATCGTTACAATTCAGTTGACCGAAGCAGCTTTGCTGCAAGAAGGTTAGGGAGGGTATGATTCAAACAAAAAAATCCTCTTCATTTTTTTCACCTCTGCATGAAATTAATGATTTACATGTAGCAAAATCCATGCTACACTAAAACCAGTGATGATAAAGTGTGGAGG
>CASEQD010000023.1 GCA_949289935.1 uncultured Pseudomonadota bacterium | reverse complement strand
AATTATTCTGTCCGTAAGCCAGTAAGCCGACGGTTGACAGCAGTATCACCCTGGAAATACTTTTCATCACATCCTCCCTGTTTGTCATCACATTTATGATGATAACATAAAAGCTGCGAGATGTAAAGCATTATTTTCACAGACACACGAAAAAAATGACAAAGAAAATGATTGAATGTTTTTGAACGGATTTTTTTCTCATTAATTATTTTTTTAAATATTTGGCGGTAGTCTGAAAGTTATAAAGGAGTGTTGCTGATGGCTTATGCTTTATGCGGTTTTATCTGGGGGATGTTTATTCCGTATCTGGCCCGGCGGTTTGCCAAGTTTATGCCGGCGACGGCCGCATATGCTTTGTATGATGTTTTTCATTTCAGGTTTTCTCTTGCCGCCTGCAAAAGAGAAAGATATTGCCGTCTGCTCAGAAAGTTACGGCAGCGCAGCTTGATGTATGCTTTGTTTTCGGCGGGGGTGTTTTATGCGCTGACTTTTCGTGCCGATAACGGCATCGGGTGGACGGTTTGTTTTGCCGGGGCGTCGCTGCTTTTGGCGGAAATTGATTACAGATTGCAGATTTTGCCGGATATTATTACTTTTCCGTTGTTGATTCTGGGCTTCGGTGCGGCTTGTTTTGATTACGGGCTTTTGCCTGCCGAGAGCTTTATAGGCGCTGCTGCCGGGTATGTTTTGCCGACGGTTGCGGCTTTGCCTTTGATGCGGAAAAACAAAGAGGCATTCGGCGGCGGGGATGTTAAGTATTTATCTGTTGTCGGGGCGTGGCTGGGTATGGAAAAAATGATTTATGTTTTGTTGGCTGCTTGCGTCCTGTTTGCCGTTTATGCCATTGTTCGTCGCAAGAGGTTCGGCGCATTCGGTCCGGCATTGGTTTTATCGGCTCTCGGAGCCTTGTTTTGGTGAGGGAATATAAAAAATGTTTTTGTTGAATAAAATGACCAAATCTTATCATCAGGATAAAAGAAAAGTAAAAAAACTGGTAGAAGGCCGGACTTTTGATTTGATGATTATGTCGCTGATTTTGTTTGACGCCGTGGTTATGGGGCTGATGACAACGACTTTTTTCGCGCCGTATGGACAGGTGTTGTTTATTTTGGACAAGTTGTGTCTGGCGATTTTTATTGCGGAAATGCTGATGAAAATCTGGGCTTATGGAAAGAAGTTTTTTTACAACGGTTGGAATCGATTTGATTTTGTTGTGATTGCTGTTTCGGCAATTCCCGGGATCGGCTTTTTTGTGGTGCTCAGAACTTTTCGTCTGTTTTTGATGCTGCGTTATATTAACAGGTTTAAACGGCTGCGGCAGGTGATTACGGTTTTTATCGGGCTTTTACCGAGTTTTATGGCTATGTTGTTGATTTTGGCAGTTTATTTTTATGTTTTTGCCATTATTGCCGTTAGTCTGTTTGGTAATGCATATGTTGAATTTTCATCATTGCAATCGTCTGTTTTTACGCTGCTGCAGTTGTTTACGTTGGATGGCTGGGCTGTGGATATTGCCCGTCCGGTTATGAGAGAATTTCCGTATGCATGGATTTATTTTGTTTCATTTCTGGTTATTTCGTTTTTGCTGGTCATCAGTTTTATCATGAGCGCATTGGCGGAGATTATGCGGAAGACGACCGGGCTTTTCCCGAAATGCAAAATTTGAAATATTTTTGTTTTTTTTCGAATTGCCTCTTGATTTGAAGAAATTTAGTTCCTAACTATGCTGTTAGGAATTAAATTTTATGAGGAGATAATAAAACATGAAAATTAAACCTTTGCATGACAGAGTTTTAATTAAACGGGTTGAAGCCTCGACCAAGACGGCCGGCGGCATTATTATTCCGGATACGGCCAAGGAAAAGCCGAGTGAAGGCATTATAGAAGCCGTCGGAAACGGTTTCAGAGCCGAAGACGGAAAAATCTTGCCGATGAGCGTAAAAGAGGGCGATAAGGTTTTGTTTGCCAAGTGGGCGGGAACCGAGGTCAAAGTTAACGGCGAAGACCGTATCATTTTGAAAGAATCCGATATTTTAGGCGTTATTGAAGAATAGTTTTTAAGCGAGGAAGATAAAATGTCAGCAAAAGATATTAAATTTGGAACAGATGCACGGGCAAAAATGCTGAAAGGCGTTGAGACGCTTGCCAAAACGGTTAAAGTTACATTGGGTCCGAAAGGCCGCAACGTGGTGTTGGACAAGTCTTACGGCGCTCCGAAAATAACCAAAGACGGTGTTTCGGTGGCCAAAGAAATCGAGTTGTCGGACAAGTTTGAAAATATGGGCGCCCAGCTGGTTAAGGAAGTGGCTCAGAAAACGGCAGACAAGGCCGGCGACGGAACAACGACGGCTACGGTTCTGGCCGAAGCAATTATCCGCGAAGGCTGTAAAGCTGTTGCCGCCGGAATGAATCCGATGGATTTGAAACGTGGTATTGATATGGCTGTCGAGGCAGTTGTGGCAGATGTCAAATCCCGTTCGAAGGATATTAAAACTTCCGAGGAAATTGCCCAGGTCGGTACTATTTCCGCCAACGGAGATCGTTCTATCGGTGAATATCTTGCCCGGGCAATGGAAAAAGTCGGCAATGAAGGTGTGATTACGGTTGAAGACGCCAAAGGTTTGGAAACAGAGCTGGATGTGGTTGAAGGCATGCAGTTTGATCGCGGTTATTTGTCGCCGTATTTTGTTACCAATGCAGAGAAGATGATTTGCGAATATGATAATCCGTATATTTTGCTTTATGATCAGAAAATTTCCAATCTGCAGCCGCTGATTCCGGTTTTGGAAGCGGTTGTTCAGAGCGGACGTCCGCTGTTGGTTGTTGCCGAAGACATTGAAGGCGAAGCACTGGCGACGCTGGTTGTCAACAGATTGCGCGGCGGTTTGAAAGTTTGCGCCGTTAAAGCTCCGGGATTTGGCGACAGACGCAAAGCCATGTTGCAGGATATTGCCATTTTGACCGGCGGACAGGTTATTTCCGAAGAGTTGGGTATGAAGCTGGAAAATATTACTCTGGATTATCTGGGATCGGCCAAGAGAATCGAAGTCAGCAAAGAAGATACGACGATTATCGACGGTATGGGCAATAAAGACGCCATTAAGGACAGAACTTCCGAAATTCGTAAACAGATTGAAGATACGACATCTGATTATGATCGTGAAAAATTGCAGGAAAGACTTGCCAAATTGTCCGGCGGTGTTGCCGTTCTGCGTGTCGGCGGCGCTTCTGAGGTTGAAGTAAAGGAGAAGAAAGACCGCATTGATGATGCTTTGAATGCGACCCGCGCCGCGGTTAAAGAAGGTGTTGTGGCCGGTGGCGGTGTTGCTTTGTTGTATTCTATCCGGGCTTTGGATAAGTTGACTCCGGCCAATGCTGATCAGAAAGTCGGTATAGATATTATCCGCAAGGCTATTCAGTCGCCGATACGCCAGATTGCCGAAAATGCCGGTGTTGACGGCGCTGTCGTGGCCGGAAAGCTTTTGGAACAAAATGATACCAATTATGGTTATAATGCTCAGAATGATGAGTATACCGATATGGTTAAGGCTGGTATTATTGATCCGACCAAAGTTGTTCGGACGGCGTTGCAGGATGCCGCATCGGTTGGCGGTTTGTTGATTACGACCGAGGCTATGGTTACCGAAGCTCCGCAGAAGGAATGTTCTTGCGGCGGAAACGGCGGAATGGCCGGCGGTGCTGCCGGAATGGGCGGTATGGGCTTTTAGTCCGTATCTTTATGAGAAAGAACCTGTCACACAAGGCAGGTTCTTTTTTTGTATTATTTTTTTATTTTATATTTTAATTAATTATTGACTATCGCGCTTAAAATGATATGATTTGTCTGTTTTAGATCTTTAAGGCAGAGCATTATGTTATTTTTTGCATTGTTGTTTGCGGCAGCGGCATGTGTTTTTGAGCTGTATCTGTTATTTTCATATGTTCGCAGCAGGGGAAAATATCCGCCGTTTGTCGTTTCGTTCGGGCGCAGTAAAAGAGATATATTGAAGAAGGCTTCCGAAATATTGGAAGCGGCTGAAAAGAGTTTTACCGTGGCAGATTTGGGATGCGGTTCCGGAAGTCTGCTGACAGGATTGGCTGAAAAATTTCCCCGGCACAGGTTTTATGGTTATGAATGGGATGTTGTTCCTTATTTTTTTGCCCGCCGTCGAGCCAGACGTTTTTCTAATCTTGAAGTTTTTAAAAAGAATTTTATGGAAGAAAATTTGTCATCATATGATTTGCTGTTGTGTTATGTGGGCAGCGGGATTGAAGAAGAGCTTGGGTATAAGCTCAATGAGGAGATTAATGAAAATTGTCTGGTTCTTTCCGAGTGTTTCAGACTTGCTTTTTTGCGGGAAAAAGAAGCAATTTCTTCCGCTTTACTGGGAATTCCCGTTTGTATTTATGTGTATGAAAAATCGTTTAATCCGGAGGAAAAGAAAGGTTCAGAAGTCTGTACATGCGTTTGAGCCGCCGACGCATGATGAAACGGGCTATCGTTTTGGAAAAATGTTCCAGCCCGAGAAAACTCCATGATTTGTAATTGTTAAAGCTTTTCATGTCGATGTAACGCAGGCGGAAGTGTCCGTCTTTTTTCTGGATGACAAAGTTCATCAGATTGAAATCGTAAAAAAATAAATCGTTGGCGATAAGCAGTTTAGTAAAAAGGCGGATTTCTTTGATTATTTCATTATTCATGCGGCCGCTGACAAAATAGGTTACCAATGGTTTGGAATCTTTTTTATCATCGTCCAGAATACGTTCAGATATCAGTCCGGTTCCTTTGTCTGTTTCAACAAGTTTCAAATCATAGGCACAGATAAAATTTCCCAATATGGGACGAACTTTTTGGTAAACTTCAAGTTCTTTTTTGAAAGAGGTTTCCGCCAGTTCGGGTTTTTGAAAAACTTTTACGCATTTTTCTTGCCGTTCCGGATGAATATAGCATTCGCGGGTAGCGCCTTTGCCGATGAGAGTTGTTAATCTGAGCATGGGAGCCTCAGTATTTTATCAGGCTGAAAATGTCTGTTTCTGCAGGGAAAGCTTTTCGGCCGTTCAGTTTTTCAAGTTCAATGAGAAAAGCCAGGCCGATAATGTCTCCTTGCAGGCATTTGATGAGATTGCAGGCTGCCAGAGCAGTGCCTCCCGTGGCCAGCAAATCGTCGGCAATCAGGATTTTTTTTCCGGCTTCTA
This sequence comes from uncultured Pseudomonadota bacterium, assembly GCA_949289935.1. Lineage (GTDB taxonomy): Bacteria > Pseudomonadota > Alphaproteobacteria > RF32 > CAG-239 > HGM16780. The sequence goes on along the minus strand of CASEQD010000023.1, from coordinate 14,295 downwards.
TGGCATCAGCGTGAATTTCTAAAGCATCAGCGCCATATTCCAGACTGTATTTTTCGCAGATTGTACGAGCCGGAAGTTTTCCCGGCTTACGGATGATGACCAGGCCTGCGCCCAATCGCGCCGCTAAAGGTGCGCCGATTAAATAGCCCCGGGATTCAACAGCGGCAATATAGTCTATTTGTTTATCGCGATAATGACGGCAGAAAACATCAATCATTTCACGATATGCATCGGCGTTGCGGAGCAGGGGTGTTATGTCGCGGAATAAAATTCCCGGTTTGGGAAAATCCGGAACAGAACGGATGTAATCGCAAAAATTTAACATTCAATCCTCGTTTTTTATTTTCTTTTGTAGTCAAAAAAGACGGGACGGCGGCCTTCTTTGAGCGCTTTTTTCTGATATTTTGTTTGTATCCAGTCTGCCGGTTCCGTTTTCCAGTCTTTTCCGCAGCGAGCCGTCCATTCGAATTCGGGACAGGCGTGCAGTTGGCGCAGCGTCCATGATTTGTAGATTTTGTGATCAGTGGCTATGCGCAGTATTCCGCCCGGTTTCAGAATACGCGCCAGTTCTCTGATATTTTCAAGGTTTACGAAACGTCTGGAAGCATGGCGCTTTTTGGGCCAGGGGTCGGGAAAAAGAAGGTATATCCGGTCGAAAAAAGCATCCGGCAGATATTTGAACAACAGGCGGATGTCGTTGTCAAATATACGGATGTTATCGACTCTTTCCGGAAGAAGGGTGATTTTTTCAGGCAGGCGGTCGCCTTCTTTTATGCCGGTAATCAGACTCAAAAGGTTGGCTATGCCGTTTTGAAAGACTTCAGCGCCGATGTAGCCGCAATGCGGGTTGCTCAGAGCTTGTCCTGCCAAATGGTCGCCGCTGCCGAAGCCGATTTCGAGGCAGATTTCGTCAACGGGGGTTCCGAAGAGCTTGTCTTTATTGAAGACGGTGGTTTCATTAATTTTGACAAAGGGGAGAAATCTTTCCAGCAGAGCCGATTTTGCCTTGTGGATAATCCGTCCTTTGCGGCGGCCGAAAAATTTTGGTTTGTCTGAAACAAATTTGTTTTCTAAAAGCATGAGCGCAGTTCTTTCATTAAATCGAGTTTTTCCCAGGAAAAGAGGTTTCCTTCCGGCAGGCGGCCGAAATGTCCGTATGATGCTGTTGGTTCATAAACGGGCTGTTTCAGCTGCAGGTGTTTAATGATGCCGGCAGGGGTTAAGTCGAAGTTATTTTGTAAAAATTTCAGAATCCGATCCTGAGATGTTTTTTCAGTTCCTTTGCAATTGATGTATAAGGAAAGCGGTTGCCTGCAGCCGATGGCGTAGGATATTTGCAGCAGGCATTTGTCAGCCAGACCGGCGGCGACGATGTTTTTGGCCAGGTAACGCATCATATAGGCGGCAGAGCGATCGACTTTCGTGGCGTCTTTTCCTGAAAAGGCACCACCGCCGTGCGGCGCATAACCACCGTAAGTATCGACGATTATTTTTCGTCCTGTCAGTCCGGCATCGCCGTCAGGGCCTCCGATAACAAAACGTCCGGTCGGGTTAATCAGAATTTTGGTTTTATGATTCAGAAATTTTTCGGGAATGGTTTCTTTGATGATTTTTTTTACGATGATGTGAACTTCTTCCTGCGAGAGCGTTTCGGCATGCTGCGTGGAAAAAACGATGGAATCTATGTAAAGGGGAGCGCCGTTTTGTTCGTGGCAAAAAGTAATCTGGCTCTTAGAATCCGGTTCAATGCCGTTGACAGTTCCGTTATGACGGGCTTGAGCCAGGTTTTGGAGCAGCCGTCTTGCGTAATGGATTGCGGGGGGCATGTATTCTCCGTCTGTCCCGAGAGAATTTTCGGCATAACCGAACATCAGTCCCTGATCGCCGGCGCCAAGTTTTTCGATGCCGCAGGCAATGTCGGCGGATTGTTCGTGCAGCAGATTTTCTATTTTAACGGTTTGTGCGTTGAAAGTTTGCTGATTGTAGCCGATTTTGTTGATGGTCCGGCGGACGGTTTCTTCGATTTCTTCGTTTGAAACCCGGTTGTGTGACGATATTTCTCCGGCCAGAATTACCCGTCCGGTTGTTGCCAGTGTTTCAACGGCTGTCCGGGCATCAGGGTCTTTGCTCAGGAACAGGTCAAGGACGGCGTCGGAAATCTGATCGCAGACTTTATCCGGATGGCCTTCGGAAACAGATTCGGATGTAAATAGAAAGCTCATGTTTTTTGTTCCGCAAAATTTTTTTATATCATAAAAAAAAAGCCGACATTCCGCCAGCTTTTTTTTAGTCCTGTACAGAAAATTTTTTAGTTTTCTTCGTTGTCTTTTTTTTCGTAATTGTTTGTTGATTTTGACATGGCAATTATCAAATCAAACAGATGTTTTGCGGCTTTTCTGTTGGGAATTTTGTAATAAGCTTTCACCAATTCAATGGTTTCCTGACGATTCATCGGGTCGACGTCAAACGTTGTTCCTTCTTCTTCCAGACACAGCGCCTGGTTGTTGGGAAGGCTGAACATACGCGGACTTTGACTGGCGACGCTCTTGTCCATATCTTCAAAGAAAAATTCTACGGGAACGTCCAGAACTTTTCCGATATCCCATAAGCGGCTGGCGCCGACACGGTTCATTCCGCGTTCGTATTTTTGTACCTGTTGGAAAGTCAATCCCAGCATGGCTGCCAGTTTTTCCTGACTCAGGCCCAAAAGCGTTCTTCTCAGGCGGATGCGGTTTCCGACATGGACGTCAACGGGATTGGGCTGTCCTGTCGGAGTTCTGCCGCGGCTTGATCTTTTTCTGATATTTGCACTCATGGTTTTTTCCTTATCTTATTTAGTCCATGAGGTAAAAATAAGATTTTCTCAACTGTTCGTCAACAGTAATTTTGCAGTATTTTTTTATTACGCTCTTAATGGTTTTTCTTATCTCAGGAGTATTCTATTTTTGATTGTACTTTGACATAACTATTGCTAGAATTATGTTTACAATCAATAGTATAAACAGCGGCGTATTTCCGAGTTTTCCATAGATTGTGCATAAGTTTAGTGTTTGCGGGAGTCTTATATCCAAAATTCCACGTTGGTTTAATTCCAGACGGCCGAGTATTTTTCCTGCGGGCGATATTAAGGCGCTTATACCGGTGTTGGCCGCTCTCAGGACGGTTATGCCTTCTTCTACCGCCCGCAGTTGTGCGGCAACCAAGTGTTGGCGGGGGCCGGCGCTGTCTCCGTACCAGCCGTCGTTTGTTACGTTGATTATCCAGTCGGGTTTATTTTCAGGATTTATTATTTTGTGAGGGAAAATAATTTCGTAACAAATAACGGTTCCGAGAGAGGGATAATCCGGCAGGTTTATTGTTTCAGGTCCCTGTCCTTTTCCGAAATCGGCAACGGCGTTGGCGATGGGACGGAATGAGTCCGGGAGGTATTTTTTCAGCGGCAAGTATTCGCCGAAAGGAACAAGATGGGTTTTATCATATGAAGCCGCGATGTTTCCGTCTTTTTGCAATATTAACACGGAGTTTAACGGTGAGGGTTTTCCGTAGGCGTCAAAATGATAGCGCAGAGCGCCCGCTACCAGGTATCCGTGCGGCGGAACAGCAGCCAGAGCGGCAGTCCGGTGAATCGAATCTATGTCCAAAGGAAAAGGACTGGCTGTTTCTCCCCAGACGACAAAATCAATTTTTTCAAGTCCGGGGGAGCGGCTCAGTTCGATATAATCCCGGAAATTATTTTCCAGAGTTTTCCGGTTCCATTTCATGCTTTGGGGAATGTTGGGCTGAACGATTCTTATAGTTGTATTTGAAGGCAGGGTATTGTCATATGCGGCCAGGCGTCGGTTGCCGAAAAGAAAAATGCCGCCAATTCCCGCCACTATTATAACAGTGGCGGCGAGAAGTTTTTTTTGCTTTTTTTCGGCAATCCATAAAGCGGGGGCGGCAGCTATGATGATGAGCAGCCAGGAAAGTCCGTAGGTGCCGAAAACAGAGGCCAGCTGTATGCCTGCCGGGTGAAAAGCCAGGCAGCTTCCCAGCAGATTCCATGGAAAACCAGTTAAAATGAAACTGCGCAGCCATTCGCTCAGAGCCCATAATGCCGGAAAAGCAGCGTATTTTCCTGTTATTCCGCGAAAAAAGAAAGACAGACCGGACGGAACGGCGGCAAATAATCCGAAAAATGCGCCGCCGGCCAGCAAGGCCAAGGGGTATAGCCATCCGAAAGACGCCGCATCAATCAACAGAGCGTTTCCGATCCAGGAAAATCCGCAGGCAAAAAAGCCGAATCCGAACCAATAGCCGACGGCAAAAGATTTTTTGAAAGAAGAGGCTTTTTGCAGCAGCAACAGAAGACCGCTGAAAGAAATAAACAAAGCCGGGAGAAAATGCCATGGCGGCAGGGCGCTTACCGCGACGATGCCGAGAACGGCGGAGATCTTTTTTGCATGCAGGTTTATTTTTTCAGGCATTTTGCCTTTACTCCCGGTAAGGATCGGCGATGGACAAGGCTTGCAAAATGTTTGTTTCAAAGCTTTCCATATATTCTGCTTCATCGTCTTGCCGGTGATCGAATCCTAAGATGTGCAGCAGTCCGTGGGTGAGTAAATGGCAATAATGATCGGCAAAAGAAATATTTTTTTCAACGGCTTCTTTTTGCGTGGTTTCCAGAGCGATGATTATGTCTCCCAGTTCTATTTCATCAAAGAGTTTGCAGTCTTTGGCAAAGTCGGGATCATCAAGCGCGGCAAAGGATAAGACATTGGTCGGACGGTCGATGTTCCGGAATTCTTTGTTTAGACGCTGCACGGTCTGATCATTGCTCAGGCATAAACTGACCAGTATGTTTTTTTGATCGGGAAGAAAATTGAGGTTATGGTGTTTTTCCACATAGGCAAACGTTGTTTCCAATACGGTATGCGATATCTTTTCCACATCGGGAAGGGTGGTTTTCCAATGTGAATCTTCCATTGAGATGTTTAGTTCTGTTTTAATCATAGCCGTGCTGCCGTTTGCCTTTTTCTTCATAAGCTTTAACGATTTTTGCCACAAGTCCGTGACGGACGACGTCGGCAGCGCTGAAAGTTACGGAACTGATGCCCGGTACTTTGTCCAGCGTATCCAGCGCATCTTTTAATCCGGAAACAACGCCGCGCGGCAAGTCTACCTGGCTCAGATCGCCGTTGATGACCATGCGGGAATTTTCGCCCAGACGGGTGAGAAACATTTTCATCTGCATCGGTGTGGTGTTTTGGGCTTCGTCAAGGATGACAAAAGCATTGGACAAGGTGCGGCCGCGCATGAATGCCAGCGGGGCTATTTCGATTTCACCGACAGCCAGCTTTTTATCAACCTGTTCGGCAGGAAGCATTTCATATAAGGCATCATACAGCGGGCGGAGGTACGGGTCGACTTTTTCTTTTAAGTCTCCGGGCAAAAAGCCCAGATTTTCTCCGGCTTCGACGGCCGGTCGGGAAAGGATGATTTTATCGATTTTTCCTTCCAGCATCATGGTTACCGCCAGGGCGACGGCCAGATAGGTTTTTCCGGTTCCGGCAGGGCCGAGGCCAAAGACCATTTCATTTTTTATCATTTCCTGAATGTAACGAGCCTGAGTGGCTGAGCGGGGATAGATGTGGCGTTTTTTTGTTTTCAGGACAATGTCTGCCAGACCGTTTCGTTCTTCGTCGGACTGTTCTTCGCCGCTGCTGAGGCGAACGGCCGCTCTTACTTCCTGTTCAGAGGCATCAATACCTTTGTTTACTTTTCCATGCAGAATATCCAAGGCATTGTGCGCCTGACGGACGGCAGTTTCTTCACCTCTTATTTTTATCTGGTTGCCGAAAGACGAAATTTCGACACCGAGCATTTGTTCTATGATTTTTAAATTGCCATCCTGCGGGCCGACAAGCTGCCGGACGAGCTGGTTGTCATAAAGTTCAAAAGTTTCTTCAGTCATGGTTGTTTTTCCTGTTGGTTAAATTTCCGGTGTTCCGGAGAGAGAATTTACCGTTGCAGCGGTAATTTTTATGTTAATGATATGATTTAAATTTTCGGTTCCGACTTCGGCGTGCAGATTTTGCATGTAAGGCGTTCGTCCGATCAGCTGTCCGGCGTGTCGTCCTTTGTGTTCGAACAATACGGGCATGATTTGGCCGATGCAGCTTTGATTAAATTTGTTCTGCCAATCAAAAAGGAGTTTTTGCAAAATTTCCAACCGTTCTTTTTTGATTTTTTCTTCAATTTGTCCGTTCATCACGGCAGCCGGCGTTCCCGGCCGTCGGCTGTATTTAAACGAAAAAGCCTGAATGTATTTAACCTGATTGACCAACTCAAGCGTTGCCTGAAAGTCAGCATCGGTCTCACCGGGAAAACCGACGATGAAATCCGAGGACATTTTCAGTTTCGGGTTGGCTTTGTAAAGTTTTTCGACAATACGCAGGTAGTCCCCGGAGGTGTGGCGGCGGTTCATGCTTTTGAGAATTTTGTCGGAGCCTGACTGGACGGGAAGGTGCAGGTAAGGCATGAGTTTATCCAGATCATGATGGCATTCGATCAATTCATCATCCATATCCGCCGGATATGAAGTTGTGTAACGGATGCGTCTGAGCCCGTCTATTTCCGCCAGACGGCGCAGAAGAAAAGCCAGATTCCGTTCTTTGCCGTTTTTGTCTTCGCCGTGGTATGAATTGACGTTTTGTCCGAGCAGATTTAGCTCAAGGCTGCCGTTTTCAACCAGGCGGCGCGCTTCTTTCAACACATCTTCCACAGGGCGCGAATATTCGGCTCCGCGCGTGTAAGGTACGACGCAATAAGTGCAAAAATTATCGCATCCTTCCTGAACCGCAAGAAACGAACAGGCGCCGGAAGAATTGTTTTCCGGAAGAAAATCGAATTTTGTTTCGACGGGAAAGTCCGTATCTATTATAAAATTTCCGCGTTTGCGTTTGACTTTCGCGATGATTTCGGGCAGCCGGTGGTAGACCAGCGGGCCGACGGCAAAGTCAACAAAGGGGGCACGTTTCCATATTTGTTCGTCTTCCGCCTGTACGACGCAGCCGACAACCCCGATAATTGTTTCTTTTCCTTCCGCAGCGCGTTCTTCACGGATGATGTTCAGCCGGCCGAGGTCGGAAAAGACTTTTTCCGCGGCTTTTTCGCGGATATGGCAAGTGTTGAAAATGACGAGGTCGGCATCTCTTATGCCGGAAGCTTCTTTGCAGCCCAGTGATTGTAAAATTCCGGCGATGCGTCCCGAATCGTAAACATTCATCTGGCAGCCGAAAGTCTTGATGTAATATTTCACGTTTTTCCTTGTTTTTTGTTGTATTCACTCTTTTTTATTCTAAGGCATAAAGTTTATCTTTTCAAATGTTATTTGCATTATTTCTTGTGTTTGCCGGAAATATTTTAAAAGACGTAAAATTATTCTGGTAATGAAAAAAAATTTTTGTTACGATACAAAATGTAGAGATTTTGAGGAACAACGGAATGAAGAATAACATGCTGGAGCAGGATATGAGAATTATTTCCGAACTGGATGAAAATCAAAAACTGGCTTTTTTGACGGCTTTTGCAAAAGTGGCCGGGGCTGACGGATGTGTCGACGGCGAAGAAAAAGAATTTGTCAGAGATGCCGCTCTGTCTTATGGCGTTCCCGAGCAGAGGCTCGACGAAATATGGAAAGACTGCCCGGAAGAAAAGCTGATTGAGAAGGTTAAGCTTATTAATAACCGCAAAGCAGCCATGCTGTTGGTGAAAGAAATGTGCATGCTGGCTCATTCCGATGATGAATTATCAGATGCGGAGACGCTTTTAATCGGACGCATCGGCGAAGCGATGGGGCTGACTCCGGAAAAAATCCAGCAAATCAGCAACTGGGTTATTGACAGGATTATCTGGCTGGAGCGCGGAAAGCTTATTTTTGAAGAAGTTTGAGCAAAAAACGGAGAGAACAGAGTATTATGGCGGACGTTTCCCAAAATGAAGACAAGTTAAACCGAATCCGTAAAATGCAGATGCTGCGGGACGGCAATCCGCGGCTGGATACGCCGAAAAATCTTGTGCGTAAGGCCGTTGAACGGAGATATCCGCGTATTTCGGCCGAGGAAAGCCGGATGATTGTTTATGAGTTGGTCAGCAAGCCGAACAATGTGAAGCTGAAAATCGGAAATGAAGAAATCCGTATTGATGATTTGAGCGAATATGTGGCCGATAATATTGAACTTATCAATGCCGGATCTTCAGATTACGGCAGTTCTTCGGAAGGGGAGTATTTCGGATGGATAGACGAGGCGCAGTCGGTTATCGGAAATATGAATGACGGAGAAGTTACGGTTCAGGATTTGGATGATAAGCATGATTTGTTGAAGAATTTTCAGCAGCGCGAGGTCGATTTGATGACCTGTATATCTCTTTATCAGAGGTGCAATCTGGAGAATCCGGAAGTTAAAAAGAAATATGATTTTTTACGTCTGAAGCTTTTGCGGTTGAGAGAAATAAGGAGCGCCGTGGAAAATTCAACCAAAGACAGGGTTGATGAAAAGGAACGTTCCGAAAATGAGAATAATTTTACTGCGGATTTTGCCAAAACTCAGGTCTATCTGCATTATCTGACTCTGCTTTCCTCAGAAGTAAAAGAAAACAGGCAGATTGTTTCGGAGGAAGACCGTCGGCGGTTGAATGTTTATAATACCGCTTATGTTAATACGGCTTATGTGCTGGAAAATATCGGACGAGTTTCTGAACCCGGGGAGATTTACAGGGAAAGTCTGGCTGAGCAGCTGGTTATGAAAAAGGAAGAAAAACAACCGCAGAGCCGGGAAAGTATTGAGCAGAAACTGTTGGCTTTGTCCGGGCGAAAAGCACCGCTTAGAAAAGAACCCGAGTATGATTATGACAAAACAAGAGCGAGAGCTTTTGATATGAACAGGTATCTGATGCTTAAAAAAGCTCAGGAACGGGGCGCTTTACAAGCATAATTTTTTTAGGGAGACGTATCAATGGGGGTTTTGCTGGAACCTTTTGTGTATATTTTGGCTGAATTAATCGGAATTTATTTTTATGTTATTTTTTTTGAAGTTGTTTTGCATTGGCTGGCATATTTCGGCGTTGCCAATATGAACAACCGTTTTATGCAGACTTTGATGCGGGTTTTGGAAAAACTGACACAGCCGGTTTATGATAAAATCAGAAGCAAGGTTCCTCCGATTTCGGGGTTGGATTTTTCTCCTTTTATCCTGCTGCTGTTTTTGATGTTTTTGGAACGTCTGCTGTTGAGAGTTTCCCAGCTGCTGGTCGGATAGAAAATGTTTTTTGAGGAGAGGGAAGACAGAGTTTTGCTTTGGGTAAGGATTTCTCCGAATTCCAAAGAGGCAAAAATAGGCGGTGTTTTTTGCGGGGCGGACGGACGGAAATATCTTAAGATAAGTGTCGTTTCCGTTCCTGAGAAAGGAAGGGCGAACAAAGAGCTGACCGCTTTTCTGGCAAAGGCGCTGCATGTGGCAAAGTCAAATGTCCGCCTGCTCAGCGGTGAAACAGACAGGTATAAAAAATTTGAAATTTTTGGGAATGTGAATATGGTTGTCAATTATTTGAAAGAAATGACGGAGTGAATTTTGACGGCAAAAATTATTGACGGAAGAAAAATGGCTGCAGAGCTTAGGGATGAGTTGGCGGAACGAGTTTCCCGTTTGTCCGGTAAGCCGCATTTGGCGGTGGTGTTGGCCGGAAATGACGAAGCCAGCCTGATTTATGACCGTAATAAGCAGAAAGCGGCGGAAAAAGTTGGAATGGTTTGTGATATTTATCATTTGCCGGAGGATGTGCTTCAGACGGAATTAAATCGTCTTATTGACGGTTTGAATCAAGATAAAAACGTGAACGGCATAATCGTTCAGCTTCCGCTTCCGGTGCATTTGGATGCGGCGGCGGCGTTGCGCCGGATTTTGCCGGAAAAGGATGTTGACGGTTTTGGTTTGTATAATACCGGTTTATTGTGGACACAGGGGAAGGCTTTTTTTGCTCCGGCAACGCCAAAGGGAATTTTACATCTGTTAAAATCGGTTAGTCCGGATTTGAGCGGCAAGCATGCGGTTATTATCGGTCGTTCCAATATTGTCGGCAAACCTTTGGCGGCGTTGTTGCTGGGGTGCGACTGTACGGTTACGATTGCGCACAGCAAATCGGAAAATCTTGCGGCGCTGGCGGCCTCTGCCGATATTCTGGTTGCTGCCTGCGGTTGTGCGGGGCTGGTGCGGAAAGAATGGGTTAAACCCGGGGCGGTTGTGATTGATGTCGGAATCAACAGAGTTGAGGGGAAATTGTCCGGTGACGTTGATTTTGACGGTGTTTGCGAAAACGCTTCGTATATCACGCCGGTGCCGGGAGGCGTCGGTCCGATGACCGTGGCGATGCTTTTGGAAAACACTTTTGAGGCTTATCTTCAGCAAAGTAAGGAGACGTTATGATTGCAGCGATGAAAAAGTTGAGTTCTTATTTTCATGGTTTTGTCAGATGTTGTTATGACTGGATGATTGAAATGGCTTCCGGGCCGAAAGCAATGTTTTTTCTGGCTATAGTGGCTTTTGTGGAGAGTTCGTTTTTTCCGATTCCTCCGGATATCATGCTTATTCCGATGGTTTTGGCCGCTCCGGGAAAAGCTTGGCGGATTGCCGGGCTGGCAACAATTTCAAGCGTCATTGGCGGTTATTTCGGTTATGGAATAGGGGTATTCGGTTATGAGCTGATTGCCAAACCGATTTTGAATTTTTACGGCTATATGTCTCAATTTGAAACTTTTCAGGGATATTATCACGAATGGGGCGCCTGGATAGTTTTCGGTGCCGGTGTTACGCCTTTTCCTTATAAGGTTATTACGATTGCCAGCGGTGTCGTCCATATGGATTTGTTGGTTTTCGGCGTAGCTTCAGTTATAGGCAGGGGCATTCGTTTTTATTTTGTCGCCTGGCTTTTGAAAAAGTATGGCGAGCCGATGAGAACTTTTATTGACAAGAATCTCGGCATGTTGTCGATTTTGTTTTTGCTGCTGCTGGTCGGCGGTTTTGCCTGTATCAAATATTTGTAAAAAAAATGCCGTTGCGGAAAACAGCGGCATTTTTCTTAGTCTTTATGGCGGAAGGTGATGCGGCCTTTAGTCAGATCGTAAGGGGTCATTTCAATATCGACTTTGTCGCCGACCATTACCCGGATTCTGAATTTGCGCATTTTTCCTGCAGTGTGTGCCAAAATTTCCACGCCGTTTTCCAGACGGACGCGAAACATGGCGTTGGGAAGTTTTTCGATTACTTCGCCGGTCAGTTCAAGAAGTTCTTCTTTACTCATAAATTTTTCCTTAAATATTTGCTGTTGTTTCTTATATAAACTATAATTTTTTTTTATGCAATTGAAAAATAACGAAGACGAAAAAGGGAAGATTAGCATTTATTTAAGAAAATTTTGTTGATATAAAAATGTTGCGGGGAATTTTTATTTTCAAAGGATTGAAAATGGAAAAACGAAAGGATTTTGATCAAAACAGAAAACTGACGGCAGAGCTGCAGCTTGAGCTTTGCCGCTGGAATGATGATAATGTGGCTTTTATTAAAAGCGATAATTGCGATGGAAAACTTTTGTGGTCTGTTTATGCTGCAGATGGAACAAAACTGGCTGCCGCCAAGAGCAGAGATTATGCTTTTTGGGCGGCAAGGCTCAATAATCTGATGCCTCAAAGCGTTCATTAGGCATATTGTTTTAATTATCACCAATGCGCAGGGCTTCAATGAATGCTGATTGCGGCACTTCAACTTTGCCGAACTGACGCATGCGTTGTTTTCCTTTCTTTTGTTTATCCAGCAGTTTGCGTTTGCGGGTGATGTCTCCGCCGTAGCATTTGGCCGTTACGTCTTTGCGCAGGGCTGAAATTGTTTCCCGGGCGACGATTTTTCCGCCGATGGCGGCCTGAATCGGAATCTTGAACAAGTGTCTGGGAATCAGATCTTTTAAGCGTTCGCAAATTTGCCGTCCCCGGGATTCCGCCTCTTCCCTGTGGCAGAGAAAAGCCAAGGCGTCGACAGGTTCTTCATTTATCAGAATTTGGACTTTGACCAAGTCGGAAACTTCATAGCCGATAAGTTCATAATCGAAACTGGCATAGCCGCTTGATATGGATTTTAAGCGGTCGTAAAAGTCAAAAACAATTTCGTTGAGCGGAATTTTGTAAACAATCATGGCACGGCTGCCGGCATAGGTCAGATCTTCCTGTTCGCCGCGTCGTTCGGTGCAGAGTTTGAGCACGCTGCCAAGATATTCGTCCGGAACGAGAATTGTGGCTCTGACCATTGGTTCTTCAATGCTGGCAATTTTGGTGATGTCGGGCATGTCGGCCGGATTGTGTAGAGTTATCTGCGAACCGTCCGTGAGGTTGATTTTGTAAGCGACGGAGGGCGCCGTGGTGATCAGATCAAGGTCAAATTCGCGGCTTAAGCGTTCCTGAATGATTTCCATATGCAGCAATCCGAGAAAGCCGCAGCGGAATCCCAGTCCCAAAGCTGCCGAATTTTCATTTTGATAATCAATGCTGGCATCGTTGAGCTTCAGCTTGGCCAGGGCATCTTTCAGCAATCCGTAAGAGCTGCTGTCTACGGGAAAAACTGAACAGAAAACAACGGGCACGGAAGGTTTAAAACCCGGAAGAGCTTCGGCACAGGGATTTTTGTTGTCGGTTATGGTATCACCGACATGGCAGTCGCCGACGCTTTTGATGCTGGCCGTGATAAAACCGACTTCGCCGGGAAAAAGAGCTTCGACATCTTGCATTTTGGGGGTAAAAATGCCGACTTTGTCGATGGTGTAAACGGCATTGTTTGACATCATTCTGATTTGCATTTTTTTACGTATGATGCCGTCATGAATGCGTACCAGAATGATTACGCCGAGATAACTGTCATACCAGCTGTCGATTAACAGCGCTTTTAACGGCGCGTCTTCTTTTCCGGTCGGCGCGGGCAGCCGGTGAACGACGGCTTCCAGCAAATCATGCACGCCTGCACCTGTTTTTCCCGAAGTTTCTATGGCTTCAGAGGCGTCGATGCCGATGACATCTTCAATTTGTTTTTTGATACGTTCGGGGTCGGCGGAAGGCAAGTCTATTTTATTTAATACAGGGACGATTTCATGATTGTTGTTGATTGCCAGATAAACATTGGCCAAAGTCTGAGCTTCAACCCCCTGCGTGGCATCAACAACCAGAACCGATCCTTCACAAGAGGCCAGAGAACGGGAAACTTCATAGGAAAAGTCAACATGTCCGGGGGTGTCAATCAGGTTTAACTGGTAGGTTTTGCCGTCATCCGCTTTATAATTAAGACGAACCGTCTGAGCTTTGATGGTAATGCCTCTTTCCCGCTCAATGTCCATTGAATCAAGCACCTGTTCCTGCATTTCACGTTGTTGCAATCCGCCGCAAAATTCAATAATCCGGTCAGCCAGAGTGGATTTTCCGTGATCAATATGGGCAATAATCGCAAAATTTCGAATTAAATTTAAATCAGCCGGCATCTTTACCTTTCTTATGTTTTTGTTTGTTTTCAGATTATAGATAGTGTAAAAAATGTTTTTAGGCAACATAATTGTGTTGTGCCGGCCGAAAAAATATGCTTAAATGTATTATTATATCGTTTACAGCAAAGGAGGCACGCAGATGAGGAAAATGGTTGATATACAATTTGGCTCATCAAGGTATGACGAGTTGGTGGAGCTTCGATATAAAGTTTTACTCGAGCCTCTGGGGTTAAAGTTTTTGGACATGCATCGTCAGCAGGAGGTTAATTATCTGCATGTCGGGTGTATTGAACAATTGGATGACCGCTTGGTGGGCGGTTTGCTTTTGGTTCCGCTGGATAATGAAAATATCAGAATGATGCAGGTTGCGGTTGACGATAAATATCAGGGAGAAGGAATCGGAACAGAGCTGGTAAAATATGCCGAAAAACGGGCGAAGGAAGCGGGGTATCATCATTTGATTATGCATGCCATGCTTTCTGTGGTTGGTTTTTATGAACACCTGGGTTTTCATCAGGAAGGAGATATTTTTGAAGAAAGCGGTATTACGTTTGCTAAAATGGTTAAAAATTTATAAAGTATATTATTGATTTTTTTGAAGCGTCTGGCGGGAGTCAGGCGCTTTTTTTTGTTATGTGTCCTCGGGAAGGAATTTCCGGGGAAAATTTGTGTCAAAAAAATGTGGGTTGGGGGATGAAATGATAGTTGACTTTTTAGAAATAATAATATAAGATTGAGGAT